>JAUIFG010000008.1 GCA_030429445.1 bacterium | reverse complement strand
TGGTGTTCGTTATGTTGTGTCTGGTGGTGACTCGACAAAAGTCGCAGATGCAAAGAACACAATTTTGTATGCCATCGTTGGTGTTGTGGTGGCAATCCTTGCCTACGCTGTTGTCAACTTTGTTATTCAAAGTTTCACAGACGGAAACTAATAGAGTTACTCTGAATCACATAAAAACTCCCGCCAATTAGCGGGAGTTTTTATTACCGACGATTCTATTTATAGAACCTGGATCTTCTTTGCTTGTTCTTGCTTGACCTTATTAAAGCTGATTGTCAGAACACCGTCTTTTAGAACGGCCTCTACTTCATCTTCTTTGACGGCAACAGGTAGAGCCAAGGTGCGACTGAATTCGCCCCAATAGCATTCTTGAATGTGCCAGTTTGTTGTTCCTGTCTCGTCGCCACTACTCAGAGTGCCACTGACAGTTAAAATACCATCACTGATACTGACATCTAGGTCGTCTTTGTTTACACCAGCTGTTCGAGCTTTTACGACTAGTCTATCCTCAGTCTCGTAGACATCTACAGCAAGCTGACCCGGAAAGTCATCATCAGTAGATTCATCTTCGGCTGTTGTCGTGACGGTAGCGGTCTCGTCGCTATTGCTTAGGTCGTCATCGTCGTTCAGAAACGCTGCGGCCAACTCGTCCTCAATTAAGAGATCATCGTTATTTTGTTTACGGGCCATCGTATCCTCCACTTTTACTCTTGGCTCTTGACAATTAGTCCCTTACAGTATAACTAATACTACTAGGATAATCAACCAGAGGACGTGTAAATACGTAAAAATTACAATGATTGATAACAGTATTGCTTTTTTGGCGCCCCACCTCTGTTCTGGTTGTGGAAATGAAGGCGGCTTATTGTGTTATGGTTGTAAAAACGACATCTTAGATGAGCCATTTTTACGCTGTGTTGCATGTGGCAAGGGTTTACCGGGTAAGAGTGGGGTGTGTGGTGAATGCAATGTTTTTTATGATCGAGCTTGGTGTGTCGCCGATAGGCGCGAACATATCCAACGTCTGATTGGAAATTTCAAGTTTACAAATGCACGCGCAGCCTACCGTCCTCTTGCGGAATTACTTCACGACTATTTACCGGAATTACCGCTAGAAACGGTTATTATTCCCGTTCCAACGGTTAGTTCACATATTCGCCAGAGGGGTTATGATCATATGCTGTTGATCGCTCGACAGTTGGGCAAATTAAGAAATCTTCCCGTCGAGACGAGTTTGAAACGTGCTCAATCAACCAAACAGCGTTCAGCAGGAAGGCAACAGCGGATCAGACAGGCGCAGGCAGCGTTTATTTACGAAGGTTCCATCAACCCTCAAAAGACATATTTGTTAATTGACGATGTTGTAACAACGGGGGCGACGATAAACTACGTATCCCAAAAACTCAAAGACGCAGGTGCTCAAACTGTCTGGGTCGCTTCGATTAGTCGACAACCATTGGATTAACAGTGGTAATCTGCTAAAATGTCTGTTGAGTACTCAGTAGTATGAACGGAGAGGTGACCGAGTGGTTGATGGTACCGGTCTTGAAAACCGGCGTGCGGTAAAACGTACCGAGGGTTCGAATCCCTCCCTCTCCGCCAAGAGTGCTAAAATAGCTCAAGTGGCTGCTGCGTGAAACGCAAATGTATGGACGGAAACCGTCCCCGAACTTTGCAGAACGTAGGAGTATCACGATAGAGACTCTACAATCAAATATGGAGGAGTACCCAAGTGGCTGAAGGGGACGGTTTGCTAAATCGTTAGTGTGGGGAGACCTGCAGCGGGAGTTCGAATCTCCCCTCCTCCGCCAAAAAGAATCGAGTCCATCTGGGCTCGTTTCTTTTTGCTGTGGCGAGATCCGAACTCCCGCGTTTTGTCGTAAGACAAAACAAAGCGGGGGTTCGGCGTAGCGAAGCGCAGAAAAGAAAGCAGCGTAGCTATTTTCTTTTCAAGCAAGCGGAGGAGCGGAATCCGTCAGCTGGCGGATGGAGCGATACCTCCCCTCCTCCGCCAAATGAAAACAGCTCGACCAAAAGGTCGGGCTCTTTTCGTGGGCGTGTATAATGAAGCATATGAAGTGGGCAAAAAATAAACAAAACGGCTTCACCATCGTTGAACTCCTCATTGTCGTGGTTGTGATTGGTATTTTGGCAGCGATTGTGACAGTTGCCTATTCCGGGATAACCCAGCGAGCAAGGGACTCTGAGCGTCTTTCAGAGATGAAATCAATCGAAAAAGCATTGTTTTTGTACCACGTAGACAATGGTGGCTACCCCACTTGCAGTAATACGACATATGTACCAGGAGCTACTCAGAGCGCATGCTTTATGGATTCAATTGAAAGCTCACTTGTACCAGAGTATATGGCAGATTTGCCAACAGACCCAGTGAACAGTGGGAACGATCGATATAGATACGGTGTTGGTTATCAAAAAACGAGTGCCACCGGATTTAGTACTAATCAGTCAGATAATTTTATCACTGGAATGAAGCTAGAAACCGAATCGACCTTAGTAAGTGGCTGGACATCACCCGCCTACTATACGTATCTCGGGGGTAGCTAGGGACCGGAAGTTTATGAAGAAGAAAAGAATCAAAAAACTTCTGACAAAAAGCAACCTTGCTCTCGCTATAGCCACGGGCGCGCTTATCGTCAGTCTTGTTGTCCTGGTGTTGACTGTATATTTTTGGGGTATTTACCTGAACGTGACAGATTAAAAAAGCGAGTTATTTTCGAGAATAGCGTTTATTTCGCTCATGCTATAATGTTATCATGCAACCGAACCAGTCGCCTGATTTGCAGCGTCCTGATCAGAATCAGGTCGTTTCGCCTTCCGAGCCACCGCAATTTTCTACGTCACAGTTTGATCAAGTGACCTCACCAACAACACCTGCTGTCTCGGGTCCAGTTGATCCAGCTGCTTTTCAGGCTGCGCTTGACGAGCCCGTTTCTGACAATAAAGTTGTTACGGGGCAACCTTCTACTCAAGGTCAAGATGAAGGGGTTTTTGGTGATGATGAATCCGTATCATGGACAGCCCACGAATACATTCATCAAGAAAAAGGCACAAAGTGGTTTGTGTTGTTTGCGCTCATTACAGTAGGCTTTGTTGTCCTGTCTGTGTGGACGCAAGCCTGGTCATTTACTGCGCTGATTGCTGTCGTAGTGTTTATTATTGTGGTTTATTTGCGCCGTGCACCTCGCGAGCTTAATTATTCACTGACCGAGGACGGGCTAACGATAGATAACAAGTTGTATAAATACGATGATTTCAAGTCATTTGGAGTTATTCGGGATGGTGAAGATTTTTCGATAATGCTCATTCCAACACAACGGTTCCAGCCAAGCATAACAGTGTATTTTCCCGAGGAAGCTGGTGAGGATATTGTTGATGTTTTGGGTGAAATTTTGCCAATGAAAGATCTCAAACTCGATGCTGTTGATCGTTTGGTTCGCATGCTTCGACTCTAGTTTCATCTTGTCACCTCTGTAAAATTATGATATGCTTGCATGGTTGCGCCGACGCGCACCCGTAGCTCAGCTGGATAGAGCGTCGGCTTGCGGAGCCGAAGGTCGTACGTTCGAATCGTATCGGGTGTACCATAAAAAATAGCCCATCTGTATGGGCCATTTTTTATGGCGGAGAGAGAGGGATTCGAACCCTCGATGAGTTGCCCCATACCGCTTTTCGAGAGCGGCCAGTTCAACCACTCCTGCACCTCTCCATGTCCGATGTTCACTCGACACTAATCATTTTAACAGATTAGAATTCGAGTCGGTGCATCAGACTTTCGACATCTGTGGCATCTTTTTTGAATACAAATCGACCATCTCGCATGCGTTGTTGCCGTTTGTATCCCAGATCTTCGAGCAATTGCATGCTCTTGTGATTGCGTGCTTCAACTTCGGCAATCACTTGATTACCATCATCAGTTTCGTGATCGGTGACAGTTTGTATAGCTGCACGGGCAATACCACGCTTTGTAAATTCTTTGTCGAGCGCATACGAAACTTCAATTTCGTTTGCATTCATGTCTTCCTGGATAAGTCCAACATATCCGATCATTCGATCGGCCAGCCAAATTCCCATTCTTCGTATGCCATCGGGTTGGTTTGAGGATATTTCATCTTCGATTCTGTCGTACAGATCATCGGCTATGATGCCTCCTTTACCAAAAAAATCTTGATTTTTGCTGAATAATTCTTTGAGCGCTGGCAAATGTGAAGCGTTTATATTTCGAAGTTCTATGTTTTTTGCGTCGTTGGTAGAGGTTGTCGATTTTTGTTTTTCGAAAGAACTCATATTCTAATTTTAACATAAGTATAATATATTGTCAATTTTGAGATACAATAGAATTATGCAAGATTCAATTTTTACTAAAATACGTAAAGGTCAGATACCGGGTGAAATTATCTATCAGGATGATGTTTGCTTTGTATTACTGACAATTCAACCGTTTACAGAAGGTCATATGCTTGTCATCCCAAATGAACAGATTGACAGCCTATGGGACGTAGACGATCAGACGTATCAACATCTTTTTGATGTATCAAAACAGATGCAAACAAGGCTGAGCGATACATACCCAGATTACAAGAGAATTGGACTACTCGTAGAGGGTTTTGGCGTACCCCATGCTCATATCCATGTGTTTGGATTCCACGAGGCTTTAGAGGAGACTCTCGAAAAACATACTGCGTGGAAAGAAAGCGCGGAGGGGTCTGCTGTCTCTGGCGATGTTTTACGTGTTGTTGCCGAAAAGTTGCGTGTTGCATGATTACCATTGTTGCAGTCGGCAAAAAGCACGAACAATGGGTCGATGAAGGCATTGCGCACTACCAGAATCGTCTGAAAAAGCCGTTTGATATCGAATGGATACTTTTACCACACAGCTCCTTGCGGGATGCTGCGGCGTGTCAAGATGAGTCTGGGCGTATACTTTCACGTTTGGACAGTAGCAGTTTTGTCATATTGTTGGATGAGAGGGGTAAATCAATCGACTCCCCTTCTCTGGCAAAACTTCTGAACGATACATTTACCTCATCGAAAAAAGTGGTGATTGTTATCGGTGGTGCGTATGGTATTGATGATCGACTGCACCAACGGGCTGATTTTGTCTGGTCGCTCTCCCCTCTCGTGTTTCCACATCAACTCGTACGATTAATACTGACAGAACAACTCTATCGTGCCCAGCAAATTAGCTTGAACCACCCCTATCATCACAAGTAACATATAATTGACTTTTTATACAACTTATGCTAATATGAAGGTGTTACTAATAAAACACCAACATGTTAAAAACACTATTCCAGCGAATATTTATCGGTATCGGCGTCATCATAGCGCTCGGTATTTTGGTTCACGATACCAAGTTTGACCAAGCCGTTGCCCTATCCCTACCCGTTGCGGTAGCAACGTTTGGATTGGGTGCTCACGCATTAGATCACGGTGATGGTGGTTCTCATACGCACGTTGAACGTGCTTCTTTGCAACATGCATTTTCAGGAATTCCTAGGGTGCAAGCCCGTGATGACCACCGAAAATACGACATAGCAAAATACTTTGGCCGTAACAGCTACTTTGGTGGTAGCGGTATTATTTGGCCAAACGTCTAAGAGTTTTAGTCGAGAACGTCGAGCTCACGCTCTAATTGAGCGATGAGAGCTTTCTTTTCATCTAGTTGTTTGCGAGTTTCCTCGACAAGATGGTCTGGTGCCTTTGCTATATAGTTGGGGTTTTCCAGGCGTGCCGAGAGAGTGGCAAGGTCTTCTTTTGTTTCACCAAGGCGATTTTCAAGGTTTGACTGGTGTTCGTAGAGGGTTTCTTGGTCAATATCTAGCCATGCTTCTCGGTTTGAGGCTGCAAGGCGCAATCCCGACGGTTGATCGGTCTTTTCGACCTTTTCCAATCGAGTCAGCCAGGTAATGAGTTCGGCGTTGTCTGCGATGAGTGAATCATTTTGGAATACCAGAGTGTAGCGCTTTTTGGTAGGCAGTTCACTGAGGACATAGCGAGTTTCAATAATCAGTTTTTGTAGTTGTTCAAACTCGGAGGCGGTAATTTCATCAAATTTAACCGCTTCAGGCCATGTACTTTGGATGAGTGTCTCGTCTTTGTGCCATCCGAGTGTTTGCCAAATAGCCTCTGTTACGAAAGGAGCAAACGGATGCATGATACGAAGAGCTGTATCTAGTACCCAGCCAAGTAGCTGTGGGTTTACCTGTTTTTTACTGGCTTCGATATACCAATCTGCGACATCATCCCAGATGACGTGATAGACAATTTCGCTTGCCTCTGCAAAACGATAGTTTTGGAGTTGTTCGGTGATAGATTCAGAAGCGACATTGAGTTGTCTGATAATCCAGTGATCGGCAAGGCTGACAGGAATAGGCTTGCCAAGTGTGAAGTCATTAGGCAGCGCACCTTCTATATAGCGCGCAATGTTCCACAGTTTGTTGCAGAAGTTGCGACCAGTGACGACGCGTGATTCGCTGAAAGCTTGATTTTGACCAGCGCTACGACTTGTCACCAAGCCAAGGCGAAGCGCATCGGATCCATGACTAAAAACCATATCCATTGGATTGACGACATTACCCTTGCTCTTACTCATTTTTTGACCGTGTTCATCAAGAACGAGGCCGTGGAGATAGACTTCTTTGAAGGGAACTTTGCCAGTAATATGGAGACCGAACATAATCATCCGGCTCACCCATGGAAAGAGGATGTCGTAGCCTGTTTCCATGACAGATAGAGGGTAATATTTTGATAATTCCCCTTCTTCGAGAAAATCGGTCGTGATATAGGGCCATTGACCACTTGAGAACCACGTATCAAAGGTATCTTCCTCACGCTTGTATGTTGTGCCATTTACATCGATTGTTTTTTGGTCTACCCTATTATCAAATATCCAGTCATCTGGATTTTTGGTGTTTTGGAATGCTGGGATGGGAATGCCCCAAGGAATCTGTCGCGATAAGTTCCAATCATGAATGTTTTCTAGATAGTTGATGAGTGCTGATTGCTTACTGGCGGGATAAAATGTTATCTCACCCGCTTTTATTGCTTCAGTTGCACGTTGGGCAAGAGGCTTTATCTTTAGAAACCATTGTTTTTTGAGGAGTGGTTGGATCGGAAGACCACTCTTGTAATCGTATCCAACACTGTGTTCAATTTCGTCTTCACCACGACGTAGTTCGGCGGAGTCAAGCGCTGCTAATACACGCTTGCGCGCTTCTTGCACTTCGAGACCTTCAAATTGCTGAGGAACATTCATCATCTTTCCGTCAAAACCTATGACTTGAATCCGCTCAAGGTCATGTCGATTGCCGATTTCGAAATCATTTGGATCGTGTGCGGGGGTTACTTTGACGGCACCGGTACCAAATGCAGGGTCAACATGTTCGTCGGCAATGACGGGAACTTCACGATTTGTCAGGGGTACAACAACGTGTGAGCCTATGAGGTGCTTGTAACGTGCATCATCCGGATGCACTGCGACAGCTGTATCACCCAGTAGTGTTTCGGGACGAGTTGTCGCAACAACAATTTCGTCAACATGGTCAAGGACGGGATATGCGATGCGCCACAATGTGCCCTTTTCTGTCTTGTACTTCACCTCGATATCGGCATACCCTGTCTGGTATTTTGTACTGTAATTAACGATGCGCTCATCTCTGTAAACGAGACCTTCATCCCAAAGTTTTTTGAATGTCTTGTATGTCCTATCAACAACCTTTTCGTCCAAGGTATAAACGAGATTATCCCAAGAAACGCTCGCACCAAGTGCGCGTATCTGAGATTCGGTGTTTTTTCGGTGTCCGTTTACGAAGTCACGAACATTTGCGTAGTTCTCTTCCCTACTAAACTGAGTGCGGGATCGATCGTTTTTTTCAAGCTCTTTTTCATATACAACCCATGTTTCGAGACCGGCATGATCCTCACCGGGGATGTAGATGACATCCCTACCCTGCATTCGATAAAAGCGAGCAAGGATATCCTCGAGCCCAATGGTTAGTGCATGACCAATGTGTAAATTGCCGTTTGCATTGGCAGGAGGCATAACAACACTATAAGGACTACCCTTTCCACTCGGCTTGAATGCACCAGAAGTCTCCCACATCTGATAGATTGTTGGTTCAAAATCTTTGGGATTATACATTTTGCCAAGCTTCATAAGGCGCATCTTTTCCTGACTTTTACCGTATTAGTACTACTAAATCACTTTTTCAAATATTTTCACGTGCAAAGACAGATATCTGGTATTTTGCAAGCATAGCTGTTTTCACACGTGTATCTCTATCTGTAATTATAACACAGGCACTGCCGTTGTATAATGAGGGTATGATTTCGTTAAAAACATGTACTGACAGGGAAGATTGGGATGATTTTGTCTTGGAGCGGGAGGGGCATCCCCTTCAACTTTGGGGCTGGGGTCAGACAAAGGCGGCGCACGGCTGGAAGGCTGAACGATTGTTTGCGTATGGTATGAACGACAACAGGGTAGGGGCGGCTCAGATTTTAGTAAAACAGTTGCCTTGGCCATTCAAGGCATTGGCGTATGTTCCCAGGGGTCCAGTTGGAGATGTTCGTTATGCAGCAAACGTGCTAGAGGCTGTCGCTAGTTACGCCAAATCTCACTACGGTGCTGTGGTTATTAGTATCGAACCAGACTGGGCAGAATTACCGGCATTGCCGCACGGATGGAGAAAATCAAAAAACACGATTCTTATACCCGACACTCTCATTCTCGACCTCAGTAAATCAGAAGAAGAGTTGCTAGGGCCAATGAGCAAGAAAACAAGGCAATATATTCGCAAATCAAATAATGAAGATGGAGTGGAAATTCGTCAGGTAAGAGATAGGGAAGAGCTGGAAAAATGCCTACAGATCTATCGAGAGACGGCGAATAGGGCAGACTTTGCACTTCACGACAACCAGTACTATATTGATGTTTTTGAAAATCTCGGTGATGCTTCACCGGTGTTTGCAGCATACAAAGATGGTTGGCCGATTGCATTCTTGTGGTTGGCGATTAGCACCAATGTTGCTTTTGAACTATACGGGGGCATGAATGGTACTGGCCAGGAGCTTCGCGCTAACTATGCGTTGAAGTGGCATGCGATTTGCAAAATGCGCGAATGGGGTCTAGAACGTTATGATATGAACGGATTAGTTTCTGACGGTGTCAGTAATTTTAAGCGAAGCTTTGCCGATCACGAAGATCGGTTGGTTGGAACCTACGATAAGTCACTTTCACCGCTATATATTGTTTGGACAAAGGGTCTGCCGTTGGCGAAAAAGATCATTCGTTTGATAAAGCGTTAGCCCATGCCGTCTTTGTCATAGATAGACTAGGAACTACTTCGAAATTATAGGGGTTTGATGGCATCTTTTTTTGTGCAACGTAGTAGCCCAGTGTTGCGATCATGGCAGCATTATCAGTACACAGCTGCGGGGGAGCGTATTCAATGTCGATGGATAGTCGTTTTTGTAATTGTTTGCGAAGTTCCTGGTTGGCAGCAACACCGCCAGCAATGACAACGCTAGTAGGTGAATAGTCGTTGAATGCCTTTTCTGTCTTATCAACCAGGGTTTCGACGGCAGTGTATTGAAAGCTTGCCGCAAAATCATTACGCTGGACGTCGTCTAAGAGCGCAGAAAGCTCGTGTGATGGAAATGTGTAATCATGACCAGTTTCGTGTTGAACGGCGCGTAGGAGGGCTGTCTTTAGGCCTGAGAAGGAAAAATCATAAGCATGACATACCTCATCGACGCCCAACTGCGTTACCGGCTGTGTTGCTCCTTCGTTGTACTTTTGGGTACGACTCAGTCCGCTACTCGCCGTTGCCTTGTTGTCCATCCGACGATGCACGTCATGAGGACCTTTGTGCTTACAGGATAATTTTGCTTTTGGTAGTCTGTAGCGATGCGGATCACCTTGTTTAGCGGCACTAGCAATTGACGGTCCACCAGGATAGGGTAGGCCGATGATCTTTGCCACTTTATCAAATGCTTCACCAACGGCATCGTCTTGTGTTTGCCCCAGTAGTTCATAGTCTCCATGGTCGTGGAATAGTACCAATTGTGTATGGCCACCACTGACAATGAGGGCAAGCATGGGAAACTTTGGTTGTTGTTTAGGCAGTTCCAGGTCACCTTTTCGGCTACCATTCGGACTAAATGTTGTCGTGTTCGCCTTTTCGCCACTGTCATCAGATGTTACCCCTGATGAGATGGACGAACGGCTCGACTGTTCTACGATAAAATTTGCATATACATGAGCCTCAACATGATGTATTGGATACAACGGTTTGTCATGAATGATCGCGAGGGTTCGAGCGGCGAGAGTGCCGACTAACAGAGAACCAATGAGCCCCGGGGCGTAGGTGACGGCGATTGCATCAATGTCATCCCATGTGCAGTTTGCGTCTGTCAGGGCTTGATTGATGACGGGGTTGATAACTTCGATGTGACTGCGGGCTGCGACTTCTGGTACAACTCCGCCGTATTGTTTGTGAATATCAATCTGAGTTTGAACGACAAAAGATAATAATTTTCGACCATCCTCTACAACAGAGGCCGCCGTCTCGTCACAACTACTTTCAATTCCAAGTATTTTCATCTCTGTCAGTATAGAGGTCGCACGAGCGCAAGTAAAGGTTTACGGTGCAATGCTACCTTTGCGGAGAATTTCAACGCCATTATTAACGGGGCGGATAATAGTTGACGGTGTGCCGTTCACGATTGTGCCGCCATCAACATAAAAATCGACATCATCACCAAAATAGGCAAAGGCTTCATTAATATTTGTGGCTGGTGGTTCACCGGGCTGATTGGCGCTCGATGTTATTAATGGCCCAGTTTGTTGGAGTAGTGCAATTAGCTCTGGGTGCGCAACAACGCGCATTGCGAGGGTGTTTACTCCTTGGTGCAAGTAATTTCGTTCATTAATCGGAAGTACTGCACTGAGGGGGTTTGGCCACCATTTTTTTACTTTGTTGATTTCTGATTGTGAAACACCCAGTTCAATCAGCTGTTTAGTTGAGGCTGCGATAAGCGTACCGGGCTTTTGTTCACGTTTTTTTAGAGCGTACATTCTTTGCACGGCAGATACATCATGTGCGCGTGCAACTAGCCCATAAACCGTATCTGTCGGCATAACACCGATTTTTCCTGCTATCAGTAGTTTTTTTGCTTGTTCCTGCGTGACACTGTTCATCGAAACCATCGTATCACAGCAAAATACCAGTGGTTACATGTAGCGACAGGTGATAGAATAAAAAGTATGAAAAGGCTATTAGTTGGGGTAGCACGAAAAGCGTTGCCAATGGGGGCGGTACGTCGATTAGAGGAGGGCTATCGCAAGAGTCGCGTGCGACTTGTTAGTGCTCGATACGGCAATCCGGCAAAAGATCTGCAAGTTATCGCGGCAACTGGCACAAATGGCAAAACAACAACTCTTTACTATCTGAATGAGATTCTGAAAGAAGCTGGGTTCAAAACAGCACTGTTCACAACTGCTGTTATCGAAGTTGCGGGTGATAGCAGAATTAATGATTTGAATGCAACGGTGGCTTTGACATCACAGATGCAACGATTTTTCCGTGACGCAAAAAAGGCAAAGGTCGATTACACTCTGCTAGAAGTAACGAGCCATTCGCTTCATCAGCACAAACTAGACGGCGTGCCAATAAAGGCTGCTATCATGACCAATTTGACGCAAGATCACTTGGATTATCACAAGACGATGGAAAATTACGCTGCTGCAAAATCAAAATTATTTCAAGGTGAACCAGAGTTTATCATTTTGAATCGTGACGATGAGTGGTACGAATACTTCGACAAATTTTATGCAGGTGCACAAAAGATCACCTATGGTAAACATGACGAAGCCGAAGCAAAGATTGTGCACACAAAGCTATACCGAAAGGGTAGTGAGGCGCGAGTGGTTATTGATCACCAGACGACCGTTAATCTGGCGACGGCACTTCCGGGTGAATTCAATGTCTACAATATGACGGCTGCTACGGCAACCGCGTATTTACTGGGACTAAAAGTAAACGACATCATTGAAGGCGTTGCAAACGTAGAAAGTATACCGGGGCGGTTTGAGCGTGTCGAGACAAACAAGGGGTATGATGTGATTGTTGACTATGCTCATACACCTGATGGTCTCGAGAAATTCCTTACGGCAGCAAAGGCGATTACTAAAAATCGCATTATTTTAGTATTTGGGGCGTGTGGTGATCGCGATAAGGTAAAGCGACCGATTATGGGCGAAATTGCAGCAAAACTCGCGGACAGGATTATTTTGACTGACGAAGAGAGCTATAACGAAGACCCCGATACTATTCGTGCTGAAATCATGCAGGGCATTCAGTCTGCCAAGGGTGACGGCAAAACAACCGAAGTTGCAGATCGACGTGAGGCTATCCGAAAAGCCCTAGATGTTGCCAAAAAGGGCGATATGGTGCTGATTACGGGTATGGGGCACGAAAAATTCCGAGTCATCAAAGGTAATAAAGAGCCATGGAACGACGCAGATGTCGTCCGTGAGCTATCACAGTAAGTGACAATAATATGGGTGGCAACAGAAAACAAGCAATAAAGAAATACCTAAAAGATTACGCCATGGCTATTGTGGGCACGTTTTTGCTTGTCGTTGCTTTGCTGACACTGGTTACTTTTCGATACACCTCATTGGCAAGTATTAGTGATATATCAAAGATCAACCCCTTGATTACCTCCGAGCAAAACGAATTAGTAGCCAGCAGGGACTCGACAGGAGTTCTGACAATTTCTCAAAAAGACAAAAAGGATACAAGTAGCTCTGACAACGAGGACAATACGAGCACGGATTCGCAAAAAGATGATACAAAAAGTTCCAGCGGGGGTAGCAGTGGCGGGTCTAGCGGTGGTTCCTCTGGTGGCGGGTCGTCGGGAGGTAGCGGAAATGGTGGCGATGATGGTGGTTCCTCTGGTGGTGGAACTCCACCCCCTCCACCCCCTCCACCCTTTACGTAATGATAAGTGACAACGTAACTAAGAACACCTCATATGACCTTACAAAGTACTGCAGAATAACTTATGAGTTCATCTTTACAATAATTGGTGAGAATGCTCCTGGTGAGGTTGAATACAAGTGGAAAAGGGATAATGGGAATTGGCACGGGCAGGAATCTGTAGAGTTTAATCCTGGTCAAACCGAGAAAGAGGTAGCCTATAGTGATTGGCAACTGAATCGTAATCACGTGGGTGATCACACGATTACACTTAGGACTATGACTCCAAATCAACAGACAAAGGTATATCCATTTACTCATTCATGCGGGTGGACTTTGTGACAAACTTATTCATAAACGTCGTCAAAGCCCTTCGTCACCCTAGTCTACAGGGTAGGTTTTTATTGCGGGTTTTGTTGCCGCCATTTTTCATCCTCCTCATCGCGGGGATTGCTACTTATGTGATTCTCAGCTCTACAGTCCGCGAAGCAGAGGTTGCTAACCTCAAACGTGTTGCAGTCGCGACCTCGGCAAAACTGGGTCAAGAGTTTGAAATCCGCGAAACTATTCTAAAAAATACGGGCGAGAGGCTGTTTGAGATAAAAAGTGAAAACAGAGCAGAACGTAGTGAGCTGAACAAAGACTATAAAGCTTGTGAGACCTTTATCGAGACAAACAGTGATTTTACGCAGGCACCGGGCAAGGCCTGCGAGCCATTCTATGGTGAGATAGCTATTGCATTACAAAAAAGCACGAGCCTGCAGGCAGCAATCGTCACTGCTTATCAGACAAAAACAAGTGAATTAGTTACTCAAGAACAAGAGTTTGTAAATGACAAAATGAAAGAATTTGTGACGTTTTTTCCAGAAACATCACAGTTGTTGATCATCAATGATGAAAAGGAAATTATCAGCAAGTCTGAAACCGGTGGAATAAAGACCAATGCCTATAACGCAAAGGTTCAACAAGCGATCGTACGTGCCATAGACGAGGACGAATCTGTCGAGGCGTTGACCGTGCAAGATCGTGATACAAAGGATGTGATGTTTGCGTATCCTATAGAAAACGGTGCCGTGCTAGCAACGTACAACCTCAATCATGAAGGGTTCATCTACCCTTCATGGAAGAGTACGCCCATAGATAACTCAAAAGTATTCATAGTAATAGCAGATACAGACAGTGACACAAGTTATCCAGAGGTTGAAGCGGGCTTGTACAGGCCAGCGCTCAAGGCTGATAGCAAGGGTAGCTTTAATAATTCGGATGTCAATTATCTGGCAGCAACTGACCCGGTAGGCAAAACGGGATGGGAGGTTGTAGCGGCATCACCTTCGGCGATAGCGCTGGGTTCACTGGCGAATGCCCAGATTGTTGCTGTTTTGGTCGGTGGAGTCATGCTGGTAAGTTTTTTGTGGGTGGGCTCGGCATTTATACGTCGAACAGTCGGTAGCATCGTAGGATTAGTTGGTGGAGCAGTTATCTTTTCATCGGGTAGTTTAAGCCATCGAATTGATGCAGAGCGGATGAGTGACAAGGAGTTTTCGCAGTTGGCAGAGACGATGAATCATATGGCTGGCAAGATTCAAGAGGCCGAGAAAGCTATTGATCGAAAGAATAAAGAATTCATTAACGTTGCGACGCACGAGATAAAAGCACCAATAACGGCCATAATCGGTAGTCTGTCGATGATGCTCGATGATGGAATGGGCGTTATCGATGATATGGCAAGAAACCTGTCTACTCAGGCATACAAGGGCACTATTCGTCTACGCAATCTCGTTAACGAGCTACTTGATATTGCCCGGTTAGAGTCGGGAAGCACCAAGTTTGAGTTGGTTAAAATTGATGCGGTTAGTGAAATCAAGGAAATGATTGAGGTACAGAGGACGCCCGCCGTCGAACAAGGCATCGATATACAATTCCAGCCACCAAAAGAGCCAATTACGATAATTGCCGACAAGACAAAGTTTGAAATCATACTCACGAACTTTATAAGTAATGGAATCAAATACAATCGTCCACAGGGTAAGGTTGTTGTCTCGTGCCAGATAATTGGAGATAAAGCCCAAATTAACATACAGGACACAGGCCTCGGTATTCCGGCCGAACAACAAGCAAAAATGTTCCAGAAATTTTTCCGTGTCGAGGGATCGGATCGTGCAAATATTCCAGGGACCGGTCTGGGCATGTTTATCACGAAACAGTTTATTGAAGGAATGGGTGGCAAGCTATGGTTTGAATCAGAGGCGGGCAAGGGGACAGTGTTCCATTTCACTCTACCGCTGGCTACAAATAAATCGGCCTCTACCGTAACGAAGACAATCCCGATGAATTAATACCAGCTCTGATGGTGTTTACGCCACCAGTGGCGAAGGGTTAGGCGCTCAGCAAATATCTGCCATAGTTTGTAATGAATTGGCTTGATAGGTAGGTCGTAGGCACCGACATAATCGGTAACCTGTTTGTTAAAGCTCGTTTTGAACCGACCGATGCCGTAGTGGTGGTGTTTTTCATCATGAACCTTGTCGCTCGGAGGTGCTCCTCCTAGGTCGTGTGTTTTTGAACCCTGCTTTTTTGCCCATTGAATCATGTGCCATTGCAACAAATGGCTTGCTCCATACACTGTTTTTTCGCGAATACTCGCACCGTCTTTGTAGAGGCTTTTTTTGCCAAACACCATTGCAAATCCGCAGGTGATTAGGGTGCCTTCATGATATGCAAAAAATAACTGTCCCAGACCAGCATTGGTATATCGACGCCAAAATGAAGATTGATAATCATAGGGACGGACAACAAAACTGTGCGCCTTTGCTGTTTCGGCGAGCATTTTGTAGAATAGCCGACAGTTTTTGTCGTTCGTATCGACCTGTTCAACCGTGACGCCGTCACGTTCAGCACGACGCAAAGCATGGCGTCCTTTTTGATTTAATCCCGCCATGATGTCGTCGAGTTTTGGTGATATATCCAGCAAAACCGTTGAGTTATGAGGTTGTATCGGTTTTACAGATAGCAACCCCATTTCATCGATGAGTCTCATTGATTCGTTAGATTTTTCCAATTCGGGCTCAATTTTCACTGCAAATACCCCGTTTTTCCTGGCAAAAGTAGTCAAACTGGGTAACAAATCATTGAGGGCGGAGGTGGATTCAATACCGGGGCCCTTGGGTATATACCACATCTTGCCGATGGCTAGAACGGGCTTTTCCAGCACCGTTATGGCAATTTTGTGTGCCACAATGTGTCGAGGTGTCCAGTTACCGAGCTTTTTTTGCTCGGCAAACTCATCACCCTGAAATACATTGCCCTCATCAGGGTTAGCGAGGATGTGTGTATTCCAAGCACCTACTTCATCTGGTGTGGCAAATCTAATATCCATACCTTTAGTATAACCAGCAGTGTTTTAATCGACCAGTATTATATATTTTTTATAAAAAGATTTCACCCTGTGAGACAAAGTCTGTATAGTTGATAGACATGAATACAACTTTTTCTACAGATGACATTCGTGGCCGTGCGGGCGACACTCTATCAACCGAACATGTATGGAATGTCGGCAAAGCGTTCGCCGAGTGGTTACCGGATGATGGCGCAGTAGTTATCGCGAGAACATCTATAGATGACTCGGAGATAGCAAGTGCATTGACAGAAGGAGTCCTTTTGCAGGGCCGAGACGTCATTAATGCGGGTGTGGATGAGCCTCAAAGCACTATTAATTATATGAACGAAAAGCATGCGGCCGGAGCAGTGGTGGTGAGTCATAATGATGCAGATGACCTTGTGGTCATCACGTTGTTCGACATGAGCGGCAATAGCATTACGGACAAAAATGGGCTCAATGATATCGCCCAGTTAATGGAATCTGGTAATCTGTTGCCTGCTGCGAAAAAAGGAACCGTTTCTTCGAAGTCTGATTAGATTTCATCAATCTGAAGAATAAGTAAGCGTCCCTCGGTATCGATCAAAGAGGGTAGCATTTCTTCTACGTCGTTACTGGCGCCAGCTTGACCGTAAAAGATTTCCCCTCTATCAATGCCTTTGCTGGCTACTTCCTGAGGCAAGAACCAGATGTCTTTACTTTCCTTAGCAGATGCAATTGTTAAAAGAATAGCGGTCTTCGAGAGAACATTAAGAGTGAGCTCTTCTCGGAGCCCTTCGGTGTTATCGGTAGCTACAATAAACTCGGCCATCTCTTATTTCCTAATAATATTATAACATACTAAATACTATTAAACAATGGCTTTAACAGGGTGGGAAGTGTCGCCAGATGCATGTAGTAACTGGGCTTCAACATCGGGTAGTACGCGCATAATCGCGTCATGCGTAGGTCGCCATGGGTTTTGGCGTTCGAAGTCATCTCGCTCAAAGCCAGAATGAAGGATAATTTCGTTTTTGGGTATTGCTTGATTATGATTGGACGCCCAGTATGCTTTTCGTTCTCGGGCTTCATCCTGAAGTCGCGCTGTTGCTTTGACGTCAATAGAAACAATTGTGTTGTTTGGGCAGCGAACCATATAATCAGCACCATGCGCATCGTCTTGGTCAGTGGTTTCAACCATTTCAAACCCTTCGGGCAAGTAACACAGAACAGATTCAAATGCTAGTTCATGCTGTAGACCCTTTAGGTCACCCCTTGTTCTCTCGATGACCTGCTCTCGTTCCTTGTTGGAATATCCATAACGCATTGTGATGGCTGATACGAGTTTGAGAAGAGTATTTGGTTGTAGCTGAGGATTGTAATTTATGATATCGCGGAGAGTATTGTTATATGAGATTGTCTTTGCAACCTCTCGCTTTCGTTCCTCTTTGCTGATTCGTCGTACATGATGATTTGGGTCGCGTTTGTCGGGTAGGGTCTGGATTGCATGAACATAATCGGGAAGTTGGGCCATTAGGCGCGAGGAAATCATACGAGGATCGTTGCTTGAGAGGTTGCTTGCGAAATCACCTGCTGCACGTGCGAATACCTGTCTATCCTCGTGACTTGCTCCAAATGTACCTGTAACATGTGATGCTGCATGTTTCGCCATATGTAGGTTTCGACGGACGGCAGTATGTGTGTGTTGAAAGGCGTCAAGATACCTTGTCTGAGAAGTGCGATCATGACCCTGATATTTGTTGTGATTACGGTGCATATTTGTTTTTTTGAATTGTTTTTGAACTGTTTGTACATTAGCATAAAATTTGCCAAAAGTCAACCTAAGCATAAGGGTATTGACAAAATATAAAAAAACAGTATAATTTTAAACATGACAACTTTTATGGAAAAACCGCAATCAAAAAAAGCAAAAACATTCGAACGTCACAATGGCAAGCAGGATCATGGTGATGCTAGTCAGCGCAAAGGTCACGAGAGCCAAGGTTATTGGGAAAATACCTGGGAAAGCAGGGGTGTTATAAAAGCAGATAAAACACATTTAAAAGAAGTAATACGTGATGGATTGGATAGTTATCAAAACCCCGATGTCTTAGAGGGTCCTGAAGTGGATTATGATGCGCAACAGGTTGAGTTTGGTGAGTTTTCTGGTGAGTCTGATGGTACACAGACAGACTATGAACTTGATCATCAAAGTGATGATCAACATTTGAATTTTACAGAGGCAGAACTCGGAGTTAAGAGTAGGACTGAACGACGAAATGCCGAAGCTCGCCGAGCAACATCTGACGATTACAGTGAAGATGATTTTGGTGATGATGATCGTGAGTCTGCAGTTCATGTTCGCAGAATTCGTTAGTCTCTGAAAAGACACTACAAATTAGCACTCGCGACTTGCAAGTGCTAATTTTTTTGATTACAATGGGGTTACAAAAGTTAATGCGAGATAAAACGGAGGAACACGCTTATTATGAGTGCGCCAATTAAACCCCTTGCCGCGCGTGTGGTTGCTGTCCGCGAAAAAGCACAGACAAAAACCGCCAGCGGTATTTATTTACCAGATACAGCCAAAGAAAAGCCAGTTGTCGCGACAGTTGTTGCTGTTGGACCAGAGGCAAAAACCATTAAAAATGGTGACAAAATTGTGTACAAAGAATATGCAACGACCGAACTTAAAATCGGTGATACCGAATATCTAATTATTAACGAAGAAGACGTTCTAGCGACGGTTTAGGAGGATCGAGAAATGGCAAAGAGAGTTTTTTATGACGATGATGCTCGCGAGCGTGTACTCGGCGGAGCAAAAGCATTGTATGATGCGGTAAAAGTAACATACGGACCAAAAGGTCGTAATGTGGTGATTGCAAAGGGTTACGGTGGTCCAACAGTGACTCACGATGGCGTTACCGTTGCTGAAGCAGTTGATTTACCCGAGCTAGACGACGAGACACTTGGATACAAGACGGGTGCCGAATTGATCAAACAAGCGGCGAGTAAACTGAACAAAACAGCAGGCGATGGTACGACAACCGTAACGGTGCTAACATACAATATTCTCGAGCAAGCTAACCGTATGGTTGCCGCTGGTCATAATCCAATGGAACTGCGCAAGGGTATTGAATCTGCGGGCGCAGAAGTCGTTAAAAAATTGGACAAAATGAGCGAAAGTATTGCAGGTAAAACAGCACGAGTCGCTGAAGTCGCAACGATTAGTGCGGGTGATTCAAAAATTGGCGATACGATCGCTGGTATGATCGAAAAAGTAGGTAAGGATGCGGTAGTGTCTGTAGAGGCGGGTCAAGGTTTGGAGCTCGAAGCTGAGGTTGTCGAGGGATTCAGTCTTGATCGTGGCTGGTCATCGCCGTTTTTTGTCACTGACACCGGTCGCCAGGAGGCGGTTTATGAAAAGCCGGCTATTGTCATCACTGACAAAAAGATCAGTAGCGTATCGGAGTTTTTACCACTTATCGAAAAACTAGCAGCTGCGGGTAAAAAAGATCTGGTATTAGTTGCTGAAGAAGTTGAGGGCGAAGCGATGAGCATACTCATCCTCAATAAACTGAAAGGAATGTTAAATACCGTTGCAATCAAAGCGCCGTCATTTGGTGATCGTCGCAAAGAAATCCTTGAAGATATGGCAACGCTGACTGGCGCAACTGTGATTAGTGAAGACAATGGTTTGACGTTTGAAAATGTTGAATTGGATGTTATTGGGAGTGCTCGCAAGGTAATTGTTGGCAAAGACAGCACGACAATCATCGAGGGTGCAGGCAAGGCGAGTGCCGTTAAAAAGCGTATTTTCCAAATTGTTGCACAAGCTGAAAATGCCAGTAGTGAATACGATAAAGAGCAATACGAAAAGCGTGCAGCAGCACTCAGTGGTAAGGTTGGCGTTATCAAAGTTGGCGGCGCAACGGAGACAGAAATCGATGAAAAGAAATTCCGTGTTGATGATGCAGTTGCAGCAACCAAAGCGGCACTTTCCGAAGGCATCGTTGCTGGCGGTGGTGTGACATTGGTTAATTTGGCAACTGGAATTGTTGCAGAAGGTTCAGACAGTATCAATGCGGGTCGTCAGATTCTCAAATCTGCCTTGCGCGTACCATTTACATTGATTACTGCGAATGCTGGTCTAAACAGTGAGGCACTTTTGGCACAAGTTGAGTCTGCCAAGCAGGGAATGGGCGTTGATGTAAATAACCCTAGCAACAAGTTGGTAGATGTTAAGAAATCAGGTGTCATTGATCCGACACGTGTGACAAAAGAAGCAGTATTAAATGCAGTATCAATTGCGGCAACTGCTATTACTATGGGTGCATTAGTCGTTGAAATCCCAGAGGCAGAGGCTCCTGCATCACCACCGATGGGTGGTGGTATGCCTGGCATGGGAATGATGTAATCCACGCTTTACGTATCGCATTACGTCCAAGTGCAAAACGTGAAGAGCACTGGCGTACTGGAAATAACTTATGCTATTATTTCCAGTATGAAGGCAATAATCGAAAGAACAATCACTCCGCTTATCCGTTCCCATTTGGGGCGAGGGCGGGTGATTGTTATTTATGGTCCTCGTCGTGTTGGTAAGACAACAATTGCTCGGCAGATTTTGGACGAGGTACCAGATAATGAACAGCTATATCTCAATTGCGACGAGATGGTAACTGCAGATGCGCTCAGGCCGACTAGTCTTGCAGCGCTTGAACAGGTGATAGGCCAGGCAAAGCGCATTGTTATTGATGAAGCTCAGCGCGTTGAAAATATTGGTTTGACGCTCAAGCTACTCATTGATTCACATCCCGAGCTCGATATTATCGCAACCGGCAGTTCATCATTTGATTTGGCCGGAAAGGTAAAGGAACCATTGACGGGTCGAGCATACGAATTTATGTTGATGCCACTGTCGCTGGCGGAGGTCAAGCAATACTTTGGTTACAACGATCTGCAACTACAGACAATACTACCACGCTTGCTCCGACTAGGTAGTTATCCGGGTATTGTGTTAACGGATGAAGCTCGTGCTGACGAAGAAATAATCTCGCTTGCTAACAATTATGTATACAAAGATAGTTTGGAACTTGTCGAATTACGTCAGCGTCAACTATTACCACGTTTGTTACAGGCGTTGGCATTACAAATAGGGCAAGAAGTCTCTTATCACGAATTAGGAAATACGTTTGGGGTGAAAGTCGAGACGATTGAACGCTACATAACCCTCCTCGAGATGGCGTTTGTCGTTTACCGATTGTCAGCGTTAACAGGTACGGTCAAGGGTAACCTGAGCAATCGCAAGCGCAAGGTGTACTTTTATGACCTTGGCGTTAGGAACGCGCTTATCCAATCATTACAACCGCTCGATTTACGTGGCGATCGCGACGTGCTGTGGGAGAATTTTTGTATGAATGAGCGAATGAAGCACTGGCAAGCACGTGATGAACGTGTCCAACGGTACTATTGGCGATCATTGTCACATGAACTTGATTTGGTAGAAGTAAAGAACAATACTTATAGTGCATACGATTTTTCGCTAGCTGATAAAAAACTCATAACACCTAAATTTTTCCTTGATACGTATCCGGATACGCACGCCACTATCATCCATACGGGTAATATTTGCGAATGGATTTGACACAAATCCAGGAATCCGCTAGTGTTAAAAGGAACTAAACAGGATATAGTCTATGCAACCATCAGATAGTCAACCAACGCCCCAGCCGCAAAAAGAAGAAAAAGTTAGCTTTTGGGCAAAGTTATTCGGTAAAAAACCAAAGACACCAGCCGTGCCACCACGCGAATCGCACACGCCTGCGCCACAGCTTGGCAATGACGAGCCTGTTACACCTGGAGCATCCCCTGTTGACGCGGGCAGTGTTGATAGCGGTACTTCTCCTGAACCAACAAGTGCACCAGATACATCAACACAGGTGCCTCCTGTTGATCCAGGTGTCGCATCACCAGCACCTGGTTCGGACGAGCAAAAACCACAGCAATAGGCTACATTTTTGTCAAAATACCCCGCAAAAGAGCGGGGTATTTTTTGCATTATTGTCACGGAAGACTTGACAATTTATAGAGGTTATGCTAGCATGCAAACAGAGTAAGTCGCACCAAAACAAAAAAAGACCACCACAAAATGACGGAACAATCCAATCCAACACCAAATGATATGCCCAAAAGTATCGAGACGCCAGGTTCTGGGCGTCCAAGTGATGATGATTTTGATGCTGTAGAAGATGAAAATACAGAAAAGGATGCAGAGGCTACACACGAGTCAGCTGAACCAAAAGTTGATGGCGTGCCAACAAACACGTTGTCGACCGAGGCTACGTTAGAGGAAGATGCCAACGAGCAGAAGAAGCCGTTGAATGAACGTGTCATCAAAAAGCAAAAAAAGCTTGCCCTTTTACGCGAGGAAATGGCGCGAGTCGGTTCACAGCGAGGTACGCGTCTTTTTGGTAAAAAGAGACGAGAGCGTCCGTTTGAAGTCATCCAGGGTGAATATAGAAAAACACTGCGCAAACTTGCAAAGCTCAAGCTAAAGCAAGACGAAGAACTGGCTACTCTGTGGGACAAGGAAAAGCTTGCGGCATTAAAGCAAAGTGATCCAGAAGAAGTGCAGCGATTGAACGTTCTTGCATTTCAAAAAGGTATGTTGTTCATGGATGCGGAACAAACAAGGGTCCGTAATAGAACAAATGAATTTATGAAAAAAGGTCCTATGGGCTCAGTCATCAACTGGTTGAGCAAGGGTGGGGCCGCGCGGCAACTTTTGTTCATGGGTGCCGGTGTCGGTGCCGGTGTCGGTATCACTCTATTGACTGGTGGTGCTGCGGGTGGTGTCGCACTCGGTCTAGCGGGCACAACCTTTATACGAGGCATGCGCACGCTCGCTATTCGCGAAAAGGCTCGAGGGCGTAAGTTAGAAGAGCACGAACACGGTACAGTTTTTGATGATTTAAAAGACCTGCCTGGTAACTGGAAAGAATTACTGAAAGGGGGAGCATACACTCTCTCTGCGGGCTTTGGCGAACAAATCAATAAACGTCAAAAGAATCTAAGGAAGTCGATGGCATGGGCGGGACTGGCAGCAGGTCTGGGTGGTGGCATCGGTACACTGCATCAATTGGGCGCTTTCGATCGGTTACCTAGTATCGGTGGTAATACAAACGGCTCTGGTGCTGGCTCTGGCGAGAATGTACCAGGTGGCGGTGTAGATCAGCCTGATGCTGATGGTAATCCACCCCTAAAAGATGTACTGGAAGAGCAGGGTAGTGGTGAAGTTAACGGGCTAAGTCTTGGCGATTTTGAGTATCATTCAAATGAAAATCCATTCTATCTAGACAAAGATAGTGTACACAGCCTAGGCCCAGAATTAAATGCAAATCCGGAACTTGATAATGGTCATCCTGGCTTGCATGATCTAACGCACAATCGTTGGGTAAATTCACCACATCAGCTATCATCTGTTATTCATGCCATGCATTTAGATAATCTACCAGATGATATGCAGTCTGCAAATGCATTGGCTGAGACATTTAAAATTAAGCCAGAGTTGATGCAGGATATGCACGGACGTGTTCTTGATATCCTCAACGATCCGTCAACAAAGATTGAAACGGGTGTTCCAATCAAGTATGCGTATGAAAGTGAATGGGGTGTTGACCCACGCTTTGAACAAATAGGCCAGGTAACACCAGGTAGTGATTATGAGATTGCCTGGGATAATTATGTGAATCATGCCGAAGGTAACGGCACAAAGACAGTTATTACTTTCAAGAATCCGAATCCCCCTCACGCAATGGAGACGATCGAATTACGTGAACAGTGTGGTGGTCAACGAATCAAAGAATTATCTCCACCTCCACCAAAACCCGTCTATCAACCGCAGTCGACATATCATCCTCCTGTCGTTGAGCGTCCCCACACTCCTCCTCCTGTGTATCATCCGCCCGTCATTGAAACACCTCCGCCGCCACCACCAGTGGCACCTCCACCAGAATTGCCTCCTCCGCCACCATATCATCCACCAGAATTGCCTCCTCCTCCGCCACCAGTTGAGCCACCACCACCTCCACCACCTCCTCCTCCGCCACCACCTCCACCTCCACCTCCGGTGCTGGACAAGTTACCGCAATTTAATCCATTGCCAAAATTAGACCTTCCGTTTCAGGGTGGTCAGCCGGGCACGCCAGAGCTCAAGCCGAGTGGACCTTCACCAAGTGACAGCTACACGCCACCACGTCCAAGTTTTAATGACAATTCACCTGCTCCTGGTGCAAGTAGCAGGCCTCCTCGCCCAAGTGCTGGCCCTTCGCCAGCGGGTGACAGTATATTCAATGGTAGGGTATAAAGGTAGATAAAAGGATAATAATGAACGCAAAAGTAATAAAAAATATCACAACTTTTCTAACGAACCGAATTACTATTGTGTTCAGTATGATAGCGGTGTTGGTTGTGGGTGCCAGTGTCGCATCGGCATATGGTCCTGAACGTCCAACGTTTACAATCCAAAATGCAGCAACCTACATTACGTTTAACTCTATTACCAACAATGAAGCGTATGGTGATGAACGTGACTTTTTGACGGTCAAAGACAGTACTATCTCTACATCTGGTAGTTGGAAAAATAACATAGAGGTAGAGGACGGCAAAGAATACTGGGTCCGTGTATTGGTACACAATAACGCAAAATCTCAGCTGAATTTGACCGCAACAAATACTCGAATTGCCGTCAACGTACCAAACGACAATAGTAATAGCATCTCGATTGACGGATTCGTGACTGCTGACAATGCAACGCCAGAAGAAATTTGGGACGATGCAGTCATGACGAGTGACAAAAAATTCAACGTCGCTTATGTCGCAGGATCGGCTCGTTACTACAACAACATCAAGCCAACTGGCGGGTTTGCGCTATCGGACAATATTGTAACGAATACTGGTGCACTTGTCGGTTATCAGTCGATGGACGGCAAGGTGAAGGGTTGCTATGAGTATTCTGGCTATGCAATTTTTAAGGTCAAAGTTTCGATGTCTTCACCAAACTTCCTTGTCGAAAAAAGTGTACGTTCTCACGGTGAGGGCAAATGGCATCAGAGTATTACATCGAAACCTGGTCAAAAGGTAGATTATCAAATTTATTACGACAATGTCGGCAATGCTAATCAGATGGATGTTGTTGCCCTTGATAAATTACCCAAAGGCGTTACGCTCGTATCCGGTTCGACAACACTTAAAAACATTGGATATCCAGATGGTGACGGCCTATCAATTAAGGAAGACAAAATCGTTGCTCCAAGCGGTCTAAATATCGGTAGCTATGCGCCAAATAGCAATGCCTACGTTCGCTTTACTGCAACACTACCAAAAGCAAGTGAGCTAGAATGTGGCACAAACAAACTAGTAAATACAGGTACGATTAGCACGCAAAATGGTGACAAGAATGATACTGCAACAGTAGTAATTACAAAAGAGTGTGTTGGTGAGTTGCCGACAACTGGTCCGGTAGAAGTAGCGATTGGCTTGCTAGGTGTCGCAGCAATTACTTTCGGAGTCGTTTATTACTTCAAGAGTCGTCGCGAACTAGACCATGCTGTATTGGATGCGCAAATACATACAAAAGTAAAGGCGCCTATTGATCCGCCCGTACACCACCACACTGATCATAAAAAGTAAGATACGAGTTCTATATGAAAACTCCTCCGATTGGAGGAGTTTTTGTTGCTATTGATTTTTTTGATGAGAAAGGTAGTCGATTTCTTTGACGATATCCAATAATGCTTGTGCACGACGCGCTTCATCTTGGATAGCCTTTGCTGCCTCGTGGGCAGGTGCAATGAGGCTCATGTCGTCAGTGCTACGGATGAGTAATAGGTAAGTATCAAATTTATCTTCAGCTTTGACATCGAGTTTGTCAACAAGTGGACGGAGCTCTTCTAGCGCTGCGTTCTTGATTGCATCAAGTGGCTTAGAAGCTGTAGTGTCTTCACTCGAAGTGTCGGCGGCTGGGGCAGGGGTATCTGTAGTGGCAGGCTCTGGTGTTGGTGGTATAGGAGGCACGACAGGAAGAGGGGCATCCTTGCCATCACCAGTACTGTCTGAAGCATCATTTTGAGATGTCGATGACTGAACTTTAACTTGTCCAATAGCGGGGGCGGTAGCTTGATTGTTATCTTGAGCTGGCTGAGGAGCGACAGGTGAGTTGGGTGGCACAATTGGCTGCATAACGCCGTTGTGTACGCTACTACCTGCAGCTGGCTTGATACCAGCATTCGCAACACCTTCAAGTGCCCTTGCTAATTCTTGCTCGTCTTTTGATGTTTCTGACATGCCCACCCTCTTATGCTTTAACTACAAAAAGTGTATCATAGTATTAATAAGAACTGCAATACACAGCCCGTAGGAGGATAGTATGCTAGACGATGCAAATGTATTGAAACAACGTGATCCACAGGATGCACTAGGGGTGGCAGCCAATCAATGGCAGCAGGTGAAATTTGATGTAAAAGTTGTTGATGGGGAGCAGAGTGGAGAAGTCATAACAAAAGTTGTTGTTGCTGGCATGGGTGGAAGTGCTCTTGCTGCACTACTGGCAAAAGCATGGCTATCTGAAAAGCTAAAAGTATCATTTGAGGTCGTCAGAGATTACGATTTACCGGCCTATGTAGACAGCTCGACACTTGTTATAGCGAGTAGTTACTCTGGAAATACCGAAGAAACCTTGGCGTGTCTGGAACAGGCGCAGAAATGTTCAGCGCAAGTAGGCGTGTTGGCAGCAGGTGGAAAATTGGTACAAAGTGCCGAGGAGGGCAAGATTGCCCGTGTTGTTATACCAAGTGGTATGCAACCGCGCATGGCTATGTTGTTCAACCTACGCGCATTGATACTATTGTTGTCACATTTTGGTGTTGTCGAGACTTCTTTGTTGGACGAAATAGGTGAGGCATCGGATTGGTTACAGGATGAGACAAAAAACTGGCTATCAGATGTACCGACTGAAAAAAATCCAGCCAAACAGTTAGCGCTTGAATCGGTTGGCAAAACACCTGTTTTTTACGGGGGTCGTTTGACGGGACCAGTTGCCTACAAGTGGAAGATTAGTTGGAATGAAAATGCCAAAAATGTGGCCGTTTGGAACGTATATCCCGAAATGAATCATAATGAATTTGTTGGCTGGGCGTCACATCCTGTCGATAAGCCATTTATCGTTTTTGATATCCTCAGCTCGTTTGAGCATCCACGGATTTTGAAACGATTTGAAATCAGCGATCGATTGCTGAGCGGTCTACGACCAAAAGCGGTACCTGTTCATCTGGTAGGGGATACGCCTTTGCGACAACTACTTTGGGGCTGTATCTTTGCTGATTTTGCGAGTATCTACGTCGCCATATTGAATGGTGTTGATCCAACCCCTGTTGATTTAGTTGAAAAATTAAAAAATGAATTAGCCCAATAGATAATAAATTAATTGTATTGTCGAAGTGATGCGATCGGATCTTTGCGGGCAGCACGAATAGCGGGGTAGAGTCCAAATAATAGTCCAACGACCAATGCTATCCCAAAGGCCGTACCAGCAATTTCCCAGTTAAAAACAGGGTTAAACGTCAAGAATGTACGCGCAACGGCAAATGCTGATAAATACCCAAGACCGTAGCCCAGTAGTCCGCCAACGAGACTCATGACCAGCGATTCTAACAAAAATTGCCAAACAATATGGCCATTCGAAGCACCAAGTGCTTTACGGATACCGATTTCACGTGTTCGCTCGGCAACACTTACGAGCATGATATTCATAATACCGATACCGCCAACGATCAATGAAACCCCCGCAACAACAGTTAACGTTGCACCAATTGCATAAAACAATTCATTTGCAGGTCGTGCCAAATCGTTGCCGACGAGAATTGTGAAATCTCTTTCGCCGTAGTGGTTTTGGACTAATTTTTTGTTCACCTTTTTGATGATGTCCGAGAGCTCTTGGTTGTCAGTCGCACGTATATTGATCTGTTGAATAGATGCAATATTTTGATTAAACAATTTTCCACTATCGAGTCTAATAATAGCGGCGTGATCAAAGTCGACATTGTTATAGTTGATCGGATTGTTCGCTCGGCTGAGGATACCGATAACGGTAAATGTTTTGCCGTGAGTATGGAAGGTGCGTCCAGCAGCCTGTTCGGTGCCAAATAAATCAACTGCCAACTGCGCCCCGATGACGGCGGTATTGTTGCTAGTAATTTCATCGATGAATTGTCCTTCACGCACCGTTAAGTCCGTTACGTCGAGGAGCTCAGGAGTTGTTGCAATGATTGACACTTCTTTCGGTGTATTTTCACCGGCAGTGACATCGCCACCAATCAGCATCAACGGAGCCACCGCGCTAATCCCGCTGATTTCTTTGATATCATCAAGGTCAAACTCGGTTAGATTACTCGCAGTTTTGCTACCAGCGAGTGTAGCAGTTAGATTGTTAATCTGGGGCTGATGATCGGGCATGCCGGGTCGGACAACGGCAACAGCACCACCAAGGTTGTTGACTTGGTCGCTAATAATGCGGGAGGCACCAGCGCTGAGTGCCAAAATAAGGATAATACTAGCAACACCAATCGCAATGCCCGAGACGGTCAGAATTGTTCGTGATCGGTTTGCACGGAGCGATTCATACGCGCAACCGAGGTGATAAAGGATAAGCAGACGTAATCGCATTATTTAGCTCCTTTTTTCTTTTTTGTTGTCTTCACGTTTTTTCGTTTTTTTGTTTGACTCTGTGAATCTAGGCGTCGTTTTGGAGCTATCTTAGATTTTTTACGTCGAGGGGCTTTGGTGTCGGTTGCAATCTTGCCATCAAGCATTGTGATGACACGACTGGCATAGCTGGTGAGATTGGGGTTGTGGGTTACCATGATAATTGTATTGCCACGCTGATGGATATCGGACAATTCCTCCATAATGACATGTGACGATCGACTATCGAGGTTACCTGTGGGTTCATCGGCGAGAATAATCGATGGATTATTGACGAGTGCTCGTGCGATAGCAACGCGCTGTGACTGTCCGCCTGATAATTGCCAAGGCATATAATACTCACGTTCTGATAAATGAAAGGTGCTCAACATTTTGCTGGCTTCGAGTAGGCGTTTTGTTTTGCTAACACCTTTGTAAGTAAGGGGTAGGGCAACGTTATCAATGACATTGAGTCGTGCGATGAGATTGAAACTTTGAAAAACGAAGCCTATTTGTTCACTGCGAATACGTGCACGACGTCCACTCGAGAGCGTATCGACAGATCGATTGTCCAGCAAGTAGTCGCCATCATCAGCATGATCCAACAGGCCGAGGATGTTGAGAAGCGTTGTTTTACCGCAACCACTCGGGCCCATTATGGCGATGAATTCACCTCGTTCGATTTTGAGATTCACACCATCGAGTACTGTGTGTTCGGCATCGCCAATCCCATAGCTTTTCACGACGTTTTTTAGGGCAATAACTGGCGGTGTGGTGGTTTTTGACATTATTCCTATTATAGGTATGAGACTGGGGAATACGCAACCGTATGTGAGGTGTTATTTATACAACTAGGTATTGTGTCTGATAAAATATCGAGAGGAAGCTGTGGAGAGGTGTCCGAGTGGTTGAAGGAGCACGCTTGGAAAGCGTGTGTGCGAGCAATCGTACCGTGGGTTCGAATCCCATCCTCTCCGCCAAAATAATGTCCAAAGGGGCATTATTAATTTGGATAGATTCTAATTTATGATTTCTTTGATTGTTTTTTGGTGATGTATTTTTGGGATTGACTCATTGGTTTGTCGCTTCGATGGATACAGCCCATCCAGCAACAGGGGCGTCGTTTTCCTTCGGCCAGTTCAGCCTGCGCTCTTTCGACGCGACGCTTGCGGGTTTCGATAAGTTTTGCAGATTCAACCCAGCAGAGCCACTCATTACGGGCGAGTGATGTGATGTCATTCCAGGCATGCAGCGCTGATTTGTTAGCTGTGAGTGCTTTTTGCAAATCAGATGGCATTTTGTGTTCTGTGCCACCAAGAATCATATCTTTTCTCATGGTACTATTCTAGAACAAACACCACTGTAAAGCTGTAAGTGTATTCGTCTGTGCCTGGTTGAACGGTAATGCTTGCTTCTGTCTCGCCAACTTCACTAGAGGCTACTGAGTCCAAGGCAACGGGACAGATCGAGCCATAGCCACATCCGCCACCGCTCGAGCCTTCACTAACGGTGATGACTTTACCAATTTTGACACCAAGGCCGTCGGCAGTTTGTCGAGCTTTCTTGCGAGCATCCTTGATAGCATTGCCCCGGGCTTTATCCTGAAGTTCTTTTTCTTTGGCGGTACTAAACGATGCATAGGGGGTGATGCTTCCGGAAGGATTTGTTGTTATCAAATAATCCTGGACCTTTTGCGCCAAGTCCTTACTGTCAACGGTAATTGTTAGGCTGAGCGTTGTTTCATCTTTACCGTCTTCCGTCTCGACTATGTAATAAGCTCGAGTTGAGCCATAGCGACTTGCATTGTTTTTGATCTGAGAATCCTCAACCCCAATATTTTTAAGTGTTGCGATGATTTGGTCGTTGAGTTTCGTGATTTCATCAGTCGAATCTTTTGTATACCTTGGGCTGAATTGGAATTGGTTGGGCTCGGCTTCAACAGTTGCCGTACCTGTAACGGTGATCTTGCGAGTATTTGCCGTTATTGCTTGATCCCATGGTTGCCAAAACATCAGTACGCTAAGGAATACGCCAACGAGTAGTAATAGATTAATAATATTAAACCAAACGATTCCTCGGTAAGTTTTTTGCGAACTATTCTTCATATTATGCCCCTTATGTTTACTTCAATAATACCCACTTTGTGAACAAATGACCAGTAAAATCAAGGATTCTAATAACCGGGCCACGAGATTGGCTGGACACTATTTTTTATCAAGGGAGTCGATATTTCGTTGCAATGTCTCGATGTGTTCCATTAGGCTTGCTTGATGGTCGTCATCTGCAAAGATGTTAAAGACGTGGTTTTCTAGTTGTTCGGTTCCTTGTTGGATTGTTTCTTTGCCGTTGGTAGTGACGCGTAGTTGGTGGGTTCGTTGATCGTTGTCTTTGTGGACGATTTTGATCCAGCCGTTTTTGACAGCTACTTCAACTTGACGGCTGACGGCAGCGGGCGATATATCCAAAAAGCGTGCAATGGTTGACTGTGTTGCTGGTTGGTGCTGTTTGACTGCCAATAGTAGGGTGAATTGCGATAATCCAATACCAGAATGTTGGCGTAGGGCAGTGTCGAACGCTTGATCCAACGAGTTTGTTAATCGGTGCATTTTGTATAGATATGTCTGGCTAAAATCAACTGACATTATTTGACTCCTTTGAGATGTTAACATGTTAATTATTAACACGCTAATGAATATTAGTCCATTTAGAAACCTGTTCTCAAGCTGTTTTTCAGAAACATCGCACACTATATATAGCGTAGTGTTTGTTATTTACAACACTATAAGGGGTTAACGTAAGCTAAATGGCCGTGTAGTGAAAAAAACCTATAAAAAGACTTGAAACCCACATATATAGGGTCTATAGTCGTATGTAGACGCTACGTAGTAGTAGTTCAACAAAAATACACATCGTGCAAGACGGAGGGAAACCGCCGCCCAGCATCTGCATAGATAGGGCGTTTTCTTGCATCCCAGTAATTCAATGGCGTACCTGAGAGACACGTCGGAGCAGGGATCAAGGTGTAAGAGGAAAACAATAATACCAAAAGGGGGAACATGGGCATATCTGTAGTGAAGCGTGATGGCGCTCGCGAACCGTTCGACGCCAATCAAGTCAATCTCGCCCTGGTCGAAGCCAGTGAGGGGCTTGCTGATCAGATACAAAAAGTTGTTCAGGTGGCAACCGAACTACAACTGACATTATTTGATGGTATTACAACACAACAATTGGACGAAGCGCTCATACATACGGCATTGCAAAACGTCAAAGATGACCCCGATTTTGACAAGATTGCAGCACGTCTACTACTAAAGAATATTTACAAAAATATTCTCGGTAAATATAAAAATGCTGATGAACTAAAGAAGTTGCATGAAAAACACTTCGCCAAGTATTTGCGTGAAGGTATTGCCGATGGCTTGCTTGATAAGCGTATGAACAGCAAAGTTTTCGACATCAAGAAACTAGCTGCAGCGATTGACCCAGAACGTGATCACTTGAGTAAATATCTAGGGGTTGTGACAAACAAAAATCGCTATGCTTTGCGTAAGCAGAGCGGGGAGCCACTTGAAGTACCACAATTTACGCATATGCGTATTGCAATGGGCTTGAGTTTTAATGAAAAAAATCCAACCAAAGCTGCGCTTGATTTTTATGACCATATGAGTCGCTTGGAATACGTACCTGGCGGTAGCACTCGGGTGAATGCTGGCGGTTCATTTCCGCAACTATCGAATTGTTTCTTGTTCAATATTGATGATGATATGGAATCAATTGCCAGGGGTGTTCGCGATACAATGTGGATTGCCAAGGGTACGGGTGGTATCGGCATTGGTATCACTAAACTTCGCGCTGCAGGTAGTCCGGTCAAGACAACAAATACCGAATCAACCGGCCCCATTCCATTTATCAAGATGCTTGATACGGCGTTATTTGCCGTTAGTCGTAAGGGCAAAAAGCAAGGCGCAGCCGCTATTTACATGGAAAATTGGCACCTCAACTTTGCACAGTTTTTGGATCTAAAGCAAAACAGCGGTGATCCATATTTGCGTACACGAATTGCAAATACAGCAGTATATTTGAGTGACGAGTTCATGAAGCGTGTGCAAAAAGACAAAGATTGGTATTTGTTTGATCCAGCTGACACGCCAGATCTAACCGAACTATATGGCGAAGAGTTCAGTAAGCGCTATAACGAATACGTTAAGTTGGCTGAAAAGGGCGAGATGCGTGATTTTACAAAGATGAGTGCTCGTGAGCAATATCGTCAGATCCTGACAGTACTACAGGCAACCAGTCATCCGTGGCTAACCTGGAAAGATACGATTAATGTCCGTGCGCTAAACAACAACACCGGAACTATTCATCATAGTAACCTTTGCACTGAAATTACGTTGCCACAGGATAGCGAGAACACGTCTGTGTGTAATCTTGTTAGCGTGAATTTGTCGGCTCATTTCAATGCCGAGAATAAAACGTGGGATTGGGATCGTTTGGCCAGCAGCTCGCGTAGTGCGATTCGTCAGCTAGATAATCTGTGCGACATTACAAATACGCCAATTCCGCAGGCAATGAACAGTAACAAGCAAAACCGTGCATTGGGATTAGGATTGATGGGCTTTACTGATGTTATTGAAAAACTAGGTTATAGCTATGAATCAGAGGAAGCTTATGACCTTATCGATCAAGTGACTGAATTTATCAGTTATCACGCGATTGATGCTAGTGCCGATATGGCAAAGGAACTGGGCAGTTATCCAGAATTCCGTGGCAGTGGTTGGAGTAAAGGCGTGCTACCGATTGATACAATCGACCAACTCGACCTAGATCGCAACGTTCGTGTTGATATCAAGCGCAAGGCGCGCATGGACTGGGAAAAGCTACGCCCCAAGGTAAAGAAGGGTATGCGTAATGCAACACTTATGGCAATTGCACCAACTGCAAATATTGCACATATCGCTGGTACGACTCCAGGCTTGGATCCACAATTTGCACAGATTTTTAGCCGTGCGACATTGAACGGTAAATTCCTTGAGGTAAATGTAAATATGATCCGTGACCTGCAAGAGCTTGGCCTATGGGAAAGAGTTAAGGATGAAGTGTTGCAACGACAAGGTGATATTCAGCAGATTGATGGAATTCCTGAACACATCAAGAATGTGTACAAGACGAGCTTCCAGTTGAGTCCGTATGCATTTATCGAGGTCGCAGGTCGTGCTCAGAAATGGGTTGATCAGGCGATTAGCCGTAACATGTATCTGGAAACACGTGACTTGGATGAATACGAGAATATTTACATGAGTGCATGGAAAAAAGGCCTCAAGACGACCTATTACCTGCACGTAAAGCCTCGTCATACGGCTGAACAGAGCACAGTGAAAGTAAATAAGGCTGAATCAATGTCCGAAGGGGGTGCGCGCAAAAAAGGCTTTGGTTTTGCTAAGAAGCAAACGGTGGGAACATGAATATGAAAACAGCGATATGAATACAAGTCACAAATAACACACCACATCAAAACAAATGAAAGGGTATAAGGGGATAAACAAATGAACTCATCAAAAATCATCGAAGAAAATATGACACTCGAGGAGAAGCTGGCTGCTATCGACGCAGCAATGAAGGTCGCTCAACAGCAGGCAGACGAAGATGCAGCAAAGAAAGGTATGGTCTCGGCACCTCTAGATCCAGCCGATCTGACAATGTGCGAAGGCTGTCAGTAAACCGTAGGCATTATATTATGGCGCGCAGATTACGTATATTAAGAGTACACACAAATATTTTGACAACAGTTCAAAAGTTATTAAGGAAAGGATTGGTACAGTATCATGGCAGGCATTCTCGGCACTGGTATCCAGGACGGATTATTACTTAAACCAGTACATTATCAATGGGCGATGGATCTGTATGATCAAGCCGTTGCGAATACATGGTTTCCTAACGAAATTCAGCTTGGTCAAGATTTGGCTGATTGGAAAAAAATGAGCGATGAGGAGCGTCATGCGGTGACATTCCTGATGAGTTACTTTAATCCAAATGAATTGCTGGTTAACAAGGCGCTTGCTTTTGGCGTGTACCCATACGTCAATGCTGCCGAGTGTCACCTGTATCTGGCAAAGCAGATGTGGGAAGAGGCTAACCACTGTATGTCATTTGAATATGTACTCGAGACGTTTCCGATTGATCGTGAGGCATCGTATGCGGCGCATGTTGATACGCCTAGTATGGCACGCAAAGAGGAATTTGAAACGAAATTCATCAAGCGTATGACAGAGGATACGTTGGATATCACGACAACTGAGGGCAAAAAGGACTTCATTCGTAATATGATTGCGTACAATATCATCCTCGAAGGCATCTGGTTCTATAGCGGGTTTATGGTTGCGTTGTCATTCCGCCAGCGTAATTTGTTGCGTAACTTTGGCACAATGATTGACTGGGTAGTTCGTGATGAGTCGTTACATTTGAAGTTTGGTATTAATCTGATTCTGACGGTTCTCGAAGAGAACGAGGATTTACAAACCGAAGAATTTGCTGATGAAATCAAGCAAATGATTCTGGACGGTGTCGAGATGGAAGAGCAGTACAACAAGGATTTGTTGCCAAATGGCATCTTGGGACTAAACGCCGATTACATTAATCAATATGTGAAATATTTGGCGGATCGTCGGCTAGAAGAGCTTGGGTTTGACGCGCACTATAATGTAGGTAATCCAGCAAAATGGATGGCAACAGCAAACGATACTTTACAACTCGTTAACTTCTTTGAAGCAACCAACACAAGCTATGAAGTAAACGGTGCTGCAAAAAAGAAAAAGTAACAATAGATAATTCATATTTGAGCACATGAAAAGCCCCTCGCGGGCTTTTCAAATTAATACGGAGATTGAAAAGCTCACGGAGGGGCGTGTGAGTTGCGGATTAGTTGGAGTGAATCGATACGAGCTTACTGATGCCGCTCGTTGTCTTGATGACTTCGAAATCACCGTTGAGGATCGCAAAACTTCCTGTCAACAGGTGAAAGCCGAGGTACTTACTTCCAACAACCCGCGTGCCTTCTCGTTCAATCGAGGCGAGTCGGACATGGTAGAATTCAGTTACATCTTCGTTATTCTGAAATTCTACGTCGGCAAACTGACCTGGCCTCAGGTCAAACGTGTAGCACGAACCGGTATCTGTTATGACTTTGATCTCGGCACTTGCGTTGAAGTTACCGATGAACCAGTCCATGACCAGATCGTACACTACAGATGGAGGGTGAACCTTCAAGCAGGGAGTGCTACCGATGTCGGTCATGTTGATACCTTTCACTAAAAGAACGCCAATAGGATAAGCATAATTATAACAAAAAAATCAACATATGTCAATTTTGAACCAGTCACTCCACAGTGCTAACAGATGTCATAAATTGACTTTTAGTGCAATTAGTGATATACTAAAAAAGTAATAGATTTGTAAATATAAACACATGACGAACCATCACGAAAGCCTTGTCTTACACTCACGCCATGAGGCGAGTGGTGAACATGAGGTGATCGATCGCGAATCTTTGCAGGTTGCCACCGAACAGTATTTACGGAGATACGAGGAAGTTAAGCGCCTTCGCTATTTACGGGATGAAAAACCCTATCCCCAAAAAGAGGTTGAGCGTGATGATAGAGACGCAAGGGTGGCATATGAATCAATGGAAGATAATTATGCAAAACTAGAAACGCTGGGCAATGTCGAGGCTGGTTCTGCGGGTCTGACAGTAGCAATTCCGGTGGCGGTACTCAGTGAGGATTTTGAAGGTCTAAAACATGTCATAAAGCTCATTGCTGTTGCTCAAAAAGACTTTGGGGAATCGATAAATGTCGTTATATGGGCGAATGCTTTTTATAAAGGTGCTCGGCAAAAAAAGTCAGTGTTGGAGAGCGCAGATCAAAGATATGCTGATCTTCAGGCTGAACTTGAGAGTTTTTCATCGAATGATGTCCGCGTTCGGATTGCTCTGGCTGCCTATAAGGGTAATATACATATGACTAACGTTCGCAGTGATTATATGGAAGCTGTCGCTATGATGGCTCTCAAAGAGAACAATAGTTTTATGCATCCCGTGTTGTGGTTGGACGCAGATACAACGAGTCTAAAGCCTCGTTCACTTGCCATGATGAGGGACCAAGTGCAAAAGGGCCAAGTGCTGTTTCCACATCTGAAATTACATTTTGATATTGATTGGCTGGATGCGAATCAATCCCTGTCACAGGCCGATAATGCAACCAAGGCTGTCGCTGTTGACGAGATAAATCGTCGGATAGCATATCGCGATAATGAGGACAAAGGATATTACGAAGAGTCGGGTCTGGGTTTTGCGATCGGTACGTACCTGTCGAGTGGCGGTTTGAACCCGAAATTTGCGAATATGCCAATGCCTGCAATCAGCGAGACGAACAGCTTGATGATGCGCGCTACGGATGTGCGGGATACACGTGGTAAGTTACAGAATTTAGAAAATCCAGAGGATCCAAAGGGTTGGAACATCATCCCTGATAATTTGATTACCAGTGATCAGCCGACGCAGTTATTCGGCTATATTGCGAACAGCAGGGCTGGAATCTCTGCTCGGCGTATGCACAAGCAGGTACGGCAGAGTGGTGCGATTGCATTGTTGCAGTACGGTACGCAGTTGGCGAATCAACTGAGGGGCGAGAAAAAAGCCCGCGATGTAAACTCGACTGACATGAACCTTTTGCTGAATAGTGAGCACTCCAGTCGTCCCCACGTTGTGGGTCACCGGGCGCGAATTGCTCGCAAAGTCATCCAACGTTACTTTTAAGCTTGGCAAAGAGCGTTTGCTATAGTAATAGAGTGAAGGTATATGTCACCACTCGGCACAAAGGTGCCGAAAACAAACATCAGTTAGAAGCACTTTGCAAGGCAGTAAAGAGTGCTCGATTACATGACTTTAGTTTTAGCAGGGATGTTGAACAAAAGTTTGCCAGTCAAAAAGAATTGTGGGACAGAGTGCGCGACGAGATCGGTGCCTGTGACATGCTGTTGATTGATGTATCAGATCACCCAACGGGTGGGCGAGTGGTCGAGGCGGGTATCGCCTATGCAATGCGAAAGCCTGTCATTGTGGTTCAAAAACTTGGCGTAACACACAAAGAGGTGTTTGATGGTATTGCGTCAAAGATAATCACTTACAAGAATTATGCTGATCTGACTCAGCAATTGAAACAATACGATGTTGATCGCAATTATAATGTGACTGACAAAACAACGCTGTTGATTATGTTTTTGCTGGTAGGTGGGGTTATTGCTTGGGGTTTGGCGCAGTTTCATATGCTATTGGCTCCGGTTGGCGCAGGCGCATATTGGCTGGTCGTTCGGCATTTTTCGCATACAATGCGCGCGTTTGACAGGGTGGTTGTATTTATCCCACTAGCATTGGCATGGTGGGTCGTTTTTGCGTGGTTAAATGATTTTGATATCCTATACGGCTTTACGTGGACGGTTACGTTTTGGTTGCTGGCACTTGCATTGTTACGAAAGATGAAATTGTCACTATAGTCGGTATAATGAAGATATGAAGACAACATTGGTCATCTTTGGTATTACGGGGCACTTGGCACAGAGCAAACTATTGCCAGCGCTCGCAAACATTATTGAATCAAAGAGCATTGACGATATATCAATAATTGGCGTGTCTCGTCGTGAAGTTGAACAATACCAAGTATTGGGTGATCATCACCATCAGTTAACAGGCACTACGTCGTTGTTTCAGATGGACCTTGATAACAATGATGATTATATGCGTTTGCGCGAGTACATTAGTGTGGGTCAGGATGAACAAGTTTTGTTTTATCTATCGGTTCCGCCGGATTCAGCAGCAAATATTATTGAGCGTTTGGGGCAGGCTGGTTTGAATGGTCCAAACAGCAAGTTACTACTAGAAAAGCCGTTTGGAAAAGATTTACTCAGTGCGCAGGCAATGATCGACCATACTGCTAATCACTTCGATGAGTCACAAGTCTATCGTATCGATCACTATCTGGCGAAGGAAATGGCTCAAAATATTGTGATGTTTCGGGCGACAAACGCTATTTTTCGACATTTATGGAGTAGCAAATATATCGAGCGCATAGAGGTAATTGCGCTGGAATCAGTTGATATCGAGGGTAGAGCGGGCTTTTACGACCAGACGGGTGCACTGCGCGATATTGTGCAGGGTCATTTGATGCAATTGTTAGCGCTAACACTCTCTGATATACCTGATGAATTGGACTGGGATACGTTGCCTGGACTTCGCTTGATGGCGCTGGAATCAGTTCAGCCGGCAGATCCTGCAAAAAGTGTCCATGCGCAGTATGAGGGTTACCGGGATGAAGTGAACAATGCGAGTACTCAGGTAGAAACGTTTGTGTCGTTGGCACTAGAATCAACCGATGAAAATTGGCGGGGTGTACCGCTAGCACTCACAACGGGCAAGGCATTGAATCGCAAAAAAACAGAGGTGCGCGTGCATTTCAAGCGAACACATGAGGCACAGAGTAATTGCCTGATTTTCAAGATTCAACCGAATGAGGGTATCTTGATTAATCTAGTGACGAAAAAGGCGGGATACGAACGTGAGGTGGAGCACCAAGAGCTTAGTTACATGTACCCACCAGATACTCGTCTACCAGAGGCGTATGAACAGGTGCTTGTTGACGCCATTAGTAGTCGCAAGAGTTTGTTTGCTTCGAGCGGTGAGGTGTTACGTTCATGGGAGATTCTTGCTCCTTTGCAGGAAGCGTGGCAGGCAGAGAGCAACATCAAGACATATCCGAAGGGGAGTCGCGCTCGTAACGTTATCGACAATAGCTAAAACAGATATCAGTAGACATAAGTAGTATTGACTTTTTGTCAATTTTTTGCTATTATAAGCATGAAATAACAAGCTATTTATCAGATGTCACCACAACGAAATCACAACCAATCACCTCAAAATCGTAATCACGAATCAGTGGTTAATGTATCCGAGCAATTGCGAGAAAAAGATGCAGCTGCTCCTTTGGTTGATAGTTTGCGCGACATTTACGCCTATAGTGACCCCTCGCAAAGAGAAACGTTGTTTGATAAATTTGATGGTTCTCGAGAGCTGTATAACCTTATTAGTGTTGCGAGAAGCGGTGTTGACTTGGATGAAGGTGAAAAACTCTTTGTTTGGTATATGAGCAATCAGGCCAACAACGTGAAGCATGGTGGGCATGTCAACATGGAAGCCTTAGAAGAAGCAGAGGGTATCGATAATCCTAATGATGCTGTTGCTTCAAACGTCACTGGTGTTATAAAAACCATCAAAGCAAAAATCAATGATGCTGAAAAGGCAAATGATACCAAAGAAGCTGCACGTCTAAAGCGTCAAATATATCACCTCGAAGAATACCAGAGGTTTCATAGTGCTGGTAGCTCCGAAGGAGCGAGGGATATTACTGAGCCAGGATCAGTTAATGGCGATGATGGATATATTGCTGATGCGTTTATGAAGGCATGGAAAAAGACGCGTTATTATGACGAGCATGTTGTTGCATCTGATGACGAGAAAAAGCAAGTACGTGATGAATATGATGCTGTTGCTCGAGAACTAAAAACGAGAGGCCACATCTTTCGTACTCAGGCTGAGGCTATGGACGCAATAACTGAACATGCAGGCGAGCAATATGGCGTAGAACCAAGTGTTGATGATGTTGAAATGGACACTCGTTTTGAGTACAAGGATACGACAAGTCAGGCACGAAAGATGAAGCGTCGAATGGCGCGGGCAGCGGCAAAGGCAAAAGCGAGCACTCAGACGCAACAAAAGAGCAAGCCGGCGGTACCCGTGACAGTTGTTTCTAGCCAGACGAAAAGCACAGATACTAACAGTAGTCAGCAGGTTGAACCAGCGCCTTCTCAGACTCCAGTTGAACAGGCTAAAAAACCGAGCGAACAAAAAACGGAAAACAATAGCGCACAATCTCAACCTCAGCCACAATCAACTTCAGAGGGTCGGGTTAAAGATTTGGAAAAACAAATCGAAAAGAAGCGCAAAAAAGTTGCCGAGAGGCTTGATGGTAATGGGCAAGACATCAAGGGTGTTCGAAACGAGTTGGCCGAGGCAAAGGCAAAAATCTTTCGCAATACAAAAATTGGCAGGAAAGTCATGGGTCTTTTGGGCGTTGATGTTGCGCAGGAAATGAAGGTTCTCGAGAAAAAATACGTCAAACTAACCGAGAGAAAGTTTGGATTAGAAAACTACTACACTTTGCGAGGTATTTCTCATGAGGAAAAAACCGAAACATTAGTAGAGGCAGTTGAAGCAGAGCAGAACAAACTGCGCCAAAAAACATCGGAACATATGCGAAATACGCTGGTTGGAAGATTCTGTAAGGCGATTGGCACGTACGAGTGGCGTAGTTGGAAGAGTAAACACTATTGGATTGCGGGCATTGGTTTGATGGCCTCGCCATTTACGGGTGGCTTGTCGGTTGCTGCTGCCGCTGCGTTGTTGACTGCGGCAAAAATCGACAAAAGTGTACGTGGTATGCCCGAGGCAACCAAGCGAATGTCATCAGCAGAACTAGAGAAAAGAATTGGTCAGAGAGCTCTTGAAATTCACAAAAAACTCGCAAAGAGTAAGAAAAAGTACGAGCAAGAGGTCCAAAAGGCAAAAGCCGCTGGCGATGCTATACCACCTCGTCCTCCCGAATTAAATGGTGATTTTTATAGGTATCGTTTTGCGATGCGTGAAGCATTGCGTCGGTTTGACGGTGATATTAACTGGGAACTTGGTAAGCGTGGCTTGGCACTTGGCGTAGGTGCAACAGCTGCCGCAGGATATCATCTAGGTTCAGCTGTCGCTGGTTTTGATCGAACAGGTGATGCACTTGGTTTGAATAACACTTGGAATGAGCTTTTTGGCCCTGCTGAGATGCACATGAGCGAATGGCAACATTCGGGTTTGCCTAAAAATATGCCCTCAGAAATTGTTGATGCATTTGGTAACAGAATAATCGTCAAACCATAAGTGTAAGTTCTGTTTGCTACGACTATAGTTAAGAGCTTCATGGTATAATTGAACCCCATGGGAGAGACAAAACCTGTGGGTAAAAAACAGAAATTTATATTTGTGACCGGGGGCGTATTATCGGGCGTCGGCAAAGGTATTAGCGCGGCGAGTATCGGTGCAGTGTTGCAGGCAAAAGGCTTGAGTGTTTCGATCCAAAAATGTGATCCGTATCTGAATGTAGATGCGGGTTTATTAAATCCGGCTGAACACGGCGAGTGTTTTGTAACGATTGATGGTGCCGAAACGGATTTGGACTTGGGGCATTATGAGCGCTTTTTGGATTTGGAGCTGACGCAGAAAAATGCAACGTTGTCTGGCAAGTTGATGCAGAATCTCATTGCAGACGAGCGAGCGGGCAAGTTCGGTGGCAAAACGGTACAACTGGTTCCACATTTGACTGGTGCGATTCAGGATGCGATTACCGAGGCTGCGGATGGAGCTGACGTACATATTGTTGAAATTGGCGGGACGGTTGGTGATTATGAAGGTTTGAGTTTTGTTGAAGCGATTCGTGAATTTGCGGGTAGGGTAGGACGAGAGAATTGTCTGTATGTTCACGTCGTGTATGTGCCATTTATCAGTACCAGCAAGGAGTTCAAGACAAAACCAGCGCAAAATGCCCTGATGGATTTGCGTGGATTTGGTATTGTGCCTGATTGTGTGATTGTACGCACCGATACACCAGCTCCTGACAGTGTTGCGCGCAAAATTAGTATGTTTAGTGGCGTGAATCAGGACGCTGTTGTACTACTTTCAAATGCTTCAACGGTGTTTGAAGTACCAATGACGATTGCAAAGAGTGGCGTTCACGATGCCATCAGTCAATTTACGGGCAATATTAAAAAGCCAAAATTAGCAAAATGGGAAAAAATAGTCACCGCACACACTGCCAAACATCGCAAAAGTGTAAGTGTTGGTTTGGTGGCAAAGTATGTTGACAATGAAGACACGTATATTTCCGTTTTAGAGGCACTCAAGGCGGCTGGTTGGCAAGAAGGCGTTGGCGTGGACATTCATTGGATAAATGCCGAAACGGCGAACAAGAAGGATTTTGATAAGGTCGATGCACTATTGGTACCGGGTGGTTTCGGTGGTCGTGGTATTCCAGGCAAAATTGCGGCTGCAAAATACGCACTCGAGTATAAAAAACCATATCTGGGATTATGCTTGGGGTTGCAGGTTGCGGTGATTGCTTCAGCGCGCCGGGCGGGTCTAAAAACTGCGAATAGTACCGAGTTTGATGCGGACACAAAAAATAACGTGGTTTACATCATGGAAGGTCAAGAGGGCAAAGAATCAACGGGCGGTACCTTACGTTTAGGTAATTACGATGCAAAATTGATTCGTGATACACGAACGGCCAAAACGTATGGTGCGACAAAGGTGACTGAACGCCATCGCCATCGCTATGAAGTAAATCAGGCGTTTACAGACGCTATCGAAAAGGGTGGGTTGATGATTAGCGGTACTTCACCTAATGGTAAATTAGTTGAATTTGTTGAAGCCATAGATCACCCCTATATGTTGGCAACGCAGGCTCATCCAGAATTGAAATCTCGGCCAAATCGACCGCATCCGCTTTTTGTGGGACTTGTTCGGGCAGTTAAGCGTTAGCGAGTTGGTATAAATATGTGTTACACTGGCTCCTAGAAACGAGGGGGCAATTCATGACAAAAAGACAATTTGGCTTCACTATCGTTGAACTTCTCATCGTCGTCGTAGTCATTGGTATACTTGCCGCTATTGTTACCGTTGCTTATACGGGGATAACGCAGAGGGCACAACAGGCATCCATAAAGTCAGGTGTATCTCAAATGACGAAGCTATTCAGCGTGTACCTTGCTACAAACGGGAGCTATCCAACGGTCGGTGGAACTACATGTTTGGCAGGTTGGAAAGCAGCCCAAACGTGTCATATATCAGGGGGTAATGATCCCGCTCGTAACAGCTCACTAGAGAGTGAACTGCAAACAGTCGGCACGATTCCTAGTTTTCCAAACGATGTACATTCTGGATATTGGGGGCTTACACTTTATTATGATGCGAATGATACTTTTGCAGGACAGCCCGCAAGGTATACGCTCTATTGGACAATTCCAGGAGATAGTCAGGACTGCGATGCGCCGAACAGTGTTAGTAAGTCGGGTGACGTGTATACACTTGCATCGTTCTACTCGACGTGGTCTGGTACGACGAATTGCAGGACGCTGCTCCCTGACTCTTGAGAGCTGTAGGTTGTGTGTAGCTACATCTGTTGACACTTATTAGCATAAGTGCTATAATGAACGTATAAAGGAAGAAACAAAAAATGACGAACAACCAAAATGACGAATTGCTAAACTATCATGATGACAATCGTGTCTTGCGCGATGTTTTGCAGAGTGTTCATGGTTCGAGTCCTGTTTCTGGCGGTGTTCTAGGCGATGTCCTAGAAGAAGAAGCGCGAGATGCCGAAGAAAGTTCGCATGTCGCCGAAGAACTCGACTTTGATTCTGACGCAGTAGCGTAAAGTCCTATTTATCAGACTCGCAACCTCTGTTATCTGGTATACTGTGAGTAATGGATACAAAAATTGCTCAGTTAGTTCATGATACGTTCGACGTTGACGCGGATGTTCGGTTGTCACGCCCTGAGCCACAATTTGGTGATTATGCGACGAACGTTGCATTGCAATTGGCGGGCTCTTTGGGTAAATCTCCGCGCGAGGTTGCAGAGCAGTTGGTGGCGAAATTAGGTGATGATGAGGATTTTTCAGAGGTAACTATCGCAGGACCTGGATTTATTAATCTGAAATTATCCAACCAGGCATTGCTGAGATTAACGCACAAAAAACCTCTTGCCAAAAAATCTGGACAAACGGTAGTCATTGAAACAAATAATCCGAATCCATTCAAAGCAATGCACATCGGACACGCGTTTAATGCTGTATTAGGTGATACGATAGCGAATCTATTGGCGGTTGATGGTGCAAAGGTGCATAGGGTGAGTTATCACGGTGATGTAGGTTTGCATGTAGGTAA
>JAUIFG010000007.1 GCA_030429445.1 bacterium | reverse complement strand
ACGACCACCATCGTTCCATCTTCCACATAGCCAACCGCCTGGTGAGAGTCTTGACCCTTTTGCACAAGTTCAAGAGTAATCTTCTCGCCCGGTAAATACGCTATACGTAAGTTTTTCGCGAGGTCATTAACATTACACACTCTGATGTTTTCGACCGCTGCAACTTTGTTGAGGTTATAGTCGATAGTACAAACCGAGCCACCGTACTGCTTTGCGAGTTTTAACAGACGTTCATCAACACCCTCTTCGGCCTTGCTGCCATCTTGAAATAACTCAACATCAAGACCTTCGATGCCTTGTAGCTCTTTAGCAATATCAAGCCCGTGACGAGCTTTTGTGCGCTTGTCTGCATCGGCATTATCAGCCATGAATTGTAATTCACCAATGACGCTCCTAGGAATGGCAAGCGTGCCACCAATAAACCCTGACTGGGCAATCGGTATGATTCTTCCATCTATCAACACTGATGTATCAATAAAAATATAGTTCTTTTTACTAGTCGTGCTTCTTGGTAACCGAGCGACCAAATACGTCACCTCGGCGAGCAGCACAAGAAGTACTGCCACAATAATTAGTTGTTCTGTTTCCATTTTTTTCCTTTATTATGTTACTTTTGCAGGTAATTAATAAGTGCTTGACGGAGGTCTTTGACTCCCGTTATGAATGCCTGCTTTTTGCCTGTAGTTGGTGCGATGGCACGCGTAAATCCAAGTTTCTTTGCTTCATCAATCCGTTTTTGAACACTACTGGCAGATCTAACTTCTCCACCTAGACCCACCTCGCCGAATACGACAACTCCGTCATCCAACCGTCGTCCAGCGGCTGCACTCGCAATCGCCATGCAAACAGCGAGATCAGCCGCAGGATCAACAAGCTTTAGTCCGCCAACCACATTGATATAAATATCTTTATCCGATAAATTCAGTTTTGTCCGTCGCTCAAGTACGGCGATGAGCAAGTTGAGACGGTTGAGATCAAACCCACTGGCTGTACGTTTAGGATACCCGAAATTGGTTGGATTGACAAGTGCTTGAATTTCTACTAAAAGAGGCCTGTTGCCTTCAAGCGTAGCTAGCACTACCGAACCATCGGCGTCTTGTCGTTCTGCCAGCAAGGCCGCTGATGGGTTCTCGACGACCGACAGGCCCTTTTCGTCCATCTCGAATATAACAGCCTCGCTGGTTGATCCATAACGGTTCTTGACTGCTCGGACTACTTTGAATCCACCATACCTATCTCCTTCAAACTGCAACACAACATCAACGAGATGCTCAAGCACCTTCGGACCAGCAATCGAACCCTCTTTGGTGACATGTCCAACCAAAATAACTGCCGTATTAGAGGCCTTGGCGGCTTGAATAATAACATTGCTACTATTCGTTATCTGACTAACACTACCCGGTGCTGAGGTAATTTCACCGAGTGTCAGCGTCTGAACTGAGTCAACAACAACCAACTTGTATGCATCAGAACGAATCGTGGCTGCGATATCATCGGCGCTCGTGCTCGCTACAAAGTGCAAATGCTCTCCCTCGCCCCCCAAGCGCACAGCACGTTGCTTGATTTGCCCCGCAGACTCTTCACCGCTCACATAGAGAATCGGTGTTTTGGAAGCCATATGCGTAACAACCTGCAGCAAGAGCGTACTCTTTCCGATGCCGGGCTGACCTGCCAGTAGTACAACACCACCGAGTAAAACCCCGCCCCCCAGTACACTATCAAGATCATCAATTCCAGTCACCAAACGTGCCGATGCATCACTCGATTCAATTGCATGCATCGTTTGTGGTTTTAGGATACTACCGCTACTTCGTGCAACTGCAGATTTACCCGAACTCGCCAGAGCCTGCTCAACCAGGCTGTTCCATTCGCCACAATTATCACACTTACCTGTCCATTTCGGATACGTCGTGCCACACTGCTGACATGCAAAAAGAGTTTTAGACTTCACCATACTTGATACTTATTATACACTTGGTGCCGGTGCGAGCGAGCTATCAATACTTTGATAGAGTTCACGTGACTCTATCACGATATCATTATGCTCTTTGATAAGTTTGTTGTACGTGTCAACCATCGCGTTAATTGATGCTCGGGTGTGCTTGAGTTGGTCCACTCGACTAATAAGCGATGCTCGCTCCGCATCAAATTGCGACTGGGATGTAAAATCGTTATTATCAGCACGTGCATTAAAGTTGGCTATATCGCGATCGAGACTCTTGATGTCGCGCGCATACGCGTCCTTTGCCTTGTCAATCTTGCTAGAAACTGAGTCGATTTGTTTTTTTAGCTGTTCGGCACGTACTTCTAATTTCTCAAACTCTTTCTTGTAATCTTTGTGTAGCTCAACTATATGCTGGCGATCAAAATACTTTTCGTAATACTCTTCGAGCTCATCGCTTATTTTGCTTACTTCTGTCCCTATGATTGAATGAAGTTCGTTGTATCTTTCTCCGGGCTCGGTACGTGCATAAAATTCCATTCGATCTGCAAATTCTTTATCCTTTTCTAGTTTCTTTGCCTCGATGTCCAATAATGCGTTGATCTTTTCAAGATCAGCCCCCGATGTCCTTTGATAAACAAAGTGCAGCATTTCGTGCACGGCCGTTACTTCTTGTATTCCATCGAGGCGCTCATCAGTCACATCAAAGATGTATATCTTGTTGGCCGCATAACAACCCAAGATTGCTGTATTTTCCTCTTTACGATCGCACTTTACATTAAATACCCTCGTCCCATCAATAGCTGGTTGTGCTGAATAAAAAGCGAACAAGCCATCGTTGGTAAAACGTGATTCTTCAGCAATAGATGCCACGGCGGCAGGCGGATCATACGTTTGATAATTCACCCAATCAAAAATGTATTGAAAATTGAGCCCTATATACAAACTAACAGCGATAACAAAAATGCTTGATACTATAGTGCCGACGTAGCGTTTTTTAGGCCGGTTGTTCTGCATTGATTGTGATCGCAAGGTCGCCCCCTCTTGCTGTAACAGTCAACAGACTGCCACGTTCATATTCTCCACTCAGTATACCCTCAGCAAGCCGATGTTCCAATTCATTCTGAATAACTCGACGAAGCGGGCGTGCACCAAATTTCTCATGATAGCCCTCTTTTATAAGATGACGCTTTGCCGTTGGCTTGATCACGAGACGAAGACCTTTTTGTACGAGTCGTTCTTGCAATTCATCTACCAAATTATCAAAAATCTTGCCAACCTCTCTCGGCGTTAATGCGCGGAAGACAACAATATCATCAAACCTATTTATGAGCTCTGGACGCATATGCTTACCGAGTGCATCACGTGCCGCATTTGCATTTTCTTCGTGCAATTCATCGAGCTTTTTCGCATCCTTTGCGGATGAAGAATGAAATCCTAGTGACGATTCCTTCATCATTTTCTCGGCACCTAAATTGCTCGTTAGGATAACGATAGTATTCGTAAAATCTACTTCACGACCCTTTGAATCGGTCAGTTTTCCATCTTCGAGTAGTTGCAAAAGCATGTGGAATACGTCGGGATGAGCCTTTTCAATCTCGTCAAACAATACAACACTATACGGTTGTCGACGAATCTTATCAGTCAACTTGCCTCCGTCTTCATACCCAACATATCCAGCCGGGGCACCAACCAAACGACTTGTATTATGTTTCTCGCCGAACTCACTCATGTCGATTTTTATGAGTGAGTCATCACTACCAAATACTTCGCGAGCCAACACGCGAGCAAGCTCTGTCTTACCAACACCAGTTGGACCCATGAACACGAATGAACCAATTGGTCGCTGATGACTAGCAACACCACTACGACTACGACGGATTGCTTTAGCTACTGTTTCAACTGCTTCGTTTTGACCAATAATATACTTGCCTAAGTGTTTTTCTAATTTGCGCAACAATTTAATTTCCGATTTTTGCAATCGCTCAGCCGGAATTCCCGTCATCGTTGCGACGGCTCGCGCCAAATCATCGTCCTTCAAAATAACTGGTGATTTTTCTTTGTCGCGCTGTTTCAACTCTGCTAACTTTTCATTCAGCTGACTAATGCGAGTCTTGTACAATGCGGCCCGTTCATAATCCTCGGCAGTCACCGCTTCGTCCATCTTTTCATTCAAATTCTTGAGCTGTTTTGTGTAATCACGCACCCTGCTAGGTCTGTGGCTGTGCTTAACATGAACCAATGCCGCCGCTTCGTCGATCACATCAATTGCCTTGTCTGGCATGAATCGTTCACTAACATATCTATCCGCCATGTAGACGGCGCCTTCGATAACTTCATCATTAATAGTAACCCCGTGATGATTCTCATAATATGGCTTGAGGCCTTTTAGGATTGCAATTGTATCTTTGATTGATGGCTCTTTGACAATAATAGATTGGAATCGTCGCTCCAGGGCACTATCTTTTTCGATATGCTTGCGATATTCCTCAAGTGTTGTTGCGCCAATCATATGTAGTTCGCCGCGAGCAAGCGCTGGCTTGAGCATATTTGCTGCGTCCAATGCACCCTCTGCCGCACCAGCACCTGCAATGAGATGTAATTCGTCAACAAACAGAATAACATTCTTTTGCTTCTTCAGCTCGTCAATCACTTTCTTTAGGCGTTCTTCAAATTCGCCACGATATTTCGTACCAGCTATCATTGCAGCGATGTCCAACTGCACAACGCGACGATCTAGTAAATGATCCGGCACGTCCTCGTGAGCGATTCGCTGAGCCAAACCTTCAACGACTGCAGTCTTGCCAACACCAGGCTCACCAATCAAAACGGGGTTATTTTTTGTCCTACGACTCAAAATAGTAACGAGCCGTTCTTGTTGCTTGTCTCGCCCGATAACAGGGTCTAGTTTGCCCTCTTTTGCCTTGCTGGTCAGATCTGTACCATAAACCTCCAATACACCACTTCGTTTCTTTCGCAATGTCTTGGAATTCGAATTTTCTAAAGATTCATGATAATTACTAGATTGGCGATCAAAAAATTCCTCTAATTCGCTAGTAAGTGTTGGTATATCGATACTCATATCACGCAGAAGCACTGTAGCTCGTGCATTTTTTTGGCTGAGAATACTGTAGAGAATATGTTCGGTTCCTAGGTAATCCTGATGGAACTCCTGTGCTATATCCCAGCTCATCTTGAGTGTTAGCTTTGCCGTTTCCGACAGACCCCTTGAACCTGTGCTCACAATGAGATTCCGTGGTGTAAGATTTAGCGCAAGTTCTGCCCTATCGAGTGTGACACCAGAATCTGCCAATACTTTCGCGGCAACAGACGAACCTTGAGCCAGTACGCCAAGAAGGAGATGTTCAGTACCTATATATGCACTACCGTAGCCACGCGCAATTGCCTCGGCATGTTGCAGGCTCGTACGAGCATTGTCCGTTAGGTGTGTAACAAAATCCTGGAACTCTTCGGGCATACCACTCATTATCTGTCCTCCAATGATTGAACGCAAGCTTTTTGTATATTGTCTTACGTTGCACTCCAGTATAGCCAGAATTAGCACTCTAGTCAAGCGAGTGCTAATTACGCTCTGATGTGGATCTTCTATTCGTCGCCAGATTGCTCAATGGCACTCAATAGACTGTCTTCGATGTTCTTTTTTGGCTTTGCCGGTTCAGCTTTTTTCGCAGGTTCGGCTGTTTCAATATCCAATTCATACCCTGTTAGACGGGATGCTAAACGAACATTTTGACCACCACGACCAATTGCAATGGACTGTTGATCTTCAGCAACAAAAACCTTAGCACTCTTGTTCTTTTCATCAATTTCAACCTTTGCAACTTCAGCTGGACTCAAAGAATTTCGAATAAACTGTTCAGTATCTTCATCAAAAGTAACAATATCTATTTTTTCCTGATCACCAATTTCGTTCATCACCGCTTGAACACGAGTACCATGGCCGCCGACAAATGTACCGACTGGATCAACACCAGGTACACTACTTGCGACTGCCAATTTAGTTCGACGTCCCGCCTCACGAGCAATCGTTTTGATCTCAACAGCTCCCGTCTCCATCTCTGGGACTTCTTGACGGAATAAATACTCAACAAAAGCTTCATTACCACGACTCAAAATGAGCTGAGGACCACGATTGTCACGCTCGATGTCTTTGATAAACACCTTGATTCGACTACCGATGCTGTAAAATTCGCCCTGGATTTGCTCTGACTGAGGTATGATACCCGTTGCCTTACCAAGTTCCACACGAATAACACGTGGCTCAACACGCTGGACAGTACCAGTCACAACCGTGCCGATCTTATCCTCATACTCAGCTAATACGACTTCGCGTTCTGCTTCACGCAATCGCTGTAAAACAACTTGTTTTGCCGTCTGAGCAGCAACTCGACCAAAGGAAGTCACGACATGCGATTCCTCGATAATGTCACCGATCTTTGCATCTTTCTTTTCCTTTTTTGCATCTTCTAGGCTGATCTCGACACTGTCACTACCAACGCTCTCTACGACTTCACGGGCAACAAATACCTCGGCGGTTCCCTTGTTGATGTTCAATTCCGCACGAACCTCTTGGTCGCGTTCGCCATTATCACGTCGCCATGCGGCAGCGATTGCTTGCTCGATAACGCTAAGGACTGTTTCTTCTGGTAAATTTTTTTCTTCGGCAATCGTACGCAATGCCAGCGTCAATTGCTTGATGTTTAGATCTTCCATAACTTTCTTTTTTTCCTTTCTTACTAAAAACTCCGACCTGCCGGCCGGAATGTACTACAATGATAATATCATACGAGTAGCATAAATGCAATAAGCCCTAGAGGAGAGACCTGTGTACGAAAAGAAAATGGACTGCACATTTTGCCAACCCGATGAAAGCCTAGAAAAACGGATTGTTAACCGAGGCAAGGGTTTTATTTCATTTTTTTCAAATCCACGATTCCGTCGCGACCATTTACTAGTGGCTCCCGAATATCACCACACGAATGCCCAGAAAATGGGCACACAACTACTAGGCAGAATCGTCTACGAAGCTGAGTCTATTGCAAATGTAATTGACCACGGTTATGGGTCGGTGGTCACCCAGAAATCTCAACCACTCCAAAAAGAAAACGGCATCAAGATGGACCACGTTCACTTCCATGTGTGGCCACGAACAAAAAATGATGAAAAAAATGGTATTGTTATACCCGCGCCACAATCATTTGATGATTTTTACGTACCATCTAATCCGCAAGAAATAGCGGAACTCGACGAAGACATTATGCGTAACAAACATGAATTTGAAATGATGTTCCTTCGAAAAAAAGGAATGCCCTGGGCAGAGATATGGAAACACATGGAAACGGGTTCAGGTAGTGAAACATAGCGAGATACTGGGTGTTAGCCAAAACGCCAGCAAAACTGAGATTAAAAAAGCTTTTCGTGAGGCCGCCAAAGAACTGCACCCCGACCACAGCGACTCACCAGAAGCCGCCGAAGCATTTGCTCGTATCAAGGAAGCTCACGATGCATTGATTAAAGATTCCGAGGCGCCACGTGAATCAGTCACCGCTTCCGCATCATCTGCTCATGCCGCCGCTGCAACTGCACAGGCTGCATATACCTACCAACAGTCCTCTCGGAAAATGACGGGTGAAGAACTCGAACACATTCAAAATCTTGATGAAAAAATCCGGTACAAACGAGGACGAAAGAGTCTATTTAGAAAGGTAAAGGAATCGGCAGAACTCCGTCGACATCGCGACAAAATTAGAACGAATGAAAAAAGAATACGTGGTGAATATTGATAATAGTCATGGTATAATTTAGCCATATTGTGAGTATCTTTTTACTGATTCCCATTGTACTAATGTTGCTTGCGTTATCAGCACTATGCTCAGGTCTTAATGTTGCGTTGATATCACTGAGCCTCCAAGATCTTCAACGCAAAGCAAAGCTGGGCAACGTATATGCACAAAAAGTTCTCCCTTTTCGCAAAAAGACTCATTTGACTCTTGCAGCAATCCTCCTCACAAATGTTGCCGCCGTTTCAGCAACATCACTCGTTCTCGAAAGTGTCTTGTTCGGCTTGGCGGCGGGTATCATCACGACTCTTCTCATTGTGACATTTGGCGAAATACTACCGCAGGCATACTTTAGCCATAATGCCCTCAAATACATGGCACGACTCAAATGGGTATTACACGCCATGATATTCATAACCTACCCTTTTTCAAAACCACTACAGCTTCTTCTCGACAACTTATTTAAAGGCCAGAAATCGCATCTCCATACGCGCCAAGAATTGGGCGTCATCATTAGCGAGCATATGGGACATAACGAAAGTGAACTTGATGAAGATGAAGTTGAGATTATTCGAGGTGCCCTCCAACTCAGTGAAAAAAAGGTTATTAATATACTCATGCCTATTGATGACGTCTACTGGCTGACACCCGACACAAAACTGACATCAAGTAAAATCGCCGAGATAAAGGAAGTGGGGCGAAGTCGTATTCCAATTTTCAATCGAAACTTATCCCGTTGTTACGGAGTACTCCTCGTCAAAGAGCTTGTTGATGTTGATTTTGATGAAAATGATATCCGAGTGAGCGACCAGACTCTCCATCCAGTTCAACTCGTAGGCAGTAAGACCGCCCTCGACACAATGTTGCGCAAATTCCTCTCTACTCATACGCAACTAATCCCTATTGTCAAAGACGACAAAATAATCGGCATCGTCACCATCGAAGATATAATCGAAGAAATTGTTGGACAAGAAATCGAAGACGAGATGGATAAGCGTCAAGCTCAAGCCGAAGGCAATACCTGACCAGGGCAACGAGACAATACAGTTTTGATTGCGTCATACTCCGCCTGCGTCACCCACAAATTATATTTCGCTTTTACCGAAATTTGACGTGCAACATACTGACATCGAAATGCCTTATTCGAAGGGAGCCATGTTGCAGCATCACTACCACTCTTTTGTTGATTAGCCGAGCCATCAACAGCCAATAACTCGAGTGGATCATTTGCGAGTGTTTCACGCCGTTCCGCCGTTAGATACTGTGCTCCTTTTTGCCATGCGTCACTAAGCGCCACCACATGGTCAATCTGTATGTCAGAACTCGTTCCAGCTCCGCGCTGAAATTGTATAGCCCTACCCGTATAGGGATCTGCCAAAATTCCCGATATAACCCTGCATCCATCGCCAACAACAACCTTCTCTAGGTCACGGTTCAGTACGATGTTTCTCGTATCACATCCGTCCCTACTACCCCACCCGTTACCAAATTGAGATCTGTCGTAATTCGTTTTTGGCGCTCTTCCTTTGATTTTTAGTTCGTTCAATGTCTTGAGAGCAAGACTGTCAGTAGCAGTCCCCAAGGTTTGAGCAGGAACATCAACTTGCCACATATCACCATTTGTAGATATGATTCCAACAGTGATCAATGCGACTATAACAGCGGCCAAAAATCTCCGTTTCTTCTCTGTATATGTGGTCATTTAGAATTCATCCTGGAATTATTGTATACTAATGTACTATGACAAACGTTTCTCGACTTATAGAATTTTTTGAACCTTCTCATTATGAAATTTCGCTAAATCTCGAGCGCGAAAAAAGACAATTTGATGGCTCAGTTACCATTACGGGGAAATCTATTGACAAGAACACACCCATTAAACTGCACGCGAAAGATATTGAGATTCTCGCCGTCGCCGTTGACAGCAAACCTGCCCGTTTTACCCAAGGCGCTAATGATGAGATGACAATCACTACTGACAATTTATCTGCCGACCAGCATGTCGTTGAAGTCTCTTTCAGGGGTAAAATTACAGATCACATGCACGGTCTATATCCGTGCTATTTTGAACATGATGGCGTAAAAAAAGAACTCCTTGCAACACAGTTCGAATCTCACCATGCTCGCGAAGTCTTTCCTTGTATCGATGAGCCTGCCGCCAAAGCAACTTTCGATGTACACCTTAATACAGAGATGGACGTGACAGTACTCGGTAATATGCCCGTGCGTGCACAAAAAGTTGACGCTGAACGACAAATCACAACCTTTGAAACAACACCCCGTATGAGTACATACTTGGTTGCCTTTGTTGTCGGAGAAATGCAGCATACAACAAAAAAGACAGCTAGTGGCGTCGAAGTTAGTGTCTGGGCGACGCCTGCGCAAGATGCCGCGAGTCTCGAATTCCCACTCAATAGCGCAATCGAGACGATTGATTTTTTTGATGAGTATTTCGGCACGCCCTATCCGCTCCCAAAGGCAGACTTTGTGGCACTACCCGACTTTTCATCGGGCGCAATGGAAAATTGGGGCTTAATTACGTTCCGCGAGGTCGCTCTATTGGTCCATCCAAAGACAACCAGTATTCCGAGCCGCAGGTACGCTGCATCCGTCATTGCACATGAGTTATCTCACCAATGGTTTGGCAATCTCGTCACAATGGCATGGTGGGATGATCTATGGCTCAATGAAAGTTTTGCGACCCTCATGTCATTTGTTGTGCTCGATCATTTGCATCCTGATTGGAATATATGGCTCGACTTTACACTCGATGAAACAATCCAAGCTCTCCGTCGCGATTGTATTGATGGCGTCCAGCCAGTCAAGATGAACGTCACGCATCCAGATGAACTAAATACGATATTTGATCCATCAATCGTCTATGCAAAAGGGGCGCGCCTAATGCGCATGGTGCAATATTATGTAGGAGAAAAAGCTTTTCAAAAAGGCCTCAAGCAATATTTTGCCGATCATGCCTACAAGAACACTGTTGGTGATGACTTGTGGGATGCACTCAGCAAAGCAAGTGGCAAAAAAATTACAGATATGATGAATGTCTGGCTCTCACAGCCCGGCTATCCCGTCGTAACCGTCACTCGTAACCATGACAAGATCACACTTGAGCAAAAACAATTTTTTGTTGGACCACATAAAACATCTGATCAAATATGGCCGATTCCCCTCGATGCAAAAAATGATGATGTGCCCTCGTTATTTGATGAGCAAAAAATAACATTCACGTCCAACAAACCGATTCATCTCAACTGCACCGATAGTACACATTTTATTACCAGTTATGATGATGCCTCGCGCCAAGCCCTCATTGATCAAATCGAGGATAATTCCCTTGATGCACTTGGTCGTTTGCAACGACTCAACGAAGCGACATTATTAGCCAGAGGTGGCATTATCTCTAGTGAAAAACTCATACCCGTCGTAAAAGCTTTTCATAATGAGCCTCTCGAATCGGTATGGACGAATGTCGCAATTACATTAGCCGAACTCCGAAAATTTGTCGAAGACAACAAAGAGGCAGAACAAAAACTAAGACAACTCACGGCAGAGATAGCTCGCGAAGAATACGAACGCCTCGGTTGGACAGCAAAGGATAATGAGTCCGAAGAGGATACAAAACTCCGCTCTACAATCATATCAATGACACTTTACGGAGAAGATCCAGAGGCAATTAAAAGGGCTGAGAAACTATACAAAAATACCCTCCTCGAAAAAATGAATCCCGAATTGCGCCCTCTCGTTATTGGCTCCGTAGTGAAGTATGGTGACGATCAAATTATCAATAAACTCCTGAATACCTACAAAGAGACTTCATCTGCTGACCTTACGCACGATATTTGTTCCGGCATAACAAGCACGCGTAAGCCTGAAAACATCATCAAACTGCTAGATTGCATCAAAGATCCTGATATTGTTCGAAAGCAAGACGTCTTCCGCTGGGTCGCTTACCTCATTCGTGGTCGCGAAAGCCGCGAACTAACCTGGAAATGGGTGCGAAAAAACTGGGACTGGATAGAAGCAACCTTTCGTGGCGACAAGAGCTATGACGACATCCCTCGCTACAGTGCTGGTGGCCTCGTAACTCGTCAACAACTTCAGGAATACAAAGAATTCTTTGAACCAAAGAAACATGATCCAGCACTTTCCAGGGCAGTAAGCATGGGCGTAAGTGAGATCGAAGGTCGTGTAGAACTCATTGAACGAGACAAGGAAGTCGTCCAAAAAGCATTGCTGAGTACTATATAAGGTCTATAATGGGTGGAGTGACCAGCAAATCTCAACTCAGTCATTTAGGTAACCTCCTCGTTGATTCTTTGCATACCATTGAAAACTATGAAGCATCGGTTGCAGGTAAGCGCAAAAAGGAAAAAATTCATGTACCTACCGTTGGCAGTAAGGTATCTTCTGCCTATGAACAGCTGCGCAATGCTTCTGAATATGCCGAGGATGATCTATTACAACAACGAGCGATTAGGCGCTACCTGAAACGTGTTCTTTCTTTTCATACAAAGACCGATACAAAAAACCTTGCGAACGAACTCGTTACAGAATTAACGCAATCCGAATACTTGCAAAACGATTACACACCGGTGAGCGACATAAACGACATTGCCCACCACATCGACCGCTACTACAATGCTTACTGGAAATATGCCGACAAGGAGCACAAGGCATCGAAACGCTTTGCCTTTCAGAATTGGACTCTTGATACACTCGCCGTCAGATGCGAACAGACATTGCGAAATCATATCCGCCAACTCATGTTCGCTCATTTTGCCCACAATTACATCCACGACAAACTCGACATCAAAAAGATGATCCGTGAAAACGAAAAGATTGACTCCGATGAATACACGGCCGTGCTCTACATCGCAATCCACCGATCTCTTCTCAAATCAGACAACGCAACAATCCGCGTTGCGTTACTTGATAGCTATCGTAAAGACATTACCGATATTCATGAGTTTGCATCATTTAACTTAATGCTCGACCGCTTGTTCGAGACAAAAACCGTTGCCTACACGGCACGCATCATAGGCAAGAACGGTGCCACTCTACGATTCATATACACTGGTTTTTTCAGAGATGACGCACCAATGGCCGAGCGATCTCTCAAATCTCAAAATACGCTCGAACACGGACTTCGTCAGCACATAAACCAAGAGTACGACTCTCTCAATCGACGGCTTGATCGAGGGATTATCAAAAGTGTTGTGTTCCTCCTTATCACGAAAACAATCATTGGCGTTCTAATTGAAGTCCCTTATGATTATCTCGTGTACGATGCAATCATATGGGTACCTTTACTACTGAACCTCTTTTTCCCCGCCGTATTTATTGCTCTTTCACGATTTGCATTGTCTACACCCGACTCGCGCAATACGAATGCGGTTGTTGGCCAAATAGATGCGATGTTGTTTGTCGGTGAGCACGAGAAATATGAAATGAAAATGCCTCGCGAATCTCGATCATCAGGGTTTACATTTGCTTATGCCGTGATGTTTATGATAATGTTTGGTACTTTATCTTATATTTTATACCTTCTTGATTTCAATATCGTTCAGGGTGTTATCTTCTTTATATTCCTCTCGACCGCAAGCTTCTTGTCATTCCGCCTTTCGCGACAGATACAAGAACACGAGGCAACCCATGCCAATCAAGGAACGTTATCTCTGCTGCGCGACGTACTTTATATGCCCTTTATTTATGTTGGCCAGCAGATTTCGTATCGATATAGCAAGGTGAACATCGTTGCGACAGTACTCGACATACTCATCGAACTACCCCTAAAAACTATCCTTCGTCTCGTGCGTCAATGGACACAATTCCTCAACACAAAAAAGGATGAGTTGATTTAATACATCCCGTCATTACGCCAGAGCAAGCCACTCTTCAACCACCATTGTATCTCCCGATACCGATGCAACAGCCAGCTGTACATCCAAATCATGCATTCTTTTTGCCTGAATGTATACTTTTGCGGCAAACGTCATTTGTTTTTGTTTTTTCGGCGTAATGGCAACCAGTCCATCGCCACGATCAGACTTTTTCCGATACTTTACTTCAGTAAAATACACCGTCCGCCCCTTGGACGAAATAATATCAATCTCGCAATACTTAGTCTTCCAGTTCCGTCCAATAATTTCATGACCATTGCCTTGCAAATAATTCGCTACTTTTTCCTCTGCCATACTACCTACGGTCGTTGTACTAACCGGATTAGCACTTTCATGAGGAGGATCAATGGTTTTTGCATCAAGTTGAGCGAGACTACGATACCTAGCAAGTGGAGCAAATGATAAACGATGGAGAGGCGTAATCCCATGTTTCTCAATTGCCTCTCGATGCATGACTGTGCCATAGCCGACATGTGAGGTAAATTTATAACCATCATAGACCTTATCTTGATTGGCCATATAATTGTCACGGGCAACCTTGGCGATAATTGATGCAGCACTCACGCTCGGTACCAATAAATCTGCTTTTTTCATTGTTGTCACATACCCGCCCTTGCTTGTGCCGGCAAGCAAATTGATAGTACCATCAATGATAATCTCATGGTATGGGACTTTGATCTTTTCAACTGCACGCCTCGTTGCCAGCCGTAAAGCTTCACCCAGTCCTATCTCATCGATCTCAAGTGCAGACACCCAACCCAACCCATAACCAGCCACTCGCTCACGAATGATACCATCTAGTTCAGTGCGCCGCTTTTTAGTTATTTTTTTACTATCCGTCAGTCCATCAATTGTTGCACCCCCTAACACGACCGCGCCCACAACCAAGGGGCCTGCCCATGGCCCACGACCAACTTCATCAATTCCCAGAATCATACTATGAGTTATTGTATACCATTGCACGCATGTCGATAATCTGTTTATATGTTTATAGATTTGCGGAAATACCGTTAATCATGCACCTGATAGATGGGAACAACTCATGAATAACGTACGCATAGTAAGGCGTTTTGTTACTTTAATGGTTCTGACTTTCTCGGTCATTACCATCTTAAAGATTCAGGCAGACGAGGATTACCAAAACAACTGGTGGATCTGGTGGTCCATCGGTGTGGGATGTACGTTTATTCTTGCATTCGTACGCGACAAGGGTGAAGCAACCCTGCTAGAAGAGTTTGGTATCAATAGTAACGACAATCGCGTTATTCCACTGGTTTGGCTCGCTGTCGTACTTGGACCGCTCACCCTTGCCTTTACAGCGCTTAGAGCAATCTTTGATGCTACATGCACGGTTGTCATTACTGTGAGCCGCGGTTTTGTACGATAAATGCTGCGGGAATTGCAGTAAGGCGTAAACAATTGCTGCGCCTTACTGCAACACAACCGATCTATCAGGTAACTTTTTGAATTGAAAAAAACGCCCCTTCGGAGCGTTTTTTACTTCTACTCTAAATCTACTTTTCTTCGCTGTGTCGAGCTTCGACTTCAGCTTGCTTCTTTGCAAGTTCTTCGTCTGCAGCGGCTTTTTCAGCTACTTTTTCTTCAGCGGCTTTCTTTGCTTCTTCTTTCATGCGCGCTTCTTCAGCTTCAGCCTCTGGATCATGGACTTCATTCACAGACTCTCGATCAAAGTTTACGGCACTTAGACGAGCGCTCTTACCACTACGATTCCTGAGGTATGACAAGAAGTTACGGCGAACCTTTGATCGACGAACAACTTCAACTTTTTCAACAAGTGGGCTATGAAGCAAGAAGCTCTTTTCAACACCAACACCACTTGCGACCTTGCGAACCGTAATACGGCTCGTATGCTGTTTTTTATTGTCAGTTCGGATAACAACGCCTTCAAATATCTGGATACGCTCTTTGGCGCCTTCTTTAATTTTCTGATGAACACGAACAGTATCACCACTTCGTACGTCAACTACAGCGGCCTTTTTTTGTTCATCATTTACTTTTTGGATTAGTGCAAAACTCATTTTATCTCTCGTTCTGTCATTTATTAATGCAATTCAATTGTTTACTTTAGCATATTTTTAACACATTTAAAAGGGTTAGAATGATTATTTTGAAAAAGAGTGCTTCTTAAATAGCTCTATTGACTTCTTCAAGCGTTGTCTCGCCGCGCAAAGCCGCTAAGGTACCTGCTTGGATAAGGGTAATCAAACCAGCTGATTCCTTTGCTGTTTTTTCGATATTTTCAGGGTTGGCGTCAGCAACATCACCCCTTAGAAACGCCTGGATGTGCTGATTTACCACCATTTGCTCCATAATCACAATTCGCCCCTTGAAGCCAAACGGTGCATCAGGGTGAACTTTGGGTTTGTAAAGTTTGAAGTTATTCAAATCAATTCCTTCCATTCTATCCGGCGCAACGCCGTAGAGTGTTCGACGCACCCATCTCTTTGTAGCTTCATCTGGCTCATAGGCTTCTTTTGAACCATCATACAGACGACGCACTAGACGTTGAGCGATTAGCAGGCGTATCGCACTACTGAATATTGGATTGATACCGATCATACCGATCATACGGCTAAATGCTGCTGCCGTTGAATTAGCGTGAAACGATGAGAGCACCAAATGTCCGGTAATCGAAGCTTGTATGGCGGTCTTTGCCGTATCAACATCACGAATCTCACCAACCATCACAACATCAGGGTCAAGACGCAAAATAGAACGCAACCCATCGGCGAATGTCTGACCATGCGTAGAATCAATTGGAATCTGAGTGATGCCACTGATGCCATACTCTATCGGATCTTCAAGTGTTAAAATCTTGCGCTGAGTTGAGTTAAGCGCATTGAGAACACTATAGAGTGTCGTTGATTTACCACTCCCTGTAGGACCAACCATCAGCATCATGCCGCGCGGATGTCGTGTAATCTCATGGAGCTCTGCCATTTCACGCTTTGGAATACCGAGCAGATCCAGATTAAGCATTGATTCATCAAAATTGAATAGACGGAGTACAGCGTCCTGTCCGTACATACTCGGAACGGTCTCGATACGAATATTCAACAGATGGGTGCTACCATTGCGGGTAATGTCTTTTTGTATATGACCGGACTGCGATGTTTTTGCAGCTGATGAAATATTCGCACGCGAACCAATTGCGCCCATCAAAATACGGTATTTGTCCTTGGTAATTTCAGCAACGGGGTGCAAAGCACCATCGATACGCATACGAATGCGTATGTACGTTCGTTGATTTTCAACATGAATATCGCTAGCACCAAGCTTGTCTGCCTGATCAATTAAATAGTCCAGTACCTGATCTGAGCCCACTGAATTTAACGTTTTGCTTACTTCAGCAATCGTTGAGCTATCACCAGACTTAGCAATAGTGATATCCTCGTAAATAACTTTCTTTGGCGGATCATAACGATTCATTAGCGTCAGATAGCCGGTATTGCTCAGGAGAAATATCTGAGCCTCGCGACCTTTATCCTGATATTCCTGTCTTTTCTTTTCGATAATCGACTGTGGAGTCTGGCTAGTAACACCGAACCGATATGGTTCATACTCGGAACCCATCTGCAAAGGCACCATCCGGTATTTATGCATGTCTTCGACTAACATCATACCTTCGCGGACAAGATCTAATTTTTCTTCAAACTCACGAGCATCCAGATATGGCAAGCCTAATACAGCCGCTCTAGATTCTGTCGACTTCTCTTCATGTTCACGTCGCTGACTCTGGATTTTCTTCTCGTCCATATTCAGTGTTTACTATAGCAAAAAGCTTATGTAAATAACAGTGCTAGAATGGTTATATGCCAGATATAATCGTCGTTGCGCACAATATTCGTTCAACCCATAATATTGGGTCTATTTTTCGTACCTGCGAAGGCTTTGGCGTGCAAAAAATTATAATCAGTGGCTATTCGCCATATCCCCATACGACAAACGACAGTCGACTTCCGCACATAGCCAACAAGTTGACCTCGCAAATTCATAAAACTGCGCTCGGTGCAGAAAATATGGTGCCGTTTGAATATCAAGAAAAACTAAATCTTGAAGCGCTCAAAGCAGACGGCTATATAATTGTTGGTCTCGAACAGGACGAGAAGTCCATTCCAATTGCCAGCTATCAACCTCCTCAAAAAATCGCCCTACTTATCGGTGAAGAAGTCGAAGGCCTCACATCGGAATTGCTACAACGATGCGATCAACTAATTGAAATCCCGATGAAAGGTGAAAAAGAGTCATTCAATGTCAGCGTAGCGACCGGTATCGCACTCTATGGGATTACTTCCAGTTCAAGCCGTTAATATACTTACGTACCTTTGTGTACAACCGTTCACTTACGAGTAAATCTGGGCCACTTTGATCATCATCAATGATAAAATCACCGTAACCACCGCGCTTAACAACTGCTCGTTGCCACAATGTACCATCTGGATCTGCATAGACATATATGTTAACCCATGCATTGTCGATTTGCTCACTACAAAGAAGTCTATAACCGCTATCTTCGTAAGCAGTCCGCTCTTCATAGTTAGCATCTGCTAACTTTATCGCCTCTTTACGCGATAAAGACACTCCGATTGCGGTATGCTGTGGTTCTTGGTATGACCCTACATGCGCTATGTAATTTCGACCCTCCTCGTGATCAATTACAAATTTCCCATTTGCCTGAAGTTCCGAATACAGATTGGCAATCTCTGAATCTTCTACGCTTGATGTGGTTTTTTCAAATTTGTTCACTGCTATTCTTGATTTTTCCATTCAGCGATAAGCGTTCGTGTAGCCTCCGCCGCCTTTTCAGCCGTTTCTGGTTTCTCGAGACACCACAATATAGACTTGCCGCCTAGATCGTCGCGGCGTAACCGCATAAGGTACAGGGCTTGAGCGTCCCATGTTACATCGATCAGTTCATCGATGACACCAAGTACACCGTGCGCTTCGGCTAACTCTCGAACCTTTTGGACCTTTTCATCTGTCAGCTGATAAAAGCTTTTTGGCTGATCACCGACATTACGAGCAACAAAATCTAAAAACCATTCAACCGCTTCATCACTTAGATCATCGTCATGCTTTCCACCGTGCCCTTCATATCCAGTTTCCGCATACGCCATCATGCTAATTTGGCTCGATACATACATATGGTTATGCTGGTTTTCACTCGCATACAAACTGAGTTCTTCATTTACCACCTCATCACCAACTCTATACCCCATCCTAATTTCTAATTGACGCGCCTTGTCTTTTTGATCAGGATATTCCTTATATTCATAGGGTGAACCTTGATCTCGATCGGAGGTATAGCGAATTTTGTCATGATCCCATCCCCATACACGGAGTGACACTCCTGTAAACTCAGCAGCCTCCTTGCGTACATCCAGAATCGGATAGTAGCTTCCATCTGACTCTATTGCCAATTGTTCACTCTGGCCAGCTAGTAAGCTAGCCAGAGGTCCTGCTTTGATATCTGCCAACATTTCTTGCTGGTCACCAGTCAATACGATATCTATAAATGAAAGAGGAGAGCCATCGGGCTTGCACTTTAATAGCTCGTCAGCCAAAGCAATCGCATCCACCTGCAATTGCGTCAATTCGTGATCAAATTTATCAACTGGTTGTTCTATACTTTTTTGTGGTCGTTCCATGTATAACTATTTTACTACAACCGCATCTTCGCCAAGTAACTTGACGAGTTCACCAATAAGTCGGTCGCTGCTCTCAACGGAAAATGGTAATTTGATAGCAGACTTCTTATCGGTACCTAATACAAGGACAATGCTGTCTCCACCCGGATGTAAACTGCATGTTTCTTTGAGTGCCTGTAAAGCTTTGTGATCGTCTGGATCCTTGATTTGCACATACAACTTTTTTGACTCAATCGCTACAGGCGTGACCATCTCGACTGGCTTTGTCGAATTTTGAGGGGTTGAGCTGTTACTAGGACGACGGGTTGTTCGAACCTTGCCTGGCGTCGGTGCCGAAAGGGGCTGCCCAGTTGGCTCGTAATCACGTAGTTCTTTATCCGTCACAATAGAGATAGTATCCGCCATGACCTTGACCTCACTACCCAGCGCTCCATCTCGATCACGAGCATTAACACTTCCTTCAATTTTTATTGCAACGTCCTGCTTCAAATCTTCACCAATTTGCTGATACACTTTTGGAAAAACGATAACTTCACTCTCTCCAGTCTTATCTTCAATTGCAACAAACGCCATCTTGCTACCACTCTTTGTTATAATCGTGCGAATCCGACTGATCAGGCCACCGACTGTCACTTTGCTGCCATCATGATCAGGCTGGAGCGTACCAAGTGGCGTTGTCTGTTCAGCAAAGTATTCGCTAAATTGATCTAGTGGATGTGCGCTAATGTATAGGCCCATCAGCTCACGCTCCCACATCAATCGCTCTTTTTCAGCATGTCTTGTTGGTGCCTGCTCTATGCGTATTGATGGCTGCACTGATTGTGAAGAATCACCCATCAAACCGAACAAATCTGTCTGCCCACTTGTTGCCTCTTTTTGCAATTTACTTGCAAATGACTGGATGGATTCTAAATTAAATAACAAGTCAGAACGATCAGCCATTTGATCAAAGCCACCGCTTTTAATCAATGACTCCCAGCCTTTTTTGTTAAACTTTGATACACTTACACGCCTAGCAAAATCCTCGATATTTTCAAACCGCGCTTCTTTACGTGCACGCAATATTTCCTCGACGGCCCCCACGCCGACACCCTTGACTGCAGCCATGCCAAACCGAATCTGATTCTTGCCAGGGACAACAGCGAACTCAACGAAACTCTCATTCACGTCCGGAGGCAACACTTTAATTCCCATGTGCTGCGCTTCGGAAATCTCTATCGCCAACCTATCGATATCGTTCGCATCACTTGTTAAAAGTGCAGCCATGAATGCATCGGGATAATGAGCCTTCAGATACGCCGTCCAATAAGCAATCATAGCATAGCACGCCGAGTGAGATTTATTGAATGCATAATCGGCAAAACCGAGAATATCGTTCCATATTTTTTCTACAACTTCTTTAGGCACGCCATTTTCAACAGCACCGTCAATAAACTGTTGCCCCATCTTTTTCAGCACTGCAGGGATCTTCTTACCAATACCTTTACGCAATGTATCCGCTTCGCCACCAGTAAAGCCCGACATCTCTTTGCTCATTTGCATCACCTGTTCTTGATACACGATGACACCATGCGTTGCCTGGAGCGCATTCTTTGTCAACTCATGCTCATAAGTGACTGCTTCTTGGCCGTTTTTACGACGAACAAACGAATCAGTCAGTCCAGCGCCTAGGGGGCCTGGCCGATACAGTGCACACATCGCAATAATGTCATCAAAAACCGTTGGTTTGAGTTCCCGAAGATAACGCTTCATGCCAGATGACTCAAGCTGGAAAACTCCAGTCGTATCACCGCGTTGTAAAAGTTCAAATGTTTTTTGATCATCAAGGGGTAGTCTTGATATGTCGATTTCCTTGCCATAAACTTTACGAATAATACGAAGGGCATTATTAATTATCGTGAGATTGCTCAAACCCAAAAAGTCCATTTTTAATAGTCCAAGCTCTTCAATTGGCCCCATCGAATACTGTGTTGAAACGACACCTTTTTGTGCCATTTCCAGTGGCGTAAAGTTAACAATATCGTCTGGTGCAATCACAACACCAGCGGCATGCACACCATGACTACGAATAGTCCCTTCTAGCTGGATCGCAAAGTCAAACACTTCTTTTGCCACTTGATTGTTATCGTACTCTGTCTTTAAATCCGGATCTGTTTGGATTGATTTACTCAAAGGAATATGACGCCCCTGTTGAGGTGGTGGAATCATCTTACTAAACCGATCAGCTTCAGCATATGGCACTTGTAGCACACGTGCGACATCACGCACTGCCGCTCGTGCTGCCATTGTTCCGAACGTTACAATATTCGCCACGCGACTATCACCATATTTCTCGGCACAATACTGTATCACTTCATCACGTCGCGTATCCTGAATATCAATATCGATGTCGGGCATGCTGATACGATCTGGATTGAGAAATCGTTCAAAAAGTAGGTCATATTTCAGCGGATCGAGATCGGTAATATTCAAAGCATAGGCGATGATGGAACCAGCAGCACTACCACGTCCGGGACCAAAAATAATTCCTTGGTCTTTCCCCCAATTTATAAAATCTTGGACAATGAGAAAATAACCGTTATAGCCCATTTTATCCAGCACGCCAAACTCCATATCCATTCGCTCTCGCTGTACATCTGACATTGCTTTTCGAATTTCAGCATTGCTCATCTTTTTTGCCTGATCACTCGACTTATCTTGATAGCGAATGGCTATCCCTTGATACACCAACTGATCTAGGTATTCCTTTTCTGTCTTTCCCTTCGGCGTTGGAAACTTTGGAATTAATATCCCGCCCAGTTGGATAGTTACATCACAACGATCGGCGATTTTTTTTGTATTTGTAACAGCGTCTGGATTGGTTTTGCCCCAACGATTAATGATATCGCGCGGATCGGTAACATGTAATTCAAACTCTTTGAGACTCATTCGTTTTTCATCCGTCAGGTAACTACCCGTACCAACGCAAAGTAATATTTCATGCGCGTCTTGCTCTTCATGCCTAAGATAGTGAGCATCACTCGTTACTGCCGCCGGAATATCAAGCTCTCTGGAAATTTTTTCCAAATAGCCATTTATCTTAACTTGTGTGTCCCATTTCGCTGGCGCGTCCGGATGGCCATGATCCTGCAGTTCCAAGTAGTACCTATCTCCAAAAACAGTTTTGTACCACTGAGCAATTTTTTTTGCTTCTTCATAATTATCGACCTGTAACTGTTCGCCCAGCTCACCGCCCGCACAACCACTGAGTACAATAAGCCCTTCATTGTATTTTTCTAACAAAGCATGGTCGATACGAGGCTTGTAATAAAAACCGTCTAGATTTGCTATCGTACTTAATTTCATAAGATTTTTGTAACCCTGATTGTTCATGGCAAGGATAATCAAGTGGTACCTCGCCTTGTCTTTTTGCGGATCACGATCAACATGAGACCTCGCAGCAACGTAAGCCTCCATACCAATGACAGGCTTCACCCCTCCTTCTTTTGCTGCTTTGTAAAAATCAATAACCCCGCTCATCGTTCCGTGGTCTGTAATCGCAACAGAATGCATCCCCAATTCTTTTGTTCGCGCTATCAAATTGGGGATCTTTGTCATCCCATCTAGTAACGAGTGATGGGTATGGTTGTGTAGATGCACGTAATCCGAGACATCCAAAGCCACCCCTTTTTTGTTTATTTTTTTATCTCCCATAACTATTATCTTATTATAACAGTTACGCGCGCATTGAGTTCGCGCTATCAAACATTGATTATTTCGACTTTAGCTGAGTCTGCGCTTCTTGGGCAGCCTGACCAATACCCGGCAAATCAGTAAAGAGACTCAGCGTCCATACCAAAAGTGCAACAACAATTGTTGCCCCCATGACACTACCGACACCAAAAAAAATACCACGCAAAAAATTCATACGATAAATTTTGGTTCGATCGTCATATATATCGTTAAACAATTCTTCTAGTAGTGTTCGGCGAGCGCTAATACGCTGGTCGTGAGCAAAGGATTCACTTGTAGATTTATTTTTCTTTGTCATCGGATTTATCAATTTTTTTCTTTAGGCCTTCAATTTTATCTGACGCCTTATCAGCCTTAGTTTTTAGCTCTTCGGCTTTTTTCTTGATATTCTGTCTCGTCTCTTTGCCGCTCTTTGGAGCAGTCAACACTCCAGCTACAAGTCCGGCGACAGCACCTACTAATGCCCCTACTGCAAGTTTTTTGCCCATATCATGTATCCTTTCTTTTATTGAACTTTTTTGCTTGTTTCATAACTGCTTTCATAAAAAACGCAGGACCGCTAAATTTTTTTGTGCTCCTGATAATATCCTCGATAACTCCAGCTGTTCGTTGTGCCGAATCAGTAACAGATTTGATTTGTAATGTAACGCGAATCAACAAGATCGCCAAAATAATACTTAGCAATAAGAACAATGCTAAAAACACTGACAGAATAATAACTAATACATATGCCCAGTCCATAGGTACAGTATATAAGCGTATCGATTATTTGTCGAGCCGAGTGTGTAGGTAACTAGCCAATTGATCGCCGTACTCATTACTCTCGAGTGCAACATCGACAATCGCACGAATATATTTAAACTGGTCGCCCGTATCGTGCCATACGCCTTCGACAAACCGTCCGTATACTTCGTCTTGTTGTGCAAGCTCATTGATACTATCTGCGAGAGTGATCTCACCATTTTTATCAACTTTTTCCTGCTCGATAATTGGCATAATATCGGGAGTTAACAAGTAGCCACCAACTGATGCAAAGTTACTTGGCGTATTTTTCTGACCAGGTTTTTCAACGAGTTTTGTTATACGATGCGTATGCTCATCAATTTGATCACCAACTGCTACCATCCCATACTTGTCGGCATCTTTGGACTCTACTTCAATGAGAGTAATGACGGATTTTCCAGTCTTTTCATACGCTTCGAGCATCTGAACGGCACGAGGAACCTTACTGCGAAAAAAATCGTCAGCAAAGAACACAAAGAAAGGCTCATCATCATTGATGATATGACGTGCGTTCAATACGGGTCGAGCATTACCTTTTGGTGAACCCTTCTGGCGAACATAAACAAAATTGGCAAGATTTGCTATCGCTTCAATTTCATCAGCCTTTTCATCTTTGCCTTTTTCTCGAAGCTCTCTCTCTAACTGGTCGCTCCGATCAAAATGATCTTCTATGGCGCGCTTGGTACTGCCCGTTACTATGACAATATCCGTCACGCCAGCAGCAACTGCTTCCTCGACTATTAGTTGTATAACTGGCCGATCAATTATCGGTAACATTTCCTTTGGCATTGCTTTTGTCTGAGGTAGAAACCGCGTGCCTAGTCCCGCCGCTGCGATAATAGCTTTCGTTGGTTTTCTCATTACTTCCCCCTTGGATTCATTTCAGTGTATCATAACTTTTCGCGTATGAGTTTTTGCGCTAGAGCTGGATTTGCTTTGCCCTGAGATTTCTTCATGATCTGTCCAACCAAAAAACCAATGACCTTTTCGTTCCCCGCCTTGAAATCCTCAACGGCCTTTGCGCTGGCCGGATCGGTCAAAACTTCGTCGACAATTGCCGAGATTGCACTCTCGTCACTCACTTGCAATAAATTCTTTTCTTCGGCGATATCACGTGGAGATTTGTCACTTACTAAAAGTTCATTGAACACTTCTTTTGCTGCAGTACTCGATAATTCGTTTGCCCCGACCATTTTTGCCAGTTCAACATAACCTTCGGGCACAAAGTTGCTTGCCACTTCGGCAGTTTCTTCATCAGTCGAAACCCCACTTGCAAACCAATGTGCAACACGTTTTGCAATTTCATCACCAGCATTATCTTGAATTGTCGATATTAGCACCGCGTAACTCTGATGGGCCAGCAATGAGTCAATAACCGACTTATCCAGTCCGAGATTTGACCATTTATCGCGATAAAAAGGTGGCAACTGCGGCATGTTTTCTTGCATTTTTTCAATTTGCTCATTCGTTAAAACAATCGGCGGAATATCTGGATCGGGCATATATCGATAGTCTTGCGCGTCTTCTTTACTTCGCTGACTACTAGTCCGACCCGAGGCATCATCCCAGCCACGTGTTTCTTGTACTACACGCTCGCCTTTTTCCAATAATGCAACTTGTCGTTTGAACTCATACTCAGCCGCACGTTCAACGCTACGAAACGAATTAAGATTCTTTACCTCGGCACGCTTACCCAATTCGGTCGAACCAACAGGAGCAACCGAAAGATTGACGTCAAAACGCATGTTTCCATGATACAAATCACCGAATGTCACACCGGCATATACCATTAGTTTATGTAGCTCTGCAGCGAAAGCTTTTGCTTCTTGCGGAGAATGCATATCAGGTTCGGTAACAATTTCAATAAGTGGTGTACCTGCTCGATTCAAATCAACAAGACTATAGTCGCCGTAGTGCGTCAATTTACCAGCATCCGTCTCTAGATGTGCATGATGTATGCGCACCTTGACAAAACCACCATCGTCCATCGGTGCTTCAACAAGACCAGCAAGAATTGTCGGATGATACATCTGTGTAATCTGGTAGCCATTGGGCAAATCGGGGTAAAAATAATGCTTGCGATCAAATCTGCTAACATTTGCAATCTTTGCGTTCATTGCCCTGCCCGCAATAACTGCAAGTTCGACGGCACGATTGTTTAAAATTGGCAACATACCAGGAAGACCAAAGTCAATCGGATCGATAACGCTGTTTGGACCCTTACCACGAGCATCGTTATCTGCTGGACTGAATAATTTTGTCACCGTTGCAAGCTGGACATGGCACTCTATACCAATGGTCATTTCATATTCAGAATTCATATTGCCCCCAGATCTTTTAACGCACGCTTAAAGCCAGCCAATGCACGCCTCGCCTCATCAAACTTAATCTTGACGTCTGGTTCGTGTGCGATTCGATTGCGTAATTTATGAGCTTGCCAAATTGAATCACGATTTGAAAAAATATTCTTTGCTAATTTCAAGCGATCACCCATAGTTTTACCCCCGTATCCTGAATCACGCATCGCTTGATCCACAAGCTTGTCCGCATTGAGTACCGCCAAATGATAACTAGATTCATTACCCCTTACGAGGGACTGCTCAACAGCCAGCCAGCGCATACGATATTTTTCAACATTCAGCTTGCGCCCATGTTTACCAAAAGAAATAAATGCGAATAGCATTGCACCGGCAATAATAATTGCAGCGAAAAGAAAGATAATCTCGCTATCCATTACACCGACTCCTCTAAGCTTTTCGCAAGGGCAAGCAATTGTGCATCGCTACGCCTTTGTCCTATCAACTGTACGCCGACTGGTAACCCGCTATTAGTATTGCCGGATGGAACACTTATCGCAGGCATCCCCGTTAAACTCGCCGCAACCGTCATCATGTCACTTAAATACATCTTTATCGGATCAGACGCTTTCTCACCTAGTTTGAACGCGGGAGTTGGAGTAACGGGGCCAATCAAAACATCGTAACTTTCCAGCAATTCATTAAATGCATTAATGAGTAGGGTTCGAGCTTTTTGTGCTTGCATATAATACGCATCGAAAAATCCACTTGATAGAACATAACTACCTATCATAATTCGACGCTTATTTTCATCAACGAATCCATCATCACGTGATTTGCCATACAAATCCGACAGGCTACCCGCCTCTGCACGCTTGCCATAACGAACGCCATCATATCGAGCCAAGTTACTACTTATTTCGGCTGGAACAATAATGTAGTACATTGCAAGCGCATATTTGAGAAGGGGTACACTAACTTCTTCGACTGTATGACCAGTAGATTTTAATTTATCAATATAATTATTGACTGACTTTTTAACGTCAGCATCAACATCGTCGGTCATAAACTCTTTTATAACGCCGATTTTTTGGCCTGGCTTTACATCTGCAATCTCAAAAAAGTCAGGCAATGTTGTCGCATCATGCGAATCACGACCAGCCATAACATCCATGACCAACTCCGCATCGCTGGCATTTGTTGCAAAACAGCCAATCGTATCCGTACTGCTCGCCATCGCCACCACGCCATATCGACTAACAGCTCCATACGTTGGCTTGATGCCGTAGACGCCATTAAAGCTTGCAGGTTGACGAATAGACCCCCCCGTATCCGTACCAAGTGCAAACGGTACGATACCAAGTGCAGTTACAACGGCCGAACCGCCAGATGAACCACCAGCAACACGCTCTTTGTCTACGGCATTTAGAGTCGGCCCAAATGTAGAATTTTCAGTACTCCCCCCATGCGCAAAAGCATCGAGATTTGCCTTGCCTATACATATAGCACCTTCAACCTCTAGCTTTTCGATCGCCGTTGCTTGCAATGGCGCATTAAATTTTTCCAAAAAATGACTCGCAGCAGTTGTTGGTGCACCAAATGCCAAGAAATTATCCTTGGCGATAAAAGGTACGCCCGCCAGGCGCCCCTTGACCTCTGTTTCGTCGATTTTTGTCGCACGCTCCAAGGCTCGTTCTTCGGTTAACGCCAGTAAAGCATGGAATTCATCATGTTGCTTTGCTGCCTCAATCGCCCGTTTGACGTTCACTACTGCAGAGGTGCCCATGTAATCGCTAATACTCGTCATCTTATAGAACCTTTGGAACTTCTATTTGTTCATCTTTTCTCACAGGAGCTAATGATAATAATGCATCTCTGTCTGCCTGCGGTTCAACAACAACATCATTACGCCCAACATTTTCCAAGTCGGTAACCTGATACGTAGGCTCGACACCTTCTGTATCGAGCTCGCTCAACTGATTAATATATTTTAATATATTGCCCAAGTCACCCTGCAATGAAGTGATCTCGGAATCTGATAATTGCAGATTCGATAGTGACGCTAAGTGAATCACGTCTTTACGAGAGATTGTGGTGGTCATGTGATTATTATACTAGAAATAAACCGACCATTCCAATTTAACTTCACTAAATACCTTATTCCCAACGAAAGACACGAAAAGCGACAATATATATAACGACAAGCCAAACCACAATCAAGCCAAGTTGTGGTCCAATCTCCCACAAGTGACGTCCTTCTGTTGCAATAAGACGAATACCATCAATAATTGGAGTCAGTGGTAAAAATGCAGAGATATTCTGTAGCCATTCTGGCATGAGAAAACGAGGAAAGAATGTTCCTGACAAGAACATCATTGGAAAAACAATAATGTTACTCAGTGGTGCAGCTTGACGCTCATTCTTCGCCCAGCCACCAAGAGCTAGGCCAATTCCGAGTATCGTAATCGTGCCTAACGCAAGAAGTGCTACTAATTCGAACCAGTTACCTATAATGGTCAGACCGAATACAAATATAGCAACCAAAAACATCGTCGAAAGCGCAAATGCACCTACAATCAGTTGGCCAATCATAGTTGAAAGAAAATACTGCCACACTGTGATCGGTGTCGTACTGAGACGTCGTAAAATTCCCATCTTTTTTAATTCGGGAAACACATTGACTGGCCCAAAAATACCCATACCAATAATCGCAAAACCCAACAAACCCGCAAACGTGTAATCAAATGAGGAAAGACTTTTTTCTTTTAATTGTTCTGTCACAACGGTAAATGGCGGCTTGGTAGGAACGAGCTCATTATTGATCACTTCAAATTGCGCATCTAGTACAGACGCTAACGCTGCGCCCGATTGCTCATTATTTTGAGTGAATAGCAATTTCGCCTCTCCACTTGGCTTTGCTTGACCCTCTTTTACGGATCCAAAATCAACAGGCAACACAATCGTCGCATCAATTTGCGATTTGCTCATGAGTTCTTTTGCCTGAGCAAGTGTACTTACATCATCATTAACATTGAATACATCACTATTCTTTGTATTCTTTTCAAATTCCTTTGAGAATGAACTGGTGCTCTGATTTACTAAGGCAACTCTGAAAGAAATATTATTATCACCGGAATTGAGACTACCAAAAACAAACAAAAATATTAGTGGAAAAATAACGGTAAAGAATATTGCCAATCGATCACGAAAATATCGCTTCGTGTCAATGCGCACAAAGGTCATTATGGTAAAGAGAGATTTTTTGAAATTATACATCGCGCAATCCCTTCCCTGTTAAATCGATAAACACGTCTTCAAGGTTCGCTTGTTCTACCTGCTGCTCCTTTTTGAAACCGCGCTTTAGCAAGCTCTTGATGAGGTTTTTTGGCGTATCAATTGCGATAATCTTGCCATTATCCATTACCGCAATACGGTCACAAAGCATCTCGGCTTCATCCATGTAGTGAGTCGTCATCACGACACTAATACCCTGATCCCGCACCTTTTCAATTAACTCCCATAGGTGTCGTCGAGCTTGAGGGTCGAGGCCTGTTGTTGGCTCGTCGAGGAAAAATACTTTTGGACCATGCACGAGTGCGGTCGTAATACTCAATCGTTGCTTTTGTCCACCGGAGAGATTCTCAACGTAGCTCTTTGCTTTGTCTTCCAGGTCAACATCTCGCAAAAACTGCATTGGATCTACCTTCTCGCCATACGCGGCTGCAAACATCCTAACAACTTCAGTTAGTCGTGTTTTATCCTGGAATGATGGGCTTTGAGGCTGAACGCCGATGAGGTACTTTATTTTGCGTGGGTCTTTCGCGACATCAATACCGTCAATAGTCGCCGTACCGCCATCGATTGGGCGTAAGGTCTCCATCATCTCAAGCGTCGTTGTTTTTCCGGCACCGTTTGGACCTAATATTCCAAATATCTCACCTTTTTTGACATCGAAACTAACCCCATTTACAGCCCACTTATCACCATAGCGCTTCTTTAAATTGCGCACTTCAACCATATTTTTCATACTTGTTATAGTATAGCGTATGTACTCTTGAATTACCAAAACTTGCTATAATAAAATTATGGTAACGCTTTACACATCGCCTCAAAGACGACAGGTCCTACTGCAGGGCTTTTTGGAATTCATCAAGCTACAAATCGCAGGTAATATTCCATTCTGGGGGACTTACTTCTTATTCGCACTCCTCGACAAGGTGTTTTATGCTCAGACGATGCCCGCGCTATTCGTATCTACAATCGCGGCTTATACACTATTCTTTATCGTCAGCGACTGGTGGGTTTTTAGCAAATCACGCGGTCAACGCAAAAAGACAACAAACATTTGGCGTTTTATCGTGTTTATGAGCATTACAGCGCTCCTGACTTTCAATATCACCATCCAACTCGATGAAATACTTGGCATCAGTCCTTATATTGGACAATTTATATCGGCAGGTATTTCTATCTCTTGGACATTTGTCGGTTTGAAGTTCTGGGTGTTTGCACCTACAAAAGAACGTCAAAAAGCCAAACGAAAAAAATAACTACAAAGAATACATTTACTATTTATAAAATGGATCTTCATTTGATGGCGGTGGCGGAGGCGCCACATTGGGCTGGTCAGGCTGTACGGCTCCAGGAGGGTTCTGATTTGAGGCGGGAGGAACAGGAGCAACGGGTTGATTTTGCGTAGCCTGTGGCATCGAAACTGATGCTGCTGAAGCACTATCCTTGCCATAGTGACCCACTTGCAACATACTAACGCGACGCTTGTATAGCCAATGGAGGATCGACAGTAGGACAGTTGCAACCGCAAGTGATACAAGCGAAACAATCATCACAGCCTGCAGTTGATTCATGAGTGATGTATCTTTTTCATTACCCTGTAGACTCGTTGATAAATCCTTTGAAGGTGCCGCCCATCGATTAAACCTGTAAGATCCATCCGCCGAACCAAACGAACTAGTACTCGCTACATAGTTGGCAGAGAGAAACTGGTCAACGCCATCACGCCACTGCGTCGCCAACGAGCCACCAGTATTAAGTGTTACATTCTCTTCCTTGAGAAACTCGATTAACTCCGATACCGAACGGACAGTACCGTTCGCAAAACATTGCTGATCTGGACAATAAAGCAACCCATAAACTGCAAAACCAATTAATTCGCCGCTACTATTGAGTACAGGAGCGCCGTCATTTCCGGGCAATACCGGTGCATCCGTTTGCAATAATTGCTTGCCGTCTTTTTCATATGCCTGATCAACGGTACTCACCGTAACAACCGGCAAATCTCGTATGCCATCAACCACAAGGCTACTGTCTGTGTACGCCGTAAAGCCAATGGTGCTCAGAACGTCGTCGGTCCGAGTCGTCTCCTGCTGTGCAATTGGTACGCCCGGGAAACTACCTTCAGCCTTGAGCAAACCAACATCAGATTTTGATGTCTCACTGCCAAATACGTATTGAAGGCCCCTTTCGACATCATACTCAGAACCAACATATTCGGCCTTTAACACACTATCTGAATACGCGAATGCTGGCTTAAGAGCATCGTTCCTATTTACGACAATAGGCTTGTCATAGGGTTGTATAGCATACGTATACTCTTCTTTGACTGGGCTGATGTAACTATCTTTGATTATTGATCCGATATTTTGTATCTTTGCAAGTGCTTCCTGATCACCGGTCGAAGCGCCCGTCATGAGGTATTCTGCATCTGACTCTAAAATAATCTTTGCTTCTAATAGATAATCCAACACCCTCTGTAAGCGATCGAGGATCAGTTCGCGGTTAGGTGCAAAGTTTATATAGCCGTTAATCGCAGCTTTTTTCTGTGTCCGAATAGCATGCCCCGTTGTCGCTACATATCCATCACGAGAGACAAATACTCCACTCGCGACATTACCCACGCAAGCATCCGTTAGCTTCGTTGCTGTTTCGCCGCTTTCAAACTTGAGGTCTAAATCAGCACAATATAACGTACCGACACGAACGACGCTAGGTTGTGATTTAGCGATAGAACCTAATGTCGCCCCATCACTGTAATATTCCGGAGTAATCGTTACTAGACTTGTTTCACTACTGGCATCAGTTTCATCAACGCCAGACGTTGCTTGTGCAAGTCGCGCCAACGGATACGCATAGGACACTTCTTTATCGTTAGTCACCTCCTGATCAACAGTTGCCGCCGCCTCAAAAGTTATTGAATCAAAGAGCTGTTCAACCAAACTTGCAGCACTCACGTTGGTCGGACGAATATTACTAACACAAATGGCATACGGTTGATCGGACTGAATCGTATAGTAGCAATCGTCTTGTTTTACATTTGTTATCCGATAGTTCTCGTTGGTTGTCGTATAGCGAACATATTGATAGTCAATATTATTGATTGTCTTACTCGAAGGCTTCGTTGCCTCGATTGTCACAACCGTATCATCATCGGCTGTTTTTTCGGCCGCACGCTTGTCACCATCTAGTTTTACAAACAGACTAAGTCTCGACAGATCTTTGTTCTCGGCAATTTTCGAAGCTTCGTCAAGCTCTTGCTCACTAGTCGTAGCAAACAACTCCAATTCAGGAGGAAGCGTGACAAGCGCACGCGATGATTCAACACTCTCGATTGGTCGAATGCGAACATAGTTATAGGCTCGCTCAGTACGCAAATCATTATTTTCATATGTCTGGCCAGATAGAACTGCTACGCTCTCATCCGTCCCCGCCGTGCTGTCACCTACCTCGGCATAACTACTGTATAATTTGTTGTCGTAATTAATCGAAAACCCGACATCAGACTTTACATTAACGCGTTTGAGTGTTTGTTCGGGTGGCTGTAAAATATCAGCAAACTTTTGTCGAGCCTCATCATCAACGGCAGTCGTTAAGGGAATAACGAAAAATAAGCCGCCCCCAACCAAAAGAGCTACGGTGATCGTAGTTATCAAGAGCCACTTCACAATTCGCCCCAGGGGTGACTGGCGCTGATACACCTTTTGTCTAATATCCTGTGACTCTTGTGGAATGTAAGGGTTCGTTGACGAATCTTCCATGCTTATGGTTATAGTTTACCACAGTTAAAATCCTCATACTAGAACCTTATTACATCCTACTTTTAATGTCAGCAATCGTATCCCGGAGTTCCGCGGCTCGTTCAAATTCCAAGTTTGCACTCGCGAGATCCATTTGACCAGTTAAATCTTTGATCAAACTACTATACTCATCTTTTGGAATCTTCTTCAAATCTAGTCGTGGTTTTTTATCTTTATCCTTATCGGGAATAATCGCTCGCAATCCTTCACCAATTGCCTTATCAATTGAAGTTGGCGTTATGTTGTGCTTTGTGTTGTACGATTCCTGAATCGCACGTCGACGATTTGTCTCATCAATAGCCGCCTGCATTGAACGCGTCACCTTGTCTCCATATAGTAATACCAGCCCTTCAACATGACGAGCTGCTCGACCAATTGTTTGGATAAGCGCACTCTCACTCCGCAAAAAGCCCTCTTTGTCTGCATCAATAATCGCAACCATGCTTACCTCCGGCAAATCCAAGCCTTCTCGTAGCAAATTGATGCCTATTAGCACGTCATATACGCCACTACGTAAATCTTTCAAAATGTCCCCGCGCTCTAATGTATCAACGTCGCTATGAATATAGGCGGTTTTGACGTCCAGTTCCTGCAAATACGTGCTCAAATCTTCGGCCATGCGTTTCGTAAGTGTTGTCACCAAAACACGTTGTTTTTTTGCCGTTCGTTCACGAATTTCGGCTATCAAGTCATCTATCTGACCTTTGGTCGGTCGTACGGTGATCTGCGGATCGAGCAGACCCGTAGGGCGAATAATCTGCTGAGCTGGCGCTGGACTATGAGCCAATTCGTACTCACCCGGAGTCGCTGATACGTATATAGCTTGATTGATGTGCTTTTCAAATTCATCGAACCGTAAAGGACGATTATCAAGTGCACTGGGCATGCGAAAACCATGCTCCACCAAGACTTCCTTGCGTGCACGATCGCCATTGTACATACCTCTTACTTGAGGCAAGGATTGATGACTTTCATCAACCAGCAATAACCAGTCATCAGGAAAATAATCCAGCAATGTTGCGGGCTGGTCACCCGGCTCTCGATTGGTCAAGTATCGGCTGTAGTTTTCGATGCCTTTTACAAATCCGGTCTGTTCCAGCATTTCAATATCGTATTTCGTGCGCTGAGCAAGGCGTTGTGCCTCCAAATGTTTGTCGTGAGCCTCAAGCCATTTCAAACGTTCATCAAATTCCTTTTTGATGCCCTCGATTGCCTGTACTAATTTTTCCTTTGGTGTCGCGTAATGGCTGGATGGAAAAATTTGCAATTCTTGAGGTTCGCCCAAAATCTCACCAGTCAAAGGATCAATGCGCGTAATACGCTCTAGCTCGTCACCAAAGAATTCAATACGATAGGCGACATCGCTACCTGCTGGATATACATCAACTACATCGCCCTTGACACGAAAGGTCCCGCGCGCAAAATCAATATCATTGCGTTTATATTGAATGTCTGTCAATTGCCGAACGAACTTATCCTGCAAACGACGTTCACCTGTTTGCAAATGAATCGACATATCTGCGTAATCATCAGGGTTACCAATACCATAGATACAGCTGACACTCGCAACGATAATAGTGTCGCGCCTCGTTAGTAGTGCGCTTGTCGCTGCATGTCGTAATCGATCAATCTCTTCATTTATTTGTGAGTCTTTTTCGATGTATGTGTCGCTAGATGCTATATAAGCCTCTGGCTGATAGTAGTCAAAGTAACTCACAAAATAGTGAACTTCATTGTCCGGAAAATATGCCTTAAATTCGCTATAAAGCTGTGCAGCAAGTGTTTTATTATGCGCCAACACCAAAGTCGGCACTTGACGATTAGCGATGATATTTGCCATCGTAAATGTTTTGCCGCTACCAGTTACGCCCAGCAATGTTTGTTCGCGTTCGCCAGATTCCAGACCTTCGACTAATTGAGCAATCGCCGCTGGCTGGTCGCCCGTCGGTTGATAGTTTGTTTCAAGTTGGAATTTTTGACTCATCCATATCATTATAGACTAGTCATTCTTATTTATAACGAGCGCTGAGCAAAATTTCCTTTGCTTGCTGGAAACTCTCAGTCTTGAATTGCGCTTTCGCCTCTTCAGCTGTTACGTAAGGTTCTAAGTCGGCATAATATGTCGAACTCCCAAACACAACACTTGCTTCTTCAAACTCTCCAATATACTTACCGGGCATGCGGTCCATTAGACCAATAATGCCCCCTGTACTCTGAAAAGTATTCTTCATAGATAGCTGCGTAGAGTTATGCAACACTACTTCAGGGTAGTAACCAAGTATTTTTGTCGAGATAATATCGAGGCTATTTTTTGCATATTCTGCCTCTACCTTTGAGGTAATTACCTCGCTAACATAGGCACTATCTGTATGATCTCCGAGATTTTGTTTATCCATTGCACCAATTTTCGGTGCTGGATTGACATCCACTACGCTCACGGGACCTTCCGGCGTCTGACCACAGCAAAGACTTGTTGCACCGAGTCCTGACAGAAACAGTAATACGACCAGCTTGTCAGGGCTCGTCACCGTAAAGCCATCAGCAAACGTACTTGTTGGATCTTTTTTGTTCATTTGTTTCAAACTCCACCCCTCCGGATAGTCAAAACAAACTTTTTCGAACTTCGCACAATACGTTATCTTCACGGTCTCATCTGCCTCATCGTTTGTTTTACTGTCGCTATTCTTTAACGTAGAATCGATTTTCACGCTACTCTGTTCCTGGTCTGTGGCTACAAAATTCTGCCAAAAGATAAACCCAATCGACCCTAGCAATGCTACAGTCAGAAGCCCTATGATTATTGCGTGAATGCTGCCTGATTGATTATTCATATATATTCATCCTGCGCGATTATAATGACCGTCCAAATGCTCATCAGTGCCATCATGTTCAAAATCCTCATACTTTTCATCGAGTGCCTTGATGACTTTTTTTATCAAGCGCGCTGGATTTGTATCATAAATAACATCTTTGGCACCAGGTGCCTCGACACGTTCGAGTAGCGTTGGAATATAATCTGCCGTTCCACCACTACCAAGCAGGACTCCGCAAACTTTGCGACTTTCGAGAGCTGTTGCAAACTCATGCAAACTTCCCATTCGCCCACCAACCGTTACAACCGCATCGGAACTACGTACCAAATACACATCACGACCAACATACTCCATGCCGGTAAAATTAATGTAGTCAAATTCCTTGGTTGGCAATTTGTACACTGCAACGTGTTCGCGAAATGAACTGGCAGGACTAAAACCAACCGAAACGCCAGTGGTATTTTTTACGCTTGCAAAGCCCATGGCCGCATAATGCGGCAAGCCAGTTGTCGCTCCGGAAGTGAGTGATTTATTTGCTTTTGCAATTTCCTTACCCAAATCATAGGCCAATTGGTGTGAGGCCGTTACCGTATCACCACTCGCCGCACCCGAAACGCATATTTGATATCTCACTCTGATACCTCCGTAACCTTGTAATCATCCGGTGCTTTATCCAAATATTCTTTGATCTTTTCGCGCGAAAGAAGCCCTGCTTGTGCGCCGATATGCTGAACGACATTCATGCTGTTGATTGGCGCCCAGGTCAACGCAGTATCCATTGATTCGCCCAATGCAAGTGCAGCAACGATTGCCGATGCAAACGCATCGCCTGCTCCGGTACGATCAAGTGGAGGTGCAGGATCAGGGTAATTGGGAATAGTGACTAGTCGGCGACCGTATGAAGCATATGATCCATGGGGACCATCAGTAATCACAACAATCTGAGGACCCAAGTCGTGGAGCCCGTCAGCTAAATCGCGGACGGAATCATGTGATTTGCCCGTGACATCCATCGCTTCTTCGCGATTCATAATGACAATATTGCTCCGTTTATAGATTGGTGCCAACTTTTCCAAGCCCCACTTGAAATGAAAAGTACCAGGCTGGAAAGCTAGTTGCACATCGTCGTGATCATTCAAGTAGTCAAGGAGCTGTTCGTGGAGTGGCCAAGAATCCTTGCCTGTATAAGACAGATAGACCCAGTCAGGCTTTTTCTCTGGTGCAACAAATTCATATTTGTACGCTTCACTTTTGACGAGCATTGTCCTATCTGATCCGTATCGCAGTACATACCAGTAGCTTGATTTAGTATTCGGCTGAGACACCATCATCGCCGTATTAACGCCTTCGAATCGCAAATGTTCCAACGATTCTCTACCCGGCTGATCATCGCCTAGCCATGACATCAAACTAGAGTCAACTCCCAATCGTGCGCACGATATTGCAGCGTTCGGCGATGGACCGACGGATGTCACGATATCAACACGATCATATGATGGTTTCGATCCAAATGGCAGACTTAATCTTTTTGATCCATCATCATCCGTATCAATTCGCGCCGAATCCTCACTCAATTGAATAAACGCATCCGTAAAAATGTCACCAATCGCAAGGACGGTTGGACCCTCGACAGGAATTGGTTCATGAATACTAGGATATTCCTCGTCATTAGGTTGCTTTAGCCCCATTTCATCAACAAGCTTGTGAACGACCTCATCGCGAGTCCTATCATGCTCTGCGTAACGACGAATAATTTCGGCACGTAAATGTCGTTGCGCATGACCAAATGTTCGATCCTCATAGGCCAGCTGATGGTGTGCATTTTCTATGATATCTTGCAAATTAAAAGAAACCAGTTCATCATCAAACGCCATAATGACAAAATCACATCCCACAAGCTGTCGTTGCGATGCCTCGTTTTTTGCAAAACTATTCAGTGCATAATAAGCCTCTTTACCTGTTGTGTTTGCTGGATCAAGCCCCATGCGCCGAAAAACTTCATGCCCACGCTCGACAATATCACCCAAAAGTTTTGCATCAACGCCAGCGTCGCCTGTTGCTCGTTCAAGTGCAACAAGATTACCCGAAAACAACGGATGATCATTACCCAAAAGCTGTTTTAATGCACGTGCCATACTGTATAAATTATATCATCCTTATGCTTTTAATTGCTGTTCCTGGAGGGGCATTTGATGTAGCTTGACGCCGTGATGCAAAATGCCCTTCTTTGCACCTATGTATTGCACAACCGACGTCGAATTAGCACTTGCAAATACAATGCTATCAACAAGCGATGCGCCCGTTGCCCACTGAGACAAAAATCCCGAACCAAACGCATCGCCCGCACCAGTACGATCAATCACCTTTACATCCTGATACATACCCGCCTTGACAATTGTCTTGCCATCGCTTGCACATACTCCTTTAGGGCCATCACTAACAATCGCAACCTTTACGTAGTTCAACGCATGGACAACCAACTCCTCAGACGACTCGCCTTCAACTAACTGTGCCATTTCTTCTTTGTTCACCGACAAGATATCAACATCTTCTAGCAATGCGCGTAGTTTATTCGGATGAGCCAGTTCACGCTTGCCTGGATTGAACATGATTTTCATACCCTTGCGCTTTGCATCACTGAATAACTTGTCCAGAACATCGAAACAGCCCGCCATCGATGAAACATACAACCAATCAGCATCGATAGTACCGATATCAAAGTTCTTTGCATGATAGTGCGTCGAAGCACCTCGGTAGGTCAAGATTGTTCTCTCTCCCGTTGGAGCCAGTAACAAAACCGAGTAACCGGTATTGTATTTGTCACTGTAACTAATATGTGAAGTATCAACACCCTCCTGGTCAAGATCGTCCAAAACTGCCTGTCCAGCAGGATCGTGTCCAACCGTACCCATAAAAACCGCATGCAACCCTTGTCTAGTGAATGTCACAGCCGCGTTTGTCGCACCTCCACCCGTTGCAAAGGTGATATTATTCACATCGGCCTTTGCACCAAGTTCTAGCTTCATGAACTGCTCTTTGGTCGAGGTATCACTAACCGGCAAAAACTCTTCACTATGACTCAGGAATACGTCCTGGACAGCGGCACCAACAGAAATAATTTTTATATTTTTCCCACTCATACGTAATACCACCTAGACAATCGCTTTACCCTCGCTACCAAAGGCTTTGATTTTTGCTTCAACAACTTTTTGTACGGCACCGTAGACTTCAGGCATTAATTTGACGACTGCAAATTCGTCAGGATTCTCCTTGAGAACTTTTTCGAGTGTCGTACGAAATGCGATACGCATATCACTATTAATATTGATTTTACTGACACCAATTTTTGCCGCATCTTCAAAATAATGAAGTGGTGTACCCGAACCACCATGCAAACTAATATGACAGTCTAGCTCGTCTCGAATTTTTTGCAAAAGTTCCAAATCTAGTTCCTTTGGTACTGGGTATTTACCGTGGAGATTACCCACAGCAGCAGCAAATGTATCAATTCCCGTTGTATCAGCAAAATATTTTGCACTCTCGGGAGTACTGAATGTCTGTTTAATTTTTTCATAGTCAATTTTTTCAGTGTGAAGATTTGATGATCCACCAAAATAATGAGGCTCACTCTCGACCAGCGCACCAGTAAATTTTGCATAGTCGACGACTTCTTTTGTTTTAGCAATAATCTCTTCTAGACTAGCATCGTGATTATCCTGGCTGATATCAATATGGATAAACTCAAACCCAGCATCAATCGCACGTTTGCAATCATCAACCGTTGGACTGTGATCCAAATTGATATACATCTCGATTCCGTACTCATCCTTGTAGTTATCAACCATATCGCGGATATTCTCTAAACCAATGGCTTTGACTTCACCGCTACTTACTTCGACAAGCACGGGAGCCCTCAATTTTTGCGCAGCGCGAGAAACAGCAATGAGGGTTTCTTGATTATCAATATTAAAAGCACCTACTGCAAAGTTTTGCCGTCGAGCTCGTTGATACAAGTGTCTTGCTCGCATTGTATTTGCCCTGATGTACGGTATGGTTAAACTCATAAATCCCTCCCTAGATTACTCGTGATTCTGTGCCGCTTGATCGACAAAACTTTGTATTTGCTTTGCTATTTTGCTACCTGTCAGCCCGAAATATTCCAATAGTTCATCTGGTGAACCTGATTCACCAAATCGATCCAATATTCCAATACGCTTTAATGGCGTTGGCAATTTTTCACTCAAAAGTTCTGCGATAACACCCCCTAATCCTCCCGCAACTTGAGCCTCTTCGGCAGTTACTGCCTGACCAGTCTTGCGAACGCTAGTCAAAATTGTCTCGTCGTCGAGAGGCTTGATTGTTGGCACATGAATGACCTCGGCATTCACACCATGCTTTTCAAGTTCTTTTGCAGCAATAAGTAATTGATACGTCATCGTACCCGTGCCGAAAAGACTGATGTCTTTACCCTCACGCAATACATATGCCTTGCCTATTTCAAATGGCGATTCATTCGTACTAAAAATAGGTGTTTTTTCACGCGCAAGTCGTAAATATGATGGTTTACCATTTCGAGCTATCGCCTGCGTTGCCTTTTCGGCTTCGACACTATCACCTGGAGCAACAACAACCATGTTCGGCAATACGCGCATCAACGCAATATCTTCGAGCATTTGATGGGTTGCGCCATCTGGACCAACACTCACGCCAGCATGACTACCAATTATCTTGACGGGCTGATCATTCAAGCAAATCGTTGTACGAATTTGCTCCCAATTACGTCCAGGGCTAAATGCGGCGTAACTACTAGTGAACGGAATCTTGCCCGCGCGCGCCATGCCACTGGCAACTGTCACGAGATTTTGCTCGGCAACGCCAATCTCAACAAATCGTCCCGGAAAAGCTTCTTTAAATTTGCTCATCTGGGTGCTATCGGTCAAATCGGCGCACAAAGCAACGATATTTTCATCCGCCTCACTAGCCAACTTGAGACCACGGCCAAATCCAGCTCGCGTTGGCTCTTTTTCAACATCATCAGTCAATATATTGTCGGCGAGGGGATAAGGACTCATTCGTGCTCTCCTGTGATTTTACCGTCAAGTGTCCGTAGCTTGTGTAACGCATCACGAGCTTCATCACTATTCGGTGGTTTACCGTGCCAACGATAATCATACTCCATGAAATCAACGCCTTTACCCGGAATAGTGTGTGCAATTATCACACTTGGTTTATGGGTAATGGCACGTGCCATGCTGGCAGCATCGCGAATACTCTCGACATTATGCCCATCAATCTCTTGAACATGCCAGCCAAATGATTCCCATTTGCCGTGCAAATCTTCTAACGGCATTACTTCATCTGTTGAGCCATCAATTTGTATATTATTGCGATCAATAAATACAATCAATTGCGACAGCTTGTATTTACCAGCAAACATTGCCGCCTCCCAGATATTACCCTCGTCCAGCTCACCATCACCAGTAATGACATATACGAATCGTTTGAAATTTTTGTCCAAGTACTGTATCGCGTATGCTACGCCTGCAGCCTGTGACAGCCCGCTGCCCAAAGGTCCGCTTGTGTTCTCTAGGCCCGGTAGTTTTGTTCGTTCCGGATGACCCTGCAAGCGACTCCCGAGTTTTCTTAGAGTTTTGAGTTCATCGCGATCAAAAAACCCAGCATGTGCCATCGCAACATATTGAATTGGCACACAATGACCATTACTTAGAAAAAAATAATCTCGCTCATCCCATGCGGGATTTTTTGAATCGTATTTCATCACATCAAAATATAAAGTTGCGACTAATTCGGCCAAGCCCAGCGGACCAGCACTATGTCCACTACCGGCGTGCTCAAGCATGCGAATCAAATCTTCACGCAGACTATACGCTTTGTGCTCCAACTCAATAATTGTGGATTGATGTTTTACCATCACATCGCTCCTTGTTTGTTCGTTTCGTTCACAAGGGCATCATATGCAGCTTTTGGATCAGATGCTTGCTGAACAGCCTTTCCTGTATACAATACGTCGACACCTCCTTGCGATAGACTAAACGCATTTTCAAGGGTTACGCCGCCATCCCAACCAATCTCTACGGCATTGTTTATATTTTTAATGAGACGAATCTTTTCAAGTTGCATCATGCTAGCCGTTCCACCATATTTACCCAGATCACCACTAAACACCATGACATGATCGGCAACTTCGATGAGCTTGACAACATCTGATGGTACAGTTGAGCGCATTAATGCCACCCCAGCCTTGATGCCACTGGCTTTAACTTTTTGTAATGCAGGCAACAAATCCACTTGTACTTCTGCGTGAAAAATAATCAAGTGCGGTCGCATTGATATCAGTATGTCAAGTTGTTGCAATGGATTGGCAACCATCACATGGATATCCGCCTGCCATTCTTGCGGCCACCATATTTGACCCACCGGAATTGTCTGAGATGGCGCAAAGGAGCCATCGCTCCAATCAACGTGAATTCGATTTACGAATGTATGGACACGCTCTAGATCGGCCTTGTACTCCTCGGGAGTTGCTGCAAGAACGGTAGGAACAACTAAACTCATTATATTAATTCATCCAATTCAGCATTACGACGTTTGTACCGAACAGCGCCTGCAAAATCTGTATTCAACCATGTATCAATGATATCCCGCCAAATCTGTTCGTCTTCTCGCTGCAATACTCGCGCCGGCAGACACAGGACATTGCTATCATTATCATTGCGGGTCATACGTGCCTCTTCACTATCCCAAATCACGCTCGCACGAATACCGCGAAATCGATTCGCCGCCATAGCCATTCCTTGACCTCCGCCACAAATCAAAATCGCTCGCGCATCATTATCTTCGTCGCCGATCAATTTCAATACGGCAGAGTGCGCAAACTGAGGAAAATCATCCCTCGGATCAAGTTCTTTTGGACCAACGTCCTCAACCTCGATACCCCGTTTCACTAGATAAGCGAACACGTCTTCCTTCAAATCGAACCCAACGTGATCAGAACCCAGATATACTTTCATACTCTAAGTATAAGCGTTTTCACTCAAAAACAAAAGCCTCTCATGCCATGAACAGTACATTTTAGGATTCTGATTTATTGACGGATTTACCGATATCAGCAACCAGCTCTACTAGACGATTACTATAGCCCCATTCATTGTCATACCAGACAGCAACTTTTATCAAATTACCCCCGACAACTTTCGTGAGCAATAAATCAACAACACCTGAATGACTGTTGCCAATATAGTCACGACTGACGAGCGGCTCTTCACTGACACCTAAAATACCCTGGTAGTACGGTTCTTTAGCGGCACGTTTAAAGGCATTGTTGACATCTTCTACCGAGACATCTTTTGACAGGAGTGCTGTCACATCGCTAATTGACACAACAGGAGTCGGTACGCGAATAGACAACCCGTCGAATTTACCCTCTAGCTGTGGCAGTGTCTTTGTAACGGCAATTGCTGCGCCCGTTGATGTTGGAACCATATTCTCGGCAGCATTGCGACCTTCACGGAGATCCTTTTTGGGCGCATCCTGCAACGCTTGACTAGCTGTATAGCTGTGAACAGTTGTTAGTAGTGACTTTTCAACACCAAATTCACTGTCCAGGATAGCCATGACCGCACCCAAACTATTCGTCGTACAGCTGGCATTACTGACAACGTCAGTCGAACCATCAACCCTGTCATCATTCGCACCCAATACAATAGTGTCGACACCATCAGACTTTGTTGGACCACTAATAACAACACGTCTCGCGCCACCACCTGTGATATGCTTTTCAGCGTCTTCTTTGGTAGTGAAACGACCCGTTGACTCAACAACAACATCGACGCCCAGCTCGCCCCAAGGTAACGCAGCGGGGTCTTTTTCGGCAAGAACTTTGACTTTTTTGTCATCAACAATGATATGTTCGTCGTCATAACCCACCTCATGCTGATATGTGCCGTAGTTGCTGTCGTGCTTTAGTAGATACGCCAACGTTTTTGTATCCGTTAGATCATTGATTGCAACAATTTCTAGATCTTTTCGTCCAAATGCGATCTTGAATGCATTACGACCGATACGTCCGAAACCGTTGATACCAAGTTTTGCTACTGTCATTTTCCCACCTATAAGCTTTAGTTCTTTCAATACTTATTGTATATCAGAGTAGCTTTGTCTTGCAAATGAAACTACGCTGATTTTATCTTTACTATAACTGTCTTATAATAGAAACATGCGAAAAAATGAAGTCATGGCTCTCGCAGCTGCAATATACGATGAAGACCAACTGGCCGAGTTGGATCATGCTATTGATTTTTCAACCGAGAAACATAAGGGCCAAAAACGAATGAGTGGTGAGCCCTATATCTCTCATCCTCTCTCTGTTGCATACACTCTTGTCAGCTGGGGCATGGATATTGATAGCGTGCTAGCGGGCGTACTGCACGATACCGTTGAAGACACAGAAGTCACACTGGACGAAATTGAAAACTTATTTGGCCGCGATGTCTCATTCCTCGTTGACGGGGTTACGAAGGTCAGTAAAGCCAGGGCAGGAATGCGCGACCTCGACAGTTATCTGCCCCAAACAAAAGATAATCTCTCAAAATTACTCATCGCCGTCAGCCACGATGTCCGCGTTATCATTATCAAACTCGCCGATCGCTTGCACAATCTCGAAACACTTCAACACCTGCCTCAAGATAAACAAAAAAAGATTGCTCGCGAAAGCCTGAGCGTCTTTGCCCCGATGGCTGATCGCCTCGGTATGGGCCGTGTACGTATGCAAATCGAAGAGCTTGCGTTTAGCTATATAGATCCCGTCGAGTTCAAACGCCTTAAAACCCTCATGAAAAAACGACTTGGCAAAAGTACGCGCAAACTCGGAGCAGTTCGTGTTGAAGTAGAAAAAGAACTAAAAAAAGAAAAAATCGACTGCGAGATCAATGGTCGAGTTAAAAGTATCTACAGTTTGTATAAAAAACTCAAAAAAGTAAACGGAAACATTGACGACATCTACGACTTGATGGCGTTACGGATTATCGTCCCAGATAACGAAACGTGCTATCGAGTGTTGGGTATTTTGCACAGCATGTATCAACCGATGATCGCCCGCATCAAAGATTACATAGCTGTACCAAAACCAAACGGCTACCAAAGTTTGCACACGACCGTTATAACACCAAACGAGCAAATCGTTGAATTCCAAATACGAACACGAGAAATGCATGAATATGCAGAAAGTGGACTCGCTGCTAGTTTTCATTATCATGAACAGAAAAATTCAAAAAACTACACTCGCAAAAAATCTGCAGTTCACCTGCCTGCGGAATTACAGTGGATCACTCAAATGCAAGAAGTCGCGAGCAAATTACGCGAAGGAGAAGAAATAAGCCAGAACCAACTCAACGTTGATTTGTTCGGCGATAGAATATTTGTCTTTTCACCAAAAGGCGATATCTATAATCTACCCGAAGGTGCACTGCCTCTTGATTTTGCGTACCTAGTGCATAGTGATGTGGGCAAACATTCGTACAGTTTTCGCGTAAACGGTAACATTCACGCTTTTGACAAACCTCTCCATAATGGTGACGTGGTCGAGGTAACGACACGTAAACTATCTCAACCAAAGAAAGACTGGCAAGAATTAGTAACAACAACCCATGCTCGAACAAAACTACGAATGCAACTGCGCAAACTAGGAGTATTGCAAGCGGTTAGCGGCGCTGCTGCTATTATTCGTGACAAAGCAATGCGCAAAAATAAATCAAAAAATCAAAAATAAAATTGAACTATCGATCTTGTTTTATCAGCAGTTTGTGTTCTTGAGCATATTCAATAAACTTCCGATAACGCGGTAGTAATTCGCAATTTTGTAACACAGTCGCAAAATCAACCCATTCATAGCTAGCATGCTCCCAACTAATAGTTATCTGCGGTGTTTTGTCAAAAACTATTCCATAACACAAATGAGTTACGGATTTATCATGCTCCTTATAGTATCCAGTCGTTCCATATAGCAAATTGACCTCATCCGGATTCACATCTATACCCGTCTCTTCTTTAATCTCACGTACGGCACCCTCTACCTCGGACTCGCCTTCATCAATAAACCCACCTGGCAAATCCCAGGTATGCGACCTGTCCGGCTGTTGTGTATGCAGACCGATCTTTAATAGTAGCAACTGATTTTTTTCATTGACAATCAGTGTCTTGGTAGTCGCAACGACACTTGTCATTTATTTTTTGTTCCAACGCTCAATAGATTCGTGGATAATCGCCTTTGCGTCGTCAACATTCCCCCACCCCTTCACAATTGTCGTTCCAGCTTTTTTCAGATCCTTGTAGTGACTAAAGTGGAAATCGATTTGCTTGATGAGTTGCGCCGGTATGTCATCAAGAGTATTGATCGCGTTGCCCGTGTTTCGATCATCAACAGGCACAACAACCACCTTGTCATCAACTTCATCGCCATCTACAAAATTCATTACGCCAATTACTTTTGCTTCCAAAAATACACCAGTTGGCAATGGCTCGTCTGTGATAATCAACGCATCCAGTTCATCACCATCTTCGTCAAGCGTCTGCGGGATAAATCCATAGTTGGTTGGCTTTGCAAAGACTGCTGGTTCGACACGATCAAGTTGCATAACTGCCAAATCACGATTCCATTCGATTTTATGACTACTACCAGCTGGTATCTCTACCACGACATTAACAATGTCGTTATCTACATCGCCAGGGGTAAGTATTTTATTAAAGTCTGCCATCTTTTCTCCTTGGTTATTCTCTAGCTCTCTCTATCCTAATACAAAAACAGTGCTTTATCTAGGCATATACCACTTACAGACCTAGTGACACCAAGTAGCATCATTAGGTCACATACCTCACGGAGAGTTATCACTATTCAATAAATCCCAACCGAAGTTGTTTTACGTCAATGCAAACCAAGGAACAAACCAGGTCAACTCCCAAGCACCGTCAATATCCATATCGGGGGGCAAATCAGAATGCTCACCACCACCAGTAAAGCCCCTGTACGGCTCATAGCCAGAAGGAAGAGTGGCTAGTTTGCCTCTTATCCGAGTCTCACCTGTGTGATCCTTTGAATGAAAGACTACTGCGTACATTTGTCCCGCCACCAAGTCTACCGACGATATTGATGAAGGAGATGCCGCCCCATCATCCACTATTGGCGCCACATCCAAGACATGTCCACTCCAGCGATCAGCTTTGGTAGCTGAACGTGCAATGCACTCAATATCGGGAGGCCATCCCGCAAGGCTATTAACAATATAGATGCCGACCTTACATGAGGTAGCACCCGACTGCACTGAACCGGTGGGGTTGCTCATTGTTAGAATGTTACTGACGGTGAAGTCCCGCGACACTGTGAACAATGTCATCGTGAGGCCACCATCTACATCGATGATGTCGTATTCATCGCATAGAATGGCGGGTAATGGTTCAACTCGATCGGATGGTACCCATAGCGGATCTTGCACATAAGTGGTTGCAACAGGAACACCATTCGCCTGAATGGTTCCTGCTCCTTTAGAAACAAGATTGAGATCCATATTAGCGTCAGGACCAGCTACGTCTACAGTCGGAGTGTTGCCAGCAGTTGTGTATATTCTGACGGGACCGCTACCTTTAGGGGCAAGAGTGAATCCTATACTTGCATCACTACCGTCCACTCCAAAGGTCGGATAATTACCCGTTGATTGGTTAGTGAGGTAGAAATGATTAACCGCACTTGAAATGGCACTAACGCCCAATGCCGTACTGCCGTTGGTATCGAGGAGCTGATTGACTCTAGCATTGGTCAGCGTCTTGTTCGTCAACGTCTGCGTGCCGGTAGTCGTCACAACATCAACACCATTCTCTTGCAAAGTACCCGCACCTTGTAGTTCGAAGTTAAAGCCTACGTCAGTGTCTGCTCCATTGATGTCCCAGCCAGCATTACCGGATTCTTGCCAGGATTGTATTGTGCCGGTGCCTTTTGTGCGCAGGTTAAGGTCTACGTTGGTATCGGCACCTTGTGCTTGGATGGTAGGTACGTTTCCGGCAG
>JAUIFG010000006.1 GCA_030429445.1 bacterium | reverse complement strand
CTCTTGGTGAATTGGAAGGTCCTCGTAACAGAGGAAACCACCAGCCGCCAAGAGTTTTAGATGGGAGCAAAGCGCTATGAAAGCACTTCTCGGTACCAAAATTGGTATGACCCAAATCATCAGCAAGGATGGTGTCGCTATTCCAGTGACATTGATTCAGGCTGGCCCTGTGACTGTGACTCAGGTCAAGTCCGTCGAATCAGACGGCTACAACGCAGTTCAAGTGGCATATGGTGAGGGTAAGAACCTGAGCAAGGCCGTTGCAGGACACGTTAAACCTGCTCAAGTGACCCCGAAACATATTCGGGAAATTCGCGTTGCAGACCTACCCGAAGGCGTGAAAGTCGGTGATTCAATCGATGTAAGCCAGTTTGAGCTGGGCGACATTGTTGACGCGACAGGCACGAGCAAAGGTAAAGGGTTTGCCGGTACAGTGAAACGACATAACTTTAACACGAGCAAGAAAACTCACGGTGGTAACGGTAACGTTCGAAAGCCCGGCTCTATCGGATCAATGTATCCGCAAAAAGTCTTCAAAGGCAAAAGAATGGCTGGACGCATGGGGCATGATCGTGTGACAGTAAAAAACCTTGTCGTTGCCTATGTTGATCAGACAAATAACTTGATTGGTCTTCGTGGCGCTGTCCCTGGCCCCAACAAAGGACTTATCGAGATAGGAGGAAAGGCATAATGGCTGAAACTGCAAAAACGACAGCAGCGCCAAAGGCTGCGAGCCTTCCAAAGGAAGTATTTAATGTTGAGGTTGCAAATCACGAACTCGTCAAGTTAGCGTATGACGCATATTTGGCAAACAACCGCCTTGCGAGCGCAACAACGTTGCAACGTGGTGAAGTCCGTGGTGGTGGTAAAAAACCATGGAAGCAAAAGGGTACTGGACGAGCGCGATTTGGTAGTACACGAAACCCAATCTGGCGTGGCGGTGGTGTTGTCTTTGGTCCTCGAGGTAACGAAAACTACTCGAAAAAACTATCTACAACGAGCAAGCGCGTAGCGCTTCGTCAGGCTCTAACATTGGCGCATCAAGCAAAGAAAGTTGTTGTCAAGGATGTTGTGACAACTGGTAAAACATCAGAAATTGTTAAGTTTCTAGAGGCGAACAAGTTTGATCGCAAGGTTCTATTGGTTGTCGATGAAAAAACTCCGCAGCTTATCCGTGCAACATCAAACCTGCAAAATGTTATTCTTGTCGGTGCGACATACCTTAATGTTTTCCATATTCTCAACGCAGATCACATTGTGCTTTCAACAAAATCAGTTCCAGTTATCAAAGACTGGCTGACTAGGGAGGTTAAATAACATGGCTAACGTATTTGTTTACCCCCGAGCAACAGAAAAAGCATATGCACAGTCACAGGATGGTGTCTATGTATTTAACGTACCTCTTGATGCAACAAAGAACGACATCGCCGAGAGTGTTGAAAAGCAATATGATGTCAAAGTTGTGGCTGTAAAGACAGCTGTTCAAAGTGGCAAGGCCATTCGCTTTAACCGCGGAGCAAAGCGCTACCCAGGTACAACAAAGCGCAAAGATGCCAAAAAGGCTTATGTAACACTTGCTAAGGGTGATAGCATCCAGGTGTTCACTGAACAAGAAGCCGCAAAGGAGGAGAAGTAATATGCCGATTAAAGCTTACAACCCAACAACTCCGTCTAGGCGAGGCATGACATCTCAAGATATGAGCGAAATTACAACTCGTAAACCACTCAAGAGTCTTGTAAAGAGTAAAAAGCAAAATGCAGGTCGCAACAACACTGGTCGCATTACTGTTCGTCATCGCGGTGGTGGTGTTAAGCGGCACTATCGTTTGATGAATCACAACCTAGCAGCTGGTATAAAAGCTACTGTTGAAGAGATCGAATACGATCCAAACCGTAGCGCGCGTATTGCGCGGATCAAGGATCAACACGGCCTATACCACTACATACTTGCGGATACTAGTATGAAAAAAGGCAAGAAGATCCACAGTGGTGCCGATGCTCCTATCGAAAGTAGCAACCGACTGCCTCTAGGACAGATTCCTGTCGGTAGCCAGATCTATGCTATTGAAATTACCGCAGGCAAAGGTGCTCAAATGGTTCGAAGTGCTGGCGCCAAGGCGCAGCTAATGGCCAAAGAAGGTGACTACGCTCAAGTACGCCTACCGTCTGGTGAAGTTCGTCGATTCCGCATTGAAGCAACTGCTGCAATTGGTGTGGTTGGTAACGTCCAGCACCAAAACATTAAAATCGGTTCCGCTGGACGTAAGCGTCGCAAAGGGCTTCGCCCAACTGTTCGTGGTGTTGTCATGAACGCCGCAGATCACCCGCATGGTGGTGGTGACGGTGGTCGTCATGGTCCCGGCAAGCCGCCACGTACTCCATGGGGTCAATTGACACTTGGTTATCGAACGCGCCGACGTAAAGACACGGCGGGATTAATTGTTAAAAATCGCCACGAAGCGAAGAGGAAGAGGTAAGACATGAGTCGATCACTTAAAAAAGGTCCATTCGTCGATGCCAAGCTAGCTAAAAAAGTAGCTGCTCTGAGCCTCGATGATCGAACAGTTATAAAAACATGGGCGCGTGCAAGCACTATCACCCCAGAAATGGTGGGTCGAACAGTTGCTGTACACAATGGCCGCATGCACATCCCTGTTGTTGTCAATGAGAATATGGTTGGCCACAAACTAGGAGAATTTTCGCCAACGCGTAAATTCCGCAAGCACGGGGGCAAGGAGAAATAGTCATGGCTAAAGAGACAAAAGTCAAAGCTGCTGCCAATACGACTGTCCGTGCCATTGCGCGAGGTATCGATCAAACTCCACGCAAGGTGAGCATCGTTGCCGCTTTAGTGCGCAATCGTACTGTTGTTGATGCACTAGTCATTCTCGAGCACGTACCACGTCGTGCCGCACTACCTGTAAAGAAGGTTATCGAAAGCGCGAAAGCAAATGCAGTAAATAACCACGGTTTGGATGGAAAAAGCCTTGTTATTACAACTCTGAATGTAACGACTGGTCCGCGTATGCGTCGCTTTAAGCCAGCAAGCCGCGGTCGAGCGTTGCCGTTTGAAAAGAAAACCAGCCACATCTTGGTCGAAGTGTCTGGTGTCGAAAAGCCAAAGAAAAAGCCGGTAGCCACTAAAGCAACCGACGAGAAGAAAGAGGAGAAGAAATAATGGGACAAAAGATTAACCCACTAAGTTTTCGCCTGCAGGTCCACAAGAACTGGAATTCACGTTGGTTTGCTGGCAAGCGCGATTTTGCGAAGTGGCTCCATGAAGACACTGAAATCCGTGAATTGGTTGAAAAAAAGTTTGCATCTCGTCCGACAATCAGTCGTGTTGAAGTTGAACGGTCACCAAATCTAATCACCGTAACAATTCACACCGCCAAAGCTGGTGTTGTGATTGGCCGAGGTGGTTCTGGCGTCGCAGAGCTCAAAGCTCAAATCGAAAAGATGGCAAGTTTGCCTGTTCGAATTAACATCGAGGAAGTGAAACGACCAGAACTTGATGCAAAATTGGTTGCCGAGAATATCGCTCGTCAGCTAGAACGACGTATCAATTTCCGTCGCGCAATGAAAATGACTGCACAAAACACGATGAACGCAGGTGCAAAAGGTATTCGTATTCAAGTGTCGGGTCGACTAAATAACGCAGAAATGGCTCGTCGCGAAAAAGTTATCGAGGGCTCTGTGCCACTTCATACACTTCGTGCTGATATAAGCTTCCACACTGCTCGCGCGAATGCGCCAGGTGTTGGTATTATCGGTGTCAAAGTATGGATTTACAAGGGTGAGAGGAGCGAGTAGATATGTTAATTCCGAAAAAGACAAAGTATCGAAAGGTTCGAAAAGGTAAAAACGCTGGTGTTGCAACTCGTGGACACTACATTGCATTTGGCGACTATGGTCTACAGGCACTAACAAATGATGACATTACATCAAGGCAGATTGAATCAGCTCGTCAGGCAATGACTCGCTATATCAAGCGTGGCGGTAAAATTTGGATCCGAATATTCCCGCACACTCCTCGTACTCGTAAGCCACAGGATGTCAAGATGGGCAGCGGTAAGGGAAATCCCGAGTTTTTTGCAGCTAAAGTCAAAGCTGGTACTGTTTTGTTCGAGATGAAGGGCGTAACCGAAGAGACAGCTCGTGAAGCGATGCGTCTAGCGGGACATAAACTACCAGTAAAGACGCGATTTATCATGCGAGAGGAGGTGTAGTATGGCAACGAAAACTACCCCAAAAACTACAAGAAAGGCAGTAGAAGTGAAGTCACTCGAAGATGTTCGAGTAGCACTTGCGGCCAAGCAAGCTGAGATGATGGAAACTCGTCGCAGCCATCGTGCTGGTGAGTTGGTTAATCCTCGTGCAATCACACATATTCGTAAGGAAATTGCGAGGCTCAAAACTGCAGCCCGAGCGCATGAACTAAAAGGAGATACAAATGACTAAATTTTTGACAGGTATCGTCACTTCTGACGCCCGCGATAAAACAATTACCGTGACGGTAACAACTCGCGAAACACATCCCCTTTATGGCAAGCAATATACAGTTAGTCGCAAATATACCTCGCACGATCCTAAAAATGAAGCGCACGTTGGCGACAAGGTACGCATTCGAGAGGTTCGTCCAATCTCAAAGACAAAGAGTTTCACGCTTGATCTCATCGAGACGAAGTCTAAAGGTAGTGTCGAGCTGAAAGAAGAGGAGGCCGTATGATTCAACAACAGTCTCGAGTAAAAGTCACCGACAATAGTGGCGCCAAGGAGCTTCTATGTATTCGAGTTCTTGGTGGTACGGGTCGTCGTTATGCGCACGTTGGCGACACAATAGTTGCGAGCGTCAAAGTTGCTAACCCAACTGGTCAAGTAAAGAAGAAATCTGTCGTCAAGGCAGTTATTGTTCGAACTCGTGATCAGATTCAACGTAAAGACGGCAGTACTATTCGTTTTGATGACAATGCAGCGGTTATCATTGATGACGAAAAAGTTCCACGAGCAACTCGCGTATTTGGTCCAGTACCACGTGAGTTACGTGATAAAGGCTATACAAAAATTATTAGCCTTGCACCGGAGGTACTCTAATATGACACAACGTATTGTAAAGAATGACATTGTCAAACTCATTAGCGGGCCCAACAAAGGTGTGACAGGTAAAGTTTTGGCGGTACTACCGCGTAAAAGTGCAGTACTTATTGAAGGATTGGGCACAAAGAGTCGCAAAATGAAACCATCACGACTACATCCGACTGGCGGCAGTAAGGACATTCATGTTCCAACGCCACTACACAAAGTTGCACTTGTTGTTGATGAAAAGACTGGCAAGACGAGTCGTGTGGGTTATAAAAAATCAGCTGATGGCGCAAAATCACGCATCGCGCGTCAATCAAAAAATAAGGAGATCAAGTAATGGCAAAAGCTACAGCTACTACCCCTGCTCCTCGCTTGAAAGCCTTGTACAAGGATACGTACGTCAAGGAACTTCAGGCCGAATTGAAACTAGCTAACGTACATCAGGTACCAAAACTAGAGAAAATTGTGGTCAGCGTGGGAACTGGAAAAAGCAAAGATGACAAGCGTCATCTAGAGACAGTAAAGAATACGCTAGAGAAAATTACTGGACAAGCACCTGTTGCACGATTGGCAAAGAAATCGATTGCTAGTTTTAAGATTCGTGCCGGAATGGGCGCACCGGTCGGCGTTATGGTAACGCTGAGAGGTGCACGCATGTACGAGTTTCTCGACCGATTAATTAACGTTGCTTTGCCGCGGGTGAGAGACTTTCATGGTGTCAGTGTCAAGTTCGACCAAAGTGGTAACTACAACTTTGGCATCCTGGAACAGTCAATCTTTCCAGAATTAACATTTGAAGAAACACAAGTCGTCCATGGTTTGCAGATTACCTTTGTAATTGATAACAAAGAACCCGCACACAGCCGTGCACTGTTAGAAAAATTCGGACTACCATTTCAAAAAGAAGGAGGTCGACGTTAATGGCTAAGAAATCAAGCGTCGCACGTGATAAAAAGCGACAAAAAATGATTATGAAGTTTGCTGAAAAGCGCGCAGAACTCAAAGAGCTTGGTGACCTCGACGGTCTACAAAAGCTTCCACGCAATTCCAGCCCCTCACGTTGGAAAAACCGTGACCTCAAGGACGGCCGACCTCGTGGATTTATGCGAAGGTTTGGAATGAGCAGAATTCGATTCCGTGAAGAAGCATCAAAAGGTAATATCCCCGGCGTAACAAAGAGTAGCTGGTAAGAAAGGAGAAACGATACATGTCATTACAATCTACAGACCCAATCGCGGACCTTTTGACCCGCATTCGTAACGCCACAATGGTTGGCAAAAATGAAGTTCGCATGCCTTCGAGTAAAATCAAAAAGGTAGTCGCAGAACAACTAAAAAAGAATAACTACCTCGCCGATGTCAAGATCGAGCCAAGCAAGCCACGAGACACGTTGGTTATTACAATCAACAAACCTGGTGAAAACAGTGTTATCAATGAACTAACACGCCTATCAAAACCCGGTCGTCGCGTCTATGTAAAAGCAGACGAAATTCCAAAAGTTAAGTCAGGGCGCGGACTCGTTCTTGTGAGTACGTCTCAGGGTGTTATCACCGGTCACGAGGCCGTAAAACAACGCCTTGGCGGTGAATTACTACTAAAAGTTTATTAAGGAGAATAAGATGAGTCGAATCGGAAAACTACCAATTCAAATTCCATCAGGCGTGACAATCACGGTCGACTCAGATGTTATTACCGTTGCAGGCTCTAAGGGCACGCTAACAGTTCCACATCTGAGTGACGTGACAGTCAAAGTTGACGATGGTGTCGTAACTGTCACCCGCAAGGATGACTACGCAACGGCAAAAGCCCAGCACGGTCTACAGCGATCACTATTGAACAATGCTGTAGAAGGCGTTACTAAGGGCTTCGAGAAAAAACTCGAAGTTAATGGTGTTGGTTTTCGTGTTGGTATGAGTGGGACTGACCTAGAAATGCACTTGGGCTTTAGTCACCCTGTTAAATACACACCACCAACAGGTGTTAGCGTGACAAATAACAAAATGGAAATCACAGTTAGTGGTATCGACAAGCAACAAGTTGGTCAGGTTGCTGCCGAAATCCGCGCACTCAAAAAACCAGAGCCCTATAAGGGTAAAGGTATCAAGTACGTGGATGAGCATATTTTGCGTAAAGCAGGAAAGGCAGGGAAGTAATTATGAGTAATCTAGCAAAAAAACTACTGAACAAAAGCCTACGCAAGAATCGTGTGCGCGCAAAGGTCAATGGTACTGATAAGCGTCCTCGTTTGACAGTAACGATCAGTAATCGACACGTTAATGCTCAACTGATTGATGACGCCAAGGGCGTGACATTGGCATCGAGCACAACTGTTGGTCGTAAGCAGACGGGTCCTCTCAAGGAACAAGCTGCCTTTATCGGTACCGATATTGCGAAAAAAGCGAAAAAAGCTGGTATTAAAAAAGCTGTTTTCGATCGAAATGGTCGACAATATGCAGCCCGGCTTGCTGCTCTTGCCGATGCTGCACGTAACGAAGGATTGGAGATTTAATTATGGCAGAAGAAAAAGCTACAACAACACAAGCTGCTGCCCCCGCTCCTGCGGCTGGCGGTCAACGACGACAAAATCAGGGTCGAGGTGGTCAACGACGTGATAACCGTCGTGATGTTCCACAAGAACCAAAAGAATTTGAGGAAATCGTAATCAACATTGATCGAGTCGCACGTGTTGTAAAGGGTGGTCGTCGCTTCCGATTCAAGGCACTTGTTGTTGTGGGTAACCACAAGGGCAAGGTTGGCGTTGGTGTTAGCAAGGGAGCGGACGTACAGGCTGCAATCGCAAAAGCAACTGATGTCGCTAAAAAGAGTCTTATCACAGTACCAATTGCTAACGATACGATTCCCCACGATGCTGAAGTGAAATTGTCTGGCGCGCAAGTGCTCATCAAGCCAGCGGCACCCGGTACCGGTATTATCGCCGGAGGTGTTGTTCGTCAGGTTATCGGTGTGACGGGTATTCGTAACATGCTTTCAAAATCACTTGGCTCAACGAACAAGGTGAACATTGCCTACGCAACGATAGAAGCGCTCAAGAGCATGGTTCCTCGAGACCAATGGTTGAACGCTGAAAAACCAGCAAAAAAGGCTAAAAAGGAGTCTAAATAATGAAATATCACGAACTCCAAGCAACTGCCAATAAAAACAAAAAGCGTGTTGGTCGCGGTATCGCTGCCGGAGGTGGCAAGACCGCTGGACGAGGTACAAAGGGTCAGGGCGCACGAACAGGCAAAAAACTAAACGCGATGTTCATGGGCGGCCAGAGGGCTCTTGTGCAAGCCATCCCAAAGGCTCGTGGGTTCAAATCACTCCGTACACCTGCTCAAATTGTTTATCTTGATCATCTCAACGCGTTCAAAGGCAAGACTGTCAATAATGAATCATTATTCGAACAGGGTTATGTATCAACTCCCTATCACACAGTAAAAGTCATTGCGCGTGGCGAATTGACCGAAAAGGTGACACTACGAGTACAAGGTGCGAGCAAATCAGTACAAGAAGCAGTCGCAAAGGCCGGTGGTACGTTTGAGAAAGTACCAGTACCTGTAAAACCTTCTGCGAAAACGAAAAAAGAAGATAAAAAAGACAAGTAAATAAATAATCTATTTAAAAATCACTTCAATGTACCAACTCATTGAAGTGATTTTTTGTCATAAAAATACCTGATGGTCTGCTATAATACATGTATATACAGCATATAGTTCAGGATAGGCCTATTACACATGAATTGGAAAACAATATTTAAATCATTCAAAAATCGTGGCATGCAAAAGCGGCTAGCGATTGTGTTGGGTATTGTTGTTGCGTATCGATTCTTGGCCCATATTCCCGTGCCGCTTGCTGAACCGACAAAACTCAAAGAAGTTATCGAGAGTGTCGTTAATTCAACTGACTTTGGGGGGTTCCTCAATCTTCTATCGGGTGGTGCGCTCGCTAGCTTTTCAATTGTACTGGTTGGACTCAGTCCATTCATCACGGCAAGTATTATTTCGCAGCTTCTCACCAAGGCTATTCCGAAGCTGGAAGAGCTCCACAAAGATGGTGAATCGGGTCGACGCAAGATCAATCAGTGGACTCGTATTATATCGGTCCCACTAGCCATTGTTCAGTCTATTGCTTTTATATACATCCTTCGACAGACGGTTCTTGCTGGCAATACCACTGCCCTTGATAGCGCGACGCCATTGGAATGGACGATTGCAATCACTGCGATGACGGCGGGGGCGATTATGCTGATGTGGCTGGGTGAGCTGATTACCGAACAGGGTATTGGTAATGGTATATCAATGTTGATTTTTGCCGGTATTATTAGCCAGTTGCCTTCGACGCTCGCTTCTCTAGGAGTGTCAATATTCGACACTTCCCAAGGCTCTCTGGATGTCTTCGGGTGGTTTGTTATACCTGTTAATCCGACAGCAACGTGGGTAGCATTGATAGTAGCGCTTGCCTCATTGGCAGTTTTGTATCTTCTAGTCAAAATTAATGAGGCTCAACGAGTCGTCACAGTCAACTACGCAAAGCGCGTTCAGGGTAACAGTAGCTATGGTGGTGTCAAAAGTATTCTACCAATCAAACTTATTGCCGCTGGTGTTATCCCTGTTATCTTTGCAGTTGCATTCCTCAGCTTGCCAGCGTTTGTGGGGCAAGTTCTCAAGGCAACGGGCGATGCTAGCTATGCAGAGCTTGCGAACAATCTCATTCTCTGGTTCCAGGCACCGCAGCCGGGTGCATTTACCGGTGATACCTTTGCTGCGCTCATCTACCCGGCTAGTTATTTCTTCCTCGTGATTCTATTTACATACTTCTATACGGGAATTATCTTCAACAGCAACGAGATTGCTGAAAATCTCCAAAAACAAGGGGGTTTTATTGACGGAGTTCGACCAGGCTTGCAGACAGAAAAGTATCTATCACGTACTGTAAATCGCCTCATCCTGTTTGGATCGGTTACTCTAGGTTTGATTGCGGTATTGCCATTTGTTGCAGAGTACGCCTTTGCCCAGGCTGGGATAACAGGTATTCAAAATCTTGCTATTGGTGGAACTGGTATCCTGATCGTTGTTTCGGTTGCACTTGAAAGTTTGCGTCAGATCAACTCACGCGCCCTCATGGTGACGTACGACGACTACAAGTAGGAGTTGAGGGTGGCAGGTCTTTATATAGAGCCAAAGAGACGACCAAAGGTCATCGTTTATTGGCTGTTTGGACTGGCTGTCACCGGACTAATCGGAGCTGGTGGCTGGTTGTTATTTGTGTGGTATACAACTGGAATGAAGCCACCAGTCATTCCGCTACCTGCAGTTGCTCTTGCCAATCCATCCGTAGATGAGACTCCGATAACAAAAAAACAGGTCAATGAGCACACCGTACCCGCAGCACACCCACGATATATTACTATTCCTGCCCTTGGAGTTGAGAGAGTACGAGTACAAGCTGTTGGCTTGACGACTACAAAAGACATCGATACTCCACGTAACATTGGAGATACGGCGTGGTATGACAAAAGTGCGCCCCCAGGTCAGGGTTATGGAGTTGTTATCATCAACGGTCACAATGGCGGAATATCACGAAATGGTGTGTTTGTAGAGCTCGGTAAATTGGCGCAGGGTGACGAAATCAGTATAGAGAGGGGTGACGGAGAGATTATTCGTTACGAGGTTGTCGAAAACAAGACAGAATCGCTCAGCCAGGCAAACAAAACGGGCATGAAGAGGCTCTTTATGCCGTATGACAAGACGAAGGAGGGGCTTGGCCTTATTACATGCGCAGGTAACTGGGTTCCTCGGGATCAAGTTTTTGATAAGCGCATCCTTGTTCGAGCAGTTGCAGTAGACTAGAGGTTGCTATAGAGGGTGTATTTTGACCTGGGGGTTTTTCGTTAAATCGCAAAATGGTACAGTAATGTGCATGGAGCGACTGCCTCAATCAAAAGAACCATCTCAAGTTGAACAGAATCAAAAAGCAGAACAAGCTCGAACGAAACCTTCGTATGGATTTCTCAGTTTTTTTGCAAGACAGTGTTTGCCGTACGAAGGCTACAGTCTCAGTATTGCTCAACGAGCCGAAGATCTTGATGAATCACCAGAAAAGATCATTGATGCAATTGAAATAATCCACAAAATGAAAGCACTCGAATATATCAGGGACGGTGATAATGTGACCGTTATTCACAAAAAACCCAACAATGTTACACCAGGAGCGTATTACAAAGTGTTTCCACTTGATGGTCCAGTCAATTCAGTCGACACCCGAGCGCCCCTTGACCCCTTATTTGACGAGTCGTTTTAGTCTAAAGATATACCTAGGGTTACTACAGTCTTGGCATTATAAATACGGTTAAGTATCTTGACGTTTGGCTTGGGTTTGATACAATAAAGCTATCAATTTGAGGGTTCGCGGTAAAAACGCGGAAATCTTTATTAGAAATACTTTACTTAGCCAAAACTTTGGTGTATAATGGTCATTTGTTAACCATGACAAGTCAAAAGGAAGTAATTAAACTAGTCGGTAAGGTTGTGGAGGCATTGCCGAACACACAGTTTAATGTCGAACTCGAGAATGGTCATACGGTTCTGTGCCACATTTCGGGCAAGATGCGCAAGCATTACATCCGATTGGTTCCAGGCGACAAGGTGGAAGTTGAGTTAACCCCATACGATCTTACAAAGGGCAGAATCAGCTTTCGTCTAAAAGATGAACCGCGGTCAATCGAGGCCGCAAAAAAGTAATAAGAATAATTTTGGGAGTTTTTGTTTTCAACATGAAGGTTCGTGCGAGTGTCAAAAAAATAAGTCCAGATGACCAGCTAGTCCGACGCAAGGGTCGGCTTCGTGTGATTAACAAAAAGAAGCCTAAGAATAAGCAAAGGCAGGGCTAGGAAGATGACTCGAATCGCAGGGGTTGTAATCCCAGCAGAAAAACAAGTACACATTGCGTTGACGTATATCTACGGCATCGGACGCAAGTATTCTCGAGATATCCTTGCGGAGGCTAATGTTGAGCCAACAACACGCGTAAAAGACTTGACAGAGGCTGAAGAGCAACGAATCCGTGAAACAGTAGACAAGAACTATATGGTTGAGGGTGACAAACAGCGCATGGTGACAAACAATATCAAGCGACTCAAAGATATCAACGCATATCGAGGCTTGCGCCACAAAGCTGGTCTACCTGTTAATGGACAACGTACACGAACTAACGCACGCACTCGTAAAGGTCGGGCGATTGCCGTGGGCGGTGCACAACCTAAATCGGCATCAAAGACGTAGGAAATGAATGATATGGCAGAAGAAGTAAAAACCACAACACCAGAAACTCCAGAGCAGACAACTGCTCCTACACCCAAGGCTCCTGCTCGAAAAAAGCAGAAGCGATCTGTTCCAGATGGTCAAATGCACGTACAAGCTACGTTCAATAACACTATCGTCAGCTTTTCTGACAAAAAAGGAAACGTCATTGCTGCCAGCAGCGCTGGTGCTTGTGGATTCCGAGGTAGCAAAAAAGGAACTGCTTATGCGGCGCAGATCGCTGCAGAAAAAGCAGCAGAGATCGCTTCTAGCCAATACGGACTAAAGAACGTAGATGTATTTGTTAAAGGTGTTGGCATGGGTCGTGACGCGGCAATTCGCGCTGTGAGTAACTACGGTATGCTAGTTGCTGCCATTACTGACGTAACGGGCGTACCACACGGTGGCGTACGACCAAAGGGAGCGAGGAGAGCTTAAAATGGCACGAGATACATCACCAATTGTCAAGCAGTCACGTCGAGAAGGCTACGCACTGCATCCCAAGGCCCATAAGATTATGGTCAAAAAGACAGGTATTCCGGGTCAGCACGCGCATGGTCGCCAAGGCAAGCCAAGCTTGTATTTAACGCAACTTCGCGAAAAGCAAAAAGTTCGCCGAACGTACGGCCTGCTCGAAAAGCAGTTCGCAAAATTAATGAATGAAGCTTCGCGTCGTCCAGGTCTTGCTGGTGAAAACCTACTCCAATTACTAGAGCTTCGACTTGATAACGTTGTGTACCGGGCGGGACTCGCTACCAGCCGTCGTGCTTCACGACAGTTAGTTAGTCACGGACACTTCATGCTAAATGGCCGACGTGTTGACATCCCGTCCGTCCGTGTAAAAGTTGGGGATCAAATTACTGTCCGTGAAAAGAGTACAAAATCGGCATATTTTACCCACATTGACGACGTCGTGAATAATTCATTCCAAGTACCGCTGAGCTGGCTGAAGACAGACGTCAAAAAATTCAAGATAGATATCACAGGTCTTCCAAAACGTGAAGAATCAGAGCCGGATATAAACGAACAACTAATTGTCGAGTATTACTCGCGCTAATAAATAAGGAGCTGACGAAAATGTCAAAAGTCATTCATAACCCACTACTTGCTGCTATAAACGAGAACAGTGCAACAAGTGTTGAGTTCGCTATTGAACCTTTACACGCTGGCTATGGCAACACGCTTGGTAATAGTATGCGTCGCGTCTTACTATCGAGTATTAGGGGTGGAGCAATTGTTGCCTTTCGAGTAGAGGGTGTAACTCACGAGTTTACTACTGTCCCAGGCGTTAAAGAAGATGTTGTAGACATCATGCTAAACCTAAAGAACGTACGTCTCAAAGTGCATACAGATGAGCCAGTTGAGCTTCGACTTGAAAAGAAGGGTGCAGGCACTGTTACTGCAGGTGACATCAAAACAACGGCTGACGTTGAAATCGTTAACCCCGACCAAGTCATCGCAACTATCGACGATCCTAAAAAGTCAGTTCTCATGGATCTTGTTGTCGAATCCGGTCGTGGCTATCGTACCATTGAAGATAGCAGCGCAAAACGCCTTCATAGCGACATGATTGCGCTTGATGCGGTCTTTAGCCCGGTACTCCGAGTACGCTACAAGGTAGAAGGTACTCGTGTCGGTCAAGAGACAAACCTTGATAAACTACTTCTTACAATTGATACTGATGGCACGATGAGCCCACGTGATGCATTCGAGGAAGCATCTGCTATCCTTGTAAATCAATACACTGCGCTTTCTGGTAGTACGACCGTAGAGGCTGCTCCTGCGCTTGGTAGCGAAGAGCAAGAAGAAGCAAGTGAATTGAACACACCGATTGAGGAGCTTTCCTTGACTGCGCGAACTGCAAATGCTCTTGTAAACAACGATATTCGAACCGTTCACGATCTTGTTACATTGAGCGAGCAGGATTTGCGTGAGCTAAAAGGCTTTGGCAGCAAGGCACTTGATGAAGTAAAAGATAAATTGGCGGAATTGGAACTGTAGACATGCATCGCCACGGATACAAAGGCCGTAAATTTGGTCGCGAACGAGACCAGCGAAAAGCCCTCATAAAGGGTCTTGCTACAAGCCTCGTTCTTCATGGCGAAATTGAAACGACCATCGAAAAGGCAAAGGAGCTGAAGCCCTACATTGAAAAGCTCATCACAAAGGCAAAAAAAGGTGATCTTGCAAACCGACGACATGTTATCGCTGGTCTTAGCACACAAGCTGCTGCGTTTCGCCTCGTTGACGTTATTGCGCCACAACTGACAGGTCGCGTCAGTGGGCACGTCCGAATAAAGCGCACAGATGTACGCGTCGGTGACAATGCCCAATTGGCGACAATCTCATTTGTTGATGAGATCAAAGAAGTTGAAAAAACTACCGTAAAGAAAGCAGCAAAACCAACCGTTGCGAAGAAACCTGCCGCAAAGGCAAAGACAACAAAGAAGCCAGCGGAGGCAAAAGCATGAAAAAACTAAAAATGACAAAGACGTTCTCACAAAAGACAGCCGACGTTACACGACGATGGGTTTTGATTGACGCTTCCAGTGCACCACTTGGTCGTGTTTCGACAGTCATTGCAAAGCACCTCATTGGTAAGTACAAACCAACCTACACGCCACACGTTGATGGTGGTGATTATGTTGTTGTTATCAATGCCGAAAAGGCTGTTGTGACAGGCAATAAAGAAACAGGCAAGGTATACTACCGACACTCAGGTTTTCCTGGTGGTATCAAGGATGCAACGTTGGCTGAAGTCCGCGAAAAGTTCCCAGAACGAATCATCGAACATTCCGTGAGTGGTATGTTACCAAAGAATAAACTCTCTGCTGAACGAATGAAACGACTCAAGATATATGCTGGTTCAGAACACAACCATGCCGCACAAACCCCAGAGAAAGTAGAGGTAAAATAACATGGCTACAGCAGCAACCAAAAAGTATTTCTATGGCCTTGGTCGACGCAAGAGCGCAACTGCTCGTGCGCGCCTATATTCAGGTAAGGGTGCAATCACTATCAATGAAAAACCTGCGAACGAATATCTAGACGAGAACAAGACACTTCTCGCAGAGCTTACAGATCCACTTGCACTTGTCGGTAAACAAAAAGATTACGACATCACGATTCGTGTATCTGGTGGTGGAACTTCCGGCCAAGTAGACGCTATGAAACTTGCCATTAGCAAAGCACTCACTGTTGAAGCTCCAGATCTTCGTACCACACTAAAGAAAGCTGAATTTCTTCGACGCGATCCTCGCGAAAAGGAACGAAAGCATTACGGTCTGCGATCTGCACGTAAACGCGAACAGTACTCAAAGCGATAATACGAACAACGAAAAAAACAGCCTCTCAGCGAGGCTGTTTTGCTTGCTTTGGGGGACATGTGTTACATTGGAATGACTTATGACGAGCGGAGAATTCCCACAGCGAGACCCCAACGCTACTCAAAATATGTCTATTAGCCAAACGAGAGAATGGTTGGCAACATTGACGCCCGATGAAGCTGAGCAATGGTGTCAGGGCTTTCGTAAAATAGCAATCCAACAATGGGATCAGTGCAACAACAGCTTTAGGGCATTGTTCGACAGGCTAAACCTCTACAGTGTAAATGAATTAGATCTGTTTGATATAAACACCGATCGAGATTCGAGTTCATCTGCCGAAGCATACATCCGCGTATGGAGGGATAAGAACGGAGATAATGATACCTATAACACGAGTCAGCTTTTGCGATACAGAGGAGAAATCATCGATCGCAAAGAAACGGAAAGTTTTAGTGATACGTACACCTACCAATTTGGTCCAACAAACGATCATGTCGCGAAGATCCAGCTACGGGAAGATTTTGATGGTCAGATAAAGCTAGCGAAGAGTGATGGCGGGCTTACTGATAACAAAACTCAGTTCGAGACGGCCGTATTGATATGTGCTCTCGAGACAGAAGTACTTCCATCGCTTGAACGGACAAAAGCAAGGCTTGCTGAGCTTTGGAGCGCAGTCTTGGATATTGAAACAACCTAGGTGTACTATTATATTCTCCCAGCTCGTGTTATAGTGACAGCGTAATTATTATACGGGTGGGTACGAATGGATTTGGGTTCAATAGAAAAGAACACGCGACACATCAGTGATGTGCAACGCGTTAAAGCTGAGCTCGAGACGTTGCTACCCGCAGAAAAACAAGACTTAATAGAAAAAGAAAAAGAACTAGTTGCTATACAATGGCGTGAATGTCGTCGAGGCCTTACAATAATGTTTATGGCGCTTAACAGGGGCAATAGATACCCTCAAGACTCTTTTGTCATAAAGATTGACAGCAGGCAGTACGGTAACGAAACATACGACACGTACATGCGAATATGGCGAAGTAAGGACCATACGATATATAATGTGCGCCCCTATGTCGTACGGGATAAATTCATACATGATGGAAGAGTGATGGACGTGGAATCATTTAGTGATACATTTGACTACCGTTACGGAACATATCACAGCCACTCCGCGCGAGTGGTTTTTGATAACGATTCAGGTGAAGTCCCTGATGTCAGACTAGACAGAGTTAACGGGTATTTGGTCAATGAAATGACAGACAAAGAAAGCGCTATACTACTGAGCGCTCTACAAGGGTACGTTGTACCGATACTTGAACAAACTGAGGATACACTGACCATGATTGCGGAGGCAATGTTAGATAATGATTTAAATCCCGACATTGCTTCAAAGATGAGAATTGAACGTTCTTGATGTGACAGAATTCATATGGTACAGTAGCGGAGATGAATAAACAAATCGTAGCATATCGAGCCTTTTGGTTTATCGACAGAGATTCTGGCGATTTGCTCCGTGTTTTGTAATCAAAAAGAATAAAAGACATTGAATAAACCGCCAGAAAGGCGGTTTTTATAAAACGAGAGGATAGTAATGATTGGCAACATAGCAGAACAGATAACCGACATAGCGCCAACCACACAGGAGGCAAGTATAGACGAACTGAGGCAAGAAATTGATCAGATAGACGCTGACATTTTAGCGGCTGTTACGCGACGGACTCAGTTGAGTCGCGAAATTGGAAAACGACGCATCGCAGAGGGAGGTATACGGGTGGTGATGTCACGAGAGAACGCGATATATGAACACTACCGTGATGTATTGGGAGCACACGGCACACGAATTGCCTCGATACTGCTCGACCTAGGTCGGGGCAAGCTAGGGCACGAGCTGGACGAAGAATAAGGTATAATAGAATCAATATGACAAAACCCGTTATTTTAACCGGTATTCGTGCCAACAACGACCTCCATATTGGTAATTATTTTGGTGCAATGCTACCAACTATCGAAATGGCAAAAAAACATACTGATGGGTGTCAAGTAAACCTGTTCATTCCAGATCTTCACAGCTTTACAACACCAATTGATCACGATAATCTGCAAGACCAAATCATGCACAACGCACGACTATTTGTTGCATCTGGACTACCGTTGGATAACGATGATATTTTGATATATCGTCAGAGCTATGTGCCTGCACACAGCGAGCTGACGTGGATACTGGATTGCTTTACTGGAATGGGTGAGATGAGTCGTATGACTCAGTTCAAGGACAAGAGCAAACAGGTTGAAGCTACTCCCGATGAGCACGTAAAAGAAGTTTCAAGAGAACTGTTTGACGGTGGTAAATCTACGCTCATGTTAGACAAACTCTCACAGGAGAGGGTTACCGTTGGATTATTCAACTATCCTGTCCTCATGGCCTGCGACATCCTTCTCTACGGCGCGCAATACGTTCCCGTTGGCGATGATCAGTCGCAACATCTGGAGTTCACGCGTGATATCGCTGGACGCATGAATAAAAAGTTCGATAATGTGTTTACTGTTCCATACGAGGTTAGCAAGCAACACGAATTCTTCGGCAAAGGTCAGGGGCTTCGTATTATGGATCTAGCGGATCCAACTAAAAAAATGAGTAAATCTGCCGACAGTGACAAGGGTGTTATATTTCTGACTGACGAACCAGATGTAGCGGCAAAGAAAATCATGTCCGCAACAACTGATGATTTGGCGAATGTCAGCTACAACCCAATCGAACAACCTGGTGTTAGCAACCTACTACAAATCCTTGCGCTATTACGCGGTCAGCCATTGGATGAAGTTGAAGCTGATTGCAAGGGTCAATCAAATTACGGTGAATTTAAACGTATGGTTGCGGACGAAATGACGAATTTTTTGACTGCATTCCAAGCAAAACTAGCGGATGTTGACGACACTGCTATCCATTCTGCTTTCAAGCGTTCCGAGGCTCGAGCAAACGAACAGGCCAACCGGACACTTCATCGCGTACAGCAAGCTGTCGGGCTACGGTCAAAGGATTAACCCATGCGGCTCGATGCGTATCTGGCGGAATACTGGCCTGAACATTCTCGTTCGACCTGGCAAAAATATGTCAAAGAAGGCTACGTTTCAATTAATGGCAAAGTGTCAAAAAGCCCAAAGAAGGTATTGGCCGAAGATGATGAAGTCACGACTAATATTCCTCAAAAACCAGCTCACAGCGAGCGATCACTCCCGATAATTTATCAAGATGACAACGTCATCGTTATCAATAAGCCCGTTGGTGTGCTGTCGCATAGCAAGGGCGCGATGAATGATGAGTTCACTGTAGCTGACTTTTTCAAACGGTTTACATCCTACAATACAGACACAAATCGTCCCGGCATTGTCCATCGCCTCGATCGAGATACGAGCGGCGTCATGATAGGCGCACTCAATGAAAAAACTGCAAAACTATTACAACGACAATTCTCTGATCGTAAAGTAAAAAAGCAATATGTTGCAGTTGTCGATGGGATTCCCGAACACCCAGAGGCAATGATAGACATGCCAATCGGTAGAAACCCAAAGCATCCAAGCCAGTTTCGCGTTGATCCAAATGGTAAATCGGCAAGGACACTATACAGGGTCAAGAACAGCACTGATAAGTACAGTTTGATGGAATTAGAGCCTACGACAGGCAGGACACATCAATTGCGTGTTCATATGGCACACATCAACACGCCAATTCATGGCGACAAAGTATATGGTAGTCCCAAGGCAGATAGGCTCTACCTCCATGCCGCTGCTCTAGAGATCACTATCCCGGGTGGAGAGCGTAAAATCTTTACCGCCGCTGTCCCGCCAGGATTTGCCTCAATGGAAAAGAAATGAAGTCATCTGATTTGATATTGCATCCGCGATCAGCAAGGCAACTTGAAAACATAAAACGTAATTTGCCGCACGCTTTGATCATTGAAGGATCAGTTGGTGTCGGTGTGTCACGAGTCGCAAAAGAGATTGCTCGCTCGGTTGGTTCACCTGAATTTGTCATCTTTCCAAAAAAGAAGGTAAAGAATGAATTTGCTATTGATATGAACGAAGGTAACATTGTTATTGAAGATGTTCGCTTGCTCTATGCGCAAACTCGTACAAAGCAACCGGGGAGGCAAGTGTACATATTTGACACAGGCCTTAGGTCTATGACGGTTGGTTCTCAGAACGCTTTACTAAAACTACTCGAGGAACCACGAAACGGCACGCATTTCATTATCGCGACACACAATGTTGATCAACTATTACCAACAATCATATCTCGTAGCCAAAAACTGTCTTTGCTGGACATAACCACCGAGCAAACCCAGAGGTTCATTGATACGCTTAGCATAATCGACGACACAAAGGCAAGGCGTCTCGCCTTTGTTGGTAGAGGTAAGCCTGCACTTATCAAGCGCCTCTTGGAGGACAAGGGTGAATATGATGCACGGGTTGCGATCATGACCGATGCAAAGACGATCCTTGGAAGCGATACGTACACAAAGCTCGTCGTGCTACAAAAATACAAAGAGAACAGGTTGGATAGCCTCACACTACTTGAAGATATGATTTATCAACTACGCGTCATTTTAAAATCTCGCCCTGACAGACAACTGGTCTATGACATAGATCGATATGTTGAGTCCCGCGAAAGGATAGGTGCCGGTGGGAATATTCGCTTACAACTGGCGTCTAGTGTCTTGTAAACCAAAATGCTATAATTTGAACAGATGTTAGGACTCATAATCGTTGCAATACTCGGGGGTCTAGCGATATTCTATCGTCGCTCACTTGAGGATACTCGAAATAATTTACCATCAAAACTCGCTGACAAGATGGAAAAATTATGGTTAATTGCACAGGATTCATTAAAGGAAAAGAAATATTTGCGGGCAGAAAAGGCGCTCCTGACTATTTTGCGCGTTGATGAGCGTAATTCCACTGCGTACAATCGACTGGGTATTTTATACGCCAAACAACAGGCATACAAAGACGCGATTGAATGTTTCGAGATAGCTCAATCATTGGAGCCAAACGCATCAAGTCTTCACAATGTAGGGCTAATTTACTATGAGACAGGTGACTACACAAAAGCGGCGTTAGCATTCGAACAGGCATTACACTTAGAACACGATGTGTCTGCGCGTCACATCGCCTACGCAAAGGTTCAAGAAAAACTTGGAAACGAGAAGAAGATGATTGCATCACTTGAAGAAGCAGTCGAGATAGACCCAATCCCCCAGACACTAAAGATACTTGCAGATGCGTATGATCGAGTGGGACAGGCAGTTCTCTCGCAGCAACTTCGGATACGCGCCTCAAAGATGATTATACCTACTGGAAAAGTGAAAAAAGTAGTTCAGCCCAGAAAAGTCATCTAGACACAATTAGGCTGTTTTTAAAACACATCTTGAACTATTATTACCTCTGATGTACACTTATATCTGTACTTTTATATGCCGCTTTAGCTCAGCTGGTTAGAGCAACTGTTTTGTAAACAGTAGGTCCACGGTTCGAATCCGTGAAGCGGCTCCACGGCAAGGTAACGAATAATCGTTGCTTTGTGTATGGATAGACATTGCGCAGGGATAGTGAAGCGGTCAAACACGACAGACTGTAAATCTGTTGGCTTATGCCTTCGCAGGTTCGAATCCTGCTCCCTGTACCAAGAATAGCCCCTCGGGGTTATTTTAAGTTATAATATAAACAGGAATGGGATTATAGCTTCTGCGTGGAGCGCACATTAGTAGTGGTATAGTTTACGATATGCCGTGATAGCTCAGTTGGTAGAGCGCATCCATGGTAAGGATGAGGTCTCGGGTTCAAATCCCGATCGCGGCTCCAAGCACAATTATTTAATGGGCGGGAAGAAGGTGTAACATGACAAAAAATATGGAAATAACAGACGTCCTTCGTGAATTAGAACCAACAGTCGAGAGTTTACTCAACAGACACTTGAATCTAACGAAGGTGTGGTATCCACATCAATACGTTCCTTACAGTGATGGTGAGAGCTTTGGGCGAAAAAATAACAGGGGTGAGGTAGAACTTGCTGGAAAAGAATGGGACCCCATTGATTCTAAGCTTGGTGAAGTAGCTCAGATAGCATGGTACGTAAACCTACTAACTGAAGACAACCTCCCTTCATACCATCACGAGATAGCAACAAAATTTGGCCGTGATGGGGCTTGGGGTACCTGGGTTCACCGATGGACAGCAGAGGAAAACCGCCACGGCGTTGCCATGCGTGAGTTTGCGCACGTGACACGAGCTATTGATCCCGTAGAGCTTGAGGACACACGCATGCATCACATGGGTCATGGCTATAACAGCGGAGACAAGACGCCCCTTGAAGCTGTAGCATACGTCACTATGCAAGAGTTAGCCACGCGAATTGCACACCGTAACACTGGTGAGATATGCAAACAAGAAGGTAATGTTCCGGCAGAGCAGCTATTGGCCCGTATTTCTGCGGACGAAAACCTCCACATGATCTTTTATCGCGATCTCGGCAAAGCCGCCCTGGACATTGCACCAAACCTGATGATGCGAGCCATTGCGAACGAAGTTGTTGGATTCAAAATGCCTGGCGATACCATACCAAACTTCAAAGAACACTCAAGAAAGATTGCAGATGCTGGCATTTACGACCTACAGCTTCACGTTGATGACGTTCTCGAACCAACATTCAAAAAGTGGCAGATATTTGAGCGAGAAGACCTCACTGGTGATGGTGCCGTAGCTCGAGACGAAATAGGGTTTGCGCTCGAACTAATCAAAGGTGCAGCTAGCAAATTCGTAACAAAACGCGAAGCTAGACGAGAAGCAGCAAAAGCAGTCGAAGAACACTAGTCAAAACTAAATTTTTGTGCTAGAGTAGGTAAAGTTGTAAAAATATAGGTGTATTACAAATGGCAAGAAAGAATTCAAAGTCAAAACGAAAGTTGATTGGACTGGTGAGCGAGCTCAGCGGTCATCGTACGTATTACACGTCGAAAAGTAATAAACAAACAGAAAAGACTGAACTTCGTAAATACGACCCAATTGCTCGTAAGCATGCTCTCTATAAAGAGACAAAAAAGAGCCTTGGCCGAAACGAAGTCAAAGCACGTAAGTCTTAGTAGACCCACCAAAAGTGCTATACTAAATATATGAAGATTAAACTAGCTATTTTATTAGTGGTAGTTGCGGTTGTAGGCGCCGCCCTCGTTTATGTATTAAACTCATCGGATCCAGCTGTTCCTGCAGTAGATCAGTCAGCAAATCAGTCCACGGACACGTCTAGCAAGCCAGCTGATTCAACAACGCAACCACCAGAAACAAAGGTAGATGCAGACGATATGCAGGTCGTGAAGGGCTCGTACGTTGATTATTCTACAGACAAAGTTGCATCCACGACTGGCACAAAGGTTCTTTTCTTCCACGCTCCGTGGTGCCCACAGTGTCGAGCGCTCGAAAACGACATAAAAGCCGTACAGCTACCCGACAATGTCACAATCTTTAAGGTCGACTACGATACCAATCAAACACTCCGCCAAAAATATGGAGTAACTATTCAAACAACACTCGTAACAATAGATGGCAATGGGGATTTAATTAAAAAATACGTTGCCTATGACGAACCGACTTTTGCTTCTGTAAAAACTAACTTATTGGATAAATAGTGGTACTGCTGGTACTTTCATTTCTCGCGGGCGTTCTGACCGTTACAGCCCCTTGTGTCTTAATATTTCTACCTGTCATACTTGGCGGATCTGTCGTTGGCAAGCGTGATTGGCGTCGACCACTTATTATTACAGGTAGTTTGGTAGTCTCTGTCGTTGTCTTTACATTACTACTGCGCGTCTCAACAGTACTACTGGGCGTAGATCAGATGTTTTGGCAAGCTGTTTCTGGAGGAATAGTTGTTCTCCTTGGCCTACATTACCTGGGCGTGCCTATCTGGGAAAAATTGACCGGACTTCTACGATTGCCCATGCTTGCAAATCGAGAATTGGCTTCTGCGAATAAACATCAGGGTACGGGTGGCGCAATTCTTACCGGTGCGGCACTTGGGCCAGTGTTTGCAAGCTGTAGCCCTACATTTGCATTCATTGTTGCAGCTGTAATTCCAGCAGATTTCAGCCTTGGCCTCATATACCTCGTTACCTATGCAATCGGTATGGCTGTAACGCTGCTCGCAATCGCCTACATTGGTCAAGCCGTACTCGGTAAATTACGTGCACTCAACAATCCAAAGGGCTGGTTGCCAAAAACAATAGGCATTCTATTTGTTGTCGTTGGTTTTGCCATCATCACAGGTCTCGACCGACAATTCCAGGCTTTTGTGCTAGAACAAGGATGGTACGATCCAATTACTCAGCTCGAAAACGACCTGATGTAACCCCGTTGTGGTACAATATTTTAGTGTAAAGGGGCATAGTACAACGGCTAGTATAAAGGTCTCCAAAACCTTAGATCTAGGTTCGATTCCTAGTGCCCCTGCCAAGTTTACGGCCCGACCTTGCGTCGGGTCTTCAGCTTGGCTCGTGTTCTATGCATCAAACCCAGGTCACGGATTGCTTTAGCAAGACGCAAAGATCTAAGCTCGATAACAAAGAGTGTCCGAAAGCCGCAATAATCTAACCATCAAAGAGTAGAAGAAAAAACGAAGGTAGGCATGCTATAATCGGTAACTGCCTATGGGAAACCGTACGAGCAGGCCACCCAAGGCCCGCACCTATTAGATGTGAAATCAATGGCTATGTTAGAATGAGTTTAACAACATACCGTCTCGAATTAGGAGGAAAGTCGTGTCAAACAGAGATTCAAATGTCATCAAAGTCAAGAGACTGGAGAAAAAGTTTGGAGCCGTCAAGGCTCTGGATGGGCTGGATCTGACCGTAACCAAGGGTGAGGTTCATGGATTTTTGGGACCGAACGGTAGCGGTAAATCGACGACGATTCGTGTACTGCTAGGTGAACTGCGCAAGAGCGGTGGCGACGTTAAGCTGTTTGGAGAAGACCCGTGGAGCCGGGCTGTCAAACTGCATGAGCGGCTGAGCTACGTGCCTGGCGATGTAGGGCTGTGGCCCAACCTTACCGGTGGTGAAGTCATCGACCTATTTTGTAGCTTGCGCGGCGGAATAGACAAGAAACGGCGAAAGCAACTGTTGGATGATTTTCAACTGGACCCACGCAAAAAATGCCGGACGTATTCAAAAGGCAATCGTCAGAAAGTCGCTTTAATCGCGGCTCTGACATCCAATGCCGAGCTGTATATTCTGGATGAACCGACAAGCGGGCTTGACCCGCTGATGGAATCGGTTTTTCAGCGATACGTAAAAGAGCTCAAGCACGGAGGCAAAACGGTTTTACTCTCCAGCCACATACTGGCGGAGGTGGAAGCACTGGCCGATAGCGTGACGATCATACGTGATGGCAAAACCGTGGAGCAGGGTGTACTAGATGATATGCGTCATCTCGGACAACAGACCGTCAAGGCTAAGCTTCATAAAAAGCCAGCCGGGTTTGATAAGCTGGAGGGCGTGCACGACCTAGTTGTCAATGGCAATACTGTACATTTTGCTGTCGACAATGAGCATTTGGATACAGCTGTCAAACACCTGTCTAGCTACGGCTTAGACCGCCTAACGTGTGAACCTCAGTCTCTAGAGAACCTGTTTATCAAGCATTACGATACCGATAACAAGGAGGCCTAGTATGGAGGGGCTGAAAGGAACCAAGAGGCTTTTCCAGCTTCAGCTGAGGCTGGACAGATGGAAGCTGCCACTATGGATCGGCCTGACCATTGCGCTGATGTACGTGTCGCTCGAGAGCCTGAAGGGCGCGTACAATACGGTCGAACAGATTACGTTGTATGCTGCGACCACCGCACCAAGCCTAGCAGGAAGGCTGCTCGGCGGAGTGTTGACAGGACCGAGCATCGGTGAAATCACCATTATAGAGACGTTTATGTTACTAGTGGTGATGGTTTGTCTGACAAACATTTTTCTAGTTGTACGGCATACGCGCAAGAACGAAGAGGCGGGTAGAGAAGAAGTTATACGGTCATTAACTGTTGGCAGGCAGGCCGGTTTGACGTCTACTCTCATGCTGGCAGTTGTTGTGAACGTCGTATTTGCACTGGGAATCTTCGTAACATACCTCGCGAACGATTTTGCTATCGAAGGCGCCATGCTGTATAGCGTCGGCGTTGGACTGATGGGAATGTTTTTTGCAGGCGTGGCCGCCGTAACGGCGCAGCTATTCGAAAATGCGCGTAGCGCTAGCGGTTTTGCTTCACTGGTATTGGCCGTGTCGTGGCTTGTCCGCGGCATAGGTGACGCTTCTGGCAAAGTTGATACAAACGGCCTAGGTGCCGAGACAGGATGGTTGTCATATTTTAGCCCGCTGGGCTGGGTGACAAATACTATGCCGTTCTCGGATGGCGAACAAGTATGGCCGCTAGGATTACTACTACTTGGCATCGCGGCTCTCATCGCGGGTGCCTACGCTCTGCTATCACAGCGTGACATGGGTGGCAGTACGTTTGTTTCTAAGCCTGGCAAGGCTCATGCTTCACGCATGCTGCTTAGTCCGCTTGGCCTGATATGGCGACTGAACCGCGTGGCTTTCACGTCATGGTGTGTAGCCATGGTTGTTATGGGTGTCACGGTTGGCGCAATTGTTGAAGAGTTCAAAGCCCTTATAGAAGGCAATGAAACAATGCGCGAGATCTTGATGGCATACGGCGGTAGTAGTGCGGACATCATGTTCGCGGCAATGTTTGCCATCATCGGCGTAACCGTTACAGCATATGCGCTGCAAATCATATCGCGTATTCAAGCCGAGGAAACCAGTGGACGCCTGGAGCTAATGCTCTCGACTCCGCATAGTCGGTTGAGATGGGTGATAGGCTACGCAACATTCGCAATTGTTAGCTCTGGGGTAATTCTGTACGCAACTGGTATAGCGGCCGGTTTGACGTATGGTCTTATCTCAAATGATGTATGGAATCAAACGTGGAATATGGGACTAGCTATCCTCGTTGGCATCCCTGCGATTGCCGTATTCGTAGGACTGGCTACGGTGCTATTCGGGTTACTCCCTCGATTGTACACACCGCTGGTTTGGACATCACTGGGTGCATGCCTGGTTATCTATCAGCTGGGTGTCGTGCTGAAACTACCGGAGTGGGTACTAAACGTATCGCCATTTACGCATACGCCAGCGATACCAGCCGAAGCAGTTGATTTCACGCCACTCTGGATAATGACCGCTATTGCAGTCGGGTTACTAACCGCAGGGTTAGCCCTCTACAGACAGCGTGATCTTGTCACGGAGTAAAGTATATCCGGGGTCTAACGATCCCGGATTTTTAATATAATCCTGATAATGATACTTAACGGGAGAATTTAGTATGCTAACATGTGTGTATGAACAAACAGTGTCAAAGTTGTGGTATGCCATTACGCACAAAAAAAGCTGGTGATTGTCGTGGCACAGAGGCAAATGGAAGTAAGTCTGATACATATTGCAGTCTATGCTACAAAAATGGCAAATTCCGACAACCCAAGTTAAAGTTTGATGACATGAAGCAAATTGTTGAGGAAGCCCTTATAAAAGAGGGATGGCCAAAGCCACTTCGTTGGCTTGCCAAACGCCAATTGCCACGATTAGAGCGCTGGAAACAGAAATAGTCTCAAATGAGTGCTACAATGTAGCATAATGCACAGGGAGTCGAGAGATATCGAACCTAGGCAGTCAACGTGGCGCGAAGTATTACGTAAACGTGTAGTTCGTGCAGTCGGTACGCTGGCAATATCTAGCATGGCTATTTCTTGTTTGGGTGGAGAGACGAATACCCCTGAGGGTCTACCATTTCATGATGACATCACAATAGAGTCTATTGTAAGTTATGGGCAACCTACACCAAGCGAACATCTCGTCATGCCTCGACTAGCCGACCCTCATATCCTCAAGGATCACAAAGATTCATTCTACTTGACTGGAACTAACGAAATCGACACTAGTATAATACCGGTATATCACACCCCTGATCTAAAAAGTCATGAACTCATAAGTGCCTATAGTGCCAACGTACAGGATAGCAAGCATGACTATTGCAACTTATGGGCGCCAGCAATGATGCGAACCAAAGAAGGGCAATACCGGATGTATTTTACCGCGAAACAAATATACGAAAATCAATCCTGTGAAGATTCTCATAATGACCAAGCGATCTTCTATGCCGAGGCAGCCGATAACAATATGGTATTTGGAGCACCTCACAAAATCCATCTAGGACCTCATAATCCTCGCACCCATACATCTAGTAAGTGTCCAGCCGATGGCTGTGAATCTGCCTTGCGTATCGACCCCGAGACCGTCCGTGCCAAAGATGGCGATAACTGGCTATTCTATACATGGTACGGACACGGACAAAACGTCATAGCCTCCGTCAACCTGGACGACCCCTATGAGCATCATTCAGTAGCCGTACCGGTAGCTGGTGATGGAAATATCAATGAAGCACCGGATGTATTTGAACGAAACGGTCAGTACTACATGATATACAGCCATAATTTCTACAATCAGGCCTACGGTCTTAAATATATCTCCGCCAACAGTGTGTGGGAGTTAACTCGCAAGTACCAGCAAGCACATACAATCGCCAGTGCTCAGCGTGACCAACAGGGCAAATTGATCGGCAACATCGGCCATAGTTCCGTAGTTGAGCACAATGACAGGTACTACATTTACTATCACAAAGGTGCATTTGATCACCGTGAACAAATGCACAACCGCAGTACGTACGCACAAGAACTTCTATTCGATGGTGACGCCATACGCCCGCTAACCGTCCCTCGATAGCATTACTACGGCAGCAGACCTAGAGAGTCCGACTCTAAGTTTTCGTGCAAGTGCATAAAAAACACGCCCCTGTTTCCACAGGGGCGTAACGGAACTTATAATAACACCTCGAAAGCGCTCATGTCCGGATCCAAAAATCTATGACATGAAACCCTTACGACCATTTGGGGATTTTATTCCCCAGCTCAGCACTCCCTGACGATGGGTGAGGCCCAGTCGAAATCGGCGAATCCAGCCCAGTCAACATGCAGCCTGGGCTGATGATGATCAGTTGGCTGACATACGCACGGTACATCCGACCAACTTCCGTCATATTTGAGTTGATAGCCGGAGAGGTTCGGTGACGAGGCGTCATTTAACCACGAGAGGCTCCAACCGGGAAATTGAATCAGTGCCGAAAAAACCTCACTGGCAGCAAGATTTGCATTACCCCAAAATGAATTGGGGGATTTGCCCTTGCCGTGTTCGGGATCAAAGCCTAGCCAGACTGGTTCTATGAACTCACGCTTGTTGGGCGCAAGGCGCAGACTTTGCTGATCAAGATTGATAGGATTCCAGTAGTGCCCAGCGTTGCCCTCGGGAACGATAACCTTTCTCCACAAAGCTTCAAATGTGCCGGGAACATGCAATAGCAAGACTTCCGTTTCGGTCTGTGGTACAAAATTCACGGGCGGTTTGGGAAGTGCGGTACGTGGCCACAATTCACGAGCCCTCGCAATTTGCTGTTCTGGCGTTCGCCACCAGATAGGTGGGTTCCAGTTGGATCCGTGGAACTTGCCTTCAATAACATCCTGAAGTGCCCGCTTAACAATTACTGGATCAAGTGAACCGTTAGTGATTCGCTTGATGATTTCGTTGTGCTGAGCAGTGATACTGGACAGCTCTTTGATTGTGGCCACACTAGACCTTCTTCTGCCGTAGATTTCTCCGATGCGATTTGCAGCGGTGATCTCAACTTGTCATTGAGAACGGCGTACTACGTGCAAGATTTTGCACGCAAAACGCCGCCCTCACAGAAGTGCTTGAATTATTAAAGTTCGTTGACTATCATTACATAAATTCATGTTTTTAGCAATAGTAACGGAAGTACTTTAAGGTGTTGTACATTGACAATTTAGACTACAAATAGAATAATAAAGTAATCGTTGTCCCTCAACAAAAGGATTAAGATGCACACTTACGAAATGTTCGTACCCACACCTGGCGTCACCACTTGCGTGATCGCGTTTACGGTGATCTCGTTAGTGCTCTGGGCAAAGAGGCGTGATGAGCGTAATACCGAACAGGCCCCGCAAGACAACGAAGACCCCCATACACCCAAATAGGGTGATGGGGGCTTTTATTGCAATTTAGCTATCCTTCTTTTTCCAAATTTGCATACTCACATTCGCCCCAACAAATCAATTCCGCACAGGCTTGCGCCTGTTCAACCTTTTCTGGCGCCAATTCACTTCCTTTTTGAGCCATCTGCTGCAACAAGGCATCATCGTAAAGATTATGAGCCTTTTCATCCGAACTTGGCATATAAATCCAGCCATCGGTCATGGGATCGTGCACCTCAGCAAGTTTTGCGGCAAGTGCGCAAAGTTCTGGATAGTCGGGTTCGTCCTCGTTAATTGGACAATTCCTGCATATCTCTGACATGTTCAAATTATATCATAAAAAAGTAAAATATCAATCATTGGTAAATGGACTATCCTTGACTTTTGAGTAGTCTCGATTTGTGTCTTTGGACTCGCTTTTGTCTCCTTCGGAATGATTTTCATCAGAGACACCCTGATCATCAGACCTCTCATCAGTTTTTTGCTCTTTGGGTGAAGTTTCTTTTTTGCTCGACTCACTCTTTGGGAGAGAGCCAGATCCAAATTTGAGTGTCTTTAGGGCCAATGCAAAGCTGAATTGAGATCCATGATCTAGGCGACTTTCTACATTGATTTTTGTATTTAATTTTTGCGCCAATTTAGAAACAACATATAGTCCAAGGCCCGTTCCGCTCGTCTCGCGAGTACGGTAGTCCTCACTTCGGTAGAATTTTTCGAATATGTGCTCTTGATCAACCTTGCTCATACCAATGCCAGTATCCTTCACCGAGAAAACGATAGAGTCGGTATCTTCGAGTTGTGCCCCCATCGTGACAGAGCCCTCTTTCGTGTACTTGATGGAGTTCGTAATAAAGTTTTGCAAGATTTCCTCTAGATACAACCGACTCGTCATAATTTTTGGGAGAGGCGAATGAAGGTCGAGGTCGAGCTTGAGGGATTTCGCTTCAGCCTCGGGTGTATAGCGTTTGAAAAGATCGTGCATCAAAGCATCAACATCAATCTCCTCGATAACATCACCAACGCCGCGCTCTGCACGCGAGAGGGTGGAAAGATCATTTATCATCCTCGCCAAGTAAACAACTTGTTTATGAGCATCCTCTGCAGCGCTACGAAGTTTTTTGCGATCGGCATTTTTTTCTTCCAAAAGTAGTAGGTTGCTCAGACTGCCTTCTGCGATAGTAACAGGCGTTCGAAGTTCATGACTGGTAACGCTAATAAACGCATCCTTTTCTTCTTCGAGTGACTTTTGCTTTGTGATGTCACGAATGATCAATACTACACCGGACTCATCAATTGCATTGAATGTCCCATGAATTTTTGATAACTGCAAACTAAGGTGACGAGCATCGTCATTAGCTCCAACTGTGATGTCGTCTCGAATAAGAGTTGTCTTTACCGAGTGAATCAGGTCTCTTATCTTAACGTTATCCTTTGACCTCCCGCGCAAATCAAATAAATTATCTATCTCTCGGCCAATCAAAGATTGATTAGTGTCAAAGAATGCTTGAGCAGCTGCATTCTGTGAGGTTACGCGACCATACCGATTGAGCGTTACTACCGCATCACTAATACTGTTTAATAGCGCGTTCAATCGATTAACCTGTAGCTGTTCGGATTGTTGGGCCTTGAGGAGTTCGGTATTTTTCTTTTGAGCAGTCATTATCGTCATTACAAACATATACGCCGTAAATATCGTCAAAGCCACTACTAACGCTGACAAGAACGAATAACCAACTGCACCACCCTCATTTGTAAGATTTTCAGGAAACAGCATCACATAAAGAGCCCCGAGTATAACAAGTGCGACACTGCTTAGCCAAAAACCAATCCACCGATAGTAGATTGATGACAGTAATATGAGGATGGCCCAAGTAACGGTAAAGGGGCTGTACGTTTGACTAAAGTACAGCAACATCACCCCCATAGAGAAGTGTGCCCACAATATAACGTATAGTTTCATTGATTTTTTAGCCAGACTTGAAACTACCAATGCAGGCAGAATAATAAGGTTTGATATGTAAGCAAAAACGATAACGTGAGGATAATAATCCAACGGAAGAGCTCCAATAACAAGCTGAATAGTCAAAACCAAGGCTATCAGGAACGCAATGCCAATAATGCCAAAAGCAACCGGCTTTGATAATCGACTTGTATCATCAACCATATGCCTAGTATACAAAGTGTTTATGGTTAATGCGAGCCCTTGGTAGAAAACTTCCAAATTTGCTATACTTGTGCACACATGAAGTCGCTCGAATTGAACAAGCCACACCTCATCGTTGTCGTTGGACTACCCGGTTCGGGAAAAAGTTTTTTTGCGAGTAAATTCAGTAAAATATTTAACGCTCCTCATGTTGACTACGCCTTCTATCGCAATCTCATCCCGTCTAAAAATGCCTGTAGTGTCGTTGTGAACGATACGCTAGAAAAACTACTACAGACGGGACAGACAATCCTCATTGAGGGTCTTGGCAATACGCGAGAGGGGCGCAAAGAGCTTCGTGGTCTTGCTCGCAAAAATAACTACAAACCACTATTTGTCTGGGTTCAAACTGACCCCGTAGTAGCCGAAAAACGCGCTACAAAAAGAAAAAATGGAATATCAACACGCGAGTTTGAGCAGCGAGTAAAGAAATTTCAGCAGCTGGAAAAAATAGAACCCTACCTAGTCATCAGCGGTAAACATACCCATCAGACCCAGGCGCGTACCGTTTTGAAAAAACTTGCATCAGAAAAATCACCAACGTCACTAGAGACATCACCAATAAAAACAATTCGCAGGACCTTTTTGCGCAATAGATCGATAGGGTAGACCATGCCAATCATACGCGATAACGAATTCGGAGACATCACAGTGCGCCGAAGTATGCGTGCGTCTGCAATACGCATCAGCGTTGCACCAAATGGATCATTGCGTGCATCAATTCCCACCTATGCTCCACTGTTTGTTCTCAAGCGATTTATTAAATCATCTCGTCAACATTTACGAAGTATGCTCGCACAAGAGGCGCCATCGTACAAGCTGCACAATGGCATGCAAATAGGAAAGAGTCACAAGCTGGTCGTAAGAAGTTCTAATGAGACCTCGGTCAAAAGAATGGGCCAGGCAATCATTGTCAGCCTTGCCTCTACTGACAAGTTATCCGACCTGGATGTCGAAAAAAAAGTTCGCAGTGTTATGCAAGCCGCATTACGAATAGAAGCAAAGAGTCATCTACCAAAGCGCTTGGCATACTTGGCACAAAGACTGGATTGCGATTACGAAAAAGTGCGTTTCTCGCACGCCAGTGGGCGCTGGGGTAGCTGTAACAGTCAGGGCACTATCAGCCTAAACATTGCCCTAATGAAACTACCTTTTGAACTGATTGATTACGTTATCATCCACGAGCTATGCCATACCAAACAAATGAATCACTCACCCCAGTTCTGGGCACTTGTTGAATCGGCCGATCCCGACTACAAAACACACCGCAAACAGCTCAAAACTCAATCACCATCAATTTGATAATATGAGCCCCAATCACTATCCGTGAGATTTAAGCGATTCCATTCCTTGAGATAAAAGGCGAACTTATTATTATCATCGAGCACCCTCTGATACACAGCTTGTACTTCTTTGTTTGTGTGATTTTCGTCGTCAATTGGTCGCTTGGAAAGCGCGTCCAAACCTTCCTGTAGAAGTTGACGAAGTTCATCCGCTGTTATCTCACGATTAAAATAACTAGGTGTTTCTGATGAAGACGTTTTTCCAAAGATTTCTGACATAAAACTATTTAGTTACCTTCTGCACGGGTCGCCCCTTCCAGGTTATCGTGCCAAAATTATAACGATATGTACTAATGATGAGTAGAATAATTTCTTGAATAACAGTTATCGGTAACAATAACGCACCGACGAACCGATAACGTACCCATACTCGAGATAGATAATACAATGAAATAAGATATTGCGCAAGTATTACACCCGCCAGCCACGGAAACCACCAGATGAGTATATATGGCGACAAGATTGTCATGAGTAATGCGATCAACCAGGCCACCTGAATGGCATTACTGCTTGATTGAGGATAGAGTAGTCGAATACTCGTTTCAACTTGTGATGACCACCGTTTTTCATAACTAAGCCCCAGCCACTTACTACTCATAACCAAGCGATATTCTTTTGTAGCCGCCAACTTTTTAGCAATAGTCGTTTCCATTTGAACCGAGCGGGCCAACGTATCATCCATTTTTAGCTGCTCCAAGACTGTCTTTCGGTCAATTAGCCATGCATTCGCAACTGCGCGTGGATAGTGTGGGCGAAATCGCATAAGAGTCCAGAAGTGTCTCATTGTAGTGAATAACGTGCTGGTCGTCCAATGATCATTGCGGATAGGTACAACTGACAGCATACGAGCTTTGTGATGGAGGTAATATTGAACAAGGCGGGCAATTGTGTGTCGCTCAATTAACGTATCAACATCCATGAAAAAGACAATCTCACCACTTGCCTCATTTGCTAGTAGAGCCTGTGCATGGTTTTTTCCCAACCATCCATCGGGCAGCGGCTCCCCCTGAACAAAACGCACGCCTGAATGGGCAAACGATTTAATTAGAATTGAAGTATCATCATGCGATTGGTCGTCCAGGACAATGATTTCTAGTTTAGGGTAATCACTCCCAACGACACGCTCCAAGCACTGTGTCATTGCATGCGTTTCATCACGAGCAGTTATGCAGACACTAACAGTCGGTACGTCCCTTTCGAGTGTTAGATTGTCAGCGGTTTTGATCGTGAGCATACGAAACACCGTATATAATTTGACGAGGACGTAAAGATTAACAGTTCCAACAACACCGAGTATGCCTACGTCAACCATTAACTCTATGGTAGCACAGATCTCTAAGAGGTATATACTTGCTTTTTTTATAGTTTTGGTGTATAATATATAACAACTGGAGTTGTGTTTGCATTAATTCCAGCGAGTCGCTTTCGCGGCATTTACCATTCCTACACTTCATGGAGGTGAATTAGCTCATGCGAAATCGCAGGAGTTTACTATTTGCAATACCAACTGCAGCACTCGTCGGTCTAATCGGTACGGCCGTTGCACCCGTTGCAACAGCTGATGGTTTTCCGCCACCCAGCAAAGACAGCATCGTATATCTCGAAACGACTTACACCGAAGTTGCCACGCAAGATGCCGTCGAAGAGCTACTCGGCATCGAACTAGACACACCCGTCAAAACGTCTGGCACTTGTACTGGATGGGTTGCGGATGTGCAGGGTAACGACGTCCTTGTTGTTACCGCGCGACACTGCGTAGATATGGACGCCGGAGCAAAAAAGGTGTCATCAATCGCTGGACGTGATGTCGAAATCACTCGAAAAGTTGAGGTCACCAAGGCCAGCACTTTGGAGGGTGAATTCGCGCCAAATCCACGATTAGCTCAAGTGCTCGATGTGACGCCAGAAGAAAATGGTGACGTTGCAATTCTGCGTGTCAGTGGATTGGCACAACCGGTCGTTCCGTTGCGCTTAGCACCGTCACAAGGTAACACTGGTGACGAGGTAGCGACGGTCGGATTCCCCGCATCGTCCACACATACCTCACCCAGATTCATCACTACCTACGGCGCACTCACCAGCGAGCCGCAGCCGATTGAACCCAACGGCGAGTATGCACTCACTAGTGATTCATCGACATCAAATGGTGCTTCTGGTGGTCCGATCGTCAATCGTGATGGCCAGGTAGTTGCAATGACGAGCAAGGGCGTTCGTGGCATGGACGTATTTGTCTATCCCTGCGATTGGTTCACGCTCAAAAGCTTCTTGGGTAAGCATGGCATCCAGCCCTTACCAGAGAAAGTTGTTGCACCGTCACATAACACCTGGCAGGCTATTCTGATAATGGCACTCGTTCTCGTTCTTGCGGGAATCACTGTACTTTTTCTCTGGCTTGCTTGGTATCTGTTGACCCGTAACAATCAGTCCGAAGTGACAGGAAGGCATCGCTACCGCGATTAGTAACTCAATGCGGGCGGAGCTGGTACACGGAAAAATCCGCGTACCGCTCTGCCCGTAACAACCACCTTTACCTCTTGACATTATCACCAACATCATCTATCCTTAACTTGACAGTCTGCAACAGCAGACTTTTAATTTTGCGAGGAGACAGCACCCGTGGCGGCAAAAAAGAAAACCAAGCGACAATCTGCCAATAATGATGCGAATGTTGTTCGCATCAAAGCTAGTGCACCAACTGCTAAAAGCAAAAAAGAGAAGGTAGAAGAAGCTGTCGTCATCAAATCAACGGCTACGGCAAAGAAAGCTGCAGCGGGTAAGCCCATAAAGGCAAAGCGAGTCAAGAAACCCGGTAGCCCCAAAGGATGGATGAAACCACTTCGAGCAATCGGCGGTTACTTCAAGGGGGCATGGGAAGAGCTAAGGCAAGTTCGTTGGCCAACCCGTCGAGCAACCTGGAGCATGACACTTGCAGTGTTGCTTTATAGTGCATTTTTCGTCACCGTCATCTTGCTGCTAGACGCAGGATTTAAATACTTATTTGAACTGATTTTGGGAACCTAAAGGAGAATTATGGCAAAGAATCGATATGACAGTACCCGACAATGGTATGCAATCCATACCTATAGTGGATACGAAGAGAAGGTGGCGGATAGCATCCGACAACGCATTAACGCAGTTGATATGGCTGATAAAATTTTTGACGTCATGGTACCAAAAGAAAAACAAATACAAATCAAAAACGGTAAACGAAAAGTTATTGAGGCAAAAATATTCCAAGGTTACGTTCTGGTAGAGATGAAACTAACCGAAGAGACATGGTTCATCACACGAAATACCCCAGGAGTTACAGGCTTTGTTGGTACCGGTACAGATCCAACGCCAGTTTCGGATCATGAAATAGCAAAGATCAAAAAGCGCATGGGTGTTGAAGATCCAAAGCATCATATCGACTATAACGAAGGTGAAGTAGTCAGCATTGTTGACGGGCCATTCAAAGGCTTTGATGGTTCAATTAGCGAGATTGACACACAAAAAGGCAAGATCAAGGTAATGGTGAGCATGTTCGGACGCGATACGCCGGTTGAACTGGACGCCTTGCAGGTGAAAAAAGTATAACGAATCGAAGTCCGGTCATCCGGACTTCTTTTTTTAATGCGGAGAAATATATGAAAAAAAGACCAGAACACCTAAAAGTAGAAGCGACAATACCGAGTACAACAAATCCTGAGATTCAGGTGTGGCACCGTGGTATGTTTCCTCCAACAATCATAGGCAAGATAGCGCTCATGCAAAACCCCGAACAAATGCTCCATGCACTAGGTAAAAAAGAACTTGCCGGCATACCCTTATCGGTCGACCGTCAGCTAGAGCGAACTGTCACCGTGGATAGACATAGCGGACAAGCAATAGACATATCTCGCTTGCAAGCAAAGCCCATAGACCGAGAAAAAGTCAGCCTCCCCAAAGATTACGGCTGGTACAATACCACTAAATTTATCAATGAATTTGGCGAAGAAGAAGAAATCGGCTGGGTTGACTAGCATTTTTATATACTTTATGTCATAATTGTACTGCTCTCGGTCAGGGAGGAGTACCTGAAAATTGGTCAATAGTGCACTTAGGCACTTCCAAGGGATAGGATATTCGGAATGATAACAGTAGTACTGGTCGCATTTGCCATAGGTACCGTAATCCAACTTGGATTCCTTGCCGCACTCATCATAAAGCAAAGGTTTTTTCCACCCAAAACCAACCGTCCGCACTAACCACATTGTTTATGCCCTAGACCGAGAGCATAAACCCTATTGAAATTATCTCCATCATCTGTTAAAGTAACCTAGTTACGCACTAAATATGCTTCATTAAATATTTAGTACAAGGAAGAATTACATGGCAAAGAAAATCATTGGAAATCTAAAACTCCGCATTCCCGCTGGTCGTGCGACCGCAGGTCCTCCTGTCGGTTCAACATTGGGTCAATGGGGTCTGAACATGATGGATTTTATCAATCCATTCAACGAGGCAACAAAGGGCGACATGGGCAAGGACGTCATTGTTCACTTGCAAGTCTACGAAGATCGAACCTTTACCTGGAAAAGTCTTGGTCAACCCGTTGATGACGCTATCCGTGCTGCTATTGGCATCAAAAAAGGCAGCGGAAAACCTCATTCAGAGAAAGTCGGCAAAATCACTCGCGCTCAACTAGCTGAAATTGCAGAGATGAAAAAAGATCAGCTAAACGCAATTGACGAAGAAGGTCGGATCAAGATCATCGCCGGTACTGCTCGTAGCATGGGCGTTGAAGTTGCCAATTAGAGATTGACAACTCTACTAAAAAGCATAAAAATACTCCTCATACGAGGAGTATTTTTATGTATAAAGACTTTGAAAAGTGGGAAGCATCATTTGAACCAGACAACTTGCCAGAATTACCACCCAATCTATTTGAAAAAATTGTTGAAAAATCTTCTGACCCGATAGTCTGCGCACGAGCCATGCAACACTTTATAAAAGATATGTCGCCCGAAGTACAAGAAATGTATGTACGAGAAGGAGTAGACTTAATCGGCCTTCACTACAACTATAATTTCATCAATGCGCTAGTGGACGTGCAACTCGAAGGTCAAATTGGCGTTCCTCACCTACAATACGTAGCCTCTGAAATGCAAGGAGCCTTACGGGCACTCGATATTCAAGGACACCTTCGTGCGGGAGGCCAGATGTCATACATTGAGAAGCATTTCTATACTGATCCTGAAACAAATAGTACTCGTCCGATTCTTTCGTTGCGATTATTTAATGCCGCATACCTCAATGAAGAAAACGAAAAGATCGCCATAAGTGGGTTTATGACTATCCCAATCACCGCAATTAGCAGTTATCGAATCATTGATGCCTTCAGGTAAGGACATTGAAAAGTATCGACATTTGGCGTAGGATATACAACAAGCGGGAGATATCATGACAAATTACGAAAATTATTCAAATGATAATAGTAATGAGTGGAGGGAAGAGAGAATCAGCGAACTCTTTAGCTACATGGTAAGATCACTCCCCGTTCTCGAAAGTACCGTAAAAAGAGACCCGTTCATACTTGCACAAGAATTTCAAAAAACAATAGATGTTGCCGATGACCCGGATTTTCGTGTCATCATGGGTGATGCTGGCAAAGATGAGCTCAATAACTGCATGCCCACGGCTATACTGGAGCGTCGGCTTGCCGTTGTCGCAAATCGTCTGTTCGCACTGAGTGAGGACGATGTAGTAGCCGATTACGACAAGCCCGTCTTGTTTAGCGGATACTTTGATGAATTTATCTTTGGACACAGTGACGACAAAGATCGTCTATTCGCGCAGTTCGTTGAGCCTCGCTTTTTGCGCCCCCACCTGGATATAGAATCAAAAGAATTCGCCGTAGCCAATACATTTGCCATTCCCGTTGAATCAATTAGAGCCCGAGTGTACGATCCCGATACTTTCTTTGATCAAAGATTTGATCGCGCAAACTAATATTGCTTTTGGTAATCTTGTTCTCGTGCTACAATTAGCATATATTTTTTGAGGGTATACATGGAAAAAGATAACAAAGACAACGGTATAGCTAGGTCTGACGAAAAGCTCGATACAGACAAATTGGACAACAACGAACTTCGTGAATCAATGGAGTCACCCCCCCCCGAGCCACATCAGAAAGAATCAGAATTCAGCTATCCAAGGCCTGCTGATGAGAGGTACTTACGCAAACTAAATGCTGCGGCACAAGCTCAGACACCCCATGAAGACAAGCCGTCTTCACTCTCGTCTGAATCAAAGCAACAATTTAATCTGCACAAATATTTCCTTTATACACTCGTTGGTGGTCTCATCATTGCCGCTCTCATTTCTGTTGTTGCGGTTTTGATTGGCGATTTCAACTCCACCGTTTCACGCGCACTTGGTACAACCGGATCTATGGTTGCGCATACACTCGTTGCTCTCTTTATTATCTCAGTTAGTAGCCAGAACAAAAGTGGAGCAAGCAGCCTCTTAAGTAGCACGCTACTCCTTATTACGATTGCGAGCTTTATCACAACAATTCTCCAAATTTGGGAAGTCATCACTGGGCGAATAGCCTACGATCTATATGTCGTCTACTTTTATACATTCTGTGCGAGTTTGTGGTCGCAGTTACTTCTGCAAATGGCCGAAAACTTTGTTGACAAGGCAACTCGTATCGTAAGTTTCGTTGCAATTGGCTTTACATGGCTATTTTGGGCACTGTTGTTGCCAACTATATTTACGCATTATCCAGACAAGCTGACGGAGTTTCATTATCGTGCACTCGCAGCAACGGTGATAGTCCTAGCTACAATGTCGGTATTGACCATTGTTTTTCGTCGCATTTATGTTGCCAAAAATCCCGAACTCAAATCGGTAGCTATTGCAGATCCAAAGTGGGATGTGCTCGTTGCACTCGTTGTGCTCATTATCGGCTTACCGTTTATCTTTGGTACCATCGCATCACTCATGTCATATAATTCGCTCGACAACACTTCCGTCAAACCAAGCAAACTCAGCCCTAAGCCATCATCTGCCGTAGAAAAGAACGAAGACAAAACGCAGGTTACAGAGGAAGATTTAAAAGAATATGTTAGCGTAGGCAAGGATTGCTCCGAACTAACTCTCTATACAGGCCTATTCCGCAATAGGGATAAGGGTCAGTTGAAACTTATAGATATTCAAAGCGACATGCTAACCTTAACCAACGGCTCAGGCACTACTTATTATTATTGGAAAAGTCTGCCAGGCGTAGTAGATAAGAACTGTAAACCATTGAAGCTCACAGACATCAAAACCAATGCATACCTTAGCCTCTATGCCCCCACTAGCGAGGAAAGTCCCTATCGGAACATCGCACTTATCCAAACACTTGAGTGACGCAGTAGATCGACACCTATTGTTGTTGCCAGCACCCGTGGCTATCTCGTGCCTAGATTAAAAACGATCACGAATGTGCGTAAAGCTATAATCCCAATCAGCATTGGCTTTTTTGTGCGGATTGAATATACCTTGCGGATCAAAAATATCTTTTGTTTCGCGAAATAGCTTGACCATTTCTTTGCCATACATAGCCTCTAGCCATGGACCACGAACCAAGCCATCGTTATGCTCGCCGGACAAACTACCTTTGTATTTCAAAACAAGGTCGTTCACTTCTTTCATGGCAGGTAAAATTTTTGCGCGATCCTTTGGGTTCTCCAATTTCATCAGTGGAATAACGTGGAAATTACCATCACCCATGTGCCCAGCGATTGTTGCAAATAACTTGTACTTTTTGATAAGCTTGCGAAGCTTTGGCAAAAACTCAGGGAGATGTTCAGGGTTTACCACCAAATCATCAATAAACGGCGCCGTGTGCTTGTCATGAACCTTGCTGCGTAACAGTTGAAAGCTGTAGCGTCGCATAACCCAAAATTTTTCACTCGCACCCTCTGTTGGTGTTTCTTCAAAACCGTTAATTTCATAGCGTGATTTGACGTGCTTCAAGTCACCATGCAATGCCTTTATCTTGCTCCGAACTTCATCCTCGGTATCACCCGTAAATTCTGCTAGCATGACCAGTTTTGGGAATCCTTTGAGCAACTGAAGGCCATCTGGTATCAAGCCAAACACGAGGCGCAAAAACTTCACCGGTCCGAGCAGACGTAAAAAGCTTGGCATAAACCGAATGCTAAGCCATAATGTCTGATCATCAAAACCTTCAAACGTTGCAGGTTTGTGTTCAAGTACTTTTTCGATGAGTTCACCCAACTCGTCAATATCACGCATGAACAAAACTAGTAACCCCGAATGCTTTGGACGCGGCACTAGACGAAACTTCGTCTCTGTAACGAGACCAAGCGTGCCCTGAGCACCAATAATTGCTTGTGTCAGGTCAAATATCCCTGTTTCGCGATCCCAAACATTCCACAAATTATAGCCAGTTGAGTTTTTACTCACGTTTGGTTTTGCTTTTTTTATCTGATCGTAATGCTTGTCGATTAACTCAAACAAATCACGATAGACTCTACCTTCGAAATCATCCTGATCCATCTTTTTATTTAAACCTTTGCGGTCGAGAGGTTTTACAACACGCTCCACGCCATCTGCAAATACAAATTTCAATTCTGGTACATATTTCTCGGTCTTGCCAAATTCTAACGACTTTTCACCACCCGAGTTATTGTTGACCATTCCGCCCATTGCGCACAAATCACGACTGGCGGGGTAGGTGGGCAATAGTAAATCACCAGTATAGTTATCAAAATCCTTGAACAGCAAACCCGGCTGAGCAACAGCAGTATCTTTTTTTAGATCAATAAACTTGTTGAGATGCTTCTTGAAATCAACGATAATCGAATCATTAATCGCCGCACCTGACATGTCAGTCCCAGCACTTCGCGCCGTCAGCGACAGGTTGCGTTGGTGCTTTTTTCGTTCATTTACCACCTTGACGGCGGTTTCGACATCCTTTGCAGTCTTTGGTGAAATCACCAACTGCGGACGAAGCTCAAACATACTAGCATCATGTGAATAAAAATCGAGTGTTTCGCTAGAATCATCAATATCACCAGTGAATTTATACTGCTTGAGGGCTTGCTTGATCTCTTCCATACGTTTACTATCTTAACACAAGCACTACGGGAAAACTGGTATTAAAAACACCCTTGATAGGGTGTGCTGGTAGATATATGGTGACCAGCACAAGATTCTGCGCTGGTCACCATCTGAATGGAACTAGTCAAGACTGACGGCAAAGGGGTCGCCAATCTCACTCACGTCAACATTGCGAGTCATCCATGTCCACAGGACACGGCCCATCGCTCGGGTGACACGATTCATGATTCTTCCTCCTCGATTAATGCACCGAGCTCGATGCCTGTCGGAACGAGCATGTCTTCTACCCAACAGTGAGGCTGGGAGCTTTTTGACGAAAAGATGTTGTCGACAAACCTTTGTGATTCGTCCATTTCGGCGTCTGTCGGAACCCGCAGGTCTGCATCGCGAAATGCAGTCTGGATTCGACTTTTTGGAATTCTTTGCTGATCAGTCATCTGACCACCTCTCGATTGTTGTTCCACTCATTGAAAAGATCGGTTACGCCAATCTTTCCAAGGATATATATAAATACCTTGTTCCGAATAACGAAACTATGCTTATTATAACATAAAACTTGTTTATTTTCAATAATTAAAAGCGCCACCTCATTGAGGTGGCGAAATAACAAGTGGAAGCGCGCGGAACTCCACCCCGCCGAGCGAATAATCAGCTCGACGGGGCGGTTCCCACGACAGGTGTTAGTCGGTGCTCTTTCCAGACATCAAATCGACCTGGAGGGCCAAACGATGCTGTTCGGTTCGGGCATTCCGAGATTGTCGCCAGCTACGATACCAGCGACTAAACTCCCGAAACATCCGATTGTAGTTCGGACCACCAGGGGTAGTGAAATGGGTCATGCTATTTCCTCTCGTTAGACGCGCTTTGATCTGAATGGAATGACCTGAGCGAGCTGTTGATCTTTCTCTACGGCCCCATGGGGCAGAGAACACAAAACATCTTGATTGCTCAATTTTGCGCCCGTTGATTCACGAAACTCTTGCTCTATGATTAGTCGAGCATTTAATTCACTCACGTCTGCTATTGCACCATGGAAGATTTCGCACACGTTCGAACCAGCGTCTGATAATGACCGGACGTTCAGCCGCGCAATGATACTACACAGCAACCTGACGTCACACTCAACGGATGAATGACTAGATAGATGGTCCACCATAAAACCTTTCGACTGATTACTTCCACTTATTAACGTTCTTGGTTAGACAAACAGGCAGATGCAAGTGTCTACTAATAAACATTTATTATTTTAGCATAAATATTATAAATAGTCAATAAAAGAACTCCCGAGGGAGTTGTTAATATGACATGTGGATTGTAGGTGGACCGCCATATTTTATAGCGGCCCACCTCATGGATTCCTCCAGCTAGAGAACGTTACCATGCTCAAGAGTTGTCGCGAGTGGCTTCTCTTTAATAAAGAGGAGGACCACCAATGACACCACAATGAACGGTATCATATACAAAAAGACAGGGGTCATCGCATCGTTATACGAACTGATGACGATATCTTTTGCACTATCTGGCAACGAACGCACGATTCCTGGAGTCAGTGAGTTCTGACCAACACCGATCGCTGTTGCATCTGGAAAACGCTCGGTAAAGAGATTCTTCAGATTGTTGACGAATAGACTCCCCACCAATGCCGCACCTAATGATGCGCCAAGTTGACGGAAATAGTTGTTTGCCGCTGTTGCTGTACCGACTTGTGCGGGGAACTGATTTTGGACGATGAGTCCCATAATCATCATATTCATGCCCAAGCCAATACCCATCAGCGTCAAATACGTACACAATTGCCAAATTGGTAGCGTCGGAGTCATAGTGGACAGTAGGAAAAGTGCGACCGCCACAACACCCATGCCCATAGCAGGCACCCACTTATAATGCCCCGTATTGCTAACGATACGACCCGTGACAACAGATGTTATCAGCAGGCCTGCCATCATAGGAATCATCAAATAACCGGATTGCGTTGCATTAAAGCCGGTGACCATCTGCATATACGTAGGTATATACGCCAGTGTGCCGAACATCGCCAGGCCAGTTACTAATCCCGCAATCGTCACCAGTATAAAGTTGCGGTCCCTAAAGAACGCACCTGGCATAACGGGTTCGGTTACTCTACGCTCAACAAAAATGAACGCAATAGCTCCGACGATTGCCGCCGTGATGAGCGAGAGGATAATCGATGATGTCCATGCATACATCGAACCACCCCATGTCGAAATCAAGACAATTGCCGTTGATGTCATTGCCAGCAAAAAAATACCTGCAACATCCAGCTTTGGCCTGTTCGTTATAGCCTTTGGCTTTGGCAAAAATATCAGTGCCAAAACAAGAGCAAGGGCTCCCACGGGAATATTCATCCAAAACACCCATCGCCAACCAATGCTTTCGGTAAACCAGCCCCCCAAAAGGGGCCCGATGACGGATGAAAGAGCAAAGACGCCACCCATGATACCCATGTATCGACCACGGTCTCGGGCAGGTACAAAGTCGGCGATGATTGCCATCGCCAAAATCATCAAACCACCGCCACCGACACCCTGAACGGCACGACCGATAATGAGCCAGGTCATGTCATTTGCCAGGCCACCAAGGATCGAGCCAGCTACGAACAATAGGATTGCACCAATAAATAGGTGTTTTCGGCCTATCTGATCGCCCAACTTGCCATAAATCGGCATCACGATAGTCGACGCCAGAATATAAGCCGTGGTCACCCATAGCATATGCTCGACACCGTTCAGATCTCCGACGATAGTTGGCAGGGCAACGCCAAACACAGTTTGGTCAAGTGCCGCCAAAAACATCGCCGCAAGTAGCCCTGCAAAAATTAACAAGACTTTTCGCTTATTCACGCCTTCCGAAACTGCACACTCTGTGTCTTTGTTCACAACAACCTTCTTTCGGATTGTTCCACATGTCAAAGGGCTTCGATCGCCCCCGGTGCATGAAAATTATTCCACACTCGTCAGGGTGACGAAGATATCATAACTATAATATAATTTGAAATGTAGTCAATGCAGACTAGACAACTCACCTCTGTTTTGGTATAATTTAACCATAACATCAATGTTGGGAGACAGAGAACCTGTTGTTTGCACCACAGAAAGGATCATAACAATTATGGCCAAAAAGGCTGAATTGCTCGAACAAGCAAAAGAACTCGGAGTCGAAGTATCCGAGAAAGACACAATCGCACAGATTGAAACAGCGATTGCTAGTGCATCAACTGTCACTACAGAAGTCGTTAACGAAGTGACCGACAGCAAACCTGCCGCAAAAGCTGGCAAGCGTAGTGAGAAGGCTCAAAAAGAAGTAGCCGAAAAAATGGAAAAAGAAACTCGTAAAAAAGCGGGTGATACAACTCCACAATCTGATGATGCAACGTCTAATGTCAAACGTGGCGCCGCTCCAAAAATCCGACCTCGCATTGAACGTCGTGGCAAAAACTATCGAAAAGTCGCCGAACTACTTGAAGCTAACAAAATATATAGCTTAAAAGAAGCTCTTGAATTGGCAGTCAAAACAAACCCTACAAAATTTGATGCAAGTGTTGAAATGCATGTACGATTGAGTGTTGACCCTCGCCAGGCAGACCAAAACATCCGTGCAACTGTTGCATTGCCTCATGGTAGTGGTAAGAATGTTCGCGTTGCTGTATTTGCACCAGATGCAGATCACGCGGCCGCTACAAAGGCTGGCGCCGACGTAGTTGGTGACGAAGAATTCCTAAAGCAACTTGATCGTGAAGAGCTCAACTTTGACACCCTCATCGCAACACCTCAGTACATGCCAAAGCTTGGTAAGTACGCGCGCTTGCTTGGCCCTCGCGGTCTCATGCCAAATCCAAAGAGCGGTACTGTCGCGGCCGATGTTGCAAAAGCTGTCACCGAAGCAAAGGCTGGTCGCGTAGAATACCGTGTCGATAAACAAGCCATTGTTCACGTTGCCGTTGGCAAGGTTAGCTTTGGTGCTGAAAAACTACTCGATAACGTCAATGCATTTCTAGAGAGCCTGAAATCCCAAAAACCTTCAAGTCTCAAGACGACTTACGTCAAATCAACCAGCATTAGCACTACTATGGGTCCTGGCATCAAGGTTGACGGCGGAATTAACTAATTGATTCTTTGCAAAAAAATGAGTTGTGTTGTAACTACTACGCTCCCGCAATAATCCAAACTGTGCCATACTAAAAGCGAATAGGGAGTACAGGGTATGAAGCAATACTTGGATTTGTTGCGCGACATAAAAACCAATGGTGAAACAAAAGGTGATCGCACGGGCACTGGCACAAAGAGCGTCTTTGGCCGACAAGTTCGCTATGATTTAGCGAATGGATTTCCTGCTGTCACAACAAAGAAACTGTATTTCAACAGCGTCGTTCACGAACTGCTATGGTTTTTACAGGGCACGGGAAACATTGAATACCTAGCACAAAACAACGTTCACATCTGGGACGAGTGGCCCTACAAGGCATACTTGCAAAAAAACGATATCGAAGTCCCGCCGTCATCAAGCGAGCAGTGGAGAGACGGGTTAAAAGAATTCATCGGCAAAATCGCAGTTGATCATGAATTTGCGACAGAATGGGGCGACCTTGGTCCCGTCTATGGCGTCCAGTGGCGTAAATGGCCCGACGGCAAAGGTGGCACTATTGATCAGATTGCCAATGTCGTGGACACAGTCAAAAACAATCCCGAAAGCCGTCGCAATATCGTCAGTGCTTGGAATGTGGCCGAGATTGATGACATTGTCGCAAGCGGTGGCTTACCGCCATGTCATTCGTTATTTCAGTTCAATGTGGTTAATGACAGGCTCGACCTACATTTATACCAACGTAGCGCCGATACCTTTTTGGGCGTACCATTCAATATCGCATCCTACGCACTACTGCTCAGCATGATTGCGCAAGTCACCGATAAAAAACCAGGCGAATTCATACACACACTTGCGGACACACATCTGTACCTAAATCATATGGATCAGGTGGATGAACAACTGTCTCGCACACCTAAAAAATTACCAAAACTCTGGTTAAATCCAGACGTAACAAGTATTGATGATTTCACGTTCGACGACATAAAACTCGAAGACTATGATCCACATCCACCAATCAAAGCTCCGATAGCAGTCTAGCTACGTTGATAGACTACAAAATCAAAAGGGAAAGCGTTGTTGGCATCAGCGTCATGATGCTCACGCGACACCTCATGCCATTCATTACCAAACTCAGGAAAGAACACATCAGCATCCTCAACAACAGTATCGATTTCAGTAGCGATAACTTCATCAATCGTATCCATCGCCAACGCATAAATCTGACCACCACCAAAAATAATAGCATCACGACCAGCCTCAACGGCACCATAGGCGTCATCCAGGTTTTTAACCGTCGTTACGTCTGTAGCATTAACATCATGACGAGAAATAACAATGTTTTGTCGATTGGGTAATGCATGACCAATCGATTCGAATGTCTTGCGCCCCATGATAATTGCCTGATTGCTTGTCAGCTCGCGAACATGCATCATGTCCGTCTTCATTTTTCCCTGCCACGGCAGTTCATTGTTTGTGCCAATGGCACGGTTTCTATCATACGCAACGATCGCTTTTCTCATACTTTCATCTTAGCAGACAGCATATCTATGTTACAATTAAGGTAAATCAAAGTGAGGAAACCGGCTATTCAGAATCTGCTATGAGCGTCTACAGTAATGTCGAAATTAAAGCTGCAATCGAGAGTGGGACTATCGTTTGTGTACCGTACAATGAGGATAATGTCTCTCAAGCTAGTTTGGATTTTACCCTGGGTCATTATTTTTATAAACAAGAATACTCTGACTTTTCAAAAATATACAATCCTTTCGAAAAAGAAAGCGTTGATCGCTACTTTGACGGCCCCCTCGAGGCAGAGCCCCATGCAAAATGGTGCAAAAAGAATGGCTATGCGCTGTTTGCAAATATTCCACGCAACCATCCAATTATAGTGTTACGTCCCGGCGAGCGTATCTTGGCCCACACACACGAATTCGTTGGTGTTCGTCCAAATGGCGGAGCATGTGAAGTGAAGTCACGCAGTAGTTGGGGGCGAAATGGTGTCGCAGTTTGCTTTGATGCAGGTTGGGTTGATCCGGGCTATATCAACCGTATTACACTGGAAATCTACAACCTCAACCGTCACGAATCAGTTGTCCTGCCGGTTGGCGAACGAATAGGGCAGTTGATATTCCACAAAACTGGTGTTGTCCAGGGGGATTACAGCAAGGGGCGTGATGGCATCAGCGGTAAATATCAACATTCTAGTGACCTTAATGAATTAATTGCCACATGGAACCCATCACAAATGCTACCGCGTGCCTACAAAGACAAACGTCAACTACCACGAACCATCAAAGGGCTTTCCGAAGGAACTAAATGACAGAAAAAATCGGAAAATACGTTGTTATCGAGGGGCATGACGGCACCGGCAAGACAACCCAGATTGATAGAATACGCGAAAGACTTTCCGAGCACAGCATTACATCAATAGAGCTCCACGAACCAGCCAGCGAAGAAAATGAAAGCGTATTAATTGCTGCGGCACTCCGTAAAATTATCAAGAACGGTTCATTAGAGCGTGATGCTCTGACGAACCTCTTTTTGTTCAGTGCCTCACGACGAGAATTGTGGCGTCAATTGGCGTTACCTGCGCTCGAAAGAGGCGAATGGGTCGTTGCTGCACGAAACTATTATTCAACACTCGCATATCAAGGCTATGGGGAGGGATTGGATATAGACGTTATTCATTCAATGACAAAACAGGCAACCGACAAGCGATATATAAAACCCGATATTGCAGTCATCCTCAATCTTGACGACGAAAGCGAACGTCAAAAACGCATTGAATCACGAGGAGAGCTTCAAGATCCTGACACATTTGAATCAAAAGGCGATGAATTCCAACAGAAAGTAAAAGATGCCTATTTAGCCATAGCTCACAGCTACGAGATACCCGTCTTGTCAGCCTCAAAAAGTAAATCAGAGGTAACCGATGATATATGGAATATCATTAAACAAGATATCTAACTGAAATCTTTGTATAAATCAGATGCTATGTCAGCCATTCTATTTACCACCGAACGGGGATGCAATTGCTTCAAAAAACTCTTATCCTGGCTAATGCGTTCACGCCGTACACCCTCATAGGCACGTGGATGATAGCGCAACCTATCTGGAACCATCCACCAATTAGTCCTGACAGCGAGTGAAAATAGATCATATTGAATTTTTTCGGTAGCAGGAAAAGGTATGTCGAAACGTTGTCGCACACGTTCGGGCAAACCGCCAATTGCCAATCGACCCAACAATGCACCAGCAGGTGGCTTGATGATGGGCCAGATTTCCTTTGGTATCATCGGCAAGCGTTCGCCATCATGTGTCAGAGCCTTTTCGACAGCAATTTCTGCTGCAGGAGTTAGCTCCAAAACATTGTCACAAATACCATTAAATTTATCGTAGAATGACCAGTAGTCGGTTGGTACATCCCTCATCGGCATGCCATAGCGTTCGTACCATGTCAAAGATTCATTGTACATTTTTGCACGATCAGTAGGTGAAAGGGTATTGTGACTGAACTCGTCAGCATTGCGTACCGTCATATCAAAAAAGGTCGCATGAGCCCACCAAAATGTTTCGGGATCAAGAGCATTGTATCCACGACCTTTTTGATCAACACCATGAATTCCAGTATGGAAACTTCGTACGGTCTTGCCGGTATCACCTGCGCGCTTACCATCGAACACGACACCGTATATCCAGGGCAACGATCGCTCGATCCTATCCCAAGGATCATCAAAAAAATCAGAGTGTTCAACAACACCAGCACCAAGTCCAGGATACATCAGCTGTAATTCACCGCCAGAGAGACCGGTAAAAGCCGTACGATTGTCAAAGTATCGACCTATCAGCGAATTTGGGCCAATCTCGGCACCAATTGCTCGTCGCCCCATATTGTCCACAATAAACAAACGATGGTTGGCATCACGAATGATTTCGTGATTAGTTAAGGCAACATCATGCTCAGATTGAACCATCTTCTCTCCCGTTTATGCATACTATAGCACTATACCTTGAAATTGCAAGTACGCGTACTAGAAGTAAGCACCACTAACGAGATTATAGATTTGTGTTATTTCAGTCACATTAGTAAGGGTGCCGCTTCCGCTAATGCCAGTCCAGCAATAGGCGTGACCATCAGAGAATATTCCACAAATGTTATTATTATGCGCCTGAATACTCAACATCTCCGTCGTAGACTTCCCTGAAACCGTCGCGATCTTTGTGAGAGTACTCGAGCCATCGGCATCCCAACAATACAGGCCGTCCTGAGCAAGCAAACACGCAGGGTACGCACTATTGCCCACAGTAATATCAAATACTGGCTTTGTATATGAACCATTAACTTTCTCGAACGGACCGTTGCGATGAGTAACGCTCCTTGCTCTAGTGCAATATGGATCGCCATTACTTATAGCGCATGAAACATTATGAGGGGACCAGAAATCACCCGTCCCTGCCGTCGACACAGCCAAAACTCCGTTACCGTCCAAATAGCCATTGTTAGTGCCAGAGGCGGTATCGTATATAGGTCGTGGAACACTTACTCCTGGATAGTTCGTCTGCCAGTATCCGAACCAGTACATGCCTATATTTAACCCTAGTTGCGAATCAATATTGCCACCCCAGCAATACATTTGTCCAGTATCAAGGATTGCGCACATTGATGTAGACAGATGTCCAGTCCTGGCAAGACTCACTGCATTATAACCACTCCCCAAATAGGTGGTTGTTACAAGCGTTGGGGTCAGCGTGAGATAACCGCTAGCCCATCCTGCAAACACTAGTCCGCTGCCACTTCCGTTACCATGTGAACCAGTAACATCCGCCCCCATGCAATACACCTTACCATTGGCAATTAGGCATAGATTCAAATGAGCAACACTAACATCAGTAACATTTAGGTTTTGTAATCCACCAGTTGTTACTCGATATGGTGAGTAATTACTGTAACTCCCCGAGGAGGAACCGACAGAGACCCCCCAACAGAATAGCTTACCGCTCTCGCTAATTGCACAGGATGTTGAACCTTCGATCGATATCTTTACTATCTTTTCGCCCGCCATCACGCCCGGTGCCTGTAGAACTTTTAACGGCGTCGATGAAGAACTCGGGGAACTGCTACCAATACCCAACTCTCCATTACCATTTGTCCCCCAACACCAAACCTCACCGTTCAAAAGCACACAGGTATGACTAGTACCTTGATCAATTTGTACTTCAGGTGCCTCGAACAACTTATCATCACCCCAACTCACTCGTTTCAACTGGCTCGAATAGGACAGGAAGCTTGTTCCCCCCAAGCCAAGTCTATCGGCAGTACCCTGAGCTGCGATTTCAATACCAAAATCATCACTACTGGTTATATTGCCAACGTTAAACGACGTGCGTACATTGCCATCATTAAACAGGTAATTACTTTGTCCAGATATAGTAGCGCCTGTGCAGCTGGTAGATGGCGTAAGGTTTGGTCGAGCCCCTCCTACTGCTGCCGAGCCCCAAGTCTGGTCACCTTCACTCTCGTTGTAGCAAGCTGTCGCATAGGCAAGTCCTGCGCGTGCACTTTCTTTTGCAACCCTCGCTTGGTAACTAGCATGTGAAATATCGAGCGATGTGACGAACTTTGCAATCAGTGGAGTTAATATAAAGAGTGTTGCAAGCGAAACGACCAGAACAAGAGGTAGTACAAATCCGTTGGGTTGGTTCATGTTTATTAGTTTATCCTTATCATACATACGCAATGTTGCTTTTAGAAGTAAAGGCCGTGAACGAGGTTGTAGACTTGTGTTATTTCGGTAAGGTTAGTTAGCGTACCGTTGCCACTCTGACCAAGACCGTTCCAACAATACAGATGGGCATCAGCATATAAACCGCATACATCATTCCAATAGGCCGTAACAGACACGAGATTTGTCGTAGATTGTCCGCCCAGAGTAGGTATGTGTACGGGATCATTATTGCTCGAATTATACCAAGGACTACCAGGAAGAAATCGTGCGCTCCAACAGTATAAACCATCCTGAGCAAGTACGCACGTATGCTGAAGTTGTCCGCCCGTGGCGATATCAAATACTGGTTGAGCGTACGATCCCGCTGTTATCCTTTCAAATCTACCTGGCGCAGGCGAAGGCGGAGGTGCGTTAATCCTAGTACAATACGGATATCCATTGCTAATAGCACAAGAAACATTACTAGCATTATAGGTTGTACCGTTCGTTGCAACAGTGGTTACACCATTGCCATCCAAATAGCCATTGTTATATACGGGATAAGGTGCATCCACATATTTATAATGAGTTTCGTAGTAGCTAGGACTATAGATACCAATATTGGCGCCCAGTTCACTATTACGATTCCCTCCCCAGCAATACATCTGGCCAGTATTCAGAATTGCACACATTTGCGTGGTTATCGCTCCGGCATGAGCAAGCTTTGTCGCCTGATAATTAGCGGGGAGATAAGTACTCGTTACCAGCGTGGGGGTATTTACTGTAGTTACACTAGAAGGAAGCATATATTCATCGTAATGCAGGCCCGTTCCGGTGCCCATACCACCAAGCCCAAAATAGTAGGGCCCTGTTACTGGATCCACCAATCCATACTCGTCATCACCCCAGCAATATATCTTGCCATCAGCAATAGCGCATATGAAATCTCCCGCCACACTCACCGCAGTTACGCTTTTGCCCAGCAAAGCACCTCCCACTCGAACTGGCTTATTATCACTCCATCCATCATGAGGAATACGTTGACCCCAACAAAATAGCTTTCCACTCGCACTAACGGCGCATGTAGTGTATTCGCCTATTGAAATTTGCGTTATTGTTTCGCCAGCCATGACACCTGGCTCTTGCAATACTAATAATGGCGTTGATGAGCTACTGGGTGTACCGCCAGTACCAAGCCGCCCCCAACTGTTGCTCCCCCAGCAGTAAACTCCACTGCTTACAAGTGCACATGCATGACCCCTACCCATGTCAACCTGGAGAATGGAACCGCTACCACCACCACTACCAATCACTCCGTCACCCCAACTCACTCGTTTCAACTGGCTCGAATAGGACAGGAAGCTTGTTCCCCCCAAGCCAAGTCTATCGGCAGTACCCTGAGCTGCGATTTCAATACCAAAATCATCACTGTTAGTTATATTGCCAACATCAAAGGACGCTCGCGCATTGCCGTCGTCAAATAGGTAATTACTTTGTCCAGATATAGTAGCGCCTGTGCAGCTGGTAGA
>JAUIFG010000005.1 GCA_030429445.1 bacterium | reverse complement strand
GGCACTGATTTTTACGGATCAACTTATTTTTTTATCAAACAAACTACGAGTTTGTTTTTGGCACTGATAGCATTTATCGTTGCGTCACTTGTGCCTTACCGGTTTCTACTCGATAATGCCGGCAAGATATTAGGGGCTGGATTTATTGCTTGCCTTGCGCTCTTGCTTTTCGGCAACATATTGGGCGTAGATGCCATTACTCAGTGTAGTCTGGGTGCTTGTCGCTGGTTCAATCTCGGCCCTTTGGGTAGTTTGCAACCTGCGGAATTTTTGAAGTTTGGACTGCTGTTATTTGTTGCTGGTTTCTTGGGGGCACGTGCCAAGCAAGGGCTTGTAAACGACAGAGCTCAAACTCTTGTGCCGCTCGGAGTTGTTACGGGTATCGCACTCTTGTTCATAGTATTAATTCAAAAGGATATGGGGACTGGTGTATCGCTCATAGCATTGCTTGCAGTGATGTTATACATGGCGGGGTTGAAATACCGTTGGGGCCTGTTAGTAGCTGGTGTATTGGTCTTGGTGGGAATTGTATCTATCCTCATCGCACCACATCGGATTGATCGTGTTATGACTTTTTTGTCAGGTGATGCGACTTCGATTGATGATGCTGGTGCGTATCACATTACGCATGCAAAGATTGCAATAGGAACGGGTGGTTTGGCAGGCGTCGGAATTGGCAATAGCGTCCAGGCAACGGGATATTTGCCCGAGGCAATTAATGACTCGGTATTTGCGATTATGGGTGAAACGTTTGGGTTTGTCGGGTTAGTTGCGATCTTGTCGTTGTTTGCTGCATTATTGATGCGTCTGCTCAAAGTGGCCGATCACATGCCTGACGTTCGATCGCGCTTAGTTGTGATTGGAGTTTTTGGTTGGTTAGCTGCCCATGTAATATTAAATGTTAGCGCTATGATTGGCCTGTTACCCCTGACGGGTATTACATTGCCACTCCTGAGTTTTGGGGGTACGAGCATGGTCTTTATTGCAGCTGCACTAGGTTTGGCCTTTCAGCTATCGCGCTATACTGTTTTTGGTAGTAAACTAAAAGGTGATGAATATAAAGCTTCTCAGCGTGGGCGGGGGGTCCGGCGGGCACGTAACACCGGTCGTCGCGATACTGCGTGAAATCCACAAGGAATATCCGAGGGCACGAGTACGCTTTTGGTGTGATCGACATTTTGCCGATGAGACTCGTGCAATTTTTTCTGAATATGACAAGTCTGTCCAAGTGCAAACAATTGTTGCGGGGAAGTTCCGGCGCTATCATAACTTGTCAAAATTACAACATCTAACAATTCCTTCTATTATATTTCCGAATATCCGGGACGCTTTCTTGGTTGTATTTGGAGTGGGGCAGAGCTTTGCTCGAATGCTTTTCTGGCGACCCGATGTCGTATTCGCTAAAGGCGGATATGTTTGTTTACCGGTTGGAATCGCCGCGTGGTTACTGCGTATTCCGGTTGTTATTCACGACAGTGATGCGCATCCAGGATTAACAAATCGGTTACTTGTACCTTTTGCAAGGCGGATTGCTACAGGTATGCCACTCGAAAATTACGACTATCCAAAGCAAAAAGCTGAATATGTTGGAATACCTATAGATCCATCATATAAAATACTATCCGAAAAACGACGTAGTGAGATCAAAAGTGAGCTAGGCTTTGATCCTAAGCGATCGCTTGTAGTCATTACAGGTGGAGGTCAAGGTGCGCGCTCAATTAATAACGCAGTAGCGTTTCATATGGATGCGTTGTTAAAGCAAGCAAACATATTATTGCTGAGTGGTTCTGCACAGTATGATAAGCTACGAAGTATTACTCCACAAGATGATCCACGATTTGTTTTGAAGGATTTTGTACACGAGGGACTGTTTGAGATATTAGGAGCTGCTGATGTAGTCGTGTCGAGAGCCGGCGCTACTTCACTACTAGAGCTTGCCGCTGTTGCTAGGCCAACAATTGTCGTACCGAGTAAACGACTAGTATGGCAGGTAAAGCATGCTCAGATATATGTCGATTCAGATGCAGTCATGCTATTGGATGAAGACAAGTTTTTGGAACAAGATGATACGTCTCTCGTAGACACTATCAAAAAGATACTTGCTAGCAAATCACTCCAGCATCGGCTTGGTCAAAATCTGCACAAACACGCAAAACCACAGGCTGCTCATGATATGGCATCGATAATTCTCAATGCAAAAAAGCGAGGATGATTATGGGCTGGGTGCGCAAAAAACGTAGTGATGATGCGATTCCACGTCGTAGGCAAAAAGATATTGATACGACCAAAGAACGTTCTGAACAAGAGCGTAGAGGCAAGAAGTTGTTTCAGCGTAATCGCACTCTCATTGGTAGTGTATCACCATTGATTAGCAGTGCGAATGAATTTGGCGCGAGTTTGAAATCTCCGAGGGCGCACAGCCATCATCTACTGGCACATAGGCGACGTCTGGGTGGGCTCTTTGTTATTTTTGTTCTTGTCGCCAGTTTGTTGACATGGTTTATATACCAGTTTTCTGCGCGCGTTCAGGTTTCGTCCACGAATGTCGATAGTTCAGTCATAAAGGTCGATAGATACACTGGCGCTATCTCTGATTATTTAGCGGTACGTCCACACGAGCGGTTGCGTCCGTTCTTGGACAAAGATCAGCTATCTGCATATATGAATCAACTTGTTCCAGAAGTTGCATCTGTTGCCTCGTTTGGGATTGGAGATTTTGCATCGACGAAATTTGACATAGTATTTCGCAAGCCAGTTGCTAGTTGGCTCATTGGCTCGACCCGCTATTACGTTGATAAAAACGGCATACCATTTAGGGTAAATTATTTTGATGAACCAAAGGTTGCGATTGTTGATGAAAGTGGCGTGCCACAAGTGGCGGGAACGGTCGTTGCTAGTAGTAAGTTTTTGCGTTTTGTTGGCTTGGCTGTTGATACCGCATCAAGCTTTGGCATTACCGTTAAGCAAGCAACTATACCCCCGAATATGACTAGGCAGATACAGCTACACATTAGCAAGCATCCGTATCCGATAAAGCTATCGCTGGATCGGCCAGTAGGGGAGCAAATAGAGGATATGAAAAAAGCGGTTGATTATCTACACAAGAAGAGGGTCGTGCCAGAGTATATCGATGTTCGTGTATCGGGAAGAGCCTACTATAAGCTGTAGTATAGTGCCCTCCTCACCCCTTTGTAGTGTTCTATTTTTGTTCTATTTTCATAAATTCATAGTATTCCAAAAAACTATATAAATATATATTAGTAATAAAATGTCAAATAATGTCAGAAAAGTAGGGGAGGCGCGTGAAAAATAGGAGACAGGTCTAGTGGAAATAAATTGGCATACAGCTGTGGAAAACATATACAACAATCATTTTCTCAGAAAAGTCAAATAGCGACCCATCTGCAGGGTGTTGTAGTAAGTGCCAAGACAGAGCGATCATATGGCAAACAATGCGTATCATGTAGTAAGTATAAGTATAAGTATGGGTGGTAGTAATGTGTGTACATGCAAATGTTTACTATACGTTTTGACGTAATATAGGGCTAACCCCCCTATTTGTATCTGGAGAAGATGTATACTCAATCAACTTATGTCTATACACCTAATGTCGTAAAAGATATATTGTGCGACCCAAAGTCAGTATCTCTGATATGAATGTATGCGCACGTTGATCCACTGGATTTGTGCCCGACTCGCCTATATTTTTTGCGTTGCCCTATTTATTGCCCCACTTTTCTTCTTTGCTTGGCAATATATGTATGTTGCTTATTATTTCTACTATTTATCACGCGTATTTTTAATTTACAGGGGTCAACAGGGGTAATTTGTCTATTTAGAACAAAAACTAAACAGGGGTACGACCCCTGTAAATATCCCTGAGACTAATAAAACGAGTGTTCTATTTTTGTTCTATAGAGTTTTGCGGGTGTTTTTGAGTTGTGCGTTATGCGGCGACTAGCATTTCGCGGAGCACCGGCTCTGGTACCATTCCGATAATGTTATCGACTTGTTTACCGCCTTTATATACCATCATGTTTGGGATGCTCTGCACCTGATGCGCAGTGGCGAGTGCATTATTGTCGGCAGACTCTTCGACGTTCACCTTTACAATGTCCGTCGTGCTGTCGAGATCCTTTGCCAGGGAGGCCAATATCGGTGCCATGGCATGGCAAGGCGGGCACCATTGTGCCCAAAAGTCCACCAGCACGATTTTATCGCTCTTTAGTACCTTGTTTTCGAATTCCTGTTTGGTCGTGATGTTGTGTAAAGCCATATGCTTAGTATAGCGTACTAGCTATCAAGGTTATGGAACTCGCATGTGCCAGATAGGATCTTGTCGGCACATTTTTTGACGAGTGCTATTTTGCGTCGTGATATCTCCATGTCCTCTAAATAGCCCTGTTCGATGGCTATTCTATCGTCCATATTGACGAGCTCGGATGTTGAGTGATAGATACTATTCATCTCTTCGACGTTTGCAATGTTCGCCGCCGATTCGCCCAGTGCCGCAGGAGCATCATCCGGAATTGGACAATTATCACAAACTCTGGTATTCTCGCCTGTTTTCATGGGTTTATTATACAATAATTTTTAGTTTATTGGTAGAGGTAACGAATTCAGAAAGGTTCACTACATCATACCGTTCGCTTTTGTTTTGGATTTTCGGGCACGATTATCCATAGTACTATGTATGGAATAAAGCCAGGTAAACCACCAGGCAATAGTAATAATACTGCGATAACACGAGTAATAACGGGGTCGATATTGAAATATTCGGCTATGCCACCACACACGCCTGCAATCTTGCGATCTTTGCGGGAGCGATAGAGCCGTTTTGGTTGTTTTTTCGTCATGAGTTTAATTATAGCAAACAGGCGCCTACTCTACCGGAAACTGTTCGTGTAAGTATTCCTGTAAGCTAGTGATTTGGTCATCGTTAAATTTTTTGTTGAAAATACCAGACATCTGCAAGTCATTGTGATGAATAACTTGGTTGGTTTGTGGCTTCAAATAAATATCTGATAGGTCTAATTGGTCCAGTATTCTTCTCCCTTCGTTGGTGTTGATATCATCGCACCTTGTGCAGTTATCTAGAGCAAACATTGTCATATGAACCGCGCCGTCAGACAAAATGTTCATACCACCCATCATGTTTGTTTGTAGTCGTGGTGTCCTGGATGCAAGATGAACATGCGTCTCATTGCTGTATAGCAATATAGTGACTCGTCCAATCTTGCGGATACCCGACGCCGCGAGTTTGTATTCGGGCATGATACCTATAGATTCATTGAGGAGCGTCAGATTGACGGTGAGTGACTTGTCGCCAGAAAGTCCTTGATGTTTAGTGAGTTGGCGTCCAATGGGATTGTCTTTGCTGGCCGCTATCAGGTGCCTGCCATATTCTCTCGCCTGAGCATCATTTAGATTATCGCGTAGCCTTTTGGCATTCATCATATCTGCGACATATCCATCAAATCCGCTGGCATCTACATCCAGGGGTATCGTATGGGGCGAAGTGGCCATATGTTGCCGAGCCTGCCAAATAATGCCACCTGGCTCTAAATTAATTCGTAGACTCATGTGCTTATATTATAACATAAATACACAGATATTACTAGTATGCATCTCTATTGCTGATCTGTAGTCTTTGGCTGTTCTTGCTCTGCTGGCGGTGGACTGTCGTCTGGCGGTGGCTTCGGTTCGTACATGTTTGCATATGATTTTGGTTCGTGTGCGAGCATTCTATCGGGAAGTTTTTCAAGGATTTTTGCAATGTTTTTGTCCATGCGGATGATTGCTCGATCGACGCGCATTTTGTTGATTGCATTTATCAAAAACAATAACGCAAATACGGCTACGCCTGCGATGAGGAATGGAAGGTATGCCTTTAGAAATCCCTGCATGGTTTGAGCAAATTCCAACAACTGTGCTTGCTGGTTGTTTGCTTCTGTTATTTGCTCTTGGAGAGCCGCTGGGTCAAGTTGTGCAAAGAAGTTTAACATGGTTCCCACTATACCATAGTGCTAATGCTAACGCACTCGTAGGAGGCCCATGTCATCATCTTTGCGTGGTTTTGGCGGAGTGGGTTTTGGTTTTGGTGGCGTAGGCTTGTCCTTTTGCCCGTCGTCAGTAGGCTGAGGGGCGGGTTGTTCAGGGATGTGGTGTTTTACTCTCAGCAAATCATTGACGTGTTCAGTCTTTTCGGGCTGTTGCTTGGTTTCAGTTTTTTGAGATTGTTCGGCAGGCCTACCATCTTCCTTTTTCTCGGATTTCGCATCTTCTTTCTTATCGTCGGCAGTGTCTTTTTTGCGACGACGGCTACGAGTCCGCTTCTTTTTGATCGGTGTTTTCTCGGATTTCGCATCATCTTTATTTTCCCCACTATCCTCTTTTACTTCGGGCTTTTTCTCCTTTTCTCTCTTTGTTGCGTCCTCCGCCGGTTCTGGTTTCTTTGCCGATTCCATAATCGCTTCACCCTGAGGGGTTTCTACGACAAATTTTGGCCTGTTTGGCTCGTTGGGATGAGGTACATTAACAGGGGTATACCTCTGTTGATTTTGTTGATTGGATGATGCTGGCTCTCTGGGCGTACGAGGGTTGCCTGGTCCTTTACGTACGAGATTTTCAGGTGGCTGAATCGCTTCACTGATTTCTCGCTCGATATCTTCCCTTCGTCGACTATATGTTTGGCGAGTATGTTCAATAATTGCCGAGGAATTATCGGCTTGTACCGGTGGTAATTGTAGAGTTCTGGCGCTGAACGCTGGTGACTTTTCACCTTTTATTACCATGTTAATGACAAAGTTGCGATTGTGCATTTGCAACAAATCGTTTGCTTCGAATTGTGGTTCGAATTGTTTAACCAGGTTTGGTGCGTCATCGGCAGAAACACGGAAAGAAATCATTGTGCCGACATTGCCAAATACCGCGTCTCGTACGGTGTCGCTCATTTGTGATGTGTATTGATTGGCAACAGTTAGATTCAGGCCGTACTTTCGAGCCTCGGACAAAATCGTTGCAAACGAATCAGTGGCAAAGTTTTGAAACTCGTCGACGTATAGATAAAAAGGACGACGATCTTCGATGTCGGGAATGTCGCTACGACTCATGGCTGCCAATTGAATTTTGGTAACCAAAAATGCACCGAGAATGCTGGAATTATCCTCGCCCAATAGACCCTTTGATAGGTTGACGATGAGTATTCCGCCATTGTCCATGATACGTCGTATATTAAACGTACTCTTTGGTTGGCCGATAATATTACGAATGATCGGGTTTGCCGTAAAAGCACCCACCTTATTGAGCACTGGTGCAATTGCTTCTGATTGGAATTTGTCCGACCAGCTGTTGAATTCGACAGTCCAAAACTGGAGTACTACGGTATCTTTGCTGTACGATAAGGTTTCTTTGCGGAATTTTTTGTCTGTAAGCATGCGTGTAATATCCAGCATAGTGGCGTTTGGTCGATCCAAGAGTGCCAGAATGGTATAGCGCAGAATGTATTCTAAGCGTGGCCCCCAGCTATCACCAAACATACGTTTGAGTACACCGATAACTTCACTGCTGATATTACTCTTTTGTGAAGGATTCGTGACTTCTAGCGGGTTAAATCCGAGCGGATGGGCGGTATCGGCAGGATTAAAGTACACGACGTCTTTGATACGGTCGGCAGGAATGAACTTCATGTTATTAACGGCGAAATCCCCGTGAGGGTCAATAATGGCGTAGCCTTGGTTGTGATAAATGTCACTGAGCGCAAACAACTCTAGCGTACCTGATTTACCTGCTCCAGTTTGTCCAATGATATAAATGTGGCGAGAGCGGTCACTTCGCAACATACCAAATTGATGGTTGATACCGCGAAAGTTTGTTAGTCCAAAAGCACTGATGTTCTCGTCTATTGAATCATCACCTGTAAGTACGGGTAATTTCGATGGCGGTTCAGCTGTCTTTGACGATGCCCAGACGATATTGGGTGTCTCGACATTAGTGTGCGGCAAGTGAAAGACACTGGCAACTTCTTCGATATTAAGGATGTATCCCCTATCCGCAAATAGACGGGCGCGGTATTTTTCGAGGTCTTCTTTGCGAAAGCTTGTCCCGGCAACTTTGAAGCCATTGAGGTTGGTGCTGTTGAATTGCTTGAACGTACCAACAAGTGCCTGCATTTGCAGTCGAGCATTTGTTTGACTATCCCCAAGGTACGCCACGCGGATTTTTACCTGATAGCCAAGCTTGGTTGCTTTTGCTTCGGCCTCACTGATACGAGTTTTGTTACGCTCTGATAACTCTGGTTTTGATGCAGTACCTCCTACTCCTTGTTCTGGTGGTTTCCATAACGCTTCAAGCAGTCCGAACAGCCATTTGGCATCAAAGCCCTTGCCATCAGTCAGAAATCCAAAAGGACTACCACCTCCCTTTACGGTCTTTATCCAACTGTCAGACGCTTTGTGCCACGTATCAGGGACGGGTCGAACGAGGACTTGTATCCATAACTCTTCGCCTGTTGATTCAAGTTTTGCGAGAGTTCCAGTGATACCTGCGAGTGGGTCAACCTCGAAGCTCTGGAAGGTTTTTATCGGTAGAAATTCGCTGTCGGTCAGTGTAATCTCGCCTGTGTAGGTAACACTATGTTCGCGCTCGTGTGAAACGTAGTCTTCCTCTGCCTCGTGAATCTGTACCGTTGGATACTGCGAGTATATTTGCCCTTCGACAAAGCTGCGTAGTGCCGTTGGCACCCAAACGTAAAAGCGAATTTGCCCGCTGACGCTGGCAATTTCGAAACTGAGGTGTTCTTGGATGCCGCCGGATTGCTTTAATTCTTCTTTATCCCGCAGAATTCCGTGCAAACTAGCAAACAATTGCTCGGCGGCGAGCTCTTTTTTGTCATTTGCTTTTGGGATTTCGAGAATTAATAGAGTGCTCTCGGTGGCACGAATTGAATCAACACGTTGATAATTACGCCATGTTAGATAACCCAGAATAAGTACGACTGGTAGCCAGACGTACCATTGTAAAAGCAGTCCAATGATCCACGAAAATACTTCCATAGGTTACCCTTCCATTGTCCCACCATAAGCGCCACTACGCAAGGTGTTACTTGTCTTCGGCAAGAGTGTAGGTTGCTTTTGCGACTCGCTTGAATTGCGGCTTGCTTTGCAAGTTCAATAGAATAGTTGTTTCTTTGACCTGACGACTCTTTAGTACACGCTTGACGATCTCATCACGATGAAGTGGTTCCCCGCTCTTTTTGAGGATCTTTGAGATTGTGTCTGCAACGGTACCTTTTGAATAACCCCAGCTATCAAGTGCATAAATACCACGACCGATGAGTACGAATCGTTTGTCTTTGATGAGCTCGTTGTGGATTGCCTGTGTTGTAACATTCTTGCGACTAAAGCTACTTTCTTTGATGGAATCGGCAATTTCTGAAAAGTGCATCGATGAGCCTTTTTCGAGAAGGATGACATAGATCTTGTCACGAATGTTCTTTGGATTGACCGTTGGCCATCGATTAAGACCCCAAGAGTCTTTTAGGTTTGACAGATGCTTGCTAACAGTAGCTAGTGCACGTACATGTGAAGGATGTTCATGGTTTAGCTGGTCATGAAGTTGCTCGATAGTCAATGGTTCACCATGTTTTTTGATACCAGCAACGACTTCGTCAACTTGTTTGACAATTTTCTTTTCATCACCATATTCAGCGATAGCAACGGCATTTTTGTAATGATCGTTTTCGTTAATAACAACCAAGCGAGGTGCGAGCGTCGCAGCAAATGCGACACGTGCACGCGACAGAGGAGTTGCTTTGTCACCAAGCAATGCGTCGGTCAAATCTGCAACTGTTGCCAGCCGTCCCATTTCACTGAGCTCACGCACGAGTACCTTTTCGACAGATTGAACGGCGGGAATTTTACCATCACTACTCGCAATCTTTAGGCGAATAAGGATCGCTTTTTCTAATTGACGGACACGTTCTCTTGTAATGCCAAGTAGTTCGCCAATTTGTTCTAGAGTCTCTTTGCGTTCGTACAAACCGAAACGACGAGTAATGATTTCTCGCTCTCGTTCCTGTTCAACGGCGTCAAGAATTGCTTCAATAGCACCATCAATGTCGACAGTTGTCGCTTCATCGGTAGTTTTTGTTGGAGCTGGGCTCATTCAGTTGTTCCTCTCTGCCTCACCTCAGTCATTAGGATTAGTTCTAATTATCTTTTGAATTATAAAACATATTTTTTATAATGTCAAACACTTTTCGTACTTTTATAGATTATAGCATGAAATAGACCTATCTCGTAAACAATGTTTTGAGGCTTTTTATATTTGCCCTATTGTTTTGTTGATAGTTTATTGCTTATGCTTGTACGTTAGAGATTGATGGTGTGCCCGGGGCCAAATTGGTTCTGACGGGCACTATTGATTGTCCTGTAGGTAATATCAACAACTTCTTCGAAACTACGATCAGATGTGTCGATGGTTACTGCCCTGTGGGGCTGAATTACTTGTAATTGTTGGCTTGCGGGCTCGTAAGCGGCTGCAAGCATCGCCAAGTCACCTATTGTCTCGTGCATTTGTCGAGGGCTTTCTTTGCCGGCTCCAGATAACTTGTCTTTTGCAATCCGGTCTTCGATGCGTTGTATGGCAATTTCGGGATCGACAGCAAGTGTGATAATAAGGTCTCTTTTAATTTTCGTTAGTCGTTGGACTCGGTTGATGCGTTGTTGAATTCGTTGAATCTGATCTTCACGTCCTTTTGTTGACGAATTTTTTGACTTATTACCGTAGTATTCCATATAAACAGCAGAATCAATTCGTGTATCGCGGTTTGAAGCAATAATGTCAGCGTGGGGCTGATAGTGTTCCGCCAAACGCTCTAGTATGCGAGCTTGGACAACGACGTTGACCGCACTGATACCCAGGATAAGCTTCTGGTACTGGTGTCTGTCGCCAAAATCATGAATGGTATCGACTGTTCGATTCACGGGGCGAAAGATCTCGTGTGATTTGCCCTGTTCGTACATAAAAGAAGGCTTGCCGATCTGTATGGCGGGCGATTCCATAGAAAGCATCTCGAGAACGGAGGTAGTAACACCATCTTTGCCAGATCCGTCGATACCAGTAATAGAGATACGAAATGGTTGTTCGTGGCTGTTTGACTTCATACTTTTATTATATCATACTTATGCTAATTTTACAAGTAAAATAGTCTACCCTCCTTGGAATGTGGAGATGCATTGCGCAAATGAAAACCGCCCCAAGAGCTTTGCCGAAACAGTGTTGTCTCGAGGCGGTTTCTCTTGAGGGCGGTATTTAGTTATGGATGAAGTTGGACGGTTGGAGTATCAGGTGTTACTGATGTTCGATCGCCGAAGGTGATGAGCTGGACCGCTTACTGGTCGAAACCCCATCGGGCAAGCATGACACCGACAACGCCGCCGACAAATGCCTGAACCGTTGCCCACGACCATACGGCCGAGAAGCTGAGGGCCAGAGCCGATGCGGCGACTGGTGCGCCGACAACGACAGCTGCTACTGCTAGCAGGACGCCAAGGAATCCCACTACCAAACCTAAAACTTTCATCTTTTTCACCCCCTTTCGGGGATACTCGAGTCCCCTGAATAGAGACTAGTGAAATAATTTTATTCCTAATTTCTGTAAAGTCAACTATTTTTTGCGACGCGTAAAGCGTTTTTTACTTGCGGGAGCCTCGGCAATGAGCTTTTTTGCTTGTTCGTGAGTTACTGTTTTGGGATCAGTATCCTTTGGAATTTTGGCGTTCTTTTTGCCGTCGGTGATGTAGGGTCCGAAACGACCGTTCAAAACTTTGATACCATCACCAAAGTCGGCTATGTTTTTTTCTGCTTCGGCCTTGAGCTTTGCGGCATATAATTCCAATGATTTTTCGTGCGTAATTGTGTGCGGATCCTCATCTTTGATGCTAACAAAGAGCTTGCCAATTTGAATGTATGGTCCAAACCTACCGATGTTCGCTTTGATTTCTTGACCATCCTCAGTCAATCCGACGACTCGTGGTAGTTCAAAGGCGGTCAAGGCTTCTTCTAGTGTGACTGATTCAATCTTTGCACCTTTTGGCATTGGTGCAAATTGTGGTTTTTCTTCGTCTTCGGTTGCGCCTAGTTGTAGCATTGGTCCATAGCGACCAAATCGAGCGGTAATGATTTTGCCAGATTTTGGATGAGTGCCAATACTGCGCGACTGCCCTACCTTACTACGGTCGATGCTGCCTGATTCTTCGATTAATTTGTGGAATGGTCCGTAGAATTTTTCCAACATATCGTTTCGTTTTAGTTTATTGTCAGCAACGAGGTCGAATTTCTTTTCAACATCGGCTGTGAAATCGTAATCGATAATTTGTTCGAAATGCTTACCCAGGAAGTCAGCAATTAATTCACCCGCAGGAGTTGGAACGAGTTTGCCCTTGTCTGCCCCTGTTTTTTCCTGGATAACCTCACGCTGTACGTCTTTTTTCTTGAGAGAGAGGACAATAGTATCACGATCCTTTCCTTCGCTTTCACCGCGAACGACGTAACCTCGAGTTTGGATAGTATCAATGATGGTCGCATACGTCGATGGACGACCAATGCCAAGTTCTTCGAGTTTTTTAACCAAACTACCTTCAGTGTATCGGGCCGGTGGTTTGGCAAACGTCTGCTTGGCGATTGCTTCATTGAGTAGTAGTGTGTCGTCTGCTGATAATTTTGGCAGCAAGACGTCAGTCTTTTTGTTGGCACCGTATACTTTGAGAAACCCGTCAAATAGGACAACTTCACCCTTTGCCTCGAAGGCATGCTTTGACGAACTAATGGCTATCGTCATGGTAGTTTTTTCTAGCTTTGCGGGTGCCATTTGACTGGCGAGTGTTCGATTACGGATTAATGCATATAGTTTTTGATCGCGTGCATCGTCAGTTGCTTTTTCTAATTTCATATCAGTTGGTCGGATGGCTTCATGAGCTTCCTGGGCGCTGGATGATTTTGTTTTGAAGTTACGAACATGGCTATATTGTTCGCCGTATTCGCTGATAATGAAATCTTTGGTACTCGCGATTGCTTGACCTGATAGAATTGTGCTGTCAGTACGCATGTAGGTAATCTTCCCTGCTTGATACAGGCGTTGAGCACTCGACATTGTACCTTTACTGCTATAACCCATGCGTGAGTTAGCATCCTGCTGGAGGGTGCTGGTGGTGAATGGTGCACTGGGGTTGCGCACACCGGGACTGGTGGCGACATTTTTTACTGTAAATTTTGCATCAGCGAGGCTTTCGAGGAATTCCTGTGCTTCTTTTTCGGTATCAAATCGCTGAGGTAAATCGGCTTTGACTTCATCCTTGCCGTGAATGAGGACAGCAGATACTTTAAATTGAAAGGAGCCTTCAAATTCGGTAATTTCTCGTTCACGTTCGACGAGTAAGCGTACTGCCGGTGATTGGACGCGACCGGCTGATTTGCCGCCAGGCACTTTTTGCCACACGACGGGGCTGAGCTCGAACCCAACAATACGGTCTAATATTTGTCGGGCTTGTTGTGCCTGAACAAGATGCATGTCAACGGTTCGAGGTTTTTTAATGGCATCCGTTATGGCGCCCTTTGTGATTTCATGGAATACAATTCGATTTGTTTTTGCTGGGTCTAGTTTTAATACTTCGCACAAATGCCAAGCAATCGCCTCTCCTTCACGGTCTTCATCTGTTGCGAGCCAGATAGTATCAGCGTTTTTTGCTCCTTTTCGCAGTTCGGCGATAACCTTTTTCTTGTCAGGGTCGATCTCGTATTGAGTTTTGAATCCATCTTGAATATCGACCGACGGCTTACCATCTGAGGTCTTTTTTGGGATGCTGCGAATATGCCCTACTGAAGAGAGGACGTGAAAATCACTACCGAGATATTTCTCGATAGTTTTTGCTTTTGCTGGGGACTCGACTATTACTAGATTTTTCGGCATACTGCTTGTGCTGTTAACTTTATCTTAATTAAACACAAAGGCTAATTGTACGCAAATCATTATGCATGTCAAGTCGCAAGTTGCTACATTGTTTACGTGGAATGAACAAAGCCACCCATTGGGTGGCTTTTGCTCGATAGCGTGAACAGGGGGCTAGGCGTCGTAACAGATGTCTTGAAATTGGACATCTGAATCTTCAGACCGTGAACACATCTTCATTAGTGATTCGAATAATGCGTCACTTACGACGTCTCGAAGGAAGTAGCGGCTGCTGTCGTAAGTATAAACGTACACTGACATACGAGGTGCCAAGAGCTGAGTGCGTAGCTTGTCTAGTTCGCTAGAGGCAAGGTTACCTTCTAGGCGTTCGATGACGGTTGCTACGTCGCGCATAAAGACGGGGCTGTCGGGTGGTTGCAGGACACAATCCGTCTCTAAGGGGAGCACTTGTGGTGTGTAGTCATAGAAACTAACGTTGCTGAGCGGCAACATTGTTCCGATGCGCATGTTACTCATCATTAGAGCAACTCTCTGACCTGCTGTCACGATACCATTGCTCAGGCGATCGATGAGCGGCGTTGCGATTTGCAGTGTTGCACTTCGTTCGTTTACCTCCGAGTACCTAATACGGAACACGGCAGCATTACAAAGAGACATGTGAACTCCTTTGTTCATTGACTATCAAGCAACATGCGCCCGACAGTCATTGTCCGACTGTCGGGTCAATGAATTAATTATATCACTTTATTTAAAAAAGTCAATCTTGGCAACGCGGTAGAGTTTGTTGTTCATCTTGGAGTTTATTCACTTGTTCTTGGGAGCTCGTTTTTACATAAAGTATTCGTAGCATCTCTTCGTCTGGCATTCCTGCGATCTCAATATTGCGACTATTTTCAAATGCTTTGACACTCATTTTATTTGCGTCAGTGACGACTATTCTTCCTACTAAATTACCAATTTTGTCATAGACTGGTCCACCACTCGCCCCCATACGAATATCTGTATCTTTTGAAGTGCCATATGAATCACCGGCAGTCACTACTTCTATGGTATCGGGGTTAACTGTGCGTATTGCAATGCCGCCCAAGATTGCTGGGGTATGTGGCCCCCTGGAGTGTTGAGGGGGTAACAGAGCTTCTTTGCTTGGATTGCGATACTCACGATTTTCTGTCGGTTGGTAGTTTGCAAAATAAAGAGAGGTGCCCTGTTTAACGGTGTCGGATTTATCTCGAAAGTGAGTTGGTCTATTGTAGGAAGGCTGATTGCCCGGTTCTGTTTCGACGAGCAGTATGTCCTGATAGTTCAAGAATTGCAAACTTGTTGCGGACGTACCTTCTGGTGAATAGCCTGCTTGCTTTGTTCCGTCCAATGTCACGCCACCTGATTGATCAGTAGGAATATCGACACGGATGTCCATACAGTAGGGCGCCAAACCTTTACTAATATTTCGAAGGTCCGCGCAATGTCCGGCGCTTAGATAGTTATGCTCATCAATTCTTACTCCTGAGCATATTGAGGTTGATATGACTCTTTGAAGCTCGCTGTTGTAACTATGGATTTCGCTAGTGATCGCGACGACATTCGGGATTTGTTCCTCGACGCCTGGCGGTAATGTATCGGATAATTGCTCTGCGTGAATCTGAGAGAACGAGTACTCTATGACATTGTCGGCTGTCGGTCGTTCAAATATACCAGACAGATCTTGGTCGCAACCAGAGACAATTGTAGCTGTTGCAAGGAGCGCACCTACCTTCTCTTTCATCATCTGCTCATAGTAACATACATGCTTACTTGAGGGTCCATTGATTAGCGCCGAGGTTACGGATGAGGCCGTTAATCTCCATCATGGTGAGTTCTGTAGAAAATGCCATGGCGTTCTCTTTGGACAGACGTTGGAGTTCGTCGCCATCACGGATACCGCTTGTCAGTAATGTGATAATTTTTGTCTGTAGAGGATTGTCGCCAAGTGCCAACTGAGTCTGAGGTTTGAGCAAGTGGGGGGCGATGATTTCTAAGATATCCTCGGCGCTTGTTGCAGGGTGTGCGCCTTGTTTGAGGAGTGCATTGCATCCGGTTGAAAGTGGGCTGGTAATATTGCCGGGTACGACGAATACTTCTTTGCCTTGTTCGAGTGCATGCGAGACGGTGTTGAGTGATCCGCTACGAGCGGCAGCTTCAGTAACGAGAACAGCGTCAGAGAGGGCACTTACGAGACGGTTTCTTTCGAGAAAACGATGCTTCATTGGCGGTGCGTCTGGCTCGTATTCACTGATGATTGCCCCGCCATTGTCGACAATGTTCTGCCCTAGCTGACGATTACTGCTGGGATAAAGGCTGGCAAGCCCATTGCCTTGCACAGCGATTGTTGTTCCGTTGACGTTTAATGTAGCCTTGTGCGCTAAGCTATCAATACCAATTGCCATACCGCTGACAATAATAACTCCTCGTCTGGCGAGATCTTCTGTGATTCGGGTCGTTACCTCTGTTCCATAGGTGGTTGGTTTGCGACTACCAACGATTGCTATAGTTGGAGGACGTTTGCTTGGTAATGTGCCATTATAATATAACTTTTTAGGCACAAGCGCAATGTTACCAACTATCTGGGTGAATGTATTTTCTAGGGGTGAAATTTGATTGATTTTCATAGGTATTTATTGCAAAAAGTGTTGACATTATGTCAAATCAGTGCTAAAATGAGCCTGGTTGATGGTTATTATACCATCTAATCGCACCTTATACCCCCTATTCTAACTAATTTATATGTTAGGTGCTGTGTAATGTTTCTCATAAGTAACTACCCTCCACTTATGAGGACGAGTCTTCGGACTTGACCGCATTACACGGCTACTAACCCCTTTAACCAGCGGACCTCCATATGTTGTGAGGTGGGTCACGCTTCGAGATTTCTTCAAAGAATCTCCCCCGATTCGGGTGGGTTGAAGGGCCAAAAAGGGCCAGGTGATGCCCACCCTTACCTGGTCCTTTTTGGTTTTTTAAGACTAAAATCACTACTATTTTTGAACTTCATAAAAGACATGCTACTGTATGGCTATGCGCTATGGCATCGGCTGTGGTGATACGTTTACATGAGCCCATATGGGCTCACCGACAGAGGAGAAATATGATGCAGCTACACGTTCGATTACCTCGACTTTCGGGTCGGCATGTGATGGGCTTGTTCTTCTTTGGAATAAGCATACTGGCGTTTTGGATTGGCAGTTTGATTATTTTTGCCAATGAGCTGACAAGCGCACCTATATTAATCGGAGGTACTTTTGGGGTTCTGGGAATTGGCTTTTTGACACTTGCTATCTATGCAGCGTTCGTCAAACGAGATGGAAAGAGGTCGCAGGATGATGGGTATGAAAGTTTTAGAGAGCTTTTTCCCAGATCGGGATCACCTATCTTGCCATTCTGAACACTCATGTCCATAGGTGTATTGACATATATAGCACTTAATGCTATAATAGTATACCAGTGATATAGCCGAAAGGTATTATATTACAAGCACATTTCACTACTTGCTACAGTCTGTAGTAAGTAACGACAGAGGAGGACGAATGTCCACGCTGCTTTTTGTTCTGGTCATCGCTGCAATCATACCTGCTTTTGCAGTTATCCACGGATTTTTCCGATGGGTAGCCGAGGGTGATCCGTCCATGCGGTCCTTGGTGACTGAGAACACTCGTGATCAGATCGAACGACCCCTTTACTGGCGCAACTGAGATACAGGTCTTTGTCGATCTGACTTTGCTTGCAGGGAGGTGGAGTTTCTCCTCTGTCTCCCCCAACTAATTTCATGAAAAGATTCATGGTGATAGTTGCGGGAGAATCTTATAAATCCTATATAATAGTGGCAATGCATTCTGCTCATCCACTTCGTATTTTCGCTGTATCTGGCATCTTATCTATCACACTGGCCGTTATTGTGGCTATTTATGGTGGCATCGGTGCACTTTGGTTATTTATAGTTCTGGCAATACTCGAGGTAACTTTTAGCTTTGACAATGCCGTCATCAACAGTCGTATTTTGGCACGAATGTCTGATCTGTGGGTAAAGTTGTTTTTGACGGTAGGGATATTTATAGCAGTATTTGTTGTTCGCTTTGCTCTGCCGATTGTGGTTGTTCAGTTTGCGACGGGCCTTGCATTTATGGATGTCGTTCATCTGGCGCTAAATGATCCAGTAAAATATAGTGACGAATTACACCATGCTGCACCAGTTATCGAGGCATTTGGCGGAACCTTCCTTTTGATGCTGGGGATCAGTTATTTCTTGGATCATGACAAAGTGGTCCATTGGTTGCGTCCCGTCGAGCGTCAGCTGGCACGTGCCGGTAAAATACGTTTTATTAAACTGATATTTATGCTTGCGGTCGTTGCGTGCATGTATGCGACGATTAATCCGGAACTCAAAGAGACGGTGCTCCTTTCGGGTTCACTTGGGATACTTTTGCAATTTGGCCTCCATTCATTGTCGGTATTCTTTGAGAAAACAATTAACAAAGGCAAGGTGGTTGCGAAACAAGTTGGCTGGGCGGCGTTTGCCTCATTCATGTACCTAGAAGTATTGGATGCTTCATTTAGCTTTGATGGAGTAATTGGTGCATTTGCGATTACAACGAGTGTGATGCTGATTGTGGCGGGCTTGGGTGTAGGCGCGTTCTGGGTTCGTTCTATGACGATATACCTACTACGTGCGGGTACGTTGGCTAAATATCGTTACCTCGAGCATGGAGCACACTGGGCGATTTTGGCACTCGGCGTTGTAATGTTAGCAAAACTCTATCACATTGAATTGCCAGAATGGATGACCGGATCCCTAGGACTTGTCTTTATAATGACTGCAGTCGTGACCAGTATTCTAGAGAAAAATCGTTACTCGACAGCAAGCAAGTCAAAACAATAAAAAGCTCTCTCATTGTTTTTGGCACTTTTGGCAGAGGCCTCGCATCTCAAATGTATGATCAAGGGGCGTAAACTGATATGTGCTCGCGAGTTTTGCGACAAAGTTTTCGAAGTCATCTGAGTGTATATCAATGAGTTTTTTACATTTTGTACAAAACATGTGGTGGTGATGTGATTTAAAGAGACTCGTTAGTTCGTATTGTTGTTTCCACCCAACGGGAATGAGCTTGATGATTCCCAGATGGGAAAAGAGTTCAATTGTGCGATAGACACTTACTCTGTCTGCTGTTGGACACAATGCTATGATGTCTGTTGTTGACAGTGGTTTTTCTGCAGTATTCAGTGCATTGAATACTCTTTCTCTCGCCTTTGTTATACGATGACCACGGCTTGATAATAGCTGGTGTAGTTTGTCCATACTTGTTGCAGTATAACATCTTATTGCAACAAATTTGCAATAAGATGATAGTAGGCATATGCTAAACGCAACAACTTACTAAAAAGAACGGAAAAAATTTATCATGGATTTACTATTAATGATCACGGCAATTATTATCGGAAGCGCCATCTCCCTATTGGGTGGTGCACTAATATTTACTACCAAGAAACGTCGTCAGCAAGCGATATTACTTGCAATGCCATTTGGTGCTGGCGCTTTATTAGCGGCGGCATTTTTTGATTTGTTACCCGAAGCATTTGAACAAGGTGAGCCAAGCGAATTATTACTATGGATGCTGGGCGGTTTTTTGCTGTTCTTTTTGTTCGAGCGTAGCGCGAGTTGGTTTCATCATCATCACGAACATGATGTTCACCTAAAAAAAAGCAACCAACGAAAGTTGATTATATTTGGTGATTTGATGCACAACGCGATTGATGGTGTTGCGATCGGTGCAGCGTTTGTGGTTAATCCGGCGCTGGGTATAGTCACGACAATTGCCGTGAGTACACACGAGATTCCAAAAGAGCTCGGAACGTTTGCCTTATTACTGTCGCGTGGTTGGCGTGACCGGACGGTGTTATTTGCGAATATTGCAACCGCTGTTGCGACAATCTTTATGGCAGTTGTAGTGTACTTGCTGGGAAGCGGAGAGCAATTACCAGTTGCTATTTTGTTGGCTGTGACAGCTGGATTCTTTGTTTATATTGCGGCAAGCGATATAATTCCTGACATTCACGAACAGCCACGTGGCCCCGGGATGATACAGGCGGGAATGTTGGTTATCGGCGTTATTCTGGTGGGTGGATTGATTACCGTGTTGCACTCAATAAACCTAGATGGGCATGAACATGATCATGTTGCAGATTCACATCTAGAACTGCATGACGAGCATTAGATTCTGTGGCTTGTCACGGCATGATTGCTGTTAATAAAATCGTCGATAAGTTCGGCGATTTTTGGATAGAGATCATTTGATAACTTTTCTGATTCGTCTGAGCTGAATCGTGATAATACGAAATCGTGGTCACCGATTTTTTCAACCAGATCGTTGCGTGTACCAACGCGTATTCGGGTATAGGACTCTCCTAGATGAGCATTGAGCGATTTGATGCCATTATTGCCCGCGTCACTACCCTTTTCGCGTATACGAAGTGTGCCAAATGGCAAAGCTAGGTCATCATGGATAGCGAGGATGTCAGTGGATTCTATTTTGTAGAAATCTGCGAGTGCACGCACTGACTGCCCGGTTTCGTTGTAATAGGTTGTTGGCTTGACGAACAGTATTTTATCTTCGCCGTTATTCAACTCTGCAACGAGAGCATGGAATTTTGTTTTTGGTTGAAAGTCGAGATTGTGTTTTTTGGCATAATAATCCAAAACCAAGAATCCCACATTGTGGCGAGTCTTTTCGTATTCCGGTCCAGGATTGCCCTGGCCAATGATGAGTTTCATATTATGTATTATACGCTACCAGAGTTGCTATAATGGAGAGAGTTATGACACGAAAAAAGAAATCAAAACGATCAAATCGAAAGCAAAGTGCAAATTTAAAGTTGTCGTCACTGTTCAAGATGTCACGTGAGCAATTGCAGGTGCGCAAGACGACTGGTGGTGGATTACATAAAACGCAAAAGGATATACCTCGTGCGGAAGTAAAAAGGCGCGCGTTGCGCGACCAAGTAGACATCAGCTAAATTTAGTAGCTTGCATTGATTTATATTTTATGTTTTGATATAATTCTTACGAACTGACCGTACCTTACGAGAGGAATCTATGATGGAGCTTTTCAAGCGATTGAGCATTTCACTCATGGTGATGCTCGTGGTGACGCTTGTCATTTTTTCGACAGGGATAGTCATATTTGGCTCCGTCGCACCATTGTTTGGCTGGTTTCTTTGGCTATAAGTTCAGCGCCCCTAGGCATAATCGGATATTCCGATTCACTGTCTAGGGGTTTACTTTTTTCGTAGCTTTTGTAACGGGTTCTTTGCCCTGTGCAATCCGTTGCTTGTTGTTTTTTACCTGTTTTTCGTCAATAAAGCTGAACTTTATCGGTGTTCCCGAGTAATCATATTTTTCGCGTAAAGCGCGTTCGAGGTAGCGTTTGTATGACCAATGGACAAACTTTAGATTGCTACCATGAATGACAAACCAGGGTGGCGTTGTGTCAGTTTGGACGATATAGCGGAGTTTTGGATGAGTGTTTTTGAGGCCAGCTGGTGGGTGTGATTGAACCGCTTGTTGCAGTAAATCATTGAGTACACGAGTTTTCGTTTCTTGTTCGCGACGTGATTCAATGTCGATTGCGAGTTTGAATAATTGTGTGACGTTTTGACCAGTAATAGACGATGTGAATATGAGAGGCGCCCAAGGAGTAAATTTGAAAGTACGCGCAATCTTTGGAGCTAAGGCGTCACGCGTGAATGCATCCTTCCCTTCGACAGAGTCCCACTTACTCACAACGATGACCAAACCCTTCCCTGCCTCGTCAATAATGCCAGCTAGGCGTTGATCTAACTGTGTGTTTAGCTCGTTTACGTCCATCAACAAGAAGCAAATATCTGATTGTTCAATTGCCTGCAGGGTGCGCAGGACACTAAATTTCTCGATTCCTACTTCTTGCTTTCCCTGTTTGCGAATTCCGGCTGTATCTAGCAATTCAATATCTCTTTTTTGATAGCGAACACGAACACGATTGATGTCACGAGTTGTGCCGGCAACATTCGCAACAATCGCCTGTTGTTTACCTGCGAGCGTGTTGAATAGATGAGATTTGCCAACGTTTGGACGGCCGATAAGAGCGATTCGCAGGACATTATCAACTGGTCGTTCGGTCTGGGCGGGAATGTTGGTAACAATTTCGTTTAGTACATCAACAACACCACTATTATGCTCGGCACTGGTTCGAATAACTGATTTAATACCGAGTCGTTTAAACTCATTATCGGGCAAGCTTTCTTTTAGGTCTGCTTTGTTCGTGATGAGGATAACAGGTTTTTTGCTACGCAGAGCCTTTTTGGCAATGTTTCGATCGCTATCACTTGCATATTGCGTGCTATCAACGACGACCAAGATAACATCGGCCACCTCGGTTGCTTCGATAATTTGTTCTTGGATTGTTGCTTCAAATTCATCTTCGGCAGATTTGAGTCCGGCCGTGTCTACCAGCCAAAAATGATGGTCTCGGTACTCTACTTTACCTAGTACGCTATCACGGGTTGTGCCAGCTTCACGGGCAACAATTGCTTGTTGGGTCCGAACCATACGGTTAAACAGCGAACTCTTGCCGACGTTCGCTTGACCGATGATTGCAACTGTTGGTAATTGTGATGCCATATCTACCGCTATTATAACAGAGGTAGAAACTATTGACAATAGTTATATTTTTTATTATAGCTAGTTATTTTCTTGATGGGGCAAAAATTGAGCCCGGGAGACATGGTGTCGTCCCGGGCTGGGTGGTGAATTCTATTGCTAGACTGATCCTTGAAAAATGGTCACGTCGTAACGTTGATCGAATTCTGGTGATTTGTCCCTCCAAGTTGATACCATAAATATCAAATTATCGGGGGTGCTGTCCGGATGTAGGGAGCCTCCGTATAGGCGTGGAAAATCTCTTTCCGTTATCTGTACTTTAGCTCTGCTCCACGGCTTGCCGATAGCTGATGTTGTGCGGGTGACAATCTGCCAAGTTACTGAACCACTATATCGATTTGTGTGCTGTTCAAGATAACTCAAAACCCAAACATCACGGCCAGTCGCATCTGTCAGTTTGCGCAAGGATGGTTCGCCAAATCGACCTTTGAGTGGACGTTCATGGCGGCCCGTACCATACGACATGGGAATGCATTGGTTTTCTATGCTATCGTTGCCGAGACACTCGTATGCATTTGGCTCGAGCATACGATTCCATGGCACGCGCATCAACATCATTGGCCCTTCTTGCCTGCCAGCTCGAGTCGACACGATATATACCCAATCCCCGTCACGTTGCATAGACCACATCTGAAACGGATTTGTGTTATCGGCATTGTTTTGCCAAATGGGTCCGATTCGTTCGAAGTACTGGCCATCGTGACTCCATGCCAACCCGGCGCTGTTAGTTTGCCAGCCGGCGATTCCCGTATCATTCCAGCTACGGACGCTCATGTATGACACAATGGTGTCGCCAGTTTCAGCGAAACTGATGCCGTCAGTTGGGATGACCGTGAATTCTTCACCAGTTTGCCATCGGTTATCCATGAATCTTTCCGCACCAAAATGACTGACATTTGCTGCGCCAGTAAAGGCAAACGGTTCTTTGCCTCCTGGAATGATGTCCGAGAACAACATTACCGGTGAGCGCCAACCATCGGTTCCAACCTGCTGCGCCGGATCTGCGATGGCGAACGTATCACCAAACAGAAATGCAGTGCTGCCATCCACACGTTTAAATGGGATAGCTAGGTCGGTTCCGCAGACGCGCCAACGCCAACAGGGTTCTAGATCCACACCTGTTACTCGTTGAATCTCAACTGCAGGCTCTGGCGATGACACAATGGCTTGTTTGGTGGGGGGCTCGGGAGTGTGGGTTTGTGGGTGTATCGTCGACCCACACCCTACCATCACCAGTACGGTAATGACAAGTACGAGTATTCGATACATAGCTCCTACTTCCTTGTAAATACACGACTACACTGTAGTATAAGTATATTAAAACATATTTAGTGGGTATATTGCAAATAAGCTGGCCATCACCTAGAAGCTAGACTGTTCCGATATGGTGACCCACGTAGTACCATACGAGTTCGCCGTTCTCGGTGTCGTTATCGATTCGCTTCCACGATGACACCATCATTATCACATTATCTTTGGTTGAGCGTGGATGAATATAGCCGCCATACAAAAATTCCATCTGGTGCCATGTTACTTGAGTTTTTGGCTTGGACCATTTTCCTTGGGGCCCCGTTTCGGAATCTACTAGAGTCTGGGTGACGATTTTTGGTAATTTTGAGTAGTCGGCATAGCCAAGCATCCAGGTGCCATCGGAAAGTTTTCGAAGTGAAGGTTCCCCAAAATGTCCTTCGAGTATTGGTTGTGCATCATCTTGTTCACCCCAGTCAGAACCGTTCCAGTAAGTGTACGCGTCTTTTTCTAGCATTCCATCTATGGGTACTCGAAAGAGCATCATTGGTCCTGGTTGTCTGCCAGCTCGAGTCGATACGATATATACCCAATCCCCGTCACGTTGCATAGACCACATCTGGTAAGGGTCGGTATTGGTCTCGTTATTTTTCCATAGAACTTCCTTTACTTCGAAGTTATTGCCGTTGTCTTCACTCCATGCTAGACCAGCGGCATCTGTCCGCCAGTAGGGCTCTCCGCCCTGGATGTTTTGCTGGAATGAGACAACAAGCTCATTATCTTTCGTGTTAACGCCATCGGTGATAGTGCGTTTATATCCAAATAAGTCTGGTGCGACACCCTTACCCTCGAGTCCTCCTGCGCTGTCGAAAATGAGAGGCTGACCCTCTTTAGGTGTCATGTCAGATATCAGCATTGCTTGTGGGCGGTACATGTCCACTCCCGGTGGTGTTTCAAGGTGTGGCCCAGAGACACCGAATGTATCTCCGAAGAAATATGCGATTCTGCCATCGGATAATTCAACAGGTACACCTAGATCAGTTCCGCAAACGTAGAAATCTTTGCATGGCTGAGTGTCGAGACCTGTGTCTCTGTATGGTCGGCCAGGAATTCGTTCTGGCGGTGGTGGCTGATTGATTTTTATAGTAACCTCCGGTGTTGGTCCGGGGTCCTCCTCTTTATATATGTGATCGCTCATTGCTCCGGAAGGTGCCGGTTCAGTTGTTTCCAGAGAGAGATTTGAGTATTTGCTAGAATCGGATGATGGCGCAAGGAGCACTGCCGCGATGCCGACGGCGCCGATAGTTCGAGCTATCCAGCCTGGTCCGCGTCTTTCCTCCTTTTTTGCCATCAATTCTTTCGACATTGATGGAGTAAGTATACTCTTGTTTTAGCAAAAGCACTTATAGTTTTTGGACAGTTTTAATCTCGCCAGGTGCGAGATTACCGAGGGTATACGGCCCAAAATTGGTGCGATGTAGTTTTGACACCGTATATCCAAGAGCGCTGAATGTGCGACGAATTTGTCGATTGCGGCCTTCGCTCATTGTTATTCTCCATTCCTTTCGGTCGTCGCTCATACATTCGAGGCCAAGTTGGCTTTTACCATCATCCAGATTGATGCCAATATCACCAATCATTTGTTGGTGCAGGGGTCCTAGGGTTTTATCGAGAATGACATCATAGATCTTTGTCTTTGAAAAGCTAGGATGGGTCATTTGGTGCGCAAAGTCCCCATCATTTGTCATTAGTATGAGACCGCTACTATCGCGATCAAGTCTACCTACAGATTTGAGAGAGTGATATCTTGTTGACAGTAAATCGTAGATTGTTTGATTGTCACCCTGTGCGCGTCGAGAGCAAACATACCCGATGGGCTTATTGAGCATTACATAAATAAGTTTAGTTGTTTTGCTTAAAGGTTCATCATCCAAAAAAACGGCATCACTTGGTGACACCTGCATTCCGTTAACAGCAGTTTTTCCGTTAACAGTTACCCTGCCACGTAAAACAAACTCGTCAGCTTCACGCCGGGATATACCGGCGTGAAGTGCGAGATATTTGTTCAATCGAATCGATTCGTTATCTCCACGCATTTAGGTATATGATAACATAATCTGTTTAGACTGCTGGTGGTACTGGTGGAGCGGCTGGTGGCTGTTGCTCGCCGGGAGCTTCAGGTGCCGGTGGTACTGGAGCCTCAGGCGCTGGAGCTTCTGGTACTGGTGGAACAGCCGGTGGTTCAACTGGTGGCGTTACTGGCGGTACACCACTGTCGCCTGCTGGTGGTACGGGTGCGCCACCGTTATCTGATACTGGGTTTGTTGAGTCTGTTGGATTCATAGCATTTTCTCCTAAATTAGTTGGTCTTGGTGATGAAAATGGTGCAGTTGGTTCTGGCAACGTACTTTCCATTTCTGTGGGCTGAGGCGGTAATGGACCTGGATCCTCATTACCCGTTACTGATGTCACGGAATCGCTACTGTCTGTTGTAGCTGTTGGCGCCGTGTCGTCGCCTGCTGGTGGCATGTTGGACCCCTCCTTTGCATTATCGGTATTTTCAGAACTGCCGGTGTTGTCTATTGTATCAGCTGGTGTGTCGCTAACGGAAGTGCTATTGGTATTATTAGAATTATCATCAGTTGATGCTGTCTCATTGGCAGGATTATCTTCGGCGTTAGCTGAAGAAGGTGCCTGGTTGTCGGGTGTATCACCATCCTTTTGTTCGGCTTTGTTTTCGCCTGAATCCGAGGGTTTGTCTTTGTCTGCGTCACTACCGGACGTGTTGTTTTTTACGCCACCAGCGCTATCGCTAAGCGTCTCATGAACGGTTCGAACAACATCCTCGATGCCGACTTGAGATTTAACGAGGTACTTATCGGCTCCGAGCTGTTCGCCACGGGCACGCTGATCATCACTCGATAATGCTGTCATCATAATAACTTTTATGTCGCGGGTTTCTGTTGTACTGCGCAAAATATCCAGCATATCAAAACCGCTGATTTTCGGCATCATTACGTCACTTACTATTAATTGTGGTTTTTCTTTGATTGCCATCGCGAGGGCTTCTTCGCCGTCACCGGCAGAAACAATGTCGTATCCTTCTGCAAGCAGGCGGACGCCATAAATCTCGCGCAAGCTTTTATCATCTTCGACTAATAATATTTTTGTCATATCTCCTCCATTCTACTAAAGCATCAACAAAATTACTATACCTCTTACGTTTTTTATTTTCTTTCTGGAATATTTAACCTTCTCCCCTCTCGAGTAGCTGGTGCTTTGGCTATCTGTGGTTGGGGAACGGGCTGGGCAGGTGTACTCGATGGCGGGGTTGGTGCTTGGGGTGTTGGTACTGATTGTCTGGGTGTCGGTTGTGTTGATGCTATCGGTACATTATTTATAGGTTGGTTTATAGACTTGGCCATTGGGCTTGAATGAGCTGGCGGTGGCGGGGGTGGCGGAGTTGATCTGGCCTTGTTTATAATAATGGGGGTTGCCAGTGCCTCTTGTTGGCGTTTTCTCGTTTCGGCGTCCTGCTCGGCATTGTTGCCTTGGGGCGAGGTATTATTTGGCTGGACGCTTTCATGACTTGCTTCGATTAACTGCTGGGCTTCTGTATGAGAAATCCGAGGCAATTCTATCGAGAATTTTGAGCCCTTGCCTTGTTCGCTTTCGACCCAGATACGACCCTCCATTGCCTCAGCTAAGCGTCGGCAAAGGTAGAGGCCCAAGCCCGTACCGCCAATTTCTCGGGTATCACTACTGTCTACGCGGTAGAATTTTTGGAACAAGTGCGGGATGTCGTCGGCTGGGATACCGATGCCACTGTCGGCAATACTGACCACAACGTGAGTGTCATCACCGTTTACGTCAATGATGATCTCCCCTTCTTTCGTGTATTTGATTGCGTTTTCCACGAGGTTTGCGATAATTTCACGTAAATGATCATTATCTACGTTGACAAAATACGCAGGTTCTAGGTTTTTTAGACCCCCCGCTTCATCAGTCATTGGCTTGAAAAAGAGATGAAGGTTCTTTTCTTGTGCCTTAGGCTCGAGACCTCCAACAATGTCATGCGTGAAATCAACGACATCAACGACCTTCGGGTTATTTGATAGGCGTCCATCGTCGGCTTTTGTGACATCCAATAAATCCTGGAATAGTCGGCCTAAGTGCTGAACTGCTTCATGAGCTTTGGTGATAAAGCCACGTGCCTTTTCGTCGATTTTTGCTGTTGCTGGATTGAGCGCAAGTCCCAGGTAGCCTTCGATTGATGCAACCGGTGTGCGCATTTCGTGACTAGCGGTACTGATGAATTCAGCTTGTGCCCTTTCGTCGGCTTTTTCTTTGGTGATGTCATGAAAGACGATAATTGCACCAGATCCAATACGCCCAATTGGAGATACGACAAGACCTATGTTTACTTTTTTTCCCGAGCTTGTCTGTAGTAATAAGTCATCACGTTTAATCGGCTGATTGGTTGTTAGAACTTCGAACACAGGGTCGGAGGCTTTGTCGATTTCTGAGCCATCTCGTGACATCAACTGGAGCACTGATTTGTAGTCTAGCTTTAGGGCATCTTGGCTTTTCCAGCCCGCTAATCGCTGAGCTGCTGGATTGATGAGTTCAATAAGTCCTTGGTTGCTGATCGCTATAACACCATCCTTGATGGCGTTAATTACTGTATCTGATTTTGACGCAACTTGATCCAGTTGATTCGCGAGGTCGTAGTAGGCGCGTTCTTTCGTTTTTTCATTGTTTGATTTGTTGTGCCACAGTAAGTAGCTCACAAATAATGGCAGATAACCAGCGAGCGCTAGGGCGAGGATCAGGCTATCATCTAATAGTCCCTCGAGCCCAGTCCAGACCGCATATCCTGTTAATCCCATAAAGAAAAACACAATAACCCAGAGGCCAAACATACCGCTAAGGGCGGAAGCAATCATCCATAGCACCAAGAATGGTGAATTGGAAATGCCCGTTTCTGCGATCAACAGGCCAATTGAGGCAAGAAGTAGCGTATAAGCAAAGAGTGCGCTGATAATACGAAGAGAATATTTCTTTTCCGGAATGATGGTGAACGAGAGTGCTGCAATTATCACGCTAGTGATAGTGATTATAAGGGCGGTCAGGCTGACAGTGAATTCAGTACTTGTTCCAACGCTAGAGACCCAAAAGTACAAACCTATAATGACAACATCAAGCAAAATAACCGCTTCGCATATGCGACGGTGCCAAAATGGTGTCAATGTCAGCGATTTTATATGTCTGCCTCCCCTTTTCTTGACTGCAGGCTCGAGTAACTGACTTTATTCAACTGCTACATGCGCAAAAAAGGCGTCGCTCAATTGATATCAATTAGCTCAAGCATTATTATATAGGATATTCCTCTTTTTGATAATATGGCGGAAAAAATAAAGCACCCCCGCCAATAGAAGGTGCTGTATGGGCAACTTTTGTTGGCGGGGGTTTCATGTCAGAGTATCTCGCGTCTCGGATTCTTCCACTCGGACAATATTGGGTCATCTGGGTCCATCCAAGGTGGGCAATGACTTTCACGATGGAGAGTCAGTCTCCATTTTTCTGTCGGTAAACCGTGTTTGTCGACGATAGACCACGAGATTCGTGCAACACCGTTTTTGACACTCTTTTCGGCAGTTTTTGATATAAAAACGACGCCCTGGTCCAGATCCGGCATGCTCTCGGAGTTGCCGATAACGGCACCAGATCGAAAGTTCACGCGAATGACGGGAAGTAAAAAACCTCCCTTGACACGATGGGTCATGCCACGCATGACGTCACCAGTCGAGACATTGACGAGGGTATACCAACCATTCCAAAAGGCATGGCTGAGAAGCATTGGTTCTTTGGATCTCTTCGACTTTTTCATGGTCCACCAATCTGTTGAGGTACGCTTGACGTTAGGATTATAATATAATCTATGTGTATATATGTCAATTATAGATTTGTTCGTTGTGTTTTTACCAAGAAAAATACCCCATCGACATGAGGTATTTTTCTTGGTGACCCTACCGGGGATCGAACCCGGATTGCCAGGATGAGAACCTGATGTCCTAACCATTAGACGATAGGGCCGCATTTCGAGCGAAGAGTCACAAAAATTAGCTTGCTCATTTTTGCGCTATTCCGAGAAATGGTAGGGCCTATATGGTCCGGAAGGATCCATGTGGGTCCGCACAATTCTGACTTCACTGCTACCCTACCTTATCAAATCTAACAGAGGTTGTCCAGATGCTTTAATTGACTGGAGCATTATAAAAGTATATAATTTACTTTACAAATCTGAAAAGATTGAACCTTAAGGAGTTGTAATGGGAATTGGTAACCCAGTTCGCGAAACCGAAGTGCCCGATGGTCCGTCGCCGGCTTATACGCCACGGCGATCCGTCCCAACGTCGCCACCAGCAAAACCCTCGCGACAGCCTGTGCCAGAAAAAGCGCCAAGCTAAAAAATTCTAGGGGTGTTTTGTGAAAACGAATACATCAGTTCGAAATGTTCCCATCATTGGATGGAAAGTGGCGCACAGTTATGTGCGACTAGCGGATCTGAGCGTCATTCGCTTTTCGCCGATGTCTTTTCGTAACACGACGTACGGCATTGAAGATAAGGCGCTTTGTCATGGCCACAAGCATGTCGCATCCGCCCCTCATTTGCACTGTGTTTGTGGATTTAACGCGTGGGATGACGAGGCCACCTCTCTTCGCTATATGTTCGCAGTTCAAAGAGTTCACGAAGAAAGGTTGCAAACTTCCTCCCCAGAGTTGAGGGAGCGTGTTGCCAACTGGACGATGCTACGTGTAGCGCTGTTTGGTCATGTCATCGAAGGTACATTGAGTGCTACGAATATCGATGACTTTGGTTATCGTTCGAGTAATCAGCGTGTGCTGGACATATTTTTTGAGGATCGTTGCGCAATGTGCGAGAACAAGACTACTCAGTTAGTGGCGCTTGAGACGGAGAGTTTCTCTCCTTTTTTTGCCGGTGACTGTCGTCGTCTACGTCCACTTTGTACGATGCATTTGAATGAAACTCATATAACTCTTGATTTAGCCACGTTGGAAAAACGTAATAACGTTAAAATTCACTGGGGCTACCCTACCTCTGAGTAGAGGCATGTAAAACAATCATGCCTTGAAAGGGGGTATTTTTTTGAGAAAAAATTTAAATAATTTTTTCTATAACGTCGAGAAGCTTTTTTGGGGTTATCTCAGCTTTTATTAGATATGCATCAGCATTGTGTTCCATCGCCATGCGCGATTCTTCATCTTGTTCAAAATTTGTGATAACGATGACTTTAGTGTCGGGGATAAGGTCTTCTTTGCCACGAAGCGCTTCCATAATTTCATTTCCACGTCTTTCTGGTAGCATGACGTCAAGGAGGATGAGGTCGTATTTCTTGTTGCGCGCTGCGGTTAGGCCGTCATTGCCACCGAGCATCCAATCTACTGTATAGCCTGCTTTTTTGAGGCTACGAACGTACATTTCACCAATGAATTTATCATCTTCGATAACCAGAATTGTTTTTGCCATACCATCATCCTAATACAAAACTTTGATTATATCTAGGTTTGGAGGGGGTCCACTATCCTCTGTAGAGTGAATGGTTTCGAATCCACCCACTGCCGTGTTCTATTAATAATTTGTTATTATTGTTGCCTGGTTTTATCTTTTCAGCAACCGTGTCATAGATGGGTAATGTAAAGCTGAAGGTAGATCCTTCGTCCTGGACACTGCGTGCCGTGATAGTACCGCCGTGTGAGCTAATAATTGCCTTGCATATATAGAGACCGATACCAGTACCAGCGACGGTTTCACGACTACGATGTGAGCGGTAAAATTTGTGAAATAAATTAGGCAGAACATTTTCCGGCATGCCGATACCTCGGTCGATGACAGATATTTCGACAAAGCCTGGGGCAGTTTTTGCCGTAACCCGAACAAGCCCGCCTTCGTTTGAGTATTTGATGGCATTATCGATGAGATTTGATAGTACCTCGCCAACCGCGTTAACATCCGCCGCAACGGTCGGGAGGTTATCGGGAATATCAATTGCCAGGAGTCGGTTTTGGGTGCTAGCACGCATTTGCATATCGTCAGCTACGAGGCTGTAGAGCTGTTTCGGCTTTTCTTCCACGAGATGTAGTTTAAGGTGCCGACGATCATATCGTGAGGCGTTGAGGATATTGTTAACATAACTCGTCAGGCGGTTTGCGCTCACAACCAATCGACTCATGAGTTCTTGTTGGTCTGTGGTGATTCTTGGGTTAAGTTCGTCCTGAAGAACATCTAGATAACCTCGTATTACAGTAATCGGGCCGCGTAATTCATGGGCAGCGAAAGAAATAAATTCGAGCTCGTCTTCCTCGGGAGCGTACAAGTCGGTGCGATCTAGTAATACCAAGACTACTTCTGCAGTGCTATCTTTACGAAAACTAGCAGAAACGTCGAAAATCTTGCGATCTTTTTCACCGGGCAATTTGTTTGAGATCCGCCCCCATTGTTTCTCTGCTCTGAGTTTGCCTTTTTTGACTTTTTGTAACCATTGCTCTAGGCTATCTTCTTCGGGAAAATGTAAGTCGAGCGATAATCCTTCGTCCATGTCTTTGGCGACAGGGGCACTGTCATTTGAGTAAATAATATCGTTATTTTTATTCAACATCACAATACCAGGAGAGATGTCTTTGATATCATCCAGCAGTGTGTCGTCGCTGGATTTTCTAAGAGTATAAACGGATTGCAGTATCTCTGAAAAACCATCTTTGTTATGGCTGTATGCACTTGGGTCTGGCGGTGTTTTGGTAGGGGTTTCTCCTGATGCAAGAATGACTGCTCGAACGAGGTCTCGGAAGGGTTGAGTTTGCGCATAAAGGAGGCTCGCTACAATTATATTAAGTACAGTAGCGCTAATGATTGATATGATCAGGTACGTCGATAACCCCAGAGAAGTTATTTGTAAGAGTTCTAGTATGCCAAAGAGTGCAAGGAGGAAGGCATATTGGATCGCTGCAAAGCTAATGTACATCCGGAGGCTATACTTCGACCAAAAGTCCTGCGCTGATCGTTCTTTGCTATCTTTGTTTACTGCCATGCTACTGCTCCACCTCGATTCATCGGTACCGCCGTAATCCATGTTTGACCACGAAATAGTTCGATCTCTTTGCCTTTACTGTCGACGAACTGAATCTGACTTTTACGATCTTTTTTGATCCATTTACCTTTGATGACTGTACCGCCTTGGAATATTTTTGCCTTGCCACTACCGATCGCTTTTATTTTTTCGCGGTAGCCGTCTTCGGTTACTGCGGTCATTGTTGTCTCCATGGCAATGACAACCGAAGGCGCAATTCTCCCCTTCTCGCGATCAACATGGGGCGCACCACCCTGGGAACGTTTATACGTATTTGTTTTCTTGTCATAGGCATAGGCGATGTTAAATAATGGACCGCTCATGGTGATATCAATTTTTTTGGCGGTGAGTTTTTTTGCGGGTTCGCCATCTGTTCGTGTCCATGATTCAAATTTTGATGTTTTGTATCCCTTTGCTTTGTTTAGAGCATTTAATTTTGTGAAGTTCGTGTACACATTATGAGGAGCCCAGCGATCAGTTGCGCGCCAATATGATCCGGGGTTAAAGAATTGATCAATGTCACGATTTGTTCCATTTCTGACTACTTTGAGCGCTAAATAACTCCCTCCAACGTGTGCGATTGATGCTTGAAACGGCACGACCATGTCAACGAAATACATGCGGACACTACGAACAGGTCCAACGAGGGTTGGTTTTGTTTCTTGATAGAGGGTCAAAAAGCGTGTAATACCACCTTCGGCGACTGCTTCAAAGACGACACCGGCTTGCTTTACTCCTGATTGCGGTCGAGCGTCAGGGCTGTTCTCGATCATGATACCTGTTACTGCTTTTTTGGTTGTTGCCTCATCCTTTACCTCAACGCCAGTAAGAGGTGAATAATAGATGATGGGTTCGGGAGGCTCTTCTATGACGGTAGCGACTGGTGCGGTCGCTGATTTAGTTGATAACAGTAGGGATGCGAGAACAATAGCGAAAACAAAAACAAGAACACCTACCCCGATGAGTAGTTTTGATAGTTTGGGATGCGCACTTGCCCACCCCTTTAATCGATCAATTGCCCTCCGATGAATAGCATCCATGCGTAAGCTTATTGTATCAGATTACAGAGATTTAACGTGCTGAATCGATGGATTTTTGTAGACGTTCCAGTGTGCGTTCGCGCCCGAGTACTTCCATGGTTTCTGGTAGCGCTGGGCTAAATGGTGCCCAGGTGATTGCAAATCGAATGAGGCTGAACAGGGTTCCTGGTTTTTCGCCAGTTTGTTCCAGGAGGTTGTTCAGGGTTTCCTGGAGTGCTTCGGCATTGAATTCGGTTGATTCTAGCATGGATTTGGCAGATTGCAGTAGTTCGATGTGTCGAGCACGATCCAGTTTTGCTAGTTGCTTGTTGTCATCAATCATTTGCCAGTTTGGTTCTGGTTCAGCAAAGAAATAACTGGTCAATGTTGGTATGTCATGCAATGTCTTGAGGCGGTCTTGGGCCAATGTCAACACTTGACGTTTATATTCGTGGTCGGCGTCTCTGGCAACATCTGGCCAAAAATCAGCAACACGATCCCACAAATCATCCAGCGATAGCTCACGAATGAACTGGCCGTTCATCCATAGTAATCTTTTTTCATCAAAGCGCGCACCACTATGCTGGACGCGGTCTAGGCGAAATTTTTCTATCAATTCAGTGCGAGTGAATACTTCTTGTTCGGTGCCATCATTCCAACCAAGCGTAGCGATGAAACTTAGTAATGTTTCGGGCAGATATCCATCACGTACATAGTCCAACAAATCTTTGGCGCCATCGCGTTTGCCGAGTTTTTTGTTGCCCTGTTCGTTCATAATATGAGGCATTGTCGCAAATAGTGGTCGAAAACTCTGCACCGCGTCGGTCTGCCCACTGGCGGGGCCAGTGGCACCACCGTCGCTTGCAGTGCTCTGCTGCGTTGCATTCTCCGCTACTCCCTCATCGTACTTCGTGTACGACTCGGTCCGTTGCTCGACTGCGCCTTGCATAGCATCTGCCTGCAGTGTTTTCGGTCGTTCGTGTATGCCGAGTGCTTCGTAGAGGTTTAAGTAGTTTGGCATGCTAGACAGAAACTCTTGTCCACGGATGACATGCGTAATCTTCATTTCGGAATCATCAACAATATGTGCAAAATTGTAGGTTGGATAACCGTCGGATTTGATCAAAATAAAATCATCAATAACCTCTGGTCCAGAGTGTAGATCACCCATAACTTCATCATTCCATTTGTAATCTTTTGGATCGGATTTGAATCGCAGTGGCATTGTGCCATCCCATGCGGGTGGATTCTGGGGCCTGTGATTTCGATATAAAAACGGTTGTTTATTCGCTCGAGCTTGTTCGCGAAATGCTTGAACTTCCTCGCTCGTGTAAGGGTCGGCATACGCGCGTCCAGCATCGATGAGTTTCTGTGCCCATTTTCGATAAATATCCAGGCGTTCACTCTGTAGATAAGGAGCATATTGCCCGCCGACATCAACGCCTTCGTCGCGATCGAGACCTAGTGCATCTAGGCATTCCAGGATATGTTCGCTGGATCCCTCGACTTCCCTATTCTTGTCGGTGTCTTCTAGTCGCAGGACAAACTGCCCGTCAGACTGACGTGCGAGTAGCCATGCAAACAGCGCGGTGCGGATACCGCCAACATGCATAAAACCGGTTGGACTTGGGGCAAAGCGTGTGCGTGTCATGAGAGGTATTATAACAGATGCACTATCGTTCTTTGGTAACCTAAAGAACGGGAAAAGCATATATAAATCTATACTTATAGTAGACTAGTTGCAATACGTCGAATTTGCTCGCTAGAAAGTGGTGCATCGCCTTCGATGGTGTACAAAACGCCTCCGTTCACCCATGCAGCATTAGTTCCATAGGTATAGATAACGAGTCCTCGTTCTGTGTATGGAATGTAATTAGTGCCTGCTCGTGGTGCAACGTAATTGTCGAGTACAGCATCACTATTCCAGTCACTACGGCTTTGACTGACGGTGTAATAATGTGGTCCGCCGTTTGAACCATACTTGAGCGAGACGCGTCCATCGGTATACGCTATTGGTCCGTCAAGGCTGTACCCATCTGGGTTGTATCCTGGGTAATCAGCGTCAATTCCTGCTTGGATGGCGGCTACGCGTACTGATAGATTTGGCATGCTGAGGTATGTCAGGTAGGAACCAAAGATAATAAGTGCGACAACAGCGCTCAATGCTCCAATAAGTCGTTGACGAGGCATCCATCTTTTGCGGAGTTGTGGTTTTTTATGAGCTTTTTCTATGGCGTTTTTGATCGCTCGTTCTTTGATGCTGGAGGCTGAGGGTAGCTCTTTGGGTAGAGACTTTTCGACTGATTTGGCATGGGCTTTGGCGACATGAGGATGAGCAATCGGCCCGACATCCATCATTTTTGGCTTGATTGCACCGACAGGATGAGGTGCAAATTTTTTAATATCAGGGTGAGTTTTGATCTGTGCGGAGTGCACTTTTACTGGTCTGTGCATGATAACATGCCCCTGTGCTTCGGGTCGTTTTGTAATTTTCCGGTGTAAGGTAATGGATTTTTGAGGTTGAGCATGAAAGTCTGGAGATGCTCCCCCGTTGACGTTTGGAGCTGATCTGGTAGGACGAGGAGCGAACTGTGTGTCTGAAACGGGCAAGCCGGTGACAGTGTTGTATAACTGACCGTTCAGGTTAACAGTGCTGGTGTCCTTTGTCATCCTATCCCCTTATGTCTATCTATGTACTATTTATCTTATGCTTGGCGGTTAAATTTTGCAATAGTATACGATGCTAAGTTTTATCGATTATTTACTATTGAGCGAGGAGAACAATTTTTGTGTAAAAGCGAGTATACTAATAAGCATATGAAGCATCATGTCTCGCAAAAAAGACAACCACTGCGCAGAACAATTATTTACACATTTATGACATTTTGTGTCGTGGTCATAGTAACGACAATGATGCTCCTCGTGTTGGGATATTCAATTAATCAAGATGAGGGCAGGATCGAGCAAGGTGGCTTGCTGCAACTTGCGTCGGAACCAGATGGGGCAAAAGTATCGATTGATGGTCACAAGATTGGTTCGAATACGGATACAAAACAGACTGTATCTGCCGGTGTGCATCAAGTTGATTTTGATTTGGATAAATACCATGCATGGTCAAAATCGATTACTTTGCGTGCGGGTCAGGTTGCTTGGCTGAACTATGCTCGTTTAATCCCCCTTGATTTAACTCCGACAACCGTGCAGACATTCGATAGTGTTTCCGATATGTCGGTTTCATCGAAACGAAATTACATCCTGTTTCATCCAGGGGCAGATGTAACAAGTTTTCAATTGGTTGATGTACGCGCCGATGATGTAAAGAGAACAAAAATTCAGCTACCCGCCGGTATTGTAACGGCTTCAACGTCAGGCTCTGAGCTGTTGAAGGTCGTTGGTTGGAGCGACAATGAAGATTTGGTTTTACTTCGTCATGATTTTTCAAATAAAGTTGAATGGATCTTACTCAACCGTGAAAAGCCTAATGAATCCCTCAATCTAAATAAAACTCTGGCCATTAATCCGAGCAAGGTTGTCTTTGCCGGCAAGAGCGATAGATTGCTGTTTGTTCAAATTGGTGACAAGGTCCAGAGAATTAACATGGATAATAACAGTATCTCTGACCCGATTGTCGAGAATGTTGATGACTTTTCTGCGTACGATGGCACAACAGTTGTGTATACGAGTTTGCCTAATAGTCTAGGTGTTCGGATCGCTGGCTATTCACAGACTGATTTTGCAAAACAGCAAATTATCCGCACCTATGACGATACCGATAGGCCGTTTCTCGTAGCGATGTCAAAGTATTTCAACAAACAGAATATTGCGGTTGTTCGAGACAACCAGCTGATTGTCGACAGGGGCTCGTTGCCAACTCCATCATCAAGTGCTGATTTGAAGCGTATTTTTGCCAAGGATGTACCTGCCGGTATAAAGGCGTTAACGATGAGTTCTAACGGACGATTTGTGGTGTTGGAATACATTGATAAATTTGCGGTATATGATATCGAACTGGATGTATTCCATCAAACAGAGTGGAACTATCAGGCAAAAAAATACCAACCTGTTCAATGGCTCGATGACTATATCGTGTGGTCGGATGATGGCGGTCATTTACGCATATATGATTTTGATGGCGCGAACCAACACGATGTGATGGAAGTGACAAAGGGATTTTCGGCTACGCTTGCTGGCGGTGGTAAATATATCTATGGGTTACTTCGCACTGATAGTGGTTTTGAGTTGCGTCGAGTCCAAATTATTTTGTAGGTGCGATTGACTAGACTCTAACGCGCGCCGAATAATTGCTCTAGAAGGGTTGGGCTGTCGCCAGTGAGGACAGCGTCGTCACTGCCCGTTGACGTATTTGCTGGCTTTGCTTTGGCTGGATCTGGGGCTACTTGTTCCGCGGTGACGAGTAGTCGTTTCTCTGCTGTTCCAAGGGGTGTGCAAGTAATAAGCGTCAGGATGGGCTTTTTGGTGCTGTATGTTAACTTATCGACTTGGGATGGTAACACCACTTCCTTTTTCGTGATTGTGTATGTGTAGCGAGTCGATTTGTAATTAACGTAAATGCTATCGCCTTTTTTCATTTTGTTCAGTTGTGCAAAGATGAATTTATAATCACCTGGGTCAAAAAGATCATTGCTGGAGTGGCCGGATATCACTGTATTTCCGATTTGTCCCGGTATACTGTTCGCGCCAGGAATTGAGAAGTGTGCGACTCCCTTTTTCATGGCGTTTAGCTGAGATTTTTGATCATACCCTACCCCGTATACAACTGGAACATCGACATTAATCTTTGGAATAATGAGTTTTGGTTCAGGTCCAACTCGAACATTAGCCGAAGGGTCGACAATGATATTTTGCGGATCGATTGCACCAGGGCTGACGTAGGCGAGAACGTTCGAAACAAGGATTTGGTTGTATTGCAGGAATGCGACAATCAATGCGACAGAAAATCCACTGATAACCGGAATGAAGTGTCGGCTACGACGGGCACGTTTGGCGGATGTTTTGGCTCGAGCGGTAATTTTTTCTCGTAGGTTAGTGAGTTCTTTTTGACGTAACTCCTCGGCTGAAAGCTTGCCCTTTTCGGCATCTTCGATTGCTTGGTGTAGGTGTCCTACGTAGTATTGTTCATAGTATTTTTGGTAGTAATCTTGCCACTCGGCATGATAGCGAGTTACTTGTTCATCCTGAGTTTGTTTTGCAGTATTATGTTCGTCTTTGGGGGCATCATTGGCCGTGGGCTTATTGTAAAGCGCATCTAATTGGCCGCGTACTAGATCGGTTGCGGCGTCTCGTTTGTCATCATGTTGGTTGGACGTGTCTTTTTTTGGCTGCACGAGGTAGCTTCCTTACAGATATTAGTATACAATATATGGGGTTTACGAGCGAGCATAATAATTGATAAGCAATTTGTTTCGCAAATTAAAATTTACTAACTAGTGCCGCGATGGCGGAATTGGTAGACGCGCTAGACTCAAAATCTGGTGAACATTAGTTCGTGCCGGTTCAAGTCCGGCTCGCGGTACCAGTTAGTAAATTTTATGATATCAAACTAGTCGTTGTTGCTTGCAGCGGCTTTTTTTGATTCCACAGCCAATAAGCTGCTGCGCGGGTTGCGACAGTACCCTTCCAGATAGCCATGGGGTTTTGCCACTCTGTTGTTGTGACGTCACCGCTCGAAGCGACAATTAGCCGGTCTTGGTGTAGTGTCGCGATAGAAACGGGGTACGTTATGGTAAATTTGTGGAGTGCTTCAATCAATTGCTGCAACTGCATACTAAATGTCAAAACCTTTGGGTAGTAGACGCGGGTAAAGATTTTTTGTAATTGCGCAAATGACACAACCAGCAGTGTGTTGTTACGTTCGACAATTGTTTCGGTGGAATTGAGAAAAAGGTCGATGGCATCTCGAGTAATAGTGAGTGGTCCGTCATAGCTACGAACAAAATTTTCATATAAGATGGCCGTTTCGCTATTGCGTCCGACATCACCAATTAATAAAATACCCTCGCTCCATGCACCAAGTGCTTTCATTTCGTTCAGGGCATCACGATTTAATCCCCCCGATGGATTACTAGGTGCATACACAATATCCGTGATAGTGTTGGGAACGGATTTTTTCAAAACATCCGGCAGTAGCGCACGCACATATCCTATCCCGGTATCATTTGCTGTTATGTAGGCATCGCCGACTGATGCAAAGCCGAGTTTGTTGCCACCAATAATTCCTAATCTACCTGCATGCATGCGCCCTTCGGGCTTATTCCACTCGATATCAGGAAAGAGGGGCTTGCCAGGTATCTGCTTTTGCCAGTAATTAAGAGGTTCCATATCTATGTAGTATACTGCTTTTCAAAAAGATGCGAGGTCGCACGGTATCTATTGTTGAGAGGGCTTTGACTCCCAGGCAAGATCGATCGCTCGACTCCACATATCGCGGGCATATTGGTTGAAGCGAGGGTGTGTTTCAGCACTGCTGTACCCTACTTTATCAAGTTTACTTGTTTTTAATATTTGATCTGCTGACCAAGCCAATCCTTTTTCGGTTGGTTCGTTTATGATGTATTGATAATCGGTAGAGTATCGTCTGATGATAGTATGCAAAGATGCTATTGCTTCTTCCATCCGATCCGAAAAATCTGGTCGATATTGTCGCTGGTTCTCTGGTAGATGCAACGTTTCGGGTGTGTACATCCTTGTTTCTAGTTGGTCTTCCCATCTTTCGGCAGTCGTGACGATGTAGGCTGAGTGTATGACCGCAAAACCTGCACGCTTGAGCATGGGTACGCTATCTGGTAGGCATGCCATGAGGTTGTATTTAGAAGTGAAGTCACGTGGTAATGTGCCATAAATATGACCAGACGGGTGTGATGACCAATTGATCAATTTACCCTGTTCGATCATTTCAATCATTTCCTCATGAGGAATATCAGTGTGATAGTTGTCAGGGTCGCTGGATCGGCGGGGTCTCGTTGTGCTTGTTCCGACTTCGTCAATTGACGTGATGTCATGATCTTTTGCTCGCTCTAGGCACTCGCGTATGATTGTTGATTTACCAACAGCTGAAGGGCCTAGTAGAGCGATGACTCGTTTTTCATGATTACGATCCTTGTCTCGACATTCATAGTTGTCGGCATTGGCTACCAGTTGGTTTAGTCGTTGCTGAGACGCTTCTTTCTCCATATGTCTGGCAGTATAACAAAATAAAGGAATAAAATACTAGACGGGCAGGAGTTTTATCGTTATTTTATCTCAATGCTGACTGGGCAATGATCTGATCCCATTTGGTTAGGGTGTATGGATGCCGATACGATAGATTTTTGTAGCGATTGTGATGCGATAACGTAGTCGATACGCCAGCCTACATTACGAGCACGGGCATTTGACCATGCGGTCCACCACGTGTAGTTTTCGCCTTTATCGTTGAACAGTCGGAAAGTATCTAGGAAACCAGTGCTGATAATTGTATCAAATCCAGCACGCTCTTCATCAGTGAATCCATGTGATTTGTGGTTGTCATCTGGTCGAGCCAAGTCAATTTCTTTGTGTGCGACGTTTAGATCTCCGCAAAAGATAACGGGTTTTGTTTTTTCCAAATCCTTCATGTATGCCAAAAAGGCCTTGTCCCACTGTTTGGTTCGTAAATCGAGTCGTTCCAGCTTGCCTTTACTATTCGGTGTATATACGCTGACGACCCAAAAATTCTCAAACTCAGCAGCGGTTACACGGCCTTCACTATTGGTATCACCGTAGTTGTCACTGAGTTCAAACTGTGATGCTATGTTGGGCGGGATGTTTGATAACACCTGAATTGCAGGTACTTTACTGAGAATAGCTGTCCCGCTGTACCCCGCTTTTGTGGCGCTTGTCCAGTATTGATGATAGTTATCAAGATGTATATCAACCTGTTCTTTTCGAGCTTTTATCTCCTGAATACAAAGAATATCCGGTTGATGGGCGGACATAAATTCAGTAAAAGCACCTTTATTGATGACGGCGCGGATTCCGTTGACGTTCCAAGAATAGATATTCATTGTTATCAATTTTAACATGCACAAAGTAAAACCCCCGCGACGTATGTGTGCGGGGGTACCTCATTGAAGTTTTATTATTTGTTGTCTGAAATTCTGGGTAGTGTTTCTTTTGCGGAAACTACCACTCCTATAATCAAAAGTCCAATTCCAGCCATGCTACAAATGGTTCCGTCAACGAGCTCCCAATTAGCAAGTCTGTACAAGCCAATGCCGATCAGCGCCACCGTAAAACCCGTCAGCATCAGTCCTAGACCGATAAACTTACGAATAGGCACGATACTCTCCTTCTCGATTTGGGTAAGTTTATTATAGCATAAAAGTAAAAAAAGTCTATAGAGGTCGGCGTAGTGATATTGATTAATTTTAATTTATATGCTATAGTAAACATGTTTCCATCCCCTATCGTAGGAGAAGTACCTAATGCAAACAGCTGAACCGACTCAGGTCGGCGCTCTCAGGACGGTCTCTGTAAAGAGGTTTTTGGAGCTCATGACGGAGGGTTGTCGCTACCGTGAGGTCTTGAATCGAGGAATAAATTACCTAGATTTTATAGGTAGCCCCTTCAGATTACTTGGTGCAAAAGATCGGATGGTTGAGATTCCGGCACAGTCCGAACTGGTTCTGTACCAAGATCCGCACAATCCATTTCCTAGCCAAAGAATTGGCTGCATCCACTTCCCTGATGCGAGTATGCAGGTAGTTATTTGGCCACGTGAGGTTATTGTGGTCAATAATTTGGCGGATCGCACATTCTTTGGCCGAAGGCCGTTTAGGGCACCACGCCTTCAGACCGAAGATTAGCTGTTGTACTTTTTGGGAACAGGGCTCAACCAATGGTTGAGCCCTATTTCATTTGTATTGTTTGATCGCTTGTTGTGATTCACGTTCTTGGTCGCGACGCTTGAGGGTTTCGCGTTTGTCGTAATTCTTTTTACCCTTACCTGTTGCGATGACTAGCTTGATGAATCTGCCGGCTGTTAGTAATTTTGTCGGTACGATGGATCGGCCTTCTTTTTTGCGGATAGCGAGTGCGTCAATTTGTCTGCGATGTGCCAATAATTTGCGTGGTTCGGTATCAATTGTACGGGCATCAGACTTACCTTTTTCATTGAGTTTCAAGCTAAAGCTGGCATTATTGAGCCATAGTTCATTGTTTCGAATGGTCACAAACGAACCTTTCAGCTGAATGTGCCCATCGCGTGCAGCGCGGACTTCTGGGCCTGTAAGGCTGAGTCCAACAATGAGCTCATCATCCAATGCATAATCAAACCGTGCTCGACGGTTGACGATGGCGGATGGTTTTTTGATTGATTTTTTCTTTGCGGGACTCATCCACTCTATTGTAACAGGAGTGGTTTTGAGATGAGTTCTAAATCTGATATAGTCTTTTGGAATGTCTGTACATACCTTACCAGCATTGTTCACCTTCGATGGACAAGCGCGTAGCGGAAAAGGCACGGTGGTGCATGCGGTCAAGCGATCGCTTCAATTACGAAGTATCAATACGATGCTCATCGACGCGGGACAAGTGTTCCGCGTTTTGGTCGTGTCCGTAATAAAGCATGGTGTAGATGTTGATTCTCCTGATGCTATTGATCTGTTTTTGTCTGATGAGCAGATGTTGCAAGAAGCAAAGATTCTCGTGAAAGAGGTTTATCACATGAAGCATGCTGAACGTGATGCATTGCTGTATACACCTCAGGTCGGTGTTAATAGCGCAAAGGTTGGTGCACGACCGCTTGCCCAAGAATTCAAGGATAATTTATTACGTAAATGGTTGAATGACGCTATCAATGAGGGTTGTGAGGTTGTTTTGATAGATGGGCGTGCGCTAGAGGAGGTTGGTTCCACGCTTGAAGAGGAAGAGCTTTGTGAGTATAGGATGGGCTTCTATTTCCTTTGCAATCCACAAACAGGAGCACGACGGACGCTTGGCTATAGTAACAAGGATTACGAACAATTATCTAATGAACAAAAAGATGAAATAGATAAAATGGCGATACAAATTGTCGAGCGCAATCGTTCAGATGCCGAGCGTGCTGTTCACCCTATTGTGTTACCAAAAAATGCACTGTCGTTTGCCCTGCCCGACCTTGACTATGAGCCTCGTGGTTCTGGTCGTGAAATGATAGTTATCGATACGTCAGCTGATATGACAAAAGATCAGATGGTCCAACCAGTCGTGAAATTATTTGAAAAATTGATATAAATATACCATAATAGCGCTAGTAGCATTTTGCTATCCCATCTTTCGATCGTACCTTAAAGGAAGTGATGGATGTGAGTACATTCGCGAACGGAGTTGAAAAACACGTATTTTCACGAACGCACAGGAGCCTTGGTGGTCCTGGCGTGACAGTGTGCTTGGCTGGTATGCAGAGTCATGGCTTTAGTCAGTTTGCACCAATCGCACACTGCTTGCCTGGCGAAGTGCGGGCCTATAATGCACGTGGTCGACAATTTCGTCCTCTTTCGGTCATTAATCAGGCCGTGGTAGACCTTCGTGATCATGTTGGTCAGCCGATTCGAGTCTTTGGCACATCAATGGGTGGAGTGATGACGCCATTCTTGATGAGAGAGTTACGAAAAGAACATGATCCGGCATTGCTTGAAGCGATCATTGTTGATGCTCCGAGTGGTCTGCAAAGTCTAGTTGACTACAGGGCATTTTTGCTTGGTAATCGTCGAGTGGTGGGCGCATTATCGGCGTTGCCTTCGTGGATTACTGCTCCGGTTTTTATGCCACCAAGGAGTCACGTTTCAATTCCCCCCGACATGCCAACTAGCCGCGACAATTATTTGTGGCAGTTTGAACGATCAACGGTGCAGAGATTGTCTGGCTTTCCGATCTCACTTTGGGCACAAGAGATTTACTGGATGATTCATGTGGCGCGTAATGGCACGTTGGCTCGCGCATGTGAATCGCACGAGGATATTTGGACAACTTATATCCGGTGCCTACTGCACAATAGAGCGGTCAGGTCGTGTGCCGCTAAAGATTGGCAAGGTTGGATTAACCTTACTCTCTTGGATGTTGCTGCAACACACAGCGGATTCCATCAGAATAGCTGGGAATTTATACAGCTACTCCAGGGTGAGCATTTCAACAGTTGGTGTTCTTAGCGAAAGGTGCTATACCCCCGGCAAAGGCCGGGGGTTTACTTTATATGACCTATAGTCTTTCAATGCTATCGAGAAGATTTTTCGCCGAAGAATTCCAGTCGAATTTTTTGATGTGTTGCCTGCCTTTTTCTATCAATTCATCTCGAAGTTTTTTATCATCTAGTTTTGAGATGTGTTCTGCAAAACTTTTGGGGTCGTCTGGATTTGTAAATAACGCACCATCACCTCCTACTTCCCGAAAGATATCAAGGTCACTCACGACGGCGGGCACGCCCATCACTAATGCTTCGGCAAGCGGTAAGCCGTAGCCCTCTGCCTTGCTGGCACTTACCATTACAGCATCGTTGGCTAGTAAATTCGCATACTCTTTGTCGCTGACACCACCATGGAATACAACATTGGCATGTTTTGGGATTAATTTTTGTAGTTGGGTCTTTCGTTCAGGGTTGATACGGCTCAAGAGGTGTAACGTTCGTCCCGGCAAAAACCCCATGGCTTTAATGAGAGTCTCGACGTTCTTGTATGGTATAAACGACCCCATATATATCAAATTCTTCGGTTTGCTTATAACCTGTGACGTTTTCTCCAAGAAGTGTGATAAATCACGTGCAGCATTCGAAACGACAATAATTGGTCGTTTCGTGAGGTTAGCATCGAGGATTTCTTGCTTACTGGTTTCACTAACGGTTACGATGAGATCCGCGTTATTGAGTATGAGCCTCCCAGGAATATAGGATGAATGGTAGAGGCGCCAACCAAGGCGCAACGCGCGTGAGTATTGCGGTGGTGGCGTACGATGCTTGTAATAGATTAAGTCGTGCAGGGTTAATACAAGCTTGAAGCGCCTGCCGAGCGACCCCATGGTTTGTAGCGGTGATATAACAACATCTGGTTTGTATTTGTTCAGAACAAGGCTTGTGAAAGGTTCTTTGATGGATGTGATAGCGTGGATGATGATATGTTCAGCGCCGCTAGGCAGGTGTTTAAGCTGTGCTCTATCAGAAAGAATGAATGTAACAGGAGTTAGGCGTGCAAGTGCGTTTCCGAGTTCGGTCGTATAGCGACTAATACCGTCATGAAAATCCGTGCGGATGTAACGAGCATCAAAAAATAACCGCATTATTTTTCCTTTGGATGTTTTTTTGAGGCTTTGCGGAGTTTGTCCGCTCGTTTGTCGCGCCAATGTAGAGTGTAGCCAATAATAGCCCAAACACCAACGGTCATGACAACACCAAGAAAGCTGTTAACTTTACCGGTACCAAGATTCGGCCATGCGAGATCTAGCCCAAGAATGTGAAACATGTTGGTGATTTCGGTATCGCCGTGGATCATGCCGTAGAAAAAACTAAATGCAAGATGGATAACAGCAAACAAAACAATTGAGTAAAAGATGGCTTTGACGAACGGATTATAGTTGCCCATTTGTCCTATTCTAGCATGTTACAATGAGTATCAATGCGTATTTTGATCGCCAATGATCAACACTGGCCAATGAAGAGCGGTGTCGCTACAGCGGCGCGGACGCTTGCTCAGGGGCTTGCTACTAATGGGCACACTGTTATGGTGGTTGCTCCATCACAGACGGGACGAGGCTATAAGGAAATCGACGAAAACTATGAGATTACTCGGATTCGTTCTTTTGGTTTGGCTTTTCGAAAAAATTTGCGAGTGTCCGTTACGTATGATCGAGAGATGCGACGTATTTTGGATGAATTTCAGCCGGACGTGGTTCATGTCCACACCCAATTGACAACGGGTATAGGCATGTTGCGGGCCGCAGTCCATAGGGGTATCCCTGTCGTGGCAACTAACCATGTTATGCCCGATAACATGGTTAAGAATATAAAAATTCTTGCACCCGTATCGCGACCTTTCAGCTATATTTTGACAGAATACGGTGCTCTTCTCTATCGTGGAGCTCGGCGCATTGTTATGCCAACAGAATCGGCAATCGGATTATTTAATACTGATCGTATCGAAGCGCCGGCACTAGCTATTAGTAACGGAATTAATCTTGATCGCTTCAAACCAGGCAAATCAAAGAGTGAACTATTCAAAAAGTTCAATATTCCGCGAAACAAAACGCTCATTACCTATATTGGTCGTGTTGATGAAGAAAAGCACATACACATCCTCATCCAGGCACTTGAACTATTGCGATGGTCAGGCAAAGAGTTTCATGCAGTGATCGTCGGGAGTGGTAATGCTCGGGGTAAACTTGATGAATTGATAGACACCTTGAAACTTAATGACCATATTACATTCACGGGTCTTGTTTCGGATGATGACTTAGTCCAGTTGCATCGGATTGGTGATGTCTATGTCATGCCTTCACCAACTGAACTACAGTGTCTGGCGATGCTCGAGGCTATGGCAAGTGGAAAGCCTGTTGTGGCTGTTGATGCGGGTGCCTTGGGTGAACTGTGTCTCACTGGTAAGAATGGTTATCTTGTTCCAGTTGATGATGTCGATGCTATGGCAAAAGCCCTCGTTGATTTAATCGATAATCCCAAAAAGCGTGAGACTTATGCAAAGCGCAGCATCAAAATTGCAAAACGCCACGATGTGCGCGTAGTAATTCCAAAGTTTGAAAAACTATACGAACAAGTTATTGAAGAAACTCAGAAATCGCAGTAGCAAGCTCGGTTGGCTTTTCGTAATGTGATAAATGCCCTACTTTTGGGATTATGACAAGTTTTGCGTTTATTTTTTTCGACGTTTTCTTTTGTTTTCTCGGTGGCGTGACAGAATCGCGATCGCCATTGATGATGAGGATATCAAATTGTTCTAAGGCGTGGCGGTAACGACTAATGCCGGTTTTGTTTACCTCTTTGTGTAGTCGCCTATACCATCCGATACTGCTGATAAATTTGAGATTATTAAAATGATGACCGTAAATCGTTTGTTTCATTAACTTATCCTTGGTCGTCATAATGAGCCGAGTGCTGAGACGAGTTAACTTTTTACTCGTCGCAATATATGGTCCAACGAATGGTAGGCGGTGGCTGGCGGAATAGTACAGTTTACTTAAAAGTACACCAATTTTGCGTGCGTCAAGAATCCCAACCGGTGATGGAACGGGGCTGATGAGAATATTTTTTTTGGCAAAAAGCTTTGGGTGCTGTCTCATTGCTTCGGATACAACCAGTGAACCCATAGAGTGTCCAACGAGGTGTGGCTTATCGTCGAGATCGAGTGCTTGTACGAAATCAACCAAAAGTGATCCCAACTCGCGTAACGTTAGCTTTTCGTGAGGCAAGGGACTGACGCCAAATCCAGGCAAGTCAGGAATGATTAATCGAAAGTTTGATAGTAGAGGTACGAGATATTGAAAGCCTTCATGCGATCCTGTAAAACCATGGACGAGAATAAGCACGGGACGCTTATCATCGTGATGTGACCAATACGCTATGGGATTGTTTGATGGAAGAATAACTGTTTTTTTCGTCATCAGTACAAGTATACCCGAACTTCACTAGCACTGAAATTCTCGCTTTTTTACACTTACGATGGTTATGTTACTATAGCAATAAATGACCGCTGAACATCAGCCTCGATTCGAAATTGAAGATATACCACGAGAGGAGTGTGGGGTCTTCGCCGTTGCGTACACGGGTTTTTTACCAGAACGAGAACATGACATGGTGTTGGGTCCTGTGGCATACCAAGGCATACTGGGCTTGCAACATCGTGGCGAGGATGGCGCGGGCATATCTGTATACGACTCTTTCGAGAAAAAATTTATCACCAGTAAAGACAAGGGTCTTATCATGGATGTGTTTGCCGGAGGTCGTTACGCGGAAAGTTTTCCTCGCGGCAAAGTTGCATTGGCTCATACGAGATATGGAACTGGTAAAAAAAGTGGAGATGCGGCAGAGAGCGCTCGTCAAGCTCATCCGCTTGGTGGAAAAAACTCGATGTTTACACTGGCACTTAACGGGCATATCAAAGAACTTGAAAATCAACACAAGTTAACTGACACTGAGTATCTTGTTGAACTCATCGATCAGCGAATGTTGCGTAATGGTGAGGATTTTCGAACAAGTCTCCTTGCTACTTTGCGCGGTCTCAATGGTGCGTATAGTCTTGTTGCATCTGACGGAAAATCACTTATTGCGGCTCGGGATCCGTGGGGATTTCGTCCGCTATTTCAGGCGCAAAAAGACAACCACCATTATTTTGTTTCTGAGGACAGTGCGCTTGGTCCTTTTTGTGACACTAGAACCGCTACCGAAGTTCCACCCGGTACGTTAGTGACCGTACCTCTTGATGGCGGTGATGCATATACCGAAAATATATATAACGTAGAGGAAACAAAGACTTGTTCTATGGAATTTGCTTATTTTTCTCGTCCAGATTCAAGCCTACATGGACGAAGTGTTCGTCAGGTTCGCAAAAGAATGGGTGAAATTTTGGCACGCGGAGAGGACCCGGATTTTGTAGCGAGTATGGTTATTGGAATTCCGGATTCTGGTATTGATACCGCCATGGGTTATTCGAATGCAACAGGTATACCGTATGAGCGTGTTGTTACGAAGAATCCTTACGTTGGGCGATCATTTATTTTGGCAAAACAAGCCCTTAGAGCTGCTGCGGTCAAACTCAAACTTAATATCGATTACTCTGCAATAAAGGGCGAAGATTTAGTCGTGATTGATGATTCGGTCGTAAGAGGTACGAGTGGACAAATATATATCCAAGAGTTATGGAAAGGTGACCCGCGGAGCATCCACATGCGTATCGCGTATCCACCTCACGCTCACCCCTGTTTTTATGGGATTGATACCGGTATCCCGTCTGAATTACTAGCACGCAAGAAAAATATCGAGCAGATGCGAAAGTATTTTGGTGCAACAACACTTCGCTTTATTACGAACGAAGAGCTATGGGAGGCTATCGAATTGACTCCGGTGCTTGGTGGTAAGAAAGGTGTGCAATCGGGAGGTGTTTGCACCGCTTGCACTACCGGTGACTACCCTACGGCGGGACGAGAAGCTGTCATCTTGCCATTACCCTCGATGCCGAAATAAATAACCATAAAGGCTAGTTTTAGTATTACTGTTAATCTTTTGAATCAGAGGGGTTTAAGTTATTCGCTTTGATTGCTTCGAGTAGTTTTGGCCTATCAAAGCCGAGCACCATTGTTCCGGCGACATCTGTAACGGGGACACCCTGGTAGTTACCATCAGCTTTTTTCATCAACTCTTCGTATGCCTCGGGGTCTTGCTCGATATCCTTTTTGACGTATGGAATACCCAAATGATCAAGCCACTGCGCCTCGGTGTGGCAGAATGCACACCAGGTGGTGCTATAGATTGTAATTTTTGGCGTTGTGTCGCTCATAACCGTCTCCTATTTACTATACTTAGTATATCAAATTGCACAGTGAACACAAATGATATTAATTATAAGTATAACAAGAGTCTTGTGCGTTAGCCGAGTGGTCTATGGCTAGATTTCTTCTGGCATTGTGTTCGAATCGGATTGTAGTGTTTCGAGAGTATTCAAAATAAGATCATCTCTCCCTGTGCGTTTTGACTGTTCATATTTTTCTATAAAATTAAAGAACCTTTCATCTGATAGAAAAAATTTGCCGATCTTGTACTCTATATCAGCTCGTATTCTATCGCCACGCTCTGTATGCATAGGGGTAAAGTATGCTTCGCCCATTTGCTCAACACTAATGCCGGTGTTTTTTATAATTGCATTGAGGAGCGTACGCTCCTTCCAGTATCCACCTTTATTTTTCAGAATATCAGCACGTTCCTCTGGGTCTATAAGACTTGGTTGTTGAGGAGCGTCTGTTAATGCCACTACTGTCGCATGTTCAACAAAGGCCTCCTCTATTGGTCGGAGAGGTTCCATTGGCGTATATATACCGCCAAAAAATCCGCGATCGCTTCCTGCTCCGTGCAAGTATTCGTGAAATGAAATTCTGTTGAGTTCGGTTGATTCTCCGGCTAGGCTCAATCTATCGTTGTACATGTTGGCCATAACAATTTCGCGGTCCGTGCAAAAGCCTATTCGGTTGTATCCGGCGCTCAAAAAGGTATCCATTGCTACGAGATTATATCTTTCAGTGGCGTTTTCCATAATTCTTGGCGCAAACGAGGGAAACAATCCGATGTTGGTCAGCGTTTGCGTTCGCTCCATGACTCCATTGATAATTTCAGGTTTGTCACGGTCGATGGCAGATTGTAAATCGTGCGTTCGTTCAATGTTCCATTTGCAAAATGTTGACATGTCATGACGTGATGATTTTGCGAGCCACTGGATTATACCTGGCGTTTCTGAGTTATCCATGATTGGATCGTTGAACATATCGCTAGAGGCTTGCACGGCCGCCAAGTAGCCCAGGTCGTTGTATTGAAATGCTCTGTTAATTTCACGAACTGCTTGTATGTCATCAGTGTGTCTCGAGTCGAGTAAACGATTAGCTCGTCTACGAAATAGAAGCGCAGTGAATATTCCTGGAACATCCCTGGTTATTGCATTGAAAGAGTCGGCGGCGAGGTAATAGTGTTCGGACGTTTGAGTATTGTCCAGAAATGCATCAACGCGTCGCTTATGCTTCATTTAAGAATAGTAGACATTTTAAATGATCAAGTCAATTCTCTCGAGAGGTTAGGTACCATCCACCGTTGGTACCTTGATACACGGTAAGCTCTAAGTTTGGGGTCTGTAGCATTCTTATTTCAGCCGCCTGCTCTGCGGCACGTTTTGTGGGATAACGCATTTTTGCTTGCTCGTTTTCGGGTGGTTGGTACGGAGTGTGCTTGATGGGTCTGTTTCTTCGAGGCATAAAGTAATTGTATCTTATATTAAAACCCTCATCGTTAGTGAAACGATGAGGGTCTGTTTTGATGGTACTACTCAGGCGTGCGAAAGAGCTTGGATGACGGTGCTGACCAGGTCCGGGTCCATGCTGAGAGAGGCGTGATTACAATGATTATTCTCGGCAGCGTAATGTACCCAGTGATAACTATCAAGGAGGTCATGTTTTCTGTGTGGAAAAAGGCTGGTCGAGAATTTTGGCACCACACCGTATAGAATGTCGCCATTTTCTAGCGCCACGAACGGTACCTTGCCAGATTTGGTAAAAACCCATCCTGACAACTTCTCATCGATTTTACGGGTACCGTGCTGATCGTGCTTGAAACACTTGTGTATTTTGACAAGATCAGGTGTCACCTTGGCATCCATTTGTTTTCGCGCAAACTCATGCGCCAAGTGGTGGGCTCTTTCGAGACGTGTCTTGCGGTAGCTCACAGTGTCTCCTGCGTCTGTAGTAGTATGTAAAACTTCATCTGCGAAGCTTTGGCTGGAGTACTGTATCCCAGCGCTAGCTCTCAACAGGCACGATTATCATACAATTTTAGATTTATTTAGTCAATAGCGCATTGAATGGGGGTGTTACATTGATGTCCTTGTTCACTCTTGCCATCAGTCACTCTCTCTGTTAGAGTAAGCAAGTAATGAGTGCTGACGCAGTGAAAAACAGCGAAAAAAAGCCTCAACCGTCGGAAAAGCCAGCTAAGTCGACGGTTGTTTTATTGTTTACGATAGCGGTTGATACAACGTGGCGCATGTTTGTTCCCACGCTTGGTGGCGCGGGTCTGGGTCTTTGGGCGGACAGTGTGTATAGTACCGAACCTATCTACGCGATGAGTGGGCTAACTGTAGGTATTGCTATCACTGCCCTGCTCGTCCGCCAACAGTACAAGAAAGGAAATGATTAATTGTGCTAAGTAATTTTGCTTCATCTGCCGGATTCGAAATCCACGTTGCTTCACAGGCCTTGTTTCATGTTGGTGATTTTGCTGTAACGAATTCTTTGATGACTGGTATGATAAGCGTTCTGGTGATGCTCGGCATGTTTTCATACGTGGTTTATATGATCAAAAATCATAAGTACAATCGTTTTATTGGTTTGGTGCAATGGACATTCGAAGGAATGCTGGGACAGGTTGATAGTGTGATTCCGGATAAAAAGTTAGCACGTCGTGTTGCGCCTTTGGCATTAACAATCTTTTTTGTCATGTTGTTTGGCTATTGGATGAGCGTTCTTCCAGGCCTCGACTCGGTATTTTATAATGACGTTCCAGTACTGCGTGCCATTACGGCAGATTTGAATTTTACATTTGCTGTCGCAATTATTGTATTGATTACGGTGCAGTATTTTGCACTGCAGGCGCATGGTCCTATTGGTAATCTAAAGCGGTACATTCGTAACCCTATTAAGGATCCAATTGGTGCTTTTGAGGGGGCGCTGGAGTTTATTGGTGAATTTTCGCGCTATGCCGCGCTATCCGTCCGAATGTTCGGTAACTGTTTTGCTGGTGAAATTTTGCTGGTTGTTATCGCTGTTATGACCAGTTATTTTTCGGTCGTCGCGTTGCCATTCTTTCTGATTTTCGAATTGTTTATCGGCTTTGTTCAGGCATACGTGTTCTTTATTTTGACAGTTATTTTCACCTCACTGGCAGTCGAGAGTCATGGCTCGCACGACGAGGCCCAGCCAAACATTACCGATCATTCCCCTACCCATACTGGCAAGCCTGCAGTACAGATGGAATGATGTTATAATATTGTTAATAAATCAAAAGGAGTAAAAATATATGGAACAATTAGCATTCGTATTGGCATATGCCCTACCTGCCCTTGGTGCAGCAGTTGGTATTGGTGTCATTGGTGGTGGAGCACTAGGTGCGTTTGGTCGTAACCCAGAAAAACTTGGTGAGATTCGAACGTTGATGATTACCGCAATTGTCTTTGCCGACTCACTCGCTATTATCGGTATCGTGGTTGCATTTATTGCACGAGCAG
>JAUIFG010000004.1 GCA_030429445.1 bacterium | reverse complement strand
GAGGACTTGAACCTCCACGTCCCGAAGGACACTAGCCCCTCAAGCTAGCCTGTCTACCAATTTCAGCACGCGCGCACATCAGAGGTGTAACTTTGACGATTATACAATAGATTGCAAAATTAAGCTAGATATGTTATAATGAAGAGATAAGGCCCTGGCGGGGCATATTTTTATGAAAGAGCCAAAATTCATACGCAATATCGCAATTATCGCTCACGTCGATCATGGGAAAACGACGCTTCTTGACGGGCTCTTGAAACAGTCAAATACATTTCGCAAGAATCAGGCTGAAATGTCACAATCGTTGATCATGGACAGCGGCGACCAAGAGCATGAACGCGGAATTACAATTACTGCGAAACAAACATCTATTTACCATGGCGATTACAAAATCAATATCATTGATACACCGGGTCATGCTGATTTTTCTGGTGAGGTTGAAAGAACCTTGAATATGGCTGATGGTGTATTGTTGGTTGTTGATGCGCAGGAAGGTCCGATGCCACAGACAAAGTTTGTGCTGTCAAAAGCACTCGAGCTCGGACTCAAACCAGTTGTTGTGATTAACAAAATAGATAAACCATCACGACGCATCGCAGAGGTTGAAGACGAGGTTGCTGATTTGTTCCTGGAATTGGCAGTTGATGATTCTCAACTGCACTATCCTGTGTACTACGCGATTGCTCGTGAGGGTAAGGCCTGGAAATCTATGCCAGATAATACATCTGAGCATGCCGATCTCACGACAGTCTTTGACGCAATTATTAGTGATATTCCGGCACCAAATGTTGACACAGAGGGAACGCTGCAGTTGCTTGTAACATCACTGCAGTATGATTCATTTTTGGGCAAGTATGCGATTGGCCGTATAACGAGAGGCTCATTAAAGGCCCGACAACTAGTTACCCTAGTCAAGCGAGATGGCAAGCAGGTTGCATCGCAAGTTGACAAGCTATTTGGTTATCGTGGGCTTGTCCGGGAAGAAATTACCAGCGCAAGTGCTGGTGACATTGTTGCGGTGACCGGAATCAGTGAAGCGCACATTGGCGAGACAATTGCTGATCGTGAAAATCCCGAGGCTTTGCCGGTTTTGGAAGTTGAAGCACCAACACTCAGCATGTACATGGGTCCAAATACCAGTCCAATGAAGGGTCGAGAAGGTGAGTTTACAACCAGTCGACAAATCGGTGATCGTCTAAAACAAGAAATTGAAACGAATGTTGCACTGCAAGTTCGTGAGGATGGCATTGGTTTTGTTGTGAGTGGGCGAGGTGAATTGCATCTGTCAGTACTCATCGAGACACTTCGTCGTGAAGGTTTCGAATTTGAAGTGGGTCGTCCGCAGGTTGTTATGATTGAAGAAGATGGCGAAACCAAAGAGCCAATTGAGGAGCTCTTGATTGAAGTGCCACCAGAGTTTTTGGGTGCTGTCAGTCAAGAACTTGGTGCGCGTCGTGCAGCACTGACAAAGCAAGAACAAACAAATAGCGGTACAACACGTGCGACATATATTTTGCCAACACGAGCTCTTATCGGTCTTCGTAATGTATTACTGACCGCAACTAAGGGTACGATTATCATGAATAGTTTGCCTCATGGTTATCAATCTGTTGGTCCAAAACTTCAACAACTTCGTAATGGAGCACTGGTCGCAACCGAAGCGGGCGAAACGACAGCCTATGCACTTGATCTTGCATCGGCACGCGGTGAAATGTTCGTTGGACCGGGCACTACTGTGTATCAGGGTATGATCGTCGGTGTTTATAATCGTAGCGGTGACCTTGATGTGAATGTTTGCCGAGGCAAACAACTGACCAATATGCGCACATCTTCGAGTGATGGCACGATACAGCTGACGCCATTTACAGAGCTGAGTCTCGAGCAGACGATTGATTTCATCGAAGACGATGAACTGCTCGAAGTTACGCCAAAATCACTCCGTCTTCGCAAACGCTATACCGATCCAAATCTTCGCAAGCGTGCTGCAAAGCAATAAAAACCTCCGCCGAGATGCGGAGTTTTTAATTTTAGTTGTATAGAGCAAGCATAACCCCTATAATAAATATAGGAAGTTGTATGTCAAAGATAACAAAGTTTAGCGATATTGGACCAGCATCAGAGGATGCACTCAAGTCAGCGCTCGTCAATACGGCGGGCGCGTTAATGTTAACAAAGGCGAGTCCCGAGGAAGATCTAGGTGAACTATTCGACGTAGTTCAGCAACATCAAGTGTATGGCGATGGCAAAACCTTTACAGATTTGATTCCCAAAAAGAGATTAAAACAGATAAGAAGAGAATATCTGATAGAACGTGAAGATCCAAATTTTGATCTACACGAGTTTGTTGGACGACATTTCTATGCATTTGAACACGAAGCGCCGAAATACAAGAGTAACAAAAAACATTCACCACGCCAGCATATTCGTGAACTTTGGTCAGTATTGGAACGTAAAAATCGTCGCGACCGTGGATCTTTGATTGCAATCCCGTATCCTTATGTCGTGCCTGGTGGACGGTTTGTCGAGCAGTACTATTGGGATAGTTACTTTATCATGATTGGTTTGGCGAATGATAACCAGTGGGACAGAGTAGAGGATATGGTAAAGAACTGTACCTATATGATTAGGAAGTTCGGTTTTATTCCAAATGGCAACAGGACGTATTTATTGTCTCGTAGTCAGCCGCCTTTCTTTAGTCACATGGTACGTTTGCTTACTCGACATCGCAATCGATCACTCACGCTACTCGAATACTTGCCCTATATGCTGGGTGAATATCGTTTCTGGATGAAGGGAAAAAAGGCTCTCGAAAAGATGGATGAAGCGTCTGCACTTCGGCGGGTTGTACGTATGTCGGACGGGACACTGTTGAATCGATATTTTGATAACAAAAAAACACCGCGCCCAGAGTCATTGCGTGAGGATAGGGATACTGCTGGTCAGACTGATGCTGAGATATCAGAAAAACTTTTCTTGGATTTGCGTGCTGGCGCCGAGAGCGGATGGGACTTTAGCAGTCGATGGTTCAAGGATCCAAAAGAGATAAACACTATTCATACAACAGATATTGTTCCGATAGATCTAAATTGTCTACTCTACCATTTAGAGCTAACAATTGCCGAGACCTATCAGTTGATGTTTCAGCCACTTCTCGCTCGAAAATTCAGGCGTCTTGCCGAAAAGCGTGCAAACGCAATTATCAAATACATGTGGGACGAAGGCGAAAAGTTTTTTGTTGATTATGATTTTCGAACAGGTGAACGGACGGGTCGGTTGACGTTAGCTGGTGTATTTCCCTTGTATACAAAGATAGCAACGCCCGATCAGGCAAAGGCTGTGGCAAACCGTATAGAAAAGGATTTTCTCAAGAAGGGAGGTTTGGTGACTACTCTTCTCGAGACAGGGCAACAATGGGATTCGCCAAATGGATGGGCGCCGTTGCAGTGGATTGCAATTCTTGGGCTGCGGGAATATGGCTACCATGAGTTAGCGGACAAGATAAAAGAGCGTTGGACAAAAACATGTCTGGATGTGTATGAACGTGAAGGCAAGATGGTTGAAAAGTATGATGTGGTAAATCCTGACAAATTAGGCAGCGGCGGAGAATATGCACTTCAGGATGGTTTTGGCTGGACAAACGGTATTCTCGCTGCACTACTCGAAGAAGACATCAAGCAACGCCCCTCATCAAAAAGCTAACTGCTATCTTGGGGGGTGAATTTCAATAACACCTAAGAACTCAGTAGTCGTTTGGAAATACGCCGCATTTTTTGACTAAGGCGTTTTTTGTTTAGCGGTGATGTTGGTTTTTGTTGCACAGTTCGCTTGCTAATAATGTCTTGCAACGCTGACTCGTATCCTGTAATCATTGCGTCAAGTGAGTAGTTTTTGACGATATGATCACGACAATCTTTTCGTTTGATTTTGTCTAGCTTTTCGATTGCCAAAATCATTTCAGCGCTGTTGTTGACGATGTACCCTGTTTTTCCATCATCGATTGTTTCTGGGATAGCTCCACGATTAAATGCAACAACTGGTGTCCCGCAGGCACCTGCTTCGACAATGGTCAAACCAAATGGTTCCTGCCATTGAATTGGAGCCAAAAAGCCTGCTGCGTTTTGGTAGTATTTTACTAATTGTTTACGTTCAAGCATGCCGAGGAATAATATTCTATTGCTGAGGAATGGTTTGACGTGTTCATCAAAATACCATTGATCTGCCTTAGTCACCGAACCAGAGATCAATAGTCGTCGGTCTGATTGCATGGCGATTTGTATAGCCTCTTTGACGCCTTTGTCTGGTGTGATACGTCCTGAAACCATTAGATAATCTTCTGGTTTGTCGTCGGTCGTAAACATATCAGTATCGATGCCGTTGTATACGGTTGCCGCATAGTTAATATCGGGTGCATCACGCCGTTGGCTATCTGAGATCGAGATAAAGTGTTGATTTGGCGTGCTGTGAAGTTCAATAAGTTGTTTGCGGTTTTCATCAATAAAGTCATGCATGATATATACGACAGGAACATTTGGAAATAGTGTCGCAATTGGCATTGCTGATTCAAAGTGATGAAAGAGAACCGCATCGAACTCTCCCTTGTCTGCACGCTGCATCATTGTCTTTACCATGTGCGCGTCGTAGAGGGCAGGTCGATAGTCCGAAAAAAGTTCTGGAGTACAAACGAAATCATCTAGTTCTGCCTGATCTTTCGCTACAGGGTGAAGACCGCAAGTTTCAACTGCGTCAACATTAAGTTGGGTACCTTCGGGCCCAAAGAAAGTTACTGAATGGCCTTTTTGCTGTAAACCTTCAGCGATACTTTTTGCGATAATCGCCGGAGAATAGGCGATATTTCCTGGCACGGGCGTTTCTAAAAAGGCGCGCACCATCATAGCAAGTTTCATTACATTTTATATTATAACACAAAGACATGGTATAATCATACCTACCTAGCGAATGGAGATGATTCAATGGCAAGAAATGAGGCGCACCGTAGCTGGTCGAGCATGTATCAAACCTACATTCGAAGCTTTTATGAAGATAAAGAGCGTAATCCTCAACGAGGTCACGGCACACTAAGGGGCATCACAGAGAAGCTGCAATATCTAAAAGATTTGGGGGCTAAATCTGTATGGCCATCGCCATTCTATGAATCTCCAATGATTGATGGGGGGTACGATATTAGCGATCACAAGGCTATTCATCCCGATCTAGGCACAATGGATGATCTTGAAGAACTTGTTGATAGTGCTCATGCAATGGGGATGAAGGTTGTTGCTGATTTAGTTCCAAACCATACATCTGATCAACATGAATGGTTCGAAAAATCAGTGAGGCGGGATCCGGATTTTGATGATTATTATATTTGGCACAAAGGTGGAAGGGGTAAGGACGGTAAGTCGACCCCGCCAAATAATTGGCCGAGTGTATTCTCGATACCAAATAGAAAGGCGCGAGATCGTGGTGAGATGCCATGGCTTGATGATAATGACCCAACGCCACCAAGATCGGCATGGCGCTGGCATGATCAGCGTGGCGAATGGTACCTGGCAACATTTACTCATGAGCAACCGGACGTCAATTGGGATAATCCACGCGTGCGTGAAGAATTCAAAAACATCGAGCGATTTTGGTTAAAGAAAGGCGTGGATGGCTTTCGAGTAGATGTCATTAATCACACTGGAAAAGACATGTCATTCGCCGATGAGGAATGGAATGCGGATTATAGTGAAGAAAAATACGCTAATCCAGCCGATCAATTAGAGCGTTTTCGCAGTGGTGGTTTCACCGAACCAATGATTCGTAATACGAATGAGTTGATTGATGTGCTTCGCAATGAGTCGGATGGCAAAAATCTACACATGATTCTCGAAGCTTATATGAGTCCAAAGCAACTCCGTCACCTAGAGGGTAGAATTGATGCGCAATTTGCGGCGACATTTAATTTTCCGATTATGACTAGTGAATGGGATGCAGCTATTCGTAAATGTTTGTTAGATGATTATTATCGTAATTTACCCGAGGGGGCGATTGGAAATCAAGTTAACGGTAATCATGATAATTCACGGCTAGCAACTCGCATAGGAGATTCGGCGGCACGTGCGGCAATCATGATGAATATTCTTTTGCCTGGAACATCAGTGATTTATGCTGGTGAAGAGCTGAATTTGCATGATGGGTATGTGCCGCCAGAAAGAGTCATTGATCCAAATGGCCTACGTGATCCGGAGCGGATGCCGATGTTGTGGGACGATAGGTTGTCTAACGCTGGTTTTTCGGGTGTCACAGATCCTGATAGGCTATGGCTACCAATTAATCAAGCTGATTTGCATTTGTCAGCTGCTCGCCAAGAGCACAATCCCACGTCAACACTCAACCTGACTCGTGCGGCGATTCGCCTGAGCGATACGATACCGGCATTTTGTGATGGCAAGTATATTCCTTCGGATACCGATAATTCAAAAGTCTACGCATTTGTACGTGCAACGAGTGATGAGCATACATTTGTTCTGACGAATTTTAGTGATGAGGTCCAGCGGGTGAGGATTCCTGAAGCCCTATCAATCACATATAAATCTATACTTTCCAGTGTCAACGTACGAGAAAACCAACAACGCAAAGTGAATCTCAGTCATGGGTTTGAGTTACAGCCTAATGAATCGTTGGCCGTTATCCCAAATAACAGATAAATAAGGTATAATATGCTTATGCATTGTGCCGATGTTGGCTTGGCGATTAATGAAATGTAGGGGGCAACCAAAACAAATATGGTAAAAAAAGATTCAAAATGGCGACAAGCCGTCATTTATCAGATTTACCCCTGGACATTTCATGAGGACACGGGGCGTACTCCTCAAAAGGGTATCGGCTCGCTAAAGGGTGTTATTGAAAAATTACCTTATGTTCGCAACGAGCTGGGTGCGGATGCTGTTTGGCTGTCTCCATTTTATACATCCCCCATGAAGGACGCAGGCTACGATATTAGTAACTATCGCGACGTCCACGAAGACCTAGGGGACTTAAAAGATTTCAAAGATTTGGTGCAGGCTGCTCATGATATTGGCTTGAAAGTTATGGTAGACTTTGTCCCGAATCATACATCTGATCAACATGAATGGTTCCAAAAATCACGCAATAAACAAGATGATTATGATGATTGGTATATTTGGCATCCCGGAAAAAAGGATGACAAGGGTAATCGAATACCGCCAAACAACTGGCCAAGTGTATTTTCGATTCCAAACCGTCGTGCACGTGAACGTGGTGAAATGCCAAATTTAAAAAAAGGCGATTGGACACCAGCTATATCGGCATGGCAGTGGGATGATAGTCGAGGTGAATATTATTTGCGAACATTTTCAAAAGAACAGCCGGATTTAAATTGGAGTAATCCAATGGTTCGTGAAGCAATGAAAGAAAATATGCGCTTTTGGATTGACATCGGCGTTGATGGTTTTCGTTTTGATGCAGTTAACTGGATTGGCAAAAATATGTCATTTGAGGACGAGCAGATTAATACGGCATATAATGAAGATCAATTTGAGAATCCATATGACCAATATTTAAAATTTAATAGCTGTAATTATCCCGAGCTGCTGCACCAATACGTTTGGGAAATATGTGAAGTATTGCGTGATGAACGGTACGAAGATCGTGATCTTAGAATCATCATGGAGGCACATCTAGGTGAATCTGATTTACGCCAACTGAATGATGTAGCGCCGGATGTGGCAGCAGCCTTCAATTTTGGTGCAATGAAGCTTCGGTGGGGTGTCATGGAGCGAAAAATTCAGATAGATTACTACTACCAGAATCTGAGCGATAAGGCTATTGGTAATCAGGTGAATGGTAATCACGATACGTCACGATTGGCAACAAGACATGGAGATGTGATTGCTCGAACGGCAGCAGTGATGAATTTATTTTTACCAGGAATGCGGTTTATTTATAATGGCGAGGAGTTAGGGTTGCACGATGCCAACGTGCCGTATGATCGAATGCGTGATCACGAGAATGGTTATCGTGATGGTGAACGAACTCCGATTATTTGGAATGATCATGAAAAAAACGCTGGTTTTTCAAAGGCCGATGATGACAAGCTGTGGCTACCAGTCAACAGGGATGACTTTGGCATTTCACTATTTCGACAGTACACCGATCCCAAATCATCCTTCTCTCTTTACCGGATCGCTATAAAGTTATGCAGGGATTTGCCAGCGGTTCAGAGAGGCAAATACGACCCACTTCGTACTGATAATATTGAGGTGTTTGCTTTTGAGCGTCGGGATGGCGATGAAAAGGTGGTGATTGCTGTGAATTTTGATTCACATGCGCAACACTCTGTGATTACAACTGACTTTACGCAAGGTAAGGTCGCTCTATCGAGCATTGATGTTGATCAAAATCTTCAAAACGTCAATCTCGCCGACGGTCTTCATTTACGTCCAAATGAAGCACTTGTGATACTGTCCGCAGAATAAATTAGAAATACAAATGTGGTACGGTTATTGGAAAGGTAATACATGACTAAAGTAACACCGTGGAATCAAACAGTTCTCTATCAGGTATACCCATGGAGTTTCAAAGAAGACAAAGCTCGTTCTCCACAACGGGGTAACGGTACGATTCGTGGACTGACCGAAAAAATTCCCTATTTTGTCGATTTGGGCGTTGACGCGATATGGGTTGCACCGCCTTATCCTGGACCAATGGTTGATGCTGGTTATGACACGACTGATATGTTTGCCATACATCCTGATATGGGAACTTTAGATGATTTTGATGAATTTATAGCTAAGTGTCATGAGAATGACATGCGCGTCATGTTGGATTTTATCCCCAACCACACATCAGTGCAGCATGAGTGGTTTGAAAAATCCAGAAGACGACAGGATGGATATGATGATTGGTACATTTGGCATCCTGGAAAAAAAGATGACAATGGCAAACGAATACCGCCAAATAACTGGGCGAGCGATTTTTCAAAGCCAAACAGGAAAGCGCGTGATCGTGGCGAAATGCCATGGCTTGGCAAGAATGAATGGACTCCGCCTATTTCGGCATGGCAATGGGATGATATTCGGGGAGAGTTTTATCTCCATCATTTTTTGGTTGAACAAGCGGATTTGAATTGGAGCAAAAAAGAGGTCCGTGAAGCCATAAAAAATTGTATGAGATTTTGGTTAGATCGTGGGGTTGATGCGTTTCGTATGGATGCCGTCAATCATATGGGAAAAAATATGGATTTTCCTGACGAGAAAATTAATCCCAATTATAACGAAAGAGATTTTGATAACCCTTATTACCAGCTACAAAGTCGCGTTAGCAGTAACTATCCTGGTACACTTCATTTTTATGTACGCGAGATGTGCAGCGTCGTGCACGAAGATAGATACAAGGATCGTGATATTCACATAACACTCGAGGCTTATGCCGAAGAGTCCGATTTGCAAGAGGTGAACGATATCGATCCAGAAGTCGCCTCGACATTTAATTTCGCTCCCTTTCACATGCCTTGGAGTATGCCCGAGCGCAAACGACAGATGGATGATTATTACAAAAACTTGAACGAAAAAAGCGTCCCAAATCAGATTTTTGGGAATCATGATAATCCTCGGATTGCGACACGGTTTGGCGACGATGTAGCGAGAGCGATTGCAGTACTTGGTACGTGTGCACCTGGTATGAGCATTATCTATGGTGGTGACGAATTGGGGTTGCATGATGGCGTTGTCCCATCCGAACGCATCAAAGACCCAAATGGTTTTCGCGATCCAGACAGGACTCCGATTATTTGGGACGATTCTCAGCCAAACGCGGGCTTTAGCGGGGCAGACCCTAAAGATCTATGGTTGCCTATAAATGAGGACGATTTGAAACTATCTGTCGTTCGACAACAAAATAATCCCGTTTCGTGTCTATCCCTATATAAGGCAGTCATTCGTCTGCGGCGTAAGTCATTATCCTTGAAGGAAGGTAAATATATACCATTAACAACGAACGACGATAGTGTTTTCGCGTTTGAGCGACAGCATCCGCAGGAGAGAGCGGTCATTTTAGTTAACTTTAGTGCTAGTGAAAAGAATATGTATGTTCCCGTTGATTGCACGCGAGCGAGGATAATACTTTCTAGTATTGATGTAGTTCCCAAGGCAGGTCATAGTCCTGTTGAATATGGTGTCCATCTCAGACCGAACGAAGCAGTGGTGCTCTCGGTAGAGTAGGTGTTTAAAGGGTCATTTCTGTATAATAAGTTACATGAAAAAAATAAGCGTTCTATTGCTTTTTGGCGGTGAATCATCCGAGCATGAAGTTTCAGTTTCGTCGGCGCGAAATGTACATCAGGCAATAGACAGAGAAAAATACAGTGTAGATTTGTGTTACATCGACGAGTCTGGCGGTTGGTGGTATGTAACTGAATTTACAGATCAGATTGCTACAGAGAATTGCCGGCAACTGTTACCGGTTTTTGGTAAGGCCACATTCATGATGCAACCTAGTGGTCAGCTGCTAAAACCAGATGTAATCTTTCCGATCCTTCATGGGCGTAATGGTGAAGATGGCTCCGTGCAGGGTGTCGCGCAATTACTCCATATTCCCATAGTTGGTTGTGGTGTGACCGCGAGCGGCATCGCCATGAATAAATTAGCGTGCAAGGCGGCTCTCGAAGCGAATAACATAAATGTAATTCCGTACATTTCACATTACGAGTATCAAGCTATATCGGACTTCGATCAGTTATCTTCACAGCTCGGTGATACATTATTTGTAAAACCTGCAAGGGCTGGCAGCTCTGTTGGTATTAATAAGGTTCGTAACAAAGAGGAATTGCAACAGGCACTTCGCGAGGCACACAAACACGATTCTATCGTGCTGATCGAACGAGCAATTACTGGACAAGAGTTGGAAGTGGCAGTTCTCGGTACACCTCCTCATCACAGGGTTAGTGGTGTTGGCGAAATTATTCCCAGCAAAGACTTTTACACCTATGAAGATAAATATGCATCCGACAGTGAGGCAAAGGTTAGTGTAGATGCAAATATATCTGCAAAAAATAAAGAAAGAGTACGTGTCGCTAGTGGAAGGATATTTGAAATATTGGACTGCAAGGGTCTATCGAGGATTGATTACATACTTGGGGATGACGATACACTCTACGTTATGGAAGTAAATACGTTACCCGGTTTTACTGATATCAGTATGTATCCAAAATTATGGCAGAATGAAGGAATTAGTTATAAACAACTCATTGATGAGCTGATAGATGATGCGGTTAAAAATGGTATAATTAATCTATAAATAGGAGGTGTTATGGAATTTGCAGGATTTATAGGGATTATCTTTATCGTTATTGTTTTGAGTAGTATCAAAGTAGTTAATCAATATGAGAGAGGGATTGTTCTAACACTTGGACGATATACTGGCATGCGTCACCCTGGACTTCGTTTGGTTGTACCTATACTTCAGCGGATGATTCGTGTCGATGTCCGTAGTACGCCAATTGATGTTAGTAAGCAAGAAGTCATCACGCGGGACAACGTAACCATACACGTTGATGCAGTTGTATATCTGCGCGCAGTTAAGCCGGACAGGGCAGTTCTAGAGATTACAAATTATATCTATGGTACTAGTCAGTTCGCTCAGGCGGCGTTACGAGATGTTATTGGCAATGCCGATTTGGACGACGTATTGACGAAGCGTGACGAAATGAGCAAGCTGATCAAAGAAATTGTTGATACTCAGACAGATCAATGGGGTATTGATGTTGAAGCGGTCAAGATTCAGAATATCGAGCTTGCTCAAGAAATGAAACGTGCCATGGCAAAACAGGCTGAAGCGGAACGTGAACGCCGTGCCGTTATTATTACGGCAGAGGGTGAAAAGGCTGCTGCTGGTGTTGTTGCTGAGGCGGCGTCAATGTTAATGAAAGTACCTGGCGGAATCAACGTTCGTACACTACAAACACTTGAAAAAATCTCAGAACAACCGAGCCAAAAGACTCTTTTTGTCCTGCCTACTGATTTGACGGATACAATTGCAAAAGTCGTTCATCAAAAGTAAAAAATAGATTTGACACCCTTATGTGGAGAGTGTATGATTATCATCAATAACTTACCTAAAGTACCAGGGGGTACAAGTAATGTCAGTTGAACGAAACACCGGTGGACACAATATCTTTGAAGAACTCAAGCGATTCAAGGAGGAGCGAGAAAGGTTAAACTGGGAGGGTAGCTTCAGCGAGTATTTGGAAAAGGTAATCGAGAATCCAAATACAGCAAAGTCTGCTCATCAAATGGCTTACTCTGCTATCACGTCACGACCTGATTTTTTTACAACAGGTAAAAACGCTCTTTTTGGTGCAGAGAAAACAACAGAACGCTTCATTGATGTTCTGAAGGCTGGCGCTCAAGGTTTGGAGGTTGGTAAACGTATCGTAATTCTCGTAGGTCCTCCAGGTAGCGGAAAATCAACTCTTGTTAATGGTACAAAACGTGGCATCGAAGAATACTCGCGCACCGATGAGGGCGCATTGTATGCGATCGCAGACTGCCCTATGCATGAAGATCCGCTACATCTTATTCCTACAGATATGAGGCCTTCGTTTGAAGACAACTATGGTATTGAAATTGAAGGTGATTTGTGTCCGCATTGCGAGGACAAATATGGCGAGACAATGAGCGTGAAAGATGTTGCCAATATTGGTATCAAGCGCATTACTCTTTCTGAAAAAGATCGCGTAGGTATCGGTACTTTCAAACCATCTGATCCAAAATCACAAGATATTACAGAGCTTGTTGGTAGTGTTGATTTGTCAAAACTTGGAGAGTTTGGTACTGCGTCAGATCCGAAAGCATATCGTTTTGATGGAGAGCTAAACATTGCAAATAGGGGCATTATGGAATTCGTTGAAATGCTCAAGTCTGACGAGCGCTTCTTGTATACACTGCTTGATTTAACTCAAGATAAAGCCATCAAGGCTCCGCGGTTTCCTAATATCTATGCTGACGAGGTCATTCTCGCCCACTCAAATTTAACTGAGTATTATAGTTACGTAAACGATCCTAAAAACGAAGCTTTGCGTGATCGAATGATTGTAATACCCGCACCTTACACTTTGAGAGTTTCGGACGAGAGTAAGATCCACGAAAAATTGATAGGTGAGAGTGAACAGGTAAAAAAATCTTCAGTTCACATTAGTCCGCAGGCGCTTGAAACAGCTGCAACCTTTTCGGTTTTATCAAGGCTCATGCCGTCAAAGAAGTATTCAAAAGTTCAAAAACTAAAGATTTATGATGGCCAGGAAACTGACGGTCTGACTCAGCGTGATATTCGAGAGTTGCAAGATGAGAATAAAGCCGAGGGAATGACGGGCATCTCCCCGCGATTCGTTATCGATTCGTTGTCGACTGCATTGACCAAGCAAGACAAGGAATGTTTGACACCAATTGATACCCTGAGGGCGCTACGAGATAACCTCGACTACCATCCCCATACGCGTGATATGAAGAAAGAAGATAGGGATGCCTTGCTAGAAGACTTGGCAAGTGCAAAACAAGAATTTGACGAAAAAGCCAAGCAGACAATTCAAAAAGCTTTCGTGTATTCGTTTGAGGATACGTCTAAAAGCCTGAGTGAAAATTACCTTGATAATGTAGTCGCGTTTTGTAACAAAACAAAACTCCTTGATCCGTTTACGGGAGAAGAATTAGAACCTGATGAGACGATGATGCGTAGCATCGAAGAGCAAATTGGCGTCAGTGACAACGGCAAAAAAGAATTTCGTAATGAGTTGCTTATTCGGATGGCTTCAGTGTCTCGTAGAGGTACGCAGTTCAATTACAAGTCTCATCCACGCCTAAAAGAGGCAATTGAGAAGAAACTATTCGCAGATCTAAAGGACGTCATTAAGCTTACTACAAGTTCAAAGATTCCGAACGAAGATCAAAAAGAGCGCATACAGGGCGTAGAGCGAACGCTCGTGGAAGACGAAGGCTATTGTCAGCATTGTGCGGGTGAGATGATTCGATATGTTGGTACGCTTTTGAGTCGAACGTAGATATCTAGATCAGACAGCAATAAAGAAACAAAATGGGGGATTCCATGTACGACAAGGACCAACCAATCGCTTCAGTTTCTCGACAAGATTGGTCGAACGATCGTCGTGGTGCACGTGACGAGGCTCGACACAATGAAAAAGTGAAAGAGTCAATCAAGAATAATTTAGATACCATTGTCAGTGACGGAAGTATTATCACTGCAGACCCCAATACAAAAAAGACCGTGAAGGTGCCCATGCGTTCAATTGAACTGCCACGGTTTAGGTATGGCCAAGGTAAGGGCGGTGGAGTTGGCACTGGCGAAGGTGGTCAACCTCAGCCAGGAGACAGTGTTGGTGATGGCAAGGGTCAAGGTGCTGGCGATCAGCCAGGACAAGAGTATTACGAGGCAGAATTTACAATCGAAGAAATACAGCAAATGGTTTTTGATGATTTGGAGTTACCATACATCAAACCGCGAGAATCTCACCAGATAGAATCAGAAGAAGCATCCTTCGACGATATTCGTAAAAAACGAAGTACGAATAACCTCGACCTTGGTCGCACCGCCATGCAGAATATGATTCGTAATGCCCAAGAATATGGCAAGGCGGAGTTGAGGAATATCTCACCAGATGATTATCGTGTTCGGTCATGGCAAGAGAAGCCAAAACCTGAAAATAATGCCGTTGTTATTGCGATGGCGGACATATCTGGTTCAATGGGTGAATTTGAAAAATACATTACTCGTGCTTTTTGCTGGTGGACGGTTGGCTTTTTACGCTCTAAATATCCAGAAGTAGAGATAGTCTTTGTGGCTCATGATACTGAGGCTCATGAGGTTAGTGAAGAGCAGTTCTTTAGTCGTGGAACTGGTGGTGGCACAAAATGCTCATCGGCAAATCGTATGGCATTGGATATTGTAAAAAATCGCTATCCTCCCAGTCGATTCAATGTGTACCCATTACACTTTTCCGATGGAGATAACTGGTCTAATGACAATGAAGAATGCGTAAATTTGGTACAGGGACTACTTGACGAAGATGTAAATCAATATGCGTATGTTCAAATTGGTCACATTGGTCGGAGCCAACTACTGGGCGAATATGAAACAAATATTTCTGACAAGCGATTCAAGGGCTTGAGAATTGATGATAAATCTGATGTTTTGGATGCACTAAAAAAAGTATTTAGTTCTGGAGAGACTGAAAAATGAACCATGAATTGAATAGCCATGTGCATCACAACGAGGCTTATCATACTCCAGAGGAGCTGGAAGAAGCGGAGTTAGAGAAAGCTCTTAGTGAGATATGGGATATTGCGGAGGAGTTTGGGCTTGATCCATTCCCAACTAATTTCGAGATAATCCCTCCCAATATAATGACCGAGTTGGGCTCGTATGGTATACCAAACCGGTTTTCGCATTGGACTTTTGGTCGAGAGTACCGAAAGATGAAGACGATGTACGACTGGGGGTTGTCAAAAATCTATGAACTTGTCATTAACAGCAATCCATCACAAGCCTTTTTGCTAGAAAACAACCCTCCGATTGAGAACAAATTTGTCATGGCGCATGTACTTGGGCATACTGATTTTTTCAAAAATAACCACATGTTTACGCCCACCAGAAAGGACATGCCCGAAGCGGCAGCTCGTCATGCCGATACTTTGCGTGCATTCGAAGACAGGTATGGTCAATTAGAAGTTGAAGAAATGCTTGACGATGTGTTATCAATCGAGGAGCACATCGACCCCTATCTTGCAGTGAGGCCCCAGCGTCAGGAAGAGCTTTTGATGTGGCGCCAGGAAGCTGACAGGCAGAGGTCTTCCGAGGTAGTTTATGAGGACGAATTCGATGATATACTGGGTCATCGCCGTGGTAAATCAAAAAAAATATCTCGTGCTGAGTCGCGCATTGCTGTCCCCCCGAGCCCAGACCGTGATCTGCTAGGCTTTATCCGAAACCATGCCCCTTATCTCGACGATTGGCAGCGGGAAGTCATCGATATTGTTCGCAGTGAATCAATTTACTTTTACCCACAACGGCGAACAAAAATTATGAATGAGGGCTGGGCTGCTTATTGGCATAAGCGAATTATGCGCGAAATGGGTGATCGTGATTTGATATCTGACGAAGATAATGAAGCGTGGTGGCTCGTGCACTCTAGTGTCGTAGCGCCGAATCCCCGATCGTTAAATCCTTACTACCTAGGAATGATGATATATGAATATCTGGAGGATTTTTACAATGGTAATCTGAGTGAGAGTGAGCAAGCGTGGCTTAAAAAGGAAGGTGTAACATTACCTCCAAAATACGAAGGGCCACTCAAAGATAGTCCTGCCCTAGCAGAACTTCGAGAGGTAATGTCAAATAATGATGACCAGTCATTTATTAGGAATTATTTTGACAAGAATGTTGCTGAGCGCATGAACATGTATTTGTATGAACAGGTGACATATCTGGACGGCTCTACCGACAATGTTGTTGTATCAACTGGCTGGAAAGATATCCGTGATTCATTAGTGAGCTCTATGGACAACAATGGCAGTCCATTAATAACGGTGATTAATGGTGACTACAACAGGGCAAAGGAATTGTATCTGCGGCATGAGTACGATGGGCAAACCCTCGATCCTGAATATATAGAGAAAACACTACCTCATCTCTATAATATGTGGCAACGCCCAGTTTATCTCGAGACCGTGGACAGTGATGGTGAAGAGTTGGATGATGATTTGCCGATAGTCTACATGTATGATGGCGAAAAGTTTCACATAGAAGCGGCTGGTAGTTAATTTTGCCTAACAATATAATAAATCGACCCAATGGGTCGATTTATTATTACTGGTGCGCGGGGCGGGACTTGAACCCGCACGGCCTATTCGGCCAAGAGATTTTAAGTCTCTCGTGTCTACCAATTCCACCACCTGCGCATATAGATTTTCTGGCCACTTATTTTAGGTACTTGTCGTTATACTCAATTGACACGAGTCGTGTCTATGATCATTTGCGTTCACGCAGACCACCACCTGCGCATACTGTTGTTTGTGCCCGTAGGGCGCGTCCAAATTCATAAACCAAGCTTGCTGTTTGTGAATTTGAAAGGAGGAATGATGAAGGCCTCGATGGCGAACAAAAAGCTACGTCTTTGTTAGCCTTGAGGTCGGAATCAATTCCGACGTGGAGGCACGTATGGGAGTCGAACCCATCTACGAGGTTTTGCAGACCTCTGCGTAACCGCTCCGCCAACGCGCCATCCCTATTATTATACCAGAGGTTAGATATTCTAGTTACTGGACGAAAAAGGGTTGAATCTGTCAGGCGCAGGAGTTAGATGGATGTGGTACTATATACCTATGACAAAAACGATTTCAATTGAGTCCGAATCATCATCGGAAAGCAGAGATTACATAAAAAAATTCTTAGCCGAGAATAGAAGTGGTGTTCTCGCAACGGCTGATTCAGCGGCAAATCCGCACGCAGCAGTCGTGTATTATGTGCTTGAAGACGATTTTGGTTTGTTGTTTGGGACAAAGGTCGAGACGCAAAAACACAAAAATATCGAAGAAAATGATCAAGTCGCCTTTTTGGTGTATAACGAAAAGTCTCAGACGACTTTGCAGATATCTGGCAGTATAGAAGTGGTTAAAGAAGAAGAAAAGCAGAAATCAGTACGAAAGAACATGATTCGGTCAACCGAGGATATTAGTCAGACAGAGCTAGCTCCTGCAGAGAAGCTATTCGCTGGTGATTTCGTTGTTTTACGCTTATTACCACAAACAATCAAAATGGCCGTTTATGCACGACCCGATTCAGAAGGTGACGACTTGTACGAAACTCTTTTGTTCAATACAAAAGAATGATTATTTTTTAGAGCTATTTGGTTTCTTGACGATTTTTGTGATCAATTTGATGGCCGGTATGGCCAGTAGAAGGCCTGTACCAACAATAAACATACTATAGAAAAACGGTGATAACATTTTTGTTATATTCATAATTTGATCATGGGACAAAAAGCCATCTTTGATGGGCGGGGCGACGCTTGATATAAAAAACAAAAGCAATGAGGGTAAGAGGCCGAACATTAGAAGCATGACCGCCGGACTTACCAATCGTCCGTAGCGATGGCTGAAAAGTACCAGGCCAGTCATAAATAGAACAACGGGAATGAGTGATACCCAAAAGAATGTCATGAGCGATTGGTGTGTTTTTTCATTCAGCATTGCTAATGCTCCGTATTGCTGAGCTATATTTTTGTCTAATTTCTCGGCACCGTAATAGATCGGTTCAACAATTTGACCAAATAATTTTAGCCTAATTTCGCGTGGTGAGAGCGAGGTAATATCCTTTTTTGTTATCGTAGCGCTTGATCCTTCGATAGGATGAAACTCTGTTTTGTCAGATTTTTTTAACTCGTTTTTGATTTTGTTGATATCGGTTGCATCATCTATTCCATTTTTACTAAATTGACTCGCAACAACATAGGTCGCAGTGGGCACTGCAATGTTTGGCGATAGGAGGGTGGATGCGATGAATAAGATTGTAGACACAAGGAGGGCACAGAACGACAGAATACCAAAAAGCCATTTTATGTCGACGTGCCAGTATGGTCTGGGTTTATGAATATCTTTCACGCTGTTAATTATAACAGAAACGTTAGCACTATGATGCTAGTGGTGGGTCATTGCGTTTTTTATCGCGCAGTTCAAGGGCGGTTTCAAATCGCAAACGAGCATTTTCAATAGGCTGAAAGTTCGGATGCATATGGGCACCTGCAACTTTTTTGACCATCCCGAACAAAGCTGGTTCTTGATCAATGATACTCTGTTGTCTGTCTAGTGCAAAAAACTCGTCCCTTTCCTGCAGAAGGAGGGCGATTGGAATGTCAAGGTTATTAAGCACTTTAAGGTAGTGCGTAATTTTTGGCCCACGGCATAACATCAAGCCCTGCAGGGCAATAAGAGTTGGATTATGGATAAAATCTGCACCGTACTCATACGCCGTTTGCAAACGGTCTTTGCGTTTCGCGAGCATTGTAAAGAGGGGCAGTATAATACCTTTTATGATGCGATTTCGATTATACAAGTGTTGCTTCCATATATTTTCATGCTCTATTCCAGCAATAGCGTCCCCAAGGTAATAATCAATTCTTTTGTCCAGAATTGCGATAGTTGCTGCGACAATTCCACCCATGGAATGACCCATCACCGTGGTTTCTCCAATAATCTCTCTTTCATCCATAATGTTGAGCATCTCGCGCCCGCCGTCTGTTGCAGCGCGTAGAGGATTTTTGATGTCGTGTAGATTAATAACGCGTCGCATGTTGTATGTTGCAGCCGCGACGCCAAGTCTTGCCATTTCGCCAGCATTGTCATGGTAGGCGCGTTCGGTTGTTGAAAATCCATTTGTAAACAGGGCCCTCATTGGGTCATCCGGAGAATCAACAGGATAAAACAAATGACCACGTACTGTAGCTCCAAAACCAAGCCGTGATTTAATGCGGTCTATTCTGTAGTCGTGGCCACTTTCTGGAACGATTATTTCACTTTTTGAATTTTCGCGAAATCTACGAAACCTGCCAGACACACCTTCCTCAGTACTGTAGCCCATAGTGCAATCATTAAATCATGTTTTCGTCATTTTCACAACTGCCACATGATAAACTTAAAACTTAACAAAACTATACTTTTATGTTATAATAGTAATATATTCATGTTACGGGAGTGATATTTCGTAGCATGGGTCGCCTATGCCATTCGGTATAGTACTACAATTCGAAAGAAGAGATGACGTGAGTCGCATCATTCACTTGGTACGTGCCATCGCGCTACTACTAGTAGGATTGTTGGTGACTTCGTCGCTGACAGTTGTGCCGGTAGCGAGTGCAAATTCTATTGAATCCAACTTGCCGTCAGTACGAACGCTTGACGTACAACTGACATCATCGGACTTCACATTTTATGTGAGGGGTACAGAGCTGCCAGTCCCGTTTATGGATCTGTTTGTAAAACCAATAGATCAAATATTTCTAGGGGAGTTCGGCCCAGGAGAACCCGTGCCTTACCCGGCTTCCGTCGGGTGGCTAGGCGTTCTTGTCGGCGGATTTCTGCGTGGGGAGTTTCACTACCCAACGGCGCAGGAGTCTATCAGGCAGGGTCACGAGACCCTGAACGGTTATATTAAGGATGCTCGCGCTACTGATTCAGATGCGACAATAACGGTAGTGAGCCTATCACAAGGCTCAATCGTCACCAGTGCATCGGCCTTGGCCTTGCTGGCTGAAGGATTTGATACTACTGGAGTTCGGTTTGTCGCAGCTGGCAATCCCACTCGTGCAAATGGTGGAATGGCTGCTAGATTGCCATTCCACTTCGAGATACCAGGTTTGTTTTCTGCTGGAGGCGATGATATTACGAGTAATCCACCGCCAACAGATGGAGCAGAATTCATACAGGTAACAAACCAGTATGATCCGTTCGCGGATATGCCCCGATACCTTTTGAAACCGGTAGCACTTGCAAACTGGGCACTCTCATTCGTAACTGGTGGAGTCGATGCTCCCTTTATCGGCTTTGGTCCACATACGTATGACTATACGGACTTAGACGCTGATGATCCAGCGGCAACGCCAGGTGCAATAGTAAATAGGTTTGGTAATCAAACCGACGTATTGTTGCCGGCGCCGGTAGGATACTTACCAATAACCGCACTGTTGCGGGGTATTGTACCGGTGAAGCTGATTGAGGCAGTCGATCCATTTTTGAGGTCGGTTATCGAGACAGCGTACGATCGAGAGCAAGATATGTATCAACGGTCTACATTCCAGTTATTGCCACCGAAATCTCGACGAGAGTCGAACATTCGAGCGGTGAGAGCTGGGTGGAACGAGATGATCGACAACTTCAAAGAGTTGCTTGATCCGACATCACCACCGCCTAGTACATCTGAGTCTGAAGATAGTTCGTCACCAATCCAGGTGGTGGATGACGCCAAGGACGCAGACACTAGTCAACCTTCGGCCCAAGCAGTAGTAGATGATGACAAGGATGATGTTGTCATTGTCGAGCAGCCTCGGGTGAGAAGCGAAAGGAATGTTATTCCAGAAGAATCACCCGTTGATTCTGCGGATGATTCCGATGGCACTCAGGGTGACGATCAAATCTCATCGTCATCTAATGTGTCTGAATCCGATGATGATTCCTTGCCAATCCAGGTGACGGATGACATCGAAGATACAGATACCGCGTCGTCACCAATCCAGGTAACGACGGAAGATGATGTAGATGCTGCCATCGACGCCATTGACGAGGACGAGATTAATGATGATGAAATGAGTCCAGAAGAATCACCTGTTGATTCTGCGGATATCAACAGTGATCGTGATGATCCAGATTCATTATCACCAAGTTCATCTGAGTCCGAGGGTACTTCATCGTCAGGTCGTGAGACAGATGATGATAACGATACGGATACTTCAACCTCGTCGCAAAATGACAACGATCGTGGTACTGCCAAGAGCGATACAACAACGGCCAGCTGAGCCTTCTTTCGAATCGAGTCCCATACTATATCATGCAACCCAGCATGATATAGTATGGGCTCTTTTCATCTCAAGTAAGATGTTAAACTTATAACAATAGAACCAATCAAAGGAGGTACTATCCATGAATAGTAAATTAGTAGTTACGACAGTCATTGCGTTACTTGTTGGAATCGGTGGAGGGTATACTATCTCGCAGCAGATGAATACCGTCGAAGAGCCTAATGAAGTCGATATATCACAACATGAACATATCGAAATGGATGACAAAGAAGGAATGAGTCATTCTCATGAGATGTTTATGGTCAAAAAAGATGAAGCACCAACGGTTACTTTATCAGTAGAGGAAGATGCAAAATCGGGATGGAATATAAAAATTGATACAACCAAATTTACGTTTACCCCACAGGATGTAAATGGTGACAATGTCCTTGGCGAGGGCCATGCACATTTGTATGTTGACGGCGAAAAGGTGGCTCGACTGTATAGCCCATATTTCCATTATGATGAAACTTTTGAGGGTGCAAAAACTTTCAAGGTGACACTCAATGCCAATGACCACAGTGAATACACGCTCGATGGTGAGGTTATTTCAGCCACAAAAGAAGTTAACCACGCACATCACGAATAGATAAAATCTATCGTCTATCAAAAATAAAGCTATTGTTCTATACTACCGATATGACGAACCTAGGTTCAGAGTTTTCCGATGGATATGTTCAGTCCATACGACAAGATTACGATCGTGATGGGTGTTACGTATTTCGCGAGGTTATTCCTCGCGACAGGGCATTTGAATTAGGGGTGGAGCTAAAGCAACTAATACTCGATCGCAATACGGATGTTCAATGGGACGGAGAGTTTATTGATTCCAAAGAACGAGCCAATTCTAAGATATTTGATATGCACGAAGTTCACGAAGTCTCGAATAATTTCGAGGCATTGCGTCGTGACCCTCAGATACTTTCCCGACTCGCTATCCTGCTGGGCGGTCCAGTGGTCTATCATCATAACAAGGGATTTGTAAAACCGGGTGCACACGGTGACACCTATGGTGGCAAATTTCCTCCGCATCAGGATTACCCATTCTTTCCCCATTACAATTACAACATGCTCGCAGCGATTATCTACATGACCGACATCACCGAAGACATGGGTCCCGTAAAAGTATTTCCTGGCAGCCACACAGATGGTCCGCGCCAGACTGCCGAAGGGAGACCATACATAGATGCATCTGAATTTTTGCCAGAGGATGCCCTGACCATGACGGGCAAGGCGGGAGATATGGTTGCGTTTAACTTAAATACAGTACACATGTCTGGTCCCAACAAAAGTCTAATGGATCGAGTATCATGGTTGTTGCAGGTAAAACATCCTGATGCAAAAAACCTGACAGAGTACAGAGAGCCAAACGAAGGCGAAGTACTTTGGAGTTAGAGTAGGTTATTCCTCAGTCTCTGGCGCAGGATGAATCTTTGGATCGTACTTAGGCGCAGTGGGTGGTTGGAGCAATTCAGGTTCCTCTTCGGTTGATGATTCCTGACTTGTATCAATGTCGACATCTGTACCTGATTCCTGTGACATGTTTTGCCAGTACAACCATCCTACCGCACCAACAAGCACTACAGTAGCAACTACCGCAATGATTCCAACTAGACCGAATCCTTTTTGGTTTTTATTCATATCATGGTTCCTTGTTTTTTAATCATTAACAATCAACATTGGGTTATCCAGTTGTATGGGGCAATGCCTGCGCAAGTACCTACTAAATTCACTGGACCGTGATATGATCCTACGTAGTAAGTACCCCCGTCCATTGGTAGGCAGCCCATTATTCGCCCAGTAGCCCAACTATGGTCGGAGCTCTTCCAGATAGAGGCAGCAGGATACGCTTCACATAGTGCATAACAACCCGACTGAATGGCTCCACTCGAATAGTACGTTATAGGTAAATCATTACCATACCAGTCAGCTCCTCGATAGCCACTTGGCCCACAAAGATTATTTGGCCCAGTATACGGTGGATATGACGGTGGTGGTGGCGGAGTGGGTGTTGGACTTGGGCTAGGTGATGGACTTGGGCTAGGTGATGGACTTGGACTAGGTGATGGTGACGTACCCGACTGGAAGGCTAGTACATCATTAATCGTACAAGCAACAGCTGTTCCACTGGCGATACCTGCGAGGATACTAGAGGATGGAACATTTGATGAATCATTCGTAAAGCCTGTTGGACAACTAGTTCCCTCGAAAATACCAATATACTTTATGTTTACCGTAACGTTACTTCCAGCAGTTGACCGAGTCATGTATGCAAAGGGACCCACGAGCGAACTCTTCACAGGAGGAGCATTATTAGCCGGTACTTTACTAACCTTGGCAATTTCAGTCAGCATATTTTGTGTCTCAGTTGTATTTGCATTGACAAACCTATTAGCGGTTGATGACGTGTACTGACCACACTTTCCGTTGGTTGAAGTAAAACTACCGAGACATATTAGTTTTGGTGTTGCATCATTTGCTGGCACTACGGGGTAGGCGATGAACTTACTTTTGTACAGATCAAAAGATGATTTCCATAGTTTTACTTCAGCTGCTCGAGTATCATTATGCGAATTCCCAACAACACTTGACCATCCTACAGTAACAACACTACCGAGAACACCAACAACAGCAACGGCAAGGAGAAGTTCAACAACGGTGAATCCGGCTGGTGACTTACTTTTGGTGCGAGCATGAAACCATTGCTTTATCATATGAGTCTATTCCATTTCTATGTTAATTATAGGCGTTAGCTTTTTACCAATAATATAATAACATAGATATATAAAATCTTTTTATGTTTTCTGCACGAGCTCGCCACTGACAATAACTCGATCTTCATAGCGTTCTGAACTTTTGTCGAATTCACCACCGCAGGTTATGAGGTTAACCTGACTCTTTACTTCGGGATTTTGTGAAAAGAGGTGTGCCTCGGATTTAGACTCAGGAACCTGGATAACAGAGATGACTTTGTACGACATTATGCTACCATTGCCAAGTTCTATCTCGAACATATCACCCTTAGATATATTCGAGAGCTCACTAAAAATACCATGAGAAGTAGAGCTTCCCACATGCCCATCTATGATACTCAGTCCGTTCTGACCTGGTTTTTGGCTGTTTGCGAACCAGCCAGCTAGGTGAATATTGTCCGGAACGGCAATTTCGTTATTTTGATCAACGCCCGCCTTCTGTATGAATGCGTCAACACCAATTTCTGGAATGCGAATTTTTTTTGGCTCATCCGATCGTCCTCGCCACTTATAATTTTTGGCGTTTTCTTTTGATTCATCTGGTCGATCTGTTGAATAGGTGACAAGCGGTTTGGAAACCTCGGATTGGCGATGATGTTGGCTAGATGCGAAAATTAATAGGGTAGTGCCAACAACGACAACCGATACGATGCTCAGCCTAAGGGCTAAATGTCGATGCTTGGCCATAGAATATTGAACTGGCGTAATAAATCAGTTTGATGTACACCTGTATTTGGCGACCCTACCGCGCTATTACCGAACCCTACAGGGTCTACGATAGTACCATTTGCCAGCCCGTCATCGTCAAGTGTGCCCCCGTCGATAACGCTGTAAACTGCCTTGGTCACTGCTTGCCCGTCGACAGTGAGGTCACTCATCGTCACATCAGTGATAGTGGTATAGCTATTATTGGTTGCCTTGTATTTTCGAACAACCAGGTTGTTGCTATCGCTATCGTACTGATAGACACTAACAGTGGCTGTTGACCCCGTTGTACACAGGGCATTAAAGTTTATAAATCCTGCACTGTAATCGTATCCTCCGTCGTGGACACCAAGGCTTGACTCACTTTCGACTGAGCTTGATTCGATGGCACAGTCGCTGTTGACTTCTAACACAGTGTAGCTACTGGACACTGAATTCATAAAACTCACAACGTTTGACTGTAGCCGATCTAGAATACCGTCATCGTTGGCGTCACCACTACTTGGTCCTGAGTTTTCTTGGCTATCTGGTATTCCGTCAGCATCAGAATCACCATTTTCAGCAGTGTAGATCATTACTCGGTCGTTACCAGAATCACCAACGTAAAGGAATCGACCTGCGGGGTCAAAAGATAGACCGTGTGGTTGATAAAGGCTGGTTTGTGTGGCTACTTCTTCTTTGTTGTCAAAGTTGTCTTGACCCAATACCCCTACCGCATCTTCGCCGTTAGTGATGGCTGTAATGTCGTACCAGATCACTCGACTGTTTTCCTCCTCGGCAACAAACAGCTGGTCACCATCCGGGCTGAGTGTCATTCCTCTTGGTAAATCTAGACCGTCTATCGCAGTGTCCGAACCATCATCATCAAAGTTTTCTTGCCCTAGCACGTTAATTGCATCTTCGCCACTGGTAATTGTTGCAACGTCAAATACCAGGATTCTGTTGTTGTAGGTGTCGGCAACGAAAAGCCTGTCATTGTCATCATCGATCAGCACCCCGAGCGGTTCCTCCATGCCGTCAGCACTCTCGTCACTCGTGGATCCCGAGAAGTCCTCTTGGCCCAACACTGCTACTGCATCTTCGCCGTTAGTGATGCTCGAAACGTTAAATACCATTACACGATTATATTGCTGGTCGGTTACATACAGTAGTTGCTCAGTTGGTTCATAATCAATACCCTCCGGTTCGTAGATCGTGTCAACATTGCTACCGTCATCATAGCCATACGTCGCAAAATCTTCAGCACCGATTACGTTGACCGCATCCTCGCCATTGGTGATCGTTGTAATGTCAAACACTAGTACTCGTGCAAAGTCTGCATCGGTAACGAATAGTCGACCGTTTTCGTAATCTAGGGCGATGTCACTCACATTCGCAATGTTACTTGCGGTGAGCTCTTCTGATACGCCTTCATCATCGTTACTAGCGGAGCTAACGAAATCTGGCTTACCTATGACGTAATCGGGTATGTAGTCGATTAGTTCGTTTGCTCCGTTCAGTTGGTGAATGATGATCCGATCATTGTGCTCCTCAGCCACAAATAACAGGTGTCGAATTGGGTCGAATTCAATTGCTACCGGATAGTCCATTCCTAGGCGATTTTGCGCATTGTCATTACCATTCTTTGCGAAGTTTGGGACCAGTGGCGTCTCTGTTTCGTCGCTATATTGGCCGATTGCATCGATGGCGCTTTCGTTATCAGACACTGATGTAATATCAAAGATGGAAATGCGGTCATGGGTTAAATCTGCCAGGTATAATTTGTTGCCAACAATGGTCGCTCCCATCGGTTCATTTACCGCACTGGCACCAAATGTGTAGATGCCGGTATCGAAATCTGCCTGACCCAGTACGTTTACGGCATCTTCACCATCAATGATGCTAGTGACATCAAATACCATCATGCGATGGTTTTCGGAGTCACTGACGAATAGGTGTGTGTTACTAGCATTTAGCGCTAGACCATTGACCATCTCGCCAAAACTGTTGATATCAAGGTCGGGATCATCTTCTGAGATAAATGACGGCTGACCTAGCACGCTAGTAGCATCGGCTCCACTGGCGAGTGTTGATATGTCAAACACAAAGACACGACTGAGCAATGACTGACCAACATATAGCTTTTCGTTGGCACTATCTATTGCAAGGGCTGTTGGGAATACTAATGAATCAGCACCGGGCTCGGGCACATTCGACAACATATCTTCTTGCCCATACACATAGGCCGCATCCTCACCATTCGTAATTGTCGTCACATCGTATACGAGTGCGCGGTGGTTCTCTGTGTCCGCCACAAAAATATAACTGGTGACACCATCGCGATAATAACGAACGTGAGAGGGCGAACTCAATGATGAAGCGGTAGTGTCCGATGATGATGATGTAAAGTCAGGTTGGCCTAATACGTAGACTGCTGACTCACCATTACTGATAGATGCGACGTCATAAACCATAACTCGGTTAAAGTATATGTCTGCTGCAAACAAGAGGTTGTTATCTGGGTCGTAGGTAATACTATTTAGGCCAAATGATAAGTTGCTATCGGTTGGGTCTTCATCATTGTATCTGTCATAATAGTTCGACTGGCCGAGGACATTATCTGGTACATAATCAATTAGCTCATTGCTTTCATCTAGGTTGTGAATAATAATTCTTCCGGAATTGTTGTCGGCTATAAACAAACGGTGGTGGACTGTATCCATTGCAATATCAACCGCTCCACCAATCCCTAGAACGTTTGGTCCATTGTCATCGTATGCTTTAACATAACTTGGCACGAGTGGATCAGCTAGCTCGTTTTCGTATTGACCAATCATATTAACAGCACCTTGTCCATTAGAAAGAGACAGTGCTCGGGCAGAGCTTTGATTGAGCTGCGTCAGTAACGTTATGGCAAAAAGAAGTGCTACAGCCCATAACACTTTCGATACACTTCGATTAATTTCAAAACTACTTCTGGCCAGCACTCTCACATACCTCCCCACTATTGCTACTAGTATTATAAGTCAACTGTGCTCATGGTTACAATACTTTTTCATCTCGCTTTGTATTGTACGGGGCTTATTTCTATCTCAGACCTGTATTTGGGCTACCAACGTTACTCATTGCGAGCCCGGCAGGATCCTCGATCACACTATTCGTTTCCCCGTCTATGTCATAGGCCGACCCATCGACTAACTGGTAGGTGGCCATTTTTACAGATTGACCTGCAATCTCGATGGTGCTGATGGTTGATCCGGGTAGATTAGTGTATGCTCCAGACGATGGGACGTATTTTCGTATACTAAAGTTCCCCGTCACTCCATAGTAGTATTGTGAGACGGTTGCTGTGAAACCGGGTGTTCCACACTCTATGGTAAAGTGCATAAGTCCTGCTGGATAATCATATCCCGAGTCACTGACGTCACTTTCCTCCGCTTCCGAAATCGTAGAAACCGAACTAATTGCACACTCAGCGTTAACTTCTAGAACGGCGGGATTGCTTGTCATTGAATTAACGAACGAAGCTACGTTATCTTGCTGGGAGTCGGGGGTACCGTCGTTGTTCGCATCTCCACCATTAGGACCGGCATCTTCGATTTCATCAGAAATACCGTCAGTGTCAAAATCAACTGCTGGTGTTGATGGGGGGCATGAGGCGTCCGTCCACTGTAAACATGGATAGCCTTCGTTTGTTTCGACTGATATTGACCAGACGTCGTCAAAATCCCAAGAGTCTTCTCCTAGGTCGGTAGTATAAGTGGCTATGTCTAACATTTGCGTTGTCGTTTTGGCGGTACCTCCCGATGAATCAGAAACCCCAGATACTTCAGCGTCCCAAAATGAATTTGTAATGTTACTAAATTCATCTTCACCATTATCATAAATAAGTCCACTTGCGCTATCTGCGTCAAGAGTGCCGGAAGCGTAGACATCCCTTATGAGCGTATCGTCAGATATGATTGCTGCAAATCCAGCACCATCTCCTTCAGAGGTTACATTACTAGTTGTGTATGACTCACTGATATCGCAATTTTCTTCGACAGTACCCAGGAACCCTCCGACAGCATCTTGGCCGTTCACGGACCCACTAGAGAAGGAGCCACTAACAGGTGCACCCATGCAGACTAGATAGCCCGCGAGACCGGCAATGCCAGTTAGGCCAGTTACGTTACCCGTTGCATATGTATTTTCAAGGCTTACGATGCCGGCACCGAGTAGACCGCCCACCCAGTCGGCTTCGGTTTCTACATTACCAGTTGCGTATGAGTCCTCGATAGTAACATAGGTGACAACACCCACCAAGCCACCAAATCCTACGTCGTCAAATTCATCTTCTCCTGTGTAGTTATCACTTACATTACCAGTTGCGTATGAATCAACTATTGAAAAATTTCCGTCCGAGAATGGCTGATTTCCGCCAATTAAGCCACCGACATAACCTCCACCTTCAACGTCTCCCGTTGCTGAAACGCCAGACAAGTTAACCTCACTAGAATGGCCAACCAATCCGCCAACTAAAAGTTCACCACTTACTGATGCTGATGAGCTTGAGTCTTCAAGGGTGATGCCACTTTCATAGTCACCCTCCAGTGTGCCTATTAGTCCACCAACACCTTCAAGACCGGTAACGGTGCCAGAGGTGCTACTACCGATAACGTTTCCATAGTATGAAATTCCGGCTAAGCCACCGACATAATCCTCACCAGTTATATCTACGTCAACTAGGTTCACGTCGACAACTTCACTCGAATCGATTTCGTAGAACAGACCGACTCCACTGGTTTCTGGTCGATTAATAAATAGATCTGAAATCTCAAAATTGCCACCGTCTAGTGATCCAGTAAAACTGTGGTCATCTCCAAGCGGATGGAATCCTTGACCTTCATTCCAATTGACAGTATCACTACAATCAACATCACTAGTTATCACGAAACGTGCATCTGGTTCTTGCCGGATAGCTTGTAGTTGTAAGCAGTTAGTGATTTGATAAGGGTCGCCTTCAGTGCCTTCACCTCCTGCGAATTCTATGACGTCAAGAGTCACTAAATCGCCTGTTTGCAGTTGAGGGAACTGCGCAACTTCGGTTTCCCAGATATTGTCAAAATCCCAGTCATCCAGTGGGGCAGGGGCACTGGTATTTATATAGTAGTCATCGTTTTCACCGTCGTCGTTAACGCCTGTACAGGTAAATCCTGCACCACAGCCACTGTCCATGGCAGCATTTTCATCAAAATAGAAATTGGTAACTGTCGGTGTTCCAGTGGTACTTGCAAATGGCCGTGTTATTGCAGGATCGCCCCCGTCGGGACTACCATCTGCTACTACGAAACTGTCTCTGACTAGCACTTCACCCGTGTCGTATTCGTCCAAGAAAGAAATGAAACTTGCTCTGTAATTGTCATTCACGACGTTCCCGTTAAAGTATGAATTATCAACGGTTGCGGTATTGCCGTCGGTCGCGTAAATCCTTGAAGCAAAACCACCACCCACGTTTTCACCAGCGTAGTTTCCGTCTGCGTAACTATCTGTAATGCTGGAGTTAGCAATAAAGCCAGCGAATCCGCCACCCCAGGCCGACGTATCTGTTGAGTCGCCAGTGAATGAACTCCTAACAATCGTGGTGCCTTCTGTGATTAGGCCAGCAAAACCACCTACAACTGAACTGCCGGTAACCTCGCCCTCAATATGAACGTCAGATATGGTCGCACCGACTGTTTCTCCGGCCAAACCGCCAGTGTATTCGGCACCGGGGTCGGGCGCTGATACAATGAGGTTGGTGAAGTTTATGTTCCTGATAGTACCGCTTAGATTCTCGCCAAATATCCCGTTTTCGTCATTATCACCACGATCCATGGTTAGTCCATCGACAGTGTAGTTTCGACCATCAAGGACACCTTCAAAGTGGTCAATTGGAATGAAGCCATCACCATCATTCCAGGCACTCGAGCCACTGCAATCAATATCTCCCCCAAGGATGTAGAATTGTTCTGGATCTTCTTCTATTTCTTGGAACTCAACACAATCAGTAATTACGAATGGGCTATAGTTCTCACCCAAACCATCCCCAGAAAATGCCTCTACTTTGTTATTCACACAAACTAAAGACGTCGCAACGAAAACAAGTGCCGTAAAAAATAGCACGGACCGAGCAATGGTAAATCCCTTCATCTATCTTCTCCACTTACCACAAATTACACGTTTAGTGTATATCAGTTATGCTAATGTTTGCAATAGACTTTGTTTTTGTTCTGATTTGGTGGAGTTTTACAACGAAGTTCGAACCGAGTTCGAACAGGACGCCCAAGCCAAGTTTAGCAATTAATTTCTAGTCAGCTTGATTGCCGTTTGGCTGGATTACCCACCAGAGGCCGCCGTGAGTGCTGACGTTGTGGCATTTCACCTCGCCTGGTTCCTCGTGTGCGTAATAATACAGCGGGTGTCCGTTATATGTTACTTGAGTACTACCATCATTGCGTTCGATAGTGCCCAGTAGATTTCCCTTGACCTCTCCGGATGCTTGCGGTTTACCATTAGTAAGCACCGGCGGCCATGCTATGGCACAGTCGTCATAACATAGGGGCTTCTCGGATTTTTCGACTTCCCAGATGTAGATGGCCTGCTTTTTCTCGTTGAACAAAATCGTGCCAAATTCGCTACTGCCAGTTGTGATGACTGTTCCCGTAGCTTGCGGTGCTTCTAGGCTTGGATTTGGAGTCGGAGTCGGCGATTCTTGCGACGATTGACTGACGTTCGAAGGATCGCTCTTATCATTGTTTGATCCGTTGATGAAGCTGTCGTATGCCAACCAGCTGACACTAGTGACAAGAGCCATAACAAACACCGTAACTATTACTGTAATGATGCCGAATCCAGACTCGAGTTTTTTATGAATTGCCATATCTCAAGGATAAGCTAAATATAATGGCTAAGCAAACAAAAACGGCGCTTGCGCGCCAGAATTTGCAGTTTTGTCCAATTTTGGTGCGGGTGAAGAGACTCTAACTCTCGACCTCTTCCTTGGCAAGGAAGCGCTCTAACAACTGAGCTACACCCGCGCAATTGATACTGGAATATTGTATCCTAACACTGGTCAGATTGCAACCTACAAAGATAAACACTCCCGTCGGGAGTGTTGTTTTTGTGTGAGAGCGGTCAGAATTCTCAATCATTATTATACATAAAAAACGTCAAAACGCAAGCACAAGTAATTTGGTAATTTCATCTGATAAAGAACATTGAATCTATGGAAAAAATCACTCAGATACGTTAAAATATCCAAAGCTTAGCAATTGTTTAGCTCTTTAGCTCCTGTGTGAAACGCAAATAGACAGTAGAGCAGGAGGCGCCGAATGATAGCGATAGTTAAAGTATACCAACATCACGGCTCTTTAGCTCAGTTGGTAGAGCAGAGGCTTGAAGAGCCTTGTGTCCCCGGTTCGAGTCCGGGAGGAGCCACCAAGGAAAACCGATCAGCATGCTGGTCTTTTTTCTTTGGTAACAACAAGCTTCTTGTCCAAGAATCTGCTATAATAGATATGTAAAAAAATGAACAAAGGGGAAAACACAATGGATGTAACATTAATGGTTATTGGCGGAATCGCAGTATTGCTGGCGCTATTCTTATGGGCTACCTATAACGCACTTGTCAAACTAAAGGTACGTGTCGATGAGGCATGGAGTGATATCACCGTGCAAATGAAGCGACGAGCTGACTTGATTCCAAATCTTGTAAAGACAGTTAAAGGGTATGCAAAACACGAAAAGGGTGTGTTTGAAGAAGTCACAAAAGCTCGTGCTGAGGTGGTAAATGCTGGTTCACCAAAAGAAGCTGCAAAGGCTGACAATATGCTGACCGACGCACTAAAGAGTGTCTTTGCTGTTGCCGAAGCTTACCCCGATCTAAAGGCTAGCAAAAACTTTAGTGAGCTACAGGCAGAGTTGGTTGATACTGAAGACAAAATCCAAGGTGCTCGTCGCTTTTATAACGGTGGTGTGCGTGATTTGAATACAAAAATACAGCTGTTCCCAAACAACTTGTTTGCAGGCATGCTCGGCTTTGGGCAACGCGAATTCTTTGATGTTGACGATAGCGAACGCAAAACGGTTGAAAAACCAGTCGACGTAGATTTCGATAAGTAATTTCGAGGAGAGACGATGTACGGAGCAATCGGTGCGAACAAGCGCAACACCATTCTAATAATGGCAGTTTTTGTCGGTCTATTGGGCGCGATAGGTTATGTTGCAAGTCTGTATTTTGGCGAGACTTCAATCGCCTACTGGGTTATTGGTGGCGCATTGATGTATGCCGTATTGCAGTATTTCATAGCTAGTAAACTGGCAATTTCAATGACTGGCGCCCATGAAATCCAAAAAAAGGATAACCCACGCCTATATCGAGTTGTCGAAAATTTGTCAATTACAACGGGCATGCCGATGCCGAAAGTTTATTTGATTGACGATCCCGCTCCAAATGCGTTCGCAACAGGTCGTAATCCCAGCAAGGCAATTGTTGCAGCAACCACTGGTTTGTTGGATATTATGAATGATCGTGAGCTCGAAGGTGTCATGGCACACGAAATGGGTCATGTAAAAAATTACGATATTCGGGTGAGCATGATAGCGTTTGGCTTGGTGAGTGCAATCGGTATCCTGTCCGATATTGCTTTGCGCATGTTGATTTTTGGTGGTGGCAACAATCGAAACACACATCCGGCCGTGATAGTCATCGGTATAGTTTTGATTATTCTGGCGCCGATCATCGCAATGCTTATTCAGATGGCTGTCAGTCGTCAGCGTGAGTATCTGGCAGATGCAACTGGTGCCTTGACAACACGGGATTCAGAGGGACTAGCGAGTGCTCTGGAGAAACTAAAACAACACTCGGCGCCACTCAAGCGTCAAAGCACGTCAACCGCGCATCTGTTTTTAAACAATCCGCTCAAATCCGGTGCCTTTACGTCGATGTTTAGCACGCATCCGCCGCTGGATGAACGAATCAAGCGATTAAAGAAAAACGAAAATAAGTTCTAAAAAGTTATGCCAAGCACAAAGAAACCTACAAAGAAGGCTGTCAAGAAAAGTGTAAAGAAACCTGTGAAAAAACAGGTAAATCAGACAACGTGGCAAATTGTAAAACCAAAATTGATCGTTGCCAAAAATGCGGTTGTTTCGCGTATCAAAAAATATTTAGCACGTCGTCCACATCGATCATTTCGATTAACTCGCAAGCGTGACTATAAACGTTCACTCAAGTTGCCTGGATATTGGGCGTTTACAAACCAAGTTCGACGAACACTTTGGGATAATCGAAAGTTGTTCGGTGGATTGATATTAGTGTATGTTGTCGCAATTATTATCATAGGTGGATTTGGCGCACAAGATACGTACTCGAACCTGAACCAGGCGCTCAAAGACAGTAGTGGGGATTTGTTCAAGGGTAACTTTGGCACAATTGGGCAAGCAGGGTTATTACTGGTAGCGACGGTGACTCAGGGGCTTTCGCCTAGCTTGACAGAAGCTCAATCGATATTCGGTGGATTGGCTTTCTTTTTCGTCTGGTTAGCGACAATATGGTTACTACGAAATGTTTTGGCGGGCCACAAGCCAAAGCTTCGGGATGGATTATATAATAGCGGTTCACCAGTACTCGCTACTGTCATAGTCACATTCATCATCTTGGTTCAGTTAATTCCGGTTGCAGTCGCATTGATTGCCTATGACGCAGCGCAGGTGTCTGGCCTTGCAGATAGTGGTATTCCGGCGATGTTGGCATTGATTGGCCTTGTGTTGGTTGCAACGGTATCAGCATATTGGATAGTTAGCAGTGTTATCGCGTTGATTATCGTAACGCTTCCTGGGATGTACCCAATGAATGCCATACGGGCAGCGGGTGATATGGCTGTTGGTCGTCGACTTCGTCTGTTATTTAGAATGATATGGCTGAGTTTTATCGTTGTCGCCTCATGGGCCATATTGGTTGTTCCCGTCATTTTGTTTGATGACTGGCTCAAGGACATTGCTCCAACAATTAGTTGGTTCCCATTGGTACCTCTGGTTGTGTTTGGGCTCGGTTCGGCAACGGCTGTATTTGCAACGAGTTATATCTATCTGCTGTATCGGAGAATTGTTGACGATGACACACCCCCAGCCTAAAGAAGTAGTAGAGCGCATACAGAAACTCCGTAGTCTAATAGATGACTATAGGTATCATTATCATGTGCTCGACGAATCAACGATGAGCGAAGCTACTGCCGATAGTCTCAAGCACGAATTGTCGCAGTTGGAGGAAAAATATCCCAAACTCATTACGCCAGATAGTCCAACCCAACGTGTTGCCGGAGTGGCGTTAGACAAGTTTACTAAAGTCACGCACAAAACGCGAATGATTAGTCTGAACGATGTGTTTAATCGAGAGGAAGTTGAAGCGTGGGTGGCACGTATTGATAAACTATTGCCGGGTAAAAAGCATGAATTTATTTGTGACATAAAGATGGACGGTTTGGCTTGTGCACTCATCTATATGGATGGAGTGCTGACTCAGGCGGTAACGCGTGGCGATAGTCGGGTTGGCGAAGACGTAACCATGAATGTTCGGACAATACAGAACGTACCGTTGCGATTACGCGAGAATCAAAAGTATGCACATTTGTTGCGTGGTAGGACGGAAATTCGTGGCGAAATAGTCATGTACAAACCTGATTTTGCAAAATTGAACAAAACTCGTGAGGCTGCTGGACAGTCGGTTTTCAAGAATCCTCGTAACCTTGCCGCCGGTACGATTCGCCAGCTAGACCCAAAGCTTGTTGCCGAGCGGCCACTTCACTTTGTTGGCTACGATGTCCTGCGTGATAATCCAGATGATGTACCAACGAATGCTGTTGGTTATGACATGATGAATCGAATTGGCATTACAACTAGTCGCCAAACGCGAGTGTCAACAAGTGTTGATGACGTGATGGATTATGTTGACCAGTTGGGTGCAAAGCGCGAAAAGTTTATCTTTCATACGGATGGTGTTGTCGTAAAGGTGAATGATCGGGCACAATTCGCTGATCTGGGTATTGTTGGCAAAACGCCACGGGGTGCTGTTGCCTACAAGTATGCGGCCGAAGAGGCAACGACAGTCGTCAAAGATATTGTTATCAGTATTGGTCGCACGGGTGCTGCGACACCGGTTGCTGTATTTGATCCCGTTGACGTTGCGGGCACGACGGTGCAACATGCCAGTTTGCATAATGCGGATGAAATTGAACGATTGGATATACGGATTGGTGACACGGTTATCATCTTTAAAGCAGGGGATATTATTCCGCAGGTACAGAGTGTGGTGTGCGAGCTACGCCCAAAAAACGCGAAGAAATTCGTGTATGAAAAGGCACTTGCGCAACAGTACCCAGAGCTGCAATTTGAACGCCAGGGCAAGGATGTTGTCTATCGTGTCAAAGGTCTGTCCGGTGATTTAATACTCAAGCGATCGGTTGAGTATTATGCCTCAAAGGGGGCGCTCGATATCGATACTTTGGGTGAAAAAAATGTCGTTGCTTTGGTCGATGCTGGTCTGGTCAAAGACGTTGCCGATGTTTACACGCTCACAGTTGATGACTTATTGAAGCTGGAACGTTTCGCTGATGTTTCTGCCAAAAAATTGATAGATGCGATTCAAGTCAAGAAAAATCCTCCACTTGAAAAGTTCATTTTAGGTTTGGGTATTCGTCATGTCGGAGCACAAACAGCGATTGATCTTGCCAGTAGATTTACATCTCTTTCTCGATTGCAAAATGCAACTTTACAAGATTTTGAAGAAGTCGATGGTGTCGGTACGATCGTCGCAGAATCACTAGTCGCATGGTTTGCCGACGAGGATAATGTGAAATTGCTCAAAAAGTTTGAATCTGTCGGTGTCAAGCCACACTATCAAGAGAAATCAGGAAAGTTGGTTGGGCAAAGTTTTGTTGTTACGGGAACGCTAGAGTCAATGGGGCGTGATATCGTTGCGGATAAGATTCGCGCGCTTGGTGGTACCTTTCAGACATCTGTTGCCAAAGATACGACTTACCTGGTGACTGGAGGCAAGGTGGGTGGTAGTAAGTTGAAAAAGGCAGAGAGTTACGGAACTAAGGTTATAAACGAAGATCAGTTGTTGAAATTACTGTCGGACAAAGCGCTCTAGTTTGATATACTGAATCCATGACGAACATCGCAATTTCCGCCAAAGGACTCATTGTTAAAAAAGGCAAGCAATGTATTCTAAACGAATTAGATTTTGTAGTAAAGTCGGGAACGGTCACTGGCCTGATTGGTCCTAGCGGCAGTGGCAAGACAACACTCATGCGCTCGATTATTGGCGTCCAAAAGTGCAAAGGAGAACTGTCTGTTTTGGGCAATCCTGCTGGTCACAAGTCATTACGAAAATCGATTGGCTATGTGACACAGAGCCCGGCTGTTTATCCTGATTTGACAGTTCAGCAAAATCTTCGCTATTTTGCAACGCTCGTCAGGTCGGACAAAATGGATGTAAAAAGGGTCATTGATACGGTGCGTTTGACTGACCAGCGCAATCAAGTTGCAGGAAGTCTATCGGGCGGTCAGATGGCTCGCGTTAGCTTGGCGGTCGCATTACTCGGACGTCCCGAATTACTAGTATTGGATGAGCCAACTGTTGGGCTTGATCCAGTATTGCGCAACGAACTATGGGATTTGTTTGCGGAACTCGCGAGCGAGGGCAGGACGCTACTGATATCGAGCCATGTCATGGATGAAGCCGCACGCTGCGAGAATCTGCTACTCCTACGTGACGGTAAATTGCTCTGGAAAGATTCACTGAAGAAGCTGCTCGCAGCGACAAAGAAAAATGATGTTGGTGGAGCGTTCGTGACTATGATAAATGCAGCCGAAAAGGCTGAAAAAATGGGAAAAAAGTAAATGAAGTATCACATAAAGGCTACATTCGGAACGACTTTGCGCATATTGCGTCAGTTGTCACATGACCATCGTACTGTTGCGATGATTTTCCTCGTTCCAATCATTTTGCTTTCGCTACTGCGCTGGATGTATGACGATAATCAGATGATATTTAACCTGATCGCACCTGCGCTGTTGGGTATTTTTCCGTTTGTCATCATGTTTATTATCACGAGTATCACAACATTGCGCGAGCGAACCGGCGGTACAATGGAGCGTTTGATGGCGCTACCGATTGGCAGGCTCGATTTGGTTCTGGGCTATATGTTGGCCTTTGGCTTGTTGGCAATCATCCAGGCGGTACTCGCGAGTGCCGTGTTGCTGTGGGGGCTTGGCCTCGAGATCGAAGGTCCGGCGTGGTTCTTGCTGACAATGGCAGTAGCTGACGCCTTGTTAGGTACTGCATTGGGAGTTTTTGTTAGTGCGTTTGCGCGAACAGAATTCCAGGCCGTACAATTTATGCCTGCACTTATATTTCCCCAATTTTTACTATGTGGATTGATACTCCCACTTAATCAGCTGCCTGATATACTCGAAGCTACTGCCTACTTTTTGCCTCTGACATATGCTGTTGAGGCGTTACAGACTGTTGTGAGTAATACCGAGGTTACAGGCGAAGCATGGCGCGATTTGTTCGTCGTACTTTGCTTTGCCGTAGGTGCTGTCTTGTTGGGTGCCTTGACTCTCCGGCGTAGGACCAAGTAAGAAGTAGTCATAAAACGGTGAATACTGATTGACTATTGCTCTGTATGTTGATGATTTTGCTATACTACAGGCATGTCATTCTTTGATGAATATCATTATACGTTCCAGATGATTATTCCTGACAAGACGCATGAAGATCTCGTGCAGGTTCGGGACCAACTGCTTGAGAATGCCGATTTGGACAATAGACCGATAGTTGCGTCTACTCGAGAAGATTATATGACGATAACGATAGAGGAAGATACGGAATATCCCGATGAACGCCTGCCCTATGCCATTATGGTTGCAAAAGTTGCTTTGCGTGATTGTGGTATAAATCAGTATATATTTATAAGGGCGCATGCAACACCTACCGATGGCCAAGAGATGCTAGATATACATAACCAAGTTATCAAGGAACTGCCCAATAACGATAGGATAAATTTGACTGACGTAATGCTGAGAGAGGAGCTCGCCGATTGATCATTTGGGGAGTTGCATGTTGATGAAAAAAGTGGCAGTATAAACGTATGCAAAATCCTGAGTTTACACAACAAGAACGAATAGCTTTGAACAATCTTGATTTTGATGATTATCGTCAACCAATAACATCCGAGCTCCAGGAGTGGTACGCTGCAGGTGACAAATGGAATGCAGATTTGCGAGCAATGCGCTATATCATTAACGGTAGGTCTCGTGAAAAAGCAGGGGTAAGGCTTGCTCGACAAAAAGCGAGGTATGTTCGTGCGTTTGGAGTTGCAGTTCGGCGCGTAGCAGAGGATGGTTTAATAGAGGAAAATAAAATTAAAGCTCTCGATGATATCGTTCGTAATGAAGAGAAACGTCGGTTAGATTATATAGAGTCGTGGTATCAAACGACAAAAATAACTCCATCATCAGATGAGCATTTCCGAGATGTCGTTATGGCCTTCGCCGATCCTGACGGAAGGACGGCTTCGTATGATTTTGACGAACCTATCCTAGAGCCCCAGACGGCAATAGACTTGTATGCTGCCAGACTAGACGAGCATGAATATGCTGTACTTGGATATAACGTAAAAGATAGGCAAAAGCCGGCGCGGTCAATTTTGAAGTACGGTGCTGTTGCTATCGGTTCAGCATGGGCAATTAGTCGGGGTGTGCGGATTTTGCGGCGAAAGTAGCAAATTGTTCTTGACTGTTCAACTAGGAGCGTCATAATAATATATGAACCAACCGCGGGAATCGTAGCTGATTTGCATTCTACAAGAAGAGGTGGCCTGAATGGATGGAGTAATCGCACATTGGTATGTTCTAGCTATTGGTGGAATCGCGATTTTTTCAACAGGTATATTTATCTATAAGGAAGGATCAAAAAATTGGTTGGTAGCAAACGCTGACTTGACCATGGTGTTATCGGGTTTCATCATTTTTGTTACAGGTTTCCGCATGCTCTTTTCTCGTATATGATGTGTTTATGAGGCTCATCTACCCAATCTCAATAATGAGGTTGGGCTTTTTATTACATATTACCTAATGATAAAGTTGGTATACTGAATATTATGAAGAAACGCGCAAAAAAGATAGGCGTTGCTATAGTCGGCTGGCCAGTATTGATTGTGGGGCTCATCATGATTCCATATCCAGGGCCTGGCTGGGTGACGGTATTTTTGGGATTAGGTATATTGTCAACTGAATTTGATTGGGCAAAGCGGTTATTGCAGTATGCGAAGGGCAAGTATGATGCGTGGGAAGCATGGGTAAAGCAGCAGAATAAATCAGTTAAGGTGGCACTTTGGTTGTTCACCGCACTTATCGTTGTTGTAACCCTCTGGCTTCTCAATGGTTATGGAATTATGAATGATGTGCTCGGACTTGGCTGGGATTGGGTTCGCTCACCGCTCTCTCTATTTAATTAAAACAAAAGAAAAGCCCAGGTCTATTAACCCGGGCGATCCTGTATTACGGGTCCTTTCATGACTCTTGGCGGATAAACTCGTACTCGCCCTTCTTGAGCAGACGAGTCTTGAGCCAATAGATAGTGGCAATGTCCGAGAACAGGACGCTGTTGACGCCATGCTTGTCAAAATACCAACTATTGCAACCGCCGACATCCCAAACTGTGTTTTTCAGATTTTTCTGCAGCCACTTGTTGTAGTCGTCCTGAGCTTTGCGCTTTGGCATCACTGCCGTCGCATTGCGCTTTTCGACTGCCTTGATCAACTGCATCGCATACCTGATTTGGCACTCGATATTGAATACAACTGAGTTGTGTCCGTATCCAGTGTTCGGGCCAAGCAAAAAGAACAGATTGGGCATATCTGCAACCGTTACACCTCGGAGTGCTTGCATGCCTTCATTGTTCCAACGATCGACGAGATCGATTCCGTCTCGGCCTTTGATGTCCAAAAAGGTATACGAGTCCGAAACGTGAAAGCCGGTAGCAAAGATAACAACGTCAACGTCGCGCTCTGCGCCATCATTTGCAATGATTCCGGTTGGTGTAAATCTCTGGACTCCGTCTGTAATCAGCTGGGTCTTTGGATCTACAAGGGCAGGATACCAGCCATTGCTCTTGAGCAATCGTTTGCACGCAAGCGTCCAGTCTGGTGTTAATTCTTTGCGAAGGTTCTCGTCCTTAACTGTACGATGGATATTCCATCTTCCCAACTTTTCGAGTCCTTGCAGGGCTCCGGGAAAGCGAGTCATTCCGAGTCCCAATAACTCTTGAGCTAGGAACACGCCGTTTCTGAGGGAACGCCTTGCGCCAGGTATATGGTTCAAAACGAATCGTTCAAACCGACTGTATTCCCGGTTGAAATTGGGAATTACCCAGGGTGCCGTTCGTTGATATAGATGCAACTCAGCAACTTGATCGATGATCGCAGGTATGATTTGAATCGCACTTGCGCCCGTGCCGATGATTGCAACACGTTTACCTCTCAGGTCGACGTCTTTGTTCCATCGTGCCGAGTGAAAGGCGATACCTTTGTATTGATCTAGTCCATCAAATTCGGGTACCTGGGGAATATTCAGTGCTCCTACGCCAGAAATTACGAATTGAGCAGCGTAATGATCGCCCTGGGCTGTAAATACATGCCAGCGGTTTTCATCGTCATCCCAGTATGCTCGCTCTACGTGTCGGCCAAAGCGGGCGTAAGCTCGCAGTCCGTACTTGTCTGCTACGTGCACGAGATATTTGTGAATCTCGTCCCAGCTGGAATAGAGTCGTTCCCATTTCCAGGGTTCATCTGAAAAGGAGTACAACTCGGTAGGAATATCACAGGCACAGCCCGGGTATCGATTGAGATGCCACGTGCCACCAAAGTCGTTTGACTCTTCTATGATTTGGAAATCGGTTGCACCCTCTTTGATGAGAGTTTTGCCCATACCAATACCAGAGAATCCAGCACCAATGATGAGCGTTTGCACGCTCATGGTTTTTGCGGTCATGATAAGAACTCCTCTCACTGGACGTAAACGTTACGCCCCTACAGGATGATGTTATTATGCATTGAATTTGCATAAAAAGCAATGCAAGTAAATAAAAATACCCCGAAATTCGGGGTATTTTTTTGTCCTAGACAGATATTAACGATCTGTTTTTGGTCGAGCGAGGCTGACGTTGATTGGTCGGCCGTCAAGTTCCTTGCCATTCAACTGATCAATAGCTTTTTGGTTGTCTTCATCGCTAACGAATTCAACAAATCCAAAGCCTTTTGATCGGCCTGTTTCACGGTCAGTGATGACACGCGCACTTTCGACGGGACCAATTTGCTCGAAATGAGCTTTGAGGCCATCGTCGCTAGTGGCGAATGCCAAGCTGCCGATGAATAGATTCTGTGATGCCATGTGAATATATACTTCTCTTTGGTTACTTACTTGGTGTCAGATCGACCATTGGCAGACGTACGAGTATACAAAGAGGAACACGTATTCTGTATGCTTCTGAACTCTATAATTAAAGCACACTGAAAAATTATTGCAAGTACAAGCGGGACAGAGCAATGATTGCGAGTATTACAAATATGACGTTAAGAGCAACGGGTTGAAAGTTCCGTTTTCGATATGACACAATGCCCACGAATGTCGAGCCAATCAATATCATTACGTGATATTCCCATGAACGACTATGGATCGCATCCGTCGCCAACAGGTAATAGCCTCCGAGAATCAGGATAACGCCGATCCAGCCTAATGTTTCGATAATATAATTCGCAATCTTTTTACTCATTTTTTAACTCACTAGAATGCTGACTGGCCGCGTGGATGGCTGACTCAAAATCTTCACAATCAACAATTATATCCCAGGAGCCAAGGTGAGCGGGATTACTGTTTGGGTTATAAGACCGCCAGTTAACTCGATAGTAGGGAAGTTCTATCTCGCGATTATCGTCAGTCTGATAATCAATCTCCCAAATTGCATATTGCGTGCCTTGAAGTTCGCAATACCAAACTCGTAGACCTGTCATCTCAGTTTCAATTCCCCGGTGCTCGTCAAATTTAAGCATTGGTTTGTCCTGGGGCTTCTGACTAAATTGTTCCACGCTTCATTCTCCTAAGTTTGTTTGGTGGAGATACAGGGACTCAAACCCTGGACCTCTGCCATGCCATGGCAGCGCTCTATCAACTGAGCTACATCCCCGAATGGGTTTAGTATAACAAAATCCCAAGGCGGCAACTAGCGACCTGCTAGCCTATTATCCCAAATTATACAGCAAGGGTTAGCTTTCAAACGAACCTGTAACCCAGTCATACTCCAACTGCCAGTCGCGTGTGCCACAGGCAAAGCCTGGGCTTTTGGGGTGAGGGTTGCCACTCCCTTCCATATCTTTTACTCCAAGAACGAAAAAACCGCCTTTCGTAGAGTCGCAACCGTAGCTACCTGGGCCATATCGGTAGTAATTGTAGACTTGGCCATTCTGTGTTACTCCAACCGGTATGTTGATGGGGTCGACCGGTACGGCGCCACCTATAATTCCTTGCGTCCTTAGATCATCCAGGAATTGATCTGGATCAATTCCACTTGTTTCATAACCGCTTGGTGTATTGTTGCTAGAGCTTGGAAATCGTCCGACTTGGACATTGTAGAGCATTAACGCCTTTGCGATTGATGCCATATCATTTTCGCGACGAGTATCCCTTGCACTTGTGGTAATGCCTGTATATGCTACGGTAACAATTGCGGCCAGTATTCCAATGACAACTACAACTATTAGCAGCTCTACGATTGTGAAACCCTTGTGAGGTAGTTTTCTCATGTGGATATCATAACACTTATAGACATAAGTATTAACAAAAAACACCTGTCGCCAAGGCAACGACAGATGTTCAAAATTTTATGTTCGAATGTTTATGAAACCTAAGTAATAACCCGTAGGTTATTCATGTGCACGGACGGCTTGCGCCAATCCGACTGATCCCACAACGAGAGCGTAAAGGCCGAGTACCCAGACGAAATCGAGTCCGTCTGCGACTGGGTAACGCCACAACATGACGCCGGCTACGACACCGACAACACCTGCGACGACCCATAGCCAACGGTGATCGCTGTCACGGGTAAAGAACCCGGCAACGTACAAGTCGGCTACGCCCTTTGCCAGAACGGTTCCGCCCACGAGGACGAGGAACGAACTGAGCTCCATTGCTGTTTCGCGAACCAGATAAACACCGACACCTACCATGACCATACCGACAACGAGCGAGAACCACCAGGATCCTCCCTTGCCGAGGTCACGAAAGCCGTGTACCAGTTCGACGACGCCGACTACGGTGACGTAGACGGCAAATAGTAGTACGAGGCTGGCTAGTTCCAGCCCTGGAAAGAACAATGCAACGACTCCGAACAATACTGCTGCGAGCCCCTGCAAAACAAATAGCCCCCAAAGGTGGCTATCTACATACTCTGTTACGTTAGTATTCATACTCCCTCCAATTTGCCTTGTGAGGTCAAGTATACTCCCAAAAGCATAAGAAGTAAAGAACATCACGAAACTACCCTCTAAAGAGAAGGTAGTTATAGCTGCTGCGCGCCCACCCGGGGCGGGTGGATTTACGTGGTGGAATGTTTGTTTTCCGCGCAAACGGGTCGCCCCAATTGCGCACCAGCACCAGTACATTATGCATAAACGTTTTCAAAAGCGCAAGCGTTTATAGTACTAATTGCACAGATTTTTGTACGCCTGTACAATATGCTAGAACAAGGGAGAATATGAAAGAAAAACCTCAAGCATCGTTTTTGGAAGAGTATCACACATCATTTGAACTTGATGATGTTGATTCTGATATTGATATTGATGAATTCGATCTTTTGTTGCCGGATGATCCGCAGACGGCTGACTGGCATAGAATTGCCGACAAAACTGGTAAAAGATCTCTCTTTCTCGACAAAAAAATGATGCATAGAATCATTCGAGAGGTAAAAAGTCAGCGTCTAGAAAAGCGCATCCGAAAGCATATTACACACATTCTAGAGGCGTCGGGAGGTAGTGTTAGCATGGTTGAGTTGATGCGTAGAGTTGATGGTGTCGATGGTCAGGCGGGGGCGAATGCTTCAGTAAGTCTAGTGTATGTCATGCAGGCCGAGGGATTAGTCGTAATTGAGACTCAGCAACAACTGTATAATTTTACATTTTTGGGTGAGCATCATCATTTTTCCGATGACAACATTATGGTGAGACTACTTCGCAATCGCTAGCAGAGTGGTATAATCATACTAATGTTTAAGGGTTTACAAGATAAATACAAAGCAAGGGTCAAAAAAAAGCTTGAGCAGACGGTTGTCGCCTATTTTCAGGCACATTCCGAGATTAAGCTAGTTGTAGTAGCTGGTAGTGTTGGCAAGACAAGCACCAAAAAAGCAATTGCGACGGTGTTATCCCAGAAGTATCGTGTACGCGTACATGAAGGCAATCACAATACTGACATGAGCGTGCCTTTGTCGATACTAGGTGTGCCGTACCCGGATAATATACGCAGTATCGGTCAATGGCAACGTGCTCTTGGGTTAGCAAAAGAGAAAGTCTTGCGACCGACTGATGTTGACGTAATTGTTCAGGAGCTTGGCGCTGATCATCCAGGCGATATCGCATCATTCGGGAGGTATCTAAAACCGTATATGGGGGTTATTACGGGAGTAACGGCTGAGCACATGGAATATTTCAAAACAATTGATGCGGTTGCCAAAGAAGAACTCACAGCTGGTAACTTTAGTCAGCTTGCATTAATTAATCGTGATGATATTGATGGGAAGTATGCTGATTATTTAACGAATACAAATCTGGATACATACGGTACGACAGTGGCAGCAGAATATCGATTTGAACAGGCGGACTTTGATCTTGAGAAAGGTCGAACGGGAAAATTTGTTGGACCGGATTTAACGAGTGGCATTGAGATGACTATTCATGCGCTTGGTGAGCATAACGTTCGTCCTGTCGTTGCGGCAGCTACAGTGGGGGTGAAGTTTGGTTTAACCGAGCAAGATATTTTGGCGGGCGTTTCAAAGATTGAACCGGTACCCGGTCGGATGCAGCTGTTGCGTGGACTAAACGGAAGCAAAATAATCGATGATTCGTACAAATCGAGTCCAGATGATGCAGTTGCTGCAATTCAAACGTTTTTGGATATGGAATCGCCACAACGAATTGCGATATTGGGCAGTATGAACGAGATGGGCGAACTATCTCAGCCTGAACATGAACGATTGGGCAAGATGCTCAATCCGAATGTAGTGGATTGGGTTATCACTGTTGGTAGCGATGCCGAGAAGTATCTTGCGCCCGCCGCTCGTGCCCAGGGTTGTCAGGTGAAATCGTTCAAGAACGCGGTACAGGCTGGCGCCTTTGCACATAGTGTCATGCGTCAGAATGCCCTTGTTTTGGTCAAGGGGTCACAAAACCAAGTGTACACCGAAGAGGCAATCAAGATACTTTTGCTAGATCAAAATGACGTTAATCGACTCGTCCGGCAATCACCTGCTTGGATGGCAACAAAAGAAGAATTTTTCGAAAGAAATCTTGTTTAGTGAGCAGAGCCATTAGGGCGAAACATGCGAGCAAACAGTAGTGTATAATGTAACGGATGAAACGCTACAATCCGACAGAGATAGAGCCAAAATGGCAAAAGTTTTGGGATGACAATGCAACCTATGTTGCTGATTTGAATAGCGACAAAAAGAAATACTACGCTATGAGCATGTTCAATTATCCCAGTGGGGCTGGGATTCACATTGGCCACGCGATGAACTATACGATTAGTGACGTGATGGCGCGATTTAAGCGTCAACAGGGTTATGAAAGTTATCATCCAGTCGGATGGGATGCATTTGGCTTGCCTGCCGAGAACTTTGCCATTAAATCTGGTATTTCTCCGCAGGAGAGTATGAAAAAGATTATCCCTGGGTACCACAAGCAGTACAAGGCAATGGGCTGGAGTAATGATTGGTCAAAAGAAATAGCTACGCATGATCCGCAGTATTACAAATGGACGCAATGGATTTTTGCCGAGATGTTCAAGGCGGGACTCGCGTATCAAGACAGTCGCATGCAGTGGTGGTGCGACAAAGACAAGACGGTTCTCTCGAACGAACAAGTAATTGACGGTAAGTGTTGGCGACATGATAGTTCCGATGATCCGTTGGTTGCAAAGCGCGAAATTAAGCAGTGGTTCTTTAAGATTACTGATTATGCCGAAGAATTGCTGGAGGCGACTGATGCGCTGGACTGGACTGATACCGTCAAATTGGCACAGAAAAACTGGATAGGCAAATCCCAAGGTGCCGAAATCGATTTTGTTGTTGAAGATAGTGGTCAAAAAATCCGCGTATTTACAACTCGCCCTGACACATTGTTTGGTGCAACGTTCCTCGTTATGGCACCTGAACACCCCGTGCTTGCCAAGTTGACTACTCATGATCAAAAGCAAGCTGTTGATACTTATGTAACTGAATCGACCAAAAAATCAGAACTTGAACGGATGGAGAACAAGGAAAAAACAGGTGTTTTCACTGGTTCATATGCTATCAATCCAGCGACGAATAAAAAAGTTCCGATTTGGGTTGCAGATTACGTACTGTACGGCTATGGAACGGGTGCGATTATGGCAGTTCCAGCACACGATGAAAGAGACGAAGAGTTTGCTAAAAAATTCGACTTACCAGTTGTGCAAGTTGTAGGTGATGATGATTGCATGAAGGGCTCTGGTAAATTTGACGGACTTGATGTTAATAAAGCCCGAGAAGATATCGTTAGTTGGTTGGAGTCTGAAAGTGTGGGCGAGTCAAAGACTACTTTCAAAATTCGTGATTGGTCCGTTAGCCGTCAGCGCTATTGGGGTGCTCCAATTCCGATTATCAATTGTCCGACAGACGGCGCTGTTTTGGTGCCAAATGAGGATTTGCCAGTTGTATTGCCGGAGCTTGATGATTTTGCGCCAAGTGGTGACGGTCGTAGTGCACTTGCTCGTGCGGATGATTGGTTAAAGGTGAAGTGCCCAAAGTGCGGCGGTGATGCCGAGCGCGAGACGGACACACTTGATACGTACATCTGTTCTAGTTGGTATTTCCTGCGCTACCTAGACCCGACAAATGATGAAAAGATTTTTGATAGCAATATAGCTAACAAATGGCAGCCGGTTGATTTTTATAACGGCGGCGATCATGCAACTGCGCATATGATCTACGCTCGATTTGTCACGAGGTTTTTGCACAAAAAAGGCCTGATAGATAATCCAGAACCGTTTAAACGATTCTTGTTCAATGGCAAGGTGACTGCTGCTGATGGCCAAATGTTCAGCAAGAGCAAAGGCAATGGTGTTGACCCGCTTGAGATTATAAATAGTGGCTATGGCGCTGACTCACTTCGCACCTATCTGATGTTTGCCGCTCCACTGGATTTGTGGGTTCGATGGGATGAGCAGGGCGTGCCTGGCACGTACCGATTCTTGAATCGTGTATGGACGTTGGTTCAAGAATACGACGAGGCGAGTGAGGGCGAAAAGTCTGACGCCATGCTTCGCACTGTGCATTGGGCAATCAAAAAAGCGACTGCCGACATTGATGATCAAAAATACAATACTGCGATTGCTGCCATGATGGAATTGACGAACGATTTATATAAAATAAAAGTCAAAGACAACTACGGTGACCGAGCAAATTGGAAGTTCGCTCTGGAATCGTTGGTTGCATTGGTTGCGCCATTTGCGCCACACATGAGTGAGGAGCTTTGGCAACAGCTGGGACACGATACATCGGTCCATCGTGATAGCTGGCCACAGTGGGACGATACATACCTTGCGAGCGATACAATGACGATTGCCGTACAAGTAAACGGTAAACTTCGAGCAGAGATACAGGTGTCGGCTGACGCGAGCGATGATGATATCAAATCGCAAGCACTCGCCCAAGACAATGTTGTTAAATTTGTCGGTGATAATGAACCGCTCAAAGTTATTTATGTTCCTAAAAAACTTGTTAACGTCGTCGCAAAATAGCTCAAAAATAAATAAGCCCTCGTCGCTGACCGCATAAATGCGGGGCGACGAGGGCTTGAACCTTTGGAAGCGTTCCTCTACTTCTTGAGCGCGGGATCTGTGACGAGCTCACAGCTCAGCACAACGTACGGCATCACCATGTTGAACACGGCGACTGTGACGAGGGCATAGACGATGTCCGAGTGTGCGACATCGTACGGACGCCCTTGACCGTAACCGAATACTACCACGATGAGGCCGGCGATAACGATGAGGCCGATACCGACCATCACCATTCTGTTCTTTGTCATTTCCATGCGCGCTTTGATGTGAAGAGTAGGGACGATGATGACCTCGATCGTTAGTAGCGCTGCCACTAACCAGAGATACACCTCCATTCAATCAACTCCTTGGTTCTCTCGATACTGGGACGATCCGCAGTACCTAGCAACTATTATTATAGCATTAACGTAATAAAAAAGCAATAGCTCTTGAGCTAAGTACGTAAAAGTGCTATAATCGTACTAAATTTGGATAAGAACAAGAGCTATTTAACATCCATCTGTCGAAAGCGAATTTCAAGCAGCTGTCCGAATTTACTATCTGTTTTATCGTGACAAAAGGTATCTGAATGATACCTTGCGGAGCGAAAAACAAATAGTAAGTGGCAGAACTTGAAATTTTAGCCGACAGGATGGGTGTCAAACAGCTCAGAAGGAGAACTTTTCAATGTCAGAACCAAAAAAACAGAGTAGTCCACGAAAGACAGGCCTGCGACGAAGCCATTTGGTGCTCAAGTTAGCTCGCCGTGTCAACGCTAAATCACCAGTAAAGGTGATGACAACAAAGCGTGAAACTGGCAAAAAACTCGCAAAGTAAACATAAACGCGTTACACTGTAACAAAGTATTAACAAGAAAGAACCTTACGTACATGGCATCAAATCGTCACTTGGGCAGGATCGTTGCACTACAGACGCTGTACGAATATGAATTTCGTACAAGCGCCGATGATAAAAGTGTATCGGTTGACGAGATTCTCGGTCGGAATCTTGGTCGTTATGACCAAGAAATTGAAGATACCGATTTTGTCACCGGTCTCGTGCATGGCGTGTTGAAACATCAAGATGAATTAGATGATCGCATTCGACCCCTTGCGCCAGAGTGGCCATTGGAGCAAATCGCGCGTATCGATCGTAATGTATTACGAATCGGCTTGTACGAATTACTCCACTTGGCTGATAAAGTACCTCCGAAGGTTGCGATTAACGAAGCGGTAGAGCTCGCCAAAGCGTTTGGTTCTGACAACTCAAGTAAGTTCATTAACGGCGTGTTAGGCACGGCGTATCGGACACTTGTAGAAGAAGTCGAGGAAACCAAAGATGCCGGCACCAAAGTTCAATAAGTTCAAAAAGTATTTCAATCGAAACAAATCATCTATTCAGGAAATCGTTCGCGAGGCAACCGCGGGCGGTATTGTATGGCGACGCCTAAAGGATGGAAAAATAGAAATCTTGTTGATTCAGGATCTAAAGGATCGCTGGACAATTCCTAAAGGTCATATTGAGGAAGGCGAGACAGCTCAGCAGACCGCTCGACGGGAAATTGGTGAAGAAGCCGGTATCCATGATTTAGATTTCCAGGGCTGGCTGGGTAAAATTCATTTTCGATATCGCCGCATGGACAAATTGGTTTTGATGACAACACAGATTTATCTGGTAAAGGCGGGTGATGATTCAGATAAAATCCAAAAAGAAGACATTATGAACGATATCAAGTGGCATGATTTTCACGATGCGCTAGAGTTGGTCGAGTATGAAGACATCGGAAAGTTGATGCTACTCGCAAAGAAAAAAATTCGTCAGGAGGATTTATGAGTGGTATGCAAACGGCACCTTATCAAGATTTTGCTCGCGACAAGTTGGGTATCGAATTCGAGAACATTGATTATTTAATTACTGCATTGACACATCGTAGCTATGTAAACGAGCATAAAAAGAGTGTATCAGAGCATAACGAACGGTTGGAATTTCTAGGTGATGCCGTACTAGAACTCGTTGTCACGGACTATTTGTATACCCATTTTGACGAACCTGAGGGTATTTTAACCAGTTGGCGAGCGAGTCTGGTGCGAACAGAAAGCATCGGTGCTGCTGGTACTGCAATCGGTTACGAGCCGTTAATACGAATGAGTAGGGGTGAAAAGAATGGAAGCCCTCGTGCTCGTCAGCAAATCCTTGCGAACGCCTTTGAGGCAGTTATTGGTGCGATTTATCTAGAAAAAGGCTACAAGGCTGCCGAAAAATTCATTACCGAGCATATTCTCAGCAAGCTTGACAGCATTCTCGAGAGTGGTAGTTGGCGGGATCCAAAATCACATCTACAGGAAGTATCACAGCGCGTTGCTGGATCAACGCCACAATACAAGGTGCTAGGCGAAGACGGCCCTGATCATGACAAGGTATTTACGCTTGGTGTCTACGTCGGTGACAAGTTGATGGGCAAGGGTACTGGCAGTAGCAAGCAAAGTGCTCAACAGATTGCGGCAAAAGCGGCGATTGAAAAGTATGAAAACAAGCCTAAATCCTAACAGATTGACATTTGAGGTGAAAACAGGTACAATTGGTCAAGAATTAGGGAAAAACTCTAACTAAAGAAAAGGATTTTGTATTTAATATGCTCGCAATTCGTCTGCAACGTGTCGGCCGTAAAGGCTATCCAGTTTACCGCATAGCTGTTCAGGAAGCACAGCGTCACCCTTCAAGTGGTCGCGTGGTTGCTTATGTTGGTAACTACAATCCACATACCAAGGAAGTAAAGGTGCAAAAAGATACCGCCCAGAAATATTTGGACAATGGTGCGCAGCCGACACCTCGTGTCGTTAAGTTGCTAAAGGCAGAGGGCGTAAAGTTGCCGAAATGGGTAAAAGAGTACGATTCTACTAAACAAAAATCTATCAAAACACAGGAAAAACTTCGAAAGAATCAGCCAGATGAACCAGTTGTAGAGGCTGAAGCTGAAGTAGCCGAAGAGGCACCAGCCGAGGAAACTGTCGAAGAAAAAACAGAAGAGCCAGCTGAAGAAAAAGCTGAATAAACCTTGCTATACAAAAAAACGCTCGAAAATCGGGCGTTTTTTATTTGAAAAGAAAAGCCCCGTAGCATTGCTACGGGGCGGTGGGTGGAGAAGGTTAGGCGGTTCGCCTGACGGATTCGGACAACGTGCTGTCTGACGAGTCGGTGAACCGTGCGATGAAAGCATCTGCCCTGGGGTTGTTTACCCCAACCTTGGCTGCTGCTGCCATATCGAGCGTTCGGCAGAACTCAGCGATACGAGAGCCCTCATCAAGAGCTTTCTTTGCCGAGAGGAAGCCGGTGTTGAACGGAGCGCGGTTTGCGTTGTTCAACGGCACGATACCCATGTCCTTTTCGACCTTTTGACGGGCGTCGGCCAGTCGCAAGCAATGCTTCATCTCTGGCGTATCGCCAGCCTTGACGAGCGAATTTGCGTAGGCCTTGAGGACTTCGAAGGCAACTCGGCGCTCAAAGGTGTTGCGACCCAGATTGCGGGTAGCCCTTCCTTTGTTGCGCGCCCAGTTGACGATGAAGTCGTGAGCATCGAAATGTCGCACGACGGTGACCGGACTGGGCTTGTTGGTGACCCGGGTCTTGCCCTTGGTCCGCTTGTTTTTGCCCGCCTTGCTCGCGCGACGGATTGCGTCGTACTCCTCAGAAGTCCTGGACTTTGGGGCGCCGCCACCGTTTGCTGCGTGCTTGGCCATGGTTTTCTCCATTCTAATAGTGCGCGTCAGCCAATCTGACGTTGTAAATTCATTATAACACAAGTACTTTGATATGTCAAACAATACCCAAAAAGAAAACCCCAAAGTAATTACTTTGGGGTCATTTGCAAGGTTACAACTCACGCCTTAAAGGGTTTGTTAGTCTCTGCTGTCAGTGAGAGCCATGATTGCATCGATCTTGGCGTCGGAATAATAGTCCATGCCAACGGGTTGACCGATCAGTTTGTTCTTGAAGAACAAAAAGCCCTCTGATCCTGGATGAATCTTGTTCTGGCGAATAGATTGAGGCAGGCTCATGTATGCAGAGTGGAATTTGCGCTGGACAAAATTGTATGCCATTGGATTGATCGCTTCTAGCCTAGTAGCAGCGATATCGATCGTTGTTTCGCATCCATTAGATAGTTCGCGGACGAGAGCGATGACGAGGCGGGCATCACGTTGCGTTATAAGGCTCATGAGTGGCAAAAGCTTTTCGCTGATCGATTCAGCTAAACTTTGCACTGGTTTCATGCCTGCTTGCAATCCTCGCACGGCTTGTGTCTCTACTTCAGTTTTTAACTTTTCCTTCGCTTTGACAACGAGGCTCCTGCTCTCTGCTGGATTCAGTTTTCTGTGCAATCTACCGAGCTCTTCAATGAATAAAGTTGAAGGGTTGTCGATGCGCTTTTTGGACTTGCCCATGCAGATTTTTCCTTACGGTAGGTGCTGTGATACAGGTATTGTCCTGTATCATGACTAAATTATTTTAACATAAAAATAAGGATAGTCAATGCAACAGGTCTACTCACTTCTTAATAAAAAAGCACTTACGTTTATTTTGATTTTGCGTGGTATACTAGTTAAGTAACGGTAGTGTACACAAGACAAGCAATGGAGGCCGAATATGTCGACAACAATAGACCAACAATTCATAGAATACATTGTAAAATCATTAGTCGGGCATCCTGATGACGTTTCAGTCGAGCGGATTATCGATGAAAAGGGGGTATTGTTATCATTGACAGTACATCCAGACGATCTAGGTCGAGTCATCGGCAAACGTGGTATTACGGCACAAAGCCTGCGCACGCTACTACGAGCACTTGGCACAAAGAACGACGCACGTTATAACTTGAAAATTGTTAATACAGATGGTCGCGATAGCGGAGCCACCGTTTCGTCAGATGATAGTGAGCCTGTCGTAGAAAAGCCTGCAGACGACGAAGTTGTCGAGAGTGATGATGATCAGCCTGTGGAAGAGGTATCAGATGAGCCTGTGGATAACCAGGATGATGATTCAGATTATGCAAAAAAGTCTCGAAAAGAGCTTGAAGAATTGGATGATCTTGATATATAATCATTAACAGTTCGAAAAAACTTTTAGAACTGCGAGCAATACGTGATAGCACCACATATCACGATTGAGAGATTTATGTGTGAGACCGATCCGCCTTTTGGCGGGTCGGTTTTTGTTTATGTGATAATTCCATGGAAATGAAAAACCCACCATCGAGCCGACCGGAGCCAGATTCGACGATGGGTTCGTGGGTGGTTTAGTAGGCGCGGCTGCGTGCTAATCTGATTGATTGTGTGCCGTGATCGTAGTATTTTGCCTTGGCAGCATAGGATACTTCGCCAAAGTAAATTGACCACATGGCAGCGGCGGCAAAGCCAAATAGGAACGTAAATCCACCGAGCGTACCGGAGAATTCGTCATTTACCATCATTGTTGCCAACCAAAAGCCGAATAGGACGCTGGCAACCAGGGTGAATACCCAGGCCAGGAACATGTAAAAGCCTCCAGACGAGCGCGAACTTGTCATGCGCCTCTTCCTTTCATGTACGATAACTTTCGGGGTTGAAAGTTTATGGAATTACTATAACATATTATTTACAGAATAGATAAAATAATGAAAAATTAAAAAAGTCCGCCAGAGAAGCGAGAGCACTTGGGCTCCGGCGGACTTCTTGGCGGACTGTATCCGTCAGGACTCGTATACGGCGTACTTTAGTAGCTTTGCGTTATCTCGCAATGGTCGGAGAAAAAACGCGGTCCCAACGACAAGAGTTGCCATTGTTGACGCTATAATGTTGCTACTGTCTGCGCCCATTCCATTGATCATGTAGGCGATGCCTAGTACGACTCCCTGAATGATTAGTGCAGTTGCAACGAATGACCATATCAAGATCACACGACGATCGAGCAGGGTTTGTCTGTCCATTATCATTTGTTCCTCTCATCAGTAGCGAGTAAACGCTAGATCCGTACCGGTGAATGTACAACAAACTCACAGTTCGTTTTGTTTATTATAACAACTATTTACATACTCGTCAATATCATTTACACTGTAGATAATGAAAAAATTCCAAGTCATCACGTTATTTCCCGACATGTTTAGTGGTGTCTTTGGTAGTTCGATGCTTTGGAAAGCGCAAAAGGATGAGCATGTCGAGCTGAGTACTGTTGATCTGCGTCAGTTTGGCTTGGGTCAACGCAAGACGGTTGATGATACGCCGTATGGTGGTGGTGATGGTATGCTGTTACGCCCCGAACCTTTGTTTGCGGCGGTAGAGCACGCAAAACAAAATGATCCTGATGCGAAAGTTTTGTTAATGACGGCGCGTGGACAACGCTGGAAACAAGCAACTGCTCAGGCGCACGCTGATAGTGCGGATAACTATATCCTTATCTGCGGTCGTTACGAGGGTTATGACGAGCGTATCGTGAGTTTGGTTGATGAACAGGTGAGTATCGGTGACTATGTGCTGACGGGTGGTGAATTGCCCGCTATGACTGTTGTTGATAGCATCGTGCGTCTCATTCCTGGTGTTTTGGGTGGCGAGGCAAGCGCCGAGATCGAAAGTTTTAGTGATGGCCGGACACTGGAATTTCCACAGTACACTCGTCCCGAAGATTTTAGGGGCATGAAAGTGCCAGAAGTCTTGCTGAGCGGTAATCATGCCGAGATTGCCAAGTGGCGCTCGGAGAACTCACAGGTGGCAGAAAAAGAATAGAGCTCGTCACGTGGACGAGCCCTTTTGCAGGAGATCTTCGAATGCCGCCTCGTTGACCATCTGCTCTATTAGTGATGGTGGCCAACCGAAAAATTCAGAAGCTTCGGCCAGGCAGTTGAGATCGGAATCACATCGCTTTCTGAGGTAAACTCTTGCATGCTTGGCGTAACCTTCACATGCTTCGATTTCTTTGAGCCTTGCGCTTAGCTCCGAGAGTTGCTCTTCGTACTCAAAAAGGAATATTGCTGGCTTTGGCAGGATGGCCTGCACGAATTCGTGTGGATATCCGTGTATTGCTGCGACTCCATCGCAGCCACTGTAATTTTCACACATCGTTTCTCCCTGGGAAGGTTCACTTTTACGATAAGTATATTATATCAAATTATCTTTAAAATGTCAAGAAAATACCCCGCTATGAAACGGGGATATTCTCAGATACGTTGTGGTGGATATCGTAGAGCGATGAGCTACTTATTTTTTTCGGAGTGTATTTGTTTTTGTAACCTTCGCTAGTACTAAAGATACTAGAGCTGAGATAAAAACGCAAGCATTATGTATAAAATAACAACGTTTTATGCAATAAGGAGAGAGTATACTAGGGGTATGAGAAAAGTAGTCGCAGTACATGCACCAAAACCACGATCGGACACTATCAAGTATTTTGCTTGGGCGTACGCTGCAATTATAACGGTAATGGCAGTGCTTCAGTTGTTTGCTTTTGAGGATTTTTTGCCACTATTGAGCGCATACGTATTACCTGGTGGTGATGGAATGGCAATGGTCGCGGCGAGCTTGATCGTTATCGTTGAAGTATTTGCATTGCCTTTTTTGTTACGCATGACACTGAGTCCATTGATGCGCTGGTTCAGCCTAGTGTGTAGTCTAGCTGTTGCTGGTGCATGGTTGAAGTTGTCGGTATTTGCTGTTTTGACGAATGTATCATTAGAAAATAGCGGTCTGTTGGGTTCGAAGGTCGAGATTGCAACGGGACTGCCAATGATGGCAGTAGTAGTCGGTTTGCTGGCACTTGCCCTTGTATGTGTTTGGGGCATGTGGCCGTTGGCAAACAAGAAATAGCAGCGCTACCCCTGGTAATTAGGGCGTCGTGGTGATATAATTTTTCAGTATAACCAGAGTTGATGGGGTGTGGCCAAGTGGTAAGGCACCGGGTTCTGGTCCCGTGATCGGGGGTTCGAATCCCTCCACCCCAGCCATGTAGTGCACCAAAGGTGACCCGAATGAGTCACCAGCCAGAAAGAGAAGAATCGAATACACGACCCCAGTATGTCGGGTTATGCGAAAGAAGGTCAGTGATGGCCTTCCTTTGTTTTGTCGATTTTTTTGGTTCGAATCCTTGCAGGTATGGCTATCTATACAAACGTGGGTCTAGAACCAAAATTACAGAGGTGGTTCCAACCAAAAAACAGAGTACCAAAATTGCTATGCTTTTATTTAGGTTAGCCGTAGGCTATAGTTTTCTATATGAAATCCGGAAAAGACTTATCCGAAAGAACTCTTGTAGGCACTTCTACTTTGACATCTGGCGATGAAGCGCCGCAATCATTCGATGAATATTATTTACCTTTGGACTTACCTTCC
>JAUIFG010000013.1 GCA_030429445.1 bacterium | reverse complement strand
GGAGAGTCTTCCTACAAAGATTTTTGTTGCGCTCATGTTGAGTTGCCTTTCATTTGGTTGCTGGAGCGAGAGATACCTCGTTTCCTTGTATAATGAGTAGCTAACTACGGTATATAAAGAAAGTTTAGAATAACTAGCTACTACTAGTATACCACAGATAGGTACAAAGCGGTATTGCTAATGGAATAAAATTATGTTAGAATAGACGTCAGTAGCGAAATAACTCTCTACTGGATGAAGTACATGCATTAGCTAATAATTCTTGTCGTTCATCACTGCATAACGTACAAGAAAGGTAACTATGCAAAATAAATCCAGATTTGGCGGTAATAACCGCCGGCGCAACTATGCGCCCCATAAACGACGCAACTTTAACAAGTCTGCGCCCATCAATCATAGTCGATATATCAATAAAGCCGTAGAGCCAGCAGATGAGGTGCCCTATGTACCAACACACAATTTCCAAAGTTTTGGATTGAATGATCGAACTGCTGCAACGATGAGCCACCTCGGTTTTACAGAACCCTCACCTATTCAAGATCAATGTATTCCTCCAGCACTTCTAGGCAAGGACATCATTGGTCTTGCGAACACCGGTACTGGCAAGACGGCAGCTTTTCTATTACCAATTATCGAGAAGTTATCCGTCGATCGAACGACTATGAGCGTACTGATACTTGCACCAACACGAGAATTGGCGCAACAAATTGATGAAGAATTTCGTCGATTTTCTGCTGGCCAAAAACTTTACTCAGCTCTTGTGGTCGGTGGAGCTAATATCGGCCGTCAGATTTCACAAATCAAACGTGGCCCTCACGTTGTTATCGGTACACCTGGACGCATCAAGGATTTGATCGATCGTCGAGTGTTGCGATTGCAAAATGTAACAACATTTGTTTTGGATGAGGCTGATCGTATGTGTGATATGGGCTTTGTGAAGGATATTCGCACAATTGAATCTGAACTGTCAAAAGATCGTCAGACATTTTGTTATAGCGCAACGATGACCAAGGATGTAAAGTCTATTGTTGAGGAATTTATGCATGAACCGGTGACCGTGTCGGTAGTTCGCAATCAGACGAATGATCATATTGAACAAGACGTCATCTATGCACGCGACAAGGTGCACAAGATTGATATATTAACTGATTTACTTCAAAAATCTGAATTCGAAAAAGTCATTGTATTTGGTGAAACGAAATATGGCGTTCAACGACTTGCTGATAATTTATCAAAAAAGAATCTTCAGGCCGTTGCAATTCACGGTAACAAGTCGCAATCTCAGCGTGATCGAGCTCTCAAAAGTTTCAAAACAAACCAAGTCAACATTTTGGTTGCGACCGACGTTGCTGCCCGAGGAATTGACGTAAAAGATGTTTCTCATGTGATCAATTTTGATCTACCAAGGGCTTATGATGACTATGTTCATCGTATAGGTCGAACTGGCCGTGCCGGTAAAGCCGGTAAAGCCCTGACGTTTATCGTAAAATAATACTATGACTATCGATACGACGACTCGTCAGGCAATCGCGCATACCTATCATTGTTTGATTGGCTGCGGAATTGGCGAAGTTATTGGCATGGTCATTGCATCAACGCTCGGTTGGGATAAAATCGGACGAGTTACTTTAGCTATTGTTTTGGCATTTTTGTTTGGTTACGCATTAACCTATTTGAGTGTACGAAAACATATCTCGTCACCAAAAAGAGCGATGAAGATTACTTTAACGACAGATACCGTTTCGATTACTACAATGGAAGTGGTTGCGAACACCATGGAGTTTATTATTCCTGGAGCACTTTCCGTTTCTGTGGTGAGTCTGTTGTTCTGGTGGGGGCTAGTGGTATCATTCGCAGTTGCCTTTATCGTCACGGTGCCTGTGAATAGGTATATGATACGTAGGGGTGCTCATGCGCATCATCATTAAATACATGTAAATACGAATAAAAATAAAAATAAAAATGCTCCGGTTGTTACAGCCGGAGCATTTTTATGCAACGGTGAACAACGGGAGCTGATAGTTAGGAAGAGTCGTTTCTTGAAAGCAATCCAAGACGACGAGCTTCGTCTAAACGTTCGCCAAGGGTGACGTTACCAGACTGCAATCGCTCTTCGAGTGTTGGTCTGCCATGTTTGCCGGCGATACGTCGTTTGACTCCATCAACTATCGCAGCAATCACCATGGTCATCAATAGAGTTCCGGGGATAGCTATGACTAGAAGAAGTAGCTGGCCAAACGAGAGCATATGATACATGATGACTCCTCTTCTCTATGTGGGTGGGTTCGAATTTGAACAACGATGTTCAAATTTAATTGTAATTATACTATTTTTTAAGTTTTTTAGCAAATTAGAGCAATTCGAATTAAAACTTACGAATAGTATTTTGACTTGATTGCAGTGGGGGTGTTTGAGGTGGGGTTGTCGGTGGCGCTTGGGCTATTTGTGTTGGCTGGTCTGGAGGGGCTGGTGTTGTTGGAGTGGCTACTCCTGTCGTAGTATTTGGTAATACAACGGATGCTTGTTGTGCGGCCGTTTGTGGCTGCGCGGGTGCCGCGGGCTGTATGAGTTGGGTCGCCGGTAGCTCCCATGGAGCAAGGGTTCTTTGTGTTGGTTTTGCGTCAAACATTTTGATGGCAGGAGTAACTGCATTGGTTCGAGGGACTGTGGTTGGGGTCGCTGAACCGGTAACAATACCCTTTAGGGAAACAAGTGGCGCAGGAGCTTTCATGGCTTCGGTATCTCGCATTCGTTTCATAATAAAGAAGCCCGTTCCCGCCATTCCTGTTATCAATAGTAATCCGGAAACAAGGAGGATTATCACTAAATCGTTTGATTTTTCTGGTAGTTTGATGGACACAGCTTCTCCAACGTCTCGTGTATTGATCGTGATGTCGCGACTTATGAACCGACCCTTGTATTCGACACTCAGACTATGTCCGCCCGTTAAAACATTCGAGAAAATTGCGAAACCTTTTTCATCGGTTAGTATTTTTTGTGATCCGTCCAGTATTACCTCTGCTCCTTTTACTTTGTTGCCATCTTCATCCGTAACAGCAACAATAATTGGCACAACAGATACTTCTATATCGTCAAAGCTTTCTGACGTGCTACCACCCCCCGACTTCGATGAAGTGTCAGTTGATTTATTTCCTGTTTTTGAGCGTGAACTTCCATTACTATCTTTTAATGTTGATGGTAGGTTTGATAACAAATCTTCCGGTACGATTAAGTCGTCTCCATCTAGAATCGGACTTGGACTTGGTGAAGGTGACGGACTTGGGCTCGGACTCGGTGAAGGTGACGGGCTCGGACTTGGACTCGGTGAAGGTGACGGGCTCGGACTTGGACTTGGTGAAGGTGACGGACTTGGGCTTGGACTTGGTGAAGGTGAAGGCGGAGCAACAATCGGAATAGTTGCAAGTGTTTTCGAAAAATTACAGTCTACTGTGTCGTTGCTGTAGCCTTTGACGACAGTTACCGTTTTTTTGAGTTTTATGACGATATTGCTACCAACTGGCCCCGTAGCATTAAGAGTCCAGTTGGGATAGTTACCGACATATGTACTGTGTCCTGTTGTTGGGCTGGGAGTAGTTGATGAAAAGTCTTGGCTGTAAAGGCTGGATGAGGTATTTGTAGCAGTCATGTCAAGAATAGATGAAGATACAGTCAAACCAGCTGTATAAGAGGGCTGAACGCCAATGTTTGTGATGGTAAAATTTTTTCCTTGTTGAACGCTGTTTGGTACGGTCGCCCTAAAGCCCACGGTGACGGTACACTTCTCTGTTTGAGTAACCGTATCGGCAGAAGCAAGTGCATGAGGGATGAGAATACTCAGGATACTGAGGATAGGCAGAAAAGCAATGATGAAAATTTTTCTTAACATACAGTCCTTGTTCGCATTACTCTTCTTCCAGTGATTCGATTACTTTTGGCAAATCTTTGGGCAGGATATCGGCTTTTATGATGTAGCCATCAGCACCATTATTCATCGCGTTATCAGCTACGGTTCGTTGAGCCAAATTGGTCAGTACAACGATTTTTATATCAGTGCAGTCAAATTTGGGATTTGAGCGCAATTCCTTGAGGACTTGCAAGCCAGAAGTACCTGGTAACATAACATCTAAAAACATGACGTCTGGCTTGAACCGAGCAAGTTTTGAGTACAGCTCATCAGCACTATCGGCAACCTCTACGGTATATTCAGCATTTGCCAGTGCCATTTTATATAAATCGCGGATCATTGCGTCATCCTCAACTACTAGGACGTTTTTTAAACCAGCCACGTATACCTCCTGACGATTTCTTAGCTATTTGTTCATCATCTCTTGCCGAGTCGTAAATTGGTAGAGTGAAATAGAACGTAGACCCTTTGCCCTGGTCTGGTTCTATGCCAATTGTGCCACTTTGCAATTCGATGATTGTCTTTGAAATAAACAGACCTAGTCCGGTGCCTCGTGTGCCCGCAATTAAACTACGTTCAGCTCGATAAAATTTCGTAAAGAGTCGTTCACGTAGGTCTTCGGGTACGCCGGGGCCATCATCAGAGACTGCTACTCGGACTTCCTTATCATTAACTTCCAGACTAACACTGATTTTACCGCCCTTATTATTGTATTTAATAGCATTCCCAATAAGATTATTGAGAACTTCGACAATTGATGCTGTGTCGGCTGGTACGTATACTGCACCCTTAGCAGAAGTTTCGTAGCTAAGAACTTGTTCTTTTTGGGCTGCCATTGATTTATGTTGTTCGACATTCTCACTGACGAGTTTTGAGAGATTTAGTTTTTCGATAAATATCTCCATGTCGCCCCGTTCTATTCGTGCTATGTTGAGTAATTTATTAATGAGCTCTCGTAGTTGGTTTGCGCCAACGATTGCTTTTGATAGGTTTTCGAGATTGAATACTGACAATTCTCGAGCAGCACTTGTATTGAGGATATCCAGATATCCTCTGACAACAGTAAGGGGGGTTCGTAGTTCATGAGCGGCAATGGCGACAAAATCGAGTTTCATAAAGTTGAGCTCGCGACTAGCTGTCTGATCATGGATCGTGATAATAGCAGAGACATCGCTATCCGGATGTTCGAGCACCGCTACGACGAGGTCGAGGTATACAATAGAATCTCCTCGCTTTGCTGTCAGATCAGTATAGTGATAAATGCCTCCATTTTTTATGTCTGGAGTAAAGCTTTCGCCGTCGTGTTCAAAAAAGAATTGTTCGAATACCTGTTTACCCTCTAGTGTTTTTGGATCTTGACTAACAAGGAGGGCGGCCGGTGGATTGATGGAAACAATTTCGCCATTTTTGTTGATTGCTATGATGCCGTCACTGACGCTACTGATGATGTTATTAAGCTTTATTTGTTCAAACTTTAGTTTGAGATTATTCACCTTTAGGTCGCTGATTAATTTTTTGATACCTCTTGCCATTCTGTTAAAGGTTTCAGCCAGCGCTTCTAATTCATCATTTGTCTTGACGTTTATTGGTTGATCAAATTCCCCTCGTTCCATTCGCTTGGCACCGAGTGAAAGCTCCCTGATGGGGCGGATAAGTTGTCTACTAAAGAAAAGTCCCGCCATTATGGACAAAAGAACGGCACTAATGCCAATAGTTGCCGCCATTTGAATATAAGAATTAATACTCGAGTAGATACTCGTTACTGGTTCTTCTACAATAACACCCCAGCCTGTCAATGTTTTACTGGGAGTACTAATTACCTCTTTATTTTTTTCAGACACAGTACTTTTAGTAGCCGTGTCGCCTTTCAAAAATTGTTTGACGACTTGAACTTCGGCTACTTCCCTATGGGAATCAAGAAACTTGCGATCCGGGTGAGCAACCAGGCTACCAACGCCGTCTATAACGTAGGCGTATCCACCATCGCCAACGGAGGTTGATAGCACTGATTCCCACAAATCACCAATGTCGTAATAGCCAACGAGAGCTCCAGCGATGTTTTCGACATCTCCTTTTTGCGTAGTGAATAGATCTGTGCTAGCGGAACCGTATTTCTTTAGTATAGGAACACCGATAATTACTTGGGGATTATTATCGGCGGTGCGACCTACAGAAATCAGGTATGGCTTGTCAGCTAAGAACTCCAAGATATCTGGGGTAGTGTCAATTGTGTCCTCTGCTATTTTTGTTTTTCCACCCTGTACCGTCAGAGTACGTTGTTTGCCTGTGTCACCATTTGCGGTCAGCAGGGTGACTTGATCTAAATTGGCATTTTGATCAAATAGCGTTCTCAGGCTTTGGTCGGTCTGACTCTTACTGAAGTCCTGAGTTGCATAAAGTCGGCCCGTGTATGCCAGGGCATTAACGTTATTCGCTAGGTAGTTATCAACGCGCCTAGCGAGGTCGTTGGCTACCGCCTGTTGATTCGTACTGGCATTTTTTAACAACTGATTATTTGCTGTTGTAACCAATACGTAACTTACGACGATAAGTGGTAAGAGTGCAATTAGCAAAAAATAGATGAGAATTTTTGCTGAAATTTTTGGCCTAAAAATCCGTGCTACCTTCGGTAGAAACCCTCTCCCGCTAGAGTCATCCCTTTTATCACCCATTCATCTATTATGCTATAGCTTATTGGCGTAAATGTCCAGAGGTAACAGCTTTTTAGTATTACTCGTGGACTCGTTGGCGTCTAACCTCATGAAAAGAAACGCAATATAGCTTGTCAAAAGCCAATTAATCTGCTAAAGTTGTATGTGAGTTTCACACCGGTCAACAGCATATGGTCGGAGTGATGCAACAAGGGATGCTGACCCGCGTTGTAACTAATAAATTTAGATGCTAACGGAGTATTTTATCAATGCCAACTATTAATCAATTGGTTCGAAAACCGCGCAAAACTGCCGGAAAAAATTCGAAGTCCCCTGCACTTGGTCGTATTCATAATGCGCTCAAGGTTCGTTATTATGATCAAAATGCACCACTCAAGCGTGGCGTGTGCGTCAAGGTGACGACAAAAACACCTAAAAAACCTAACTCGGCACTTCGCAAGGTCGCTCGTGTTCGCTTGACTAACGGTCATGAAGTATGGGCGTATATCGGTGGAGAGGGCCACAATCTACAAGAACATGCCGTCGTACTAGTTCGTGGCGGTCGAGTGCCAGATCTTCCAGGTGTGCGCTATCATATCGTTCGTGGTGCACTGGACCTTCAGGGTGTTTCAAAGCGCAAACAAGGTCGTAGCAAGTACGGTGCTAAAAAGGAGGACAAGTAATGCCTCGTAAAGTCACTAAAAAACTTCAGCGCGAGCTAAAGCCAGATCGTAAGTACCAGTCGGTATTGGTACAGCGTTTAATCAACAAATCTATGCTTGATGGCAAGAAGTTAGTAGCTGAACGCGCTGTGTATGGAGCGCTTGAACAGGCTGCTAAAAAGCTCAAGAGCGAAGAGCCTCTAGAAGTGTTTGAAAAGGCGCTAAAGAACGTTAGCCCTAACTTTGAGGTTAAATCTCGACGTGTCGGTGGTGCGAACTATCAGATTCCATTCGCTATCCAGGGTCATCGACAACTTCATTTTGCGTATAGTTGGCTCGTACAGTCAGCTCGTGCTCGCAGCGGCATGCCATATAGCCAACGTTTGGCGCTAGAAATTGTTGATGCGCATAATCAAGCAGGCGCGGCGTACAAGAAAAAAGAAGACACGCACAAAATGGCCGAAGCAAACCGAGCATTTGCTCATTTTGCTCGCGGTTAAAATACTGCTGTAGTCAAAACGTAAAAATCTCCGTGTTAAAGCGGAGATTTTTATATGACAGACAAATATTTTACGGATAATTAAAAATTTTGGTAGGGTTTTGAAGTATTAGCTTCGATCAAGTGAGTGTCGTTGCATGTTAGAATAATCGTGATCTGATAGACTAAGTGTATGGGAACATTTAGTTTTGACATTGTCTCGGAATACGATAGAGCCGAGATGAACAATGTCTATCAGCAAATAGAACGCGAGATTGCAAATAGATATGATTTCAAGGGCAGCCCTGCTGGCATTGAATGGCTTGCGGACAAAAAAGGCCTCAAGATAACCGGTTCTAACGAATGGCAGATTGATGCAGTATTGGATATTGTGCGCAAGAAACTTGCTTCCCGCGAGGTAAGTAGCAAGGTGCTTGATCTGTCATGTCAAGTGAATGAGAGTAATATGAAGGCAACAAAAGAGGTGCCGTTTGTTGAAGGTCTCGACAAGGATAAGGCGAAAAAGATAACGACACTTATCAGGGAAAAGTTTCCAAAGGTAAAGTCTCAAATTCAGGGTGATGCAGTACGAGTGACAAGCGCAAGCAAAAATGATCTACAGGCTGTGATGGCAATGGTGCGGTCAGCTAATCTTGATTTTGTGACAAGCTTTACGAACTATCGATAGTCCTATCCTCACTTCTCTAAGAGTAGTATTGTGACAAGTCCAATGCCTCCAACCATCCAGCCACCGACGATATCGCTGGCAAAGTGAGCTTTGAGGTATATCCTGGAAAGACTAATGAAAAAGATAGCAACAAAGGCACTTATCCATGCTGCCGTCGAAAGTTCTGGCCATCGGAATGATATGACTAGCGCTGCCATGCCGTAGCTCACTAATGCGCCTGCTGCATGGCCACTTGGAAAGCTGAAGGTTTTAAAGTACATTTTTTTGACGTACTCACTAGCTGGTCGAGCTCGATGAAGAAATATTTTGAGGACGCTACTAACAATAATTGTAATAAGGGCGATTAGTCCGGCGAACAAATAAAATGATTTATCCTGTGCCAATCCATAACCCAGCACAATAGCCGCCGCCCCCACAGTAAACGGTGGCTGACCAAGTAGCGTAAATAGCATCATAATGGGTCGTATGTATCTAGGCAGGTTATGAACCCAGTTGTCGATATGCTTATCAAATGCTCGTATTTGGCTGCGCATACTTACAGTATACGCTACGATACTAGCGCTTTTTAGTAGGAGCTTTTGCCAGCGGTAGAACTCGCCAGACAAGGATGATTGCAAAGAGAACGGCGAATCCACACATGATCGATGGAATTGCCCTGATGGTTGCTGGGTCAATCAAGTTAGCAATAGTTGTTGGAACGATAAATGCCGCATAGCCTGCAACCATCCAATGAAGTGCTCTTGCCCCTTTGGGCTGTTCTTTTGCCCATCTCAGTGCGAGCCACGAAGCCAAGAGCAACCAGCCGTAGTAGTACGTTCCGTAGAATAAATATCCATTACCACTCAGATCAAAGATAGCGTAGTTCGGCGTGCATTGGCTAGCGATAACTTGACTTCCAAACGTAATGAAGTACAGAGCATATGCCAAAGCAGTGCCATATGCAAGATATACCAAAGGTTTTGCAGATTTTTTTGCGAGGGTTGCAACGAGATGTATACCAAGCGCCGGTAGTAGTGTAATTGCAACGTAGCCCAGTTGTACCCACTCTGTATGACTAAGCCCCAATCCTCCACAGATCATGTACTCTGATAGCTGAAATATACCTAGGCTAACAAGGAACGCAAAAACAAGTCGAGAGGTTGTGTTCATTTTGTAGCGCCATACTACATAAAATGCTAATCCAAGCTCTAATACAAACGTCAATAACATCACCGGTGGTGAAAAGCAGTAGAATTTATTGCCGTATTTTTTATACATAAGTATTTAACAATTATTATAACGTTTTTTCATGAAATCTGGTAATTTCAAACTGTTTTGTAGCATTATTTTCAATATGATAAATTGTGACTCGGTCTAGTAAAAACCCCTATTATCTGCTACAATATGTCTAATGCGCTATTTTTTTGGTTAAAAATAGTTAAATAATCGTAATAACAGAGGAAACAACACAATTATGGTAGCAAATAACGTCCCACTAAAGGACTTTCGTAATATCGGTATTATCGCGCACATTGACGCGGGCAAGACAACGACAACCGAAGGTATTTTGTATCGAACCGGTATCAATCACAAGATTGGTGAAGTTCGTGGTGATGGCGATGGTGCAACGACCGACTGGATGACGCAAGAAAAAGAACGTGGAATCACCATTACTTCAGCGGCAGTCACTTGTTTCTGGAAGGGTTGCAAGATTAACATTATCGATACCCCGGGTCATATCGATTTTACCGCCGAGGTTGAGCGTTCGTTGCGTGTTCTGGACGGTGCGGTTGTTGTATTCGACGGAAAGATGGGTGTTGAAGCTCAGACTGAAACAGTTTGGCGTCAGGCAAACAAATACGGCGTTCCTCGTATTTGTTTTGTTAACAAGATTAATCAAATTGGGGGTGATTTCTATAAATCACTGGATACGATTCATGCTCGTCTTTCAAAGCATGCACTTCCAATTCATCTACCTATCGGTTTTGAAAAAGAAATCAACGGTGTCGTAGATCTTGTTGATATGAAGGCGTATACGTATAGCGATTATACGGATCATGAAATGGTTGTTGGTGATATTCCTGCCGACATGTTGAACAAGGCAAAGAACGCACGAAGCTTGTTGGTTGAAGCTGCCGTTGAAGCTGACGATGAACTATTTGAGCGCTTTTTGGAAGAAGGTGAAGATTCTATCTCTGTCGATGAGCTCAAGGTTGCTTTGCGTAAACGTGTACTTGCAGGTGACTTCTATCTGGTTACTGGTGGAGATGGTCGCGGTGTAATGGTCGAGAAGGTACTTGACCTCGTTGCTGACTATCTCCCCTCACCTTTGGAGGTCGGTGCAATTCAGGGCACAAATCCAAAGACTGGTGACGCTATGGAGCGTAAGGCTGAAGATTCTGAACCTCTTGCGGCACTTGCCTTCAAGATCGCAACTGACCCATTTGTTGGTAAGCTGATTTTTATCCGTGTCTATAGTGGTAAATTGAGCGCTGGTAGTTACGTCCTCAATACGGCAACGGGTGCCAAGGAGCGTGTTGGTCGAATTGTTCGTATGCATGCTGATAAGCGAGAAGAAATTGATAGTATCAGTGCCGGTGATATAGCAGCCGTTGTTGGTCTCAAGAATACCTTTACTGGTCACACTCTTTCTGACGTTGCTCATCCGATTACGCTCGAAAGTATTACATTCCCAGAGCCTCCTGTGTCTATTGCAGTTGAGCCAAAGACAAAAGCTGATCAAGAAAAAATGGGTATTGCCTTGCAGCGACTTGCCGAAGAAGATCCAACGTTCCGCGTTCATACTGATGAAGAGACAAATCAGACGATCATGTCTGGCATGGGTGAACTACACCTTGATATTTTGATTGATCGTATGAAACGAGAGTTCAATGTCGAGGCAAACATTGGTGAACCACAAGTTGCCTATCGTGAAACAATCCGTGGCACCGCAAAAGCTCAAGGTAAACATGCTAAACAATCAGGCGGTCGTGGTCAATATGGTGATGTATGGATTCGATTTGAGCCCACCGAATCGGGTGAAGGCTTTGAATGGGGCGATGAGATTAAAGGTGGCGTTGTCCCTCAGGAATTTCGAGCACCTGTTGAGAAAGGTATCAAAGATACGCTGGCTGGTGGTGTTATCGCCGGCTTTCCAATGATTGGTGTCAAAGCAACTCTTTATGACGGTACTTATCACGATGTTGACTCGTCTGAGCTTGCCTTTAACCTCGCCGGTGTCTTGGCTGTAAAAGAAGGTATTCCGCAGGCAAACCCAGTTTTGCTTGAACCTGTTATGCGTGTCGAAGTAACAACCCCTGAAGAATTTATGGGTGATGTTATCGGAGACCTAAATAGTCGTCGCGGACGTATCGAGGCAATGGAAGATTTGCAGGGCGGCGCAAAGCTTGTCAAGGCTTTCGTACCGCTTGCTAGTATGTTTGGCTATACGAGCGATATTCGTTCTATGTCCCAGGGCCGTGCTGCAAGTACGATGGAGCTTGCGCAGTACGAAGAGGTACCGCCGAATGTTGCACTCGAAATTATCGAAAAGCGCAAAAAATAAATTTACATTATCTTCTATCTTAGTTACAATGGGAGCATGAGCGTTTTTGATGGCGGTAGGTTTGCTGTCCGTAGACACGGTTTTACAGGATATGGTTTTACCCTTGTTGAGTTAATGATTATTATAGCGCTCGTGAGTATTTTGGGTGCTATAGGTTACGGTGGTTTTGATTCGGTTCTGCCATCATCACGAGATAGCAAACGAGATCTGGATGTTTCTGTTATCTCAGAAAAACTCGAACTCTACTACGAAACAACCCCTGTCACAAATGGATCCACCTATCCTCCTACCACTGTAGGAACGGCTGGTCTTGCGACAATTATTGACAATGAGGAAAGTATCAAGGCGCCAGGTCAAACTACAAATAGCCTCGTGATCGCATCGTCAAACGCGACACAATCCCCTACGGTAAACCAGTATGTATATCAGCCATTAACAAGAACGGGAAGTCTCTGTACGAATACATCAACCGCATTGTGTGCAAGATACGTGCTTTATTATCAAAGAGAGCGATCGGGTAATGTTATTGTAATAAATAGTTTGAGGCAGCAATAATGATGAAAATATCAAAATATCATAGTAAAAAGGGCTCCGAAGGATTTACTATCGTTGAAGTTCTCACCTCTCTTGTTGTGATAGGGGTGTTTATTACGATTATTTTTCAACTCTTTATTTTTCAGTCGGGAATTGGCGCAAGTTGGCTGCGGTTTGAGTCGGCTGAACAGCTTGCCTATAATAATATGAACAAATACGGACGCTATGAGGCAGCGCAGACGACAACGTGCGCAGACTACCCTACATCATCCAGTTCAAAGACTCTATTCTCGCAATCGGCACCAGTGAGCGGTCTTCCTTCTCCCGTTTCGCAACAGGTCGTTAGTTCTATGCCGTACGGATGTGATGCGGCCAAATTGGGAAATAGATACCCAATCAAGATTATCTCTACTGTGACATACGGGCCGGACTCTAAACAAATAACGCATGCGACATATGTGAACGCAGGATCGTAATGAGAATAGTGAACAAGATATCGGGATTTACTATAGTCGAGCTCATGATTGCGATTGCGATTGGCAGTATTATGTCAGCGATTTTCTACAACATTTTACTCGGTTCATTTACAGATACAGCCGCTACTAACAAGGAGGTAAAAGCAACAACCGAGATCAAAAGAGCTCTGTCTATCATAGATGCGGACACAACGTTAACTACTGCCTTTTTGACTGCCGTTCCTGCTCAGTACTCAGATGCATATGGCCCGCATAGGCTGGGATCAAGTGGTGCTCAAGCTTGGTCGTATTCAGGGGATTCTGCGAACAGCCGGGTATTGATACTTGAGAACCTTTCGACTACTCAAAACTCCGGAGGAAGCAATCGTCAGCCCGTTTATATCAACTCCAGTTCATTTAATTGTACGACCTCAAAAACAAGACAGCCAAAACTAACCCATATGGCAATCTATTTTGTGTATCAGCAGACGCTTTACAGAAGGCTATTGATCGATACTAGTCAAACTCTTTGCCCGGGACACACTCAATATCAGCTTAGGACGTGTCCTCCTGATATAGCTCAGGGTAGTCTGCATGCTTCGTGTCAAGCAAGAGATGAAGTCATCGCTAGCAATGTTTCTAAGTTCAGAGTGGCATATTATCAAGCAAGCAGTAATCCTGGAGGGGTGTTGATTTCCGGGCAGTACACGAACCCCAGTCCGACTCTTTTACAGTCTGCAACGATCATAGAAGTAACCATTGAGGAAGATTTTGCCGGCTTGACCGATCCGGTAAGTATTACGCAAAGCTTTACGAGGATAAACTAATGAATACAATAAAAACATGAACCAACCCAACGGATTTGTACTACCTCTTGTTCTGGTCGTTTCGTTTGCAACACTTTTTATATTAACTCCACTGATTGCAAAGTTCGTCACATCGCTCGATATTTCACATGCTAGTTACCAAGCGAGGGTTGCAAAAGAAAGTGCACGCGCAGGACTTGCCTATGCGACAGCTTGCTACAACG
>JAUIFG010000003.1 GCA_030429445.1 bacterium | reverse complement strand
ACCCCGGGAGGGGAGTGAAATAGATCCTGAAACTTTGTGCCTACAAGGAGTCGGAGCCCTTCGGGGTGACGGCGTGCTTTTTGTAGAACGATCCAGCGAGTTAATTTTACATGCAAGGTTAAGTCAAATGACGGAGCCACAGTGAAAGCGAGCCTGAATAGGGCGAATTAGTATGTAGGATTAGACCCGAAACCGGGTGACCTAACCATGGGCAGGCTGAAGCTACTGTAACAGGTAGTGAAGGGCCGAACCGTCGCACGCAGCAAAGTGCTCGGATGACCTGTGGTTAGCGGTGAAATGCCAATCGAACTCGGAGATAGCTGGTTCTCCTCGAAATAGCTTTAGGGCTAGCGTCATGTGGTAGCAGTCGGGGGTAGAGCTCTGTAAAGGACTGGGGGGAGCAATCCTACCCACCCTTAACAAACTACGAATACCGTCTGTGGAATCATGGCAGTTAGAACGTCGGGGCTAAGCTCGGCGCTCGAAAGGGAAACAGCCCAGACCATCGTCTAAGGTCCCTAAATTTACACTCAGTGGGAAACAAGGTGAGATTTCTTAAACAGCTAGGATGTTGGCTTAGAAGCAGCCATTCATTTAAAGAGTGCGTAACAGCTCACTAGTCAAGAGATCTTGCGTGGAAAATGTAACGGGGCTAAAGTGTAATACCGAAGACATGGATTGCGTAGCAATACGTAGTGGTAGAGGAGCGTTGTATTCAGCGGTGAAGCGAGACTGGAAAGTACTCGTGGAGCGGATACAAGTGAGAATGCTGGAATGAGTAACCATAAGAGGGGTGAGAATCCCCTCGGCCGTAAGAGCAAGGTTTCCTGAGCCATGGTAATCATCTCAGGGTTAGTCGGGCCTAAGCCGAGGCGCATAGCGTAGGCGATGGACATCAGGTTAATATTCCTGAACCGGTTATAATTTGCACACTGTTCACGGTGATATATTCGGAGCGGATTCATGGTTTATCCGTCCAACCTAGCGGGAACGCGAAGGGAGTGAAAGTCGCCTTTTAGGTGACGATTCTGGAGAAGGCACTGGCTAGAAAAGCAGATGTGCGCGTGGTTATAGCCGCCCGTACCGCAAACCAACACAGGTGCTCGAGTCGAGTAGACTCAGGCTTACGAGAGACCCTTCGCTAAGGAACTCGGCAATACAGCGACCGTAACTTCGGGATAAGGTCTGCCCCCACTTCGGTGGATATGAGCCGCGTTCACTCAGCAAGAGTAACAGGTTAAAAGGCGAGGTTAACGACCTCGCATGAGTACGCGTTTGGTTTACTTCGGTAAATCTGCGTGAACAAATCCTTTTTATAACCACACTAGACTGAAAGGTTTAGTAAGATTTTTTCTGAGATAAGTAACAAATGATTTTGTTCTTTTGAACGCGATTAGCTTTCATATCTAACGATGTGGGGGCCGCAGCAAAAGAGCCCACGGAACTGTTTATCAAAAACACAGGTCTCTGCTAACACGAAAGTGGATGTATAGGGGCTGACTCCTGCCCGGTGCCGGAAGGTTAAGGGGACTGGTTTACGCTAGGAACTGAAGCCCCGGTGAACGGCGGCGGTAACTATAACCGTCCTAAGGTAGCGAAATTCCTTGTCAGGTAAGTTCTGACCCGCACGAATGGAGTAATCATGTGGGCACTGTCTCAGCGAAGGCCTCGGTGAAAGTGCATTGGCGGTAAAGATGCCGTCTGTCCGTACCAGGACGAAAAGACCCCGTGGAGCTTTACTACAGCTTTACATTGATCCGGGTTACAACATGTGTAGCATAGCTGGGAGGCTTTGAAGCAGATACGCCAGTATTTGTGGAGCCAAAGGTGAAATACCAGCCTTGTTGTGATCTTGATCTCACTGTGACCATTATCTGGTCATAGGACCGTGTATGGTGGGTAGTTTAACTGGGGCGGTTGCCTCCTAAAGAGTATCGGAGGCGTTCAAAGGTTGGCTAGCTTCGTATGGAAATCGAAGTGATAGTGTATGCGCACAAGCCAGCTTGACTGTGAGGAGTACATTCCAATCAGAGACGAAAGTCGGAGCAAGTGATCCGCTGTACGTACAATTTGTACATGAATGTGGGATCGACAGCGCAAACGGATAAAAGTTACCCCGGGGATAACAGGCTTATAGCGCCCAATAGTTCACATAGACGGCGCTGTTTGGCACCTCGATGTCGGCTCATCACATCCTGGAGGGGGAGCACCTTCCAAGGGTTCGGCTGTTCGCCGATTAAAGTGGTACGCGAGCTGGGTTCAGAACGTCGTGAGACAGTTCGGTTTATATCCGGTATGGACGTCAGGAAATTTGAGAGGATCTACCCCTAGTACGAGAGGACCGGGGCGGACGAACCTCTGGTGTATCGATTGTGGCCACCTGCTGCATTGTCGAGTAGCTATGTTCGGTCTAGATAAGCGCTGAAAGCATATTAAGCGCGAAACTAACCTCAAGATAAGATTTCCCTATGACCTCCCTGAAAGACGATCAGGTTGATAGGCGCAAGGTGGAAGCATGGTAACATGTGGAGCTAAAGCGTACTAATAGAGGCATTGCCTTTTTATGATTCATGACGATTTCAACCTTGTTGGAGTTGTCTTGGATTTCGCGTAAGCGAACGACAGACTCAACTAGTGGTTGGTGCTTGTCACCACTGTCAATCTCATTTTTTTGTTTGCATAGACATAGTGAACCAGTATTGGTATACTGTGGCTATTGATAAGCAATTATTCAATTTGAACCTTGTTAGTAAATTAGAATCTAGGACATCGAAGAGATGTTTTTAACAAAAAAGCCTCTCTTCGGTGCCCATGGCGCTAGGGAAACACCTGTTCTCATCCCGAACACAGAAGTTAAGCCTAGCTGCGGCGATTATACTGCCACAAGTGGGAAACTAGCACGGTGCCGAATTATAAAGAAGAGCCTCCGAACAGGAGGCTCTCTTTTTGTTTTAATCCGCAAACGAGGAGCTTATTAAGTTTATATTGGCTGGTGATTATCTAATTTTTAATAACATATATCACCAAGAGAATATACCTTAAAAAGCGATATAATCTAAAACGCTCATTGTAAACGTTGACAAAACGTATATGCTATGCTAGAATGATACTTAACACATAGCATGTGTGAGGTAAACGGAGGGCTCGACTACTGTTATAGTAGGCGGGCTTTTCATAATAAAGGAGGACTTGCAATGGCAGGTACTAAAGCTGGTGGCGTAAAAGCTGCTGCAACTAACAAGACAAAACACGGTGCTGATTTTTATGCAAAAATCGGCCGTAAGGGTGGCCAGCGTGGTCACACTGGTGGCTTCGCCGCTAACCCTGAACTAGCTCGTATTGCTGGTGCTAAGGGTGGTCGTGTGAGTCGTCGAACGAAAAAGACCGCTCCCAAGGCCTAAATGTCTTACAATAACAAAATAACCCCTAAATGGGGTTATTTTGTTTGCAGAGAGTATCTTTTAAGGTTACACAGTCTTGCTTCATTAACAGACCAGATGTGTTTACATGCAAGGCAACGATATGTTTGTTTTTTTGTTTCAATCCCGGTTGTTTGGCAGTCAGGACAGATGCTACGTGTATAGAGCCAATCTCGATAGGTTTCTAGATTACTTTGTACGATATCTTCAGGTATCTGCACTCTGTATCGTGGTGCCAGGGTAGTTTTAGCGTATTCCCAGGCGTCACGCTCTAATTTTATGAGGTCTATATCACGTCCATAGCCCTTGTGTCCTAGAAGAGCATGTCCGAGCTCGTGTAGAGCATATTCATGCCCATGAGCGCTCGAGGGATTGATATAGACGGTGTTTTGAGTAGCTGACCACCAAAACTCTTCGCTAGTAGAGAAATGAAATTCAGGGTAATCTTTAGAGAGTTTATTTATCAGAGAGAGCGTCGATTGCATAGTAGTAACATCCGTAAATTACTGCCTGTTCAGGATGGCGGGCTGATAATATTTTTGGGCATGGGATATGGGGCGGTAGGTGTTTGGTGAGGATTTCTTTGAGCTGTTTTGAGTATTGATCAAAGTAAGTCCCAATGCTACCGCCGATGATAATGACCTCTGGCTGGAGCAATGGAATGGCAGCGAGGAATCCGCGGCTGATTCTGTCTGCAATGTCATTCCAGGTTTTTTTGTCGTGTATATCTTTGGCGTAGCTATTAAAATTTTCATAAATAGCTTTACCGCTGGCAAAAGACTCCCATTCTCGAACAGAGCCTTTGTACTCGACGAGCATTCTTCCACCTTCGCTCAAACGAAGTCCGGGATCAATGACGCCGTTGGTTATGATACCCGTTCCGATCCCAGTACTAATCGTTACATAGAGCACAGAAGGGGATACTGGTTCGCGAGAGCGCGTCTCTGCAAGACCAGCAAGACTTGCGTCGTTATCAACGAATACGGGAGCTTTTCCCAATACGCCGCTCAGGGCTATCGCAATGTCAAAATTTTTCCACTTCAGATTATTACACCAGATTGCGACTCCATCCTTGACGATGCCAGGCATTGCAACAACAATAGCCTCGATACGTTGTCCACCGTAGTTTTCTTGGAGGGTTTTTTTTAGTAAATCTAGGTAGTCTGTTTGATTTGAGGGGGTAGGGAATTTGATGATTTTTCCAGCAACGCCGTCTCTAGAAAAGAGCGTTACAAGAGTTTTGGTTCCCCCAGTATCTACCGCAACAATCATGATATTAGTGTATCACGTCGGGGCCTTCAGGGCGGTTGTTTTTCGTAGAAAAAACAGTATAATCTAAGTTAGATAGTAACTTGGGAAAAGTATGAAGTATCAAACTATTATGAGCCAGGGTGGGTCTGTGGCGGGGTTTTTGGTTGTAGGGTTAATCCTCGTCTCTTTAGCTGGTGGTGGCGTCTATTTTGTACAGCAACGTAGTGCAGGAGAGGCTAAAAAACCCGTCGATATTGTCAAAACACCAGCATCTACCGAAAAAAAGCCCGATGTCAAAAAAAACAAGCCAACACCTGCGCCCATATCATCGAATGAGAGCGTGGTTAAAAGTAATAACGCCGCAACACTACCAGAGACTGGTCCAGCAGATGGCCCTGTTGGTATTATTGCGGGTTCTTTGATTGTTGGTTTTTTTGTTGCGTATATTCAATCTCGTAAATATCGCTTTACTTGGGTTCAGCGCTAGACTAATACCTCTAGTAGTGTTACAATAAAAACAGATTTGGGGCATTGTTTTTGTACTCAAAAAAATAAGGAAGGAGTTTATGGATCCCAAGGGGTTCATATAAAATTAATTTATGGCAAATGCCACAGTAACGATGGACGATTTACTCGCAAGTTCCGAAGTGGATGTAAAGCAACTTGTTGCGGGAGATATGGTAACAGGTACCGTATTGACTGTTCGCAAGCATGAGGTGTTAGTTGATCTTGGCGCTCGGGGTGTTGGTCTCGTTCCGCGACGTGAAGTTGGTTTTTCGCGCGCGCTGAAAGAGGGCGACGAAGTAACAGCTAGTATAGTTGATACAGAATTAGAGAATGGCTACTCTCTGCTAAGCCTTCGCAAGGCTGTAAAAGATCGTGGATGGGAAGATGTCGCCGCTAAGCAAGAAGATGGTGAAGTTATTGAAATTGCACCGTATGACGCAAACCGCGGAGGGTTACTAGTAGAGTACGAGGGCGTTAGAGGTTTTCTACCGGTTTCACAGCTCTCAGCTGAGCATTATCCTCGAGTAGGTAGCAATGACAAGGATGAAATTCTACAACGGCTTAATAGTCTTATAGGCCAACCTCTTAAGGTGCGAGTTCTTGATAGCGATCGAAAAGCAAACAAGTTGATATTCAGTGAGAAAGAGGCAGTAAAAGAGGGTCTTGCTGAGCGATTCCAGAGTCTAAAGGTCGGTGATTCGGTAAAAGGTGTCATTACTGGCGTTGTTGATTACGGTGCATTTGTAAATGTTGACGGAATCGAAGGGCTCATTCATATCAGTGAAATTAGCTGGGAACGAGTTAGCAACCCTGCGGATTATGTAAAGGTTGGTGAAACGGTAGAGACGAAAATTATATCTATAGACAAGGATCGTCTAAGTCTTTCAATAAAACAGCTTCAGCAAGATCCATGGTTGGATGAGGTTGATAAGTTCAAGGCGGGGGATGTTGTCGAGGGTACGGTAACAAGGATTACTCCTTTCGGTGCCTTCGTTCAGATTAGTCCGGCGGTTGAAGCACTCGTGCATGTTAGTGAGCTTGGTAGTGGTGATGATGTTGATCCCGAAAAGGTATTCATGTTGAACGAACGCAAGAAATTCGTGATATTGGATATCGAGAAAGAGAATCGCAAGATTTCGCTGAGTCTCAATAAAGAATAGTAAGTTAACGATGTGTTATTAACAACAAATGAAGTTTTAATAACAACGATTAACAGATATGGAAAGGAGCGTAAAATATGTCAGAAAAGATTGTCGTTATTGCGAATTCAATCACTGTGGGCGAACTGGCAGATACGCTCAATCTTCCTGTCACAACTTTAGTTGGGGAATTATTTAAGAACGGCATTGCTGCAACAATAAATCAGAGTATCGACTTTGAAACGGCTCAGATTATAGTCGACGAGCTTGGCTTGGATGTTGAAATTCAAATGAAACAAGCCTCTGGGTCAAATAGTTCTCGAAAGAGTCGTGAGTTGTCCAAAGATGCAGTCAGCCGCCCTCCTATTGTTGCAGTGATGGGGCATGTTGACCATGGCAAGACAAGCCTATTGGATGCAATTCTGGAAACGAAGTCAGTAGATACTGAGGCTGGTGGAATTACGCAGCACATTAGTGCTTATCAGACCCAAAAAGGCGACAAGAGCATTACATTGCTTGATACTCCTGGGCATGAGGCCTTTGCCGCATTGAGGCAACACGGAGCTTTGTTAACGGATGTAGTTATTATTGTTGTTGCAGCAGATGATGGAGTGAAGCCTCAGACGGTAGAGGCTATTCGCTTTGCGCGTAGTGCAAACGCCAAGATAATTGTTGCAATAAATAAAATGGACAAAGAAACGGCGAATCCCCAGTTAGTAAAGACACAACTTGCGACGGAACATGATATGAATCCAGAGGAGTGGGGTGGCGATACGGTCATGGTAGAGGTGAGTGCCAAAACAGGGCAAGGGATAGATACTTTGCTTGATATGGTTCTACTTGTTGCCGATGTCGAGGAGTTGAAAGCAGATACCGATGTGCCAGCCGAAGGGTTGGTTATTGAGTCGCACATGGAACATGGGCGAGGATCGGTAGTTGGTCTATTGGTTAGTCATGGTGAATTAAAGCCTGGTCAATTCCTTGTCGCTGGAACAGCTTACGGGAAGGTGCGGACATTATTAGATTTTCGTCATAAACCCCTCAAGATGGCCGGGCCATCAACTCCTGTCACGGTTACAGGTTTTAAAGAGTTGCCACAATTTGGTGATGAGTTTGAGATTGCGTCGAATGAGAAGCAAGCTCGGCAGTTAGCGGAAAAGACTCGCGCTCAACGTGAGCATGATGCTGCTAGCACGAATGTTACTGGCGCAGATATGTTAAAGATGATTACGCAAAAACATGAATCGCAAGAGTTCAAGGTTATCCTGAAGGCAGATGTACAGGGTTCGCTAACTTCAGTGATTGATAGTCTCAAGCTTGTTGACACTGGTGGTGAGATAACGCTACGTGTTCTTGGGGCGGGGGTTGGTAATATTTTAGAGAACGATATTAGGCTTGCTGCTGATGAAAAGACCGTTGTCTATGGCTTTAATGTTGATTTACCGCCAGCCGTAAAACGGCTTGCTGCCAGGGATAAAGTCCAGGTAAGGATTTTCAAAGTGATCTATGAATTACTGGATGACGCACGACAAACAATGAGTGATTTATTGGCACCGGAAGTAGTAGAGACGGAGGTGGGCAAGTTGACCGTCAAGGGAGTTTTTCGTACACAAAAAGAAGCCATTATTGCTGGGGGTGAGGTGACGGAAGGCAAGGCTATGGCAGGAGTGATGGCTCGCGTAAAGAGGGGTAAGGAGCAAATTGCAGAAGTTGAGGTAATGAGTGTACAACGCCAGCAGCAAGAAGCAAAAGAAGTTTTTGAAGGTGATTTATGTGGTCTTAACTTAAAAACCGCAAAGAAGATTGTACTAGAGGAGGGAGATAAACTAGAATTCTTTACCAGGGAGCTGGTAAAGAGAAAGATTAGTTGATAAAAATAAACGAAACCATAGTGTATACTGGTTATGAGGAGAAAACATGTTTCAATTAGACGATAAATTTTTAGATGATATTGGACTAGGCAGTTTGCCTAATGATCAAAAACGTGCATTTTTACAGCACATTTATGAAGAGCTAGAATTAAGGGTCGGCACTCGTTTGTCTGACGGACTCAATGATCAGCAGCTAGAGGAATTTGAAAAGATTATTGATCGAGATCAAAGTGTTATTGAAGGATGGCTTAATACTCACGCACAGGATTATACTAATGATGAGGTGTTCAAGCGTATGCAAGCAGCGTTGAAGCTTGATTCTTCTGATCCTACACTCAAGGCTGAATATGTAGCAACAAAATGGCTTGAGGTAAATCGACCTGATTATCGTGACGTGGTCAAGAGCGTACTAGAAGAACTCAAAGCAGAGATTACGTCTAATCGTGATTCAATCCTAGGTAGCATAGCTGAAAATCAAGCCGAAGGTGATGCTGAATTCGAACAACAGCCACCAACACCAACGGCTTAAGTTCGCATCTTTGATCTATAGCCAGCAAGAAATGCCGTAATGGGCATTTCTTTTTTTCCGAGAGGCTTGAGTCGTTTGATGCAAAGCTTTCCATCACTAGTACCGATGGTGAGGCAGCTCTGATCTGTAATTTCTATCAAGCCTGAATCACTAGAACCATCTTTGATTGATGATGCCTGGGTGACGATGACATCTATATCGGCCAATTTTGCTCTACTTTGTGGCCAGCCTGTAAATGCACGAATCTCATTCGTAAGTTGTTGAGCCGTTTTGTTCCAGTCGAGAATACCGTCGGATTTTTTTATAAGTTTACTAAAGGTGGCTTCGGTGTCGTTTTGTTCGATTGGCTCTAATGAGCCTTCAATAATCTTTGGCAGGCAGTCAAAGAAAAGTTGCGTGCTTGCATTTACTATCTTTTCATAAAGACTAAACTTTCCTTCATCATCTTTGATAGAGACTTTTGCTTGAGCATAAACAGGTCCCTCGTCCATTCCAGCCGAGAGTTTCATAATTGAGACCCCTGTTTCATGGTCCCCATTAAGCAGGGCTGATTCTATGGGGGTGGGGCCACGATATTTTGGTAGGAGTGATGGATGCACGTTAATAATACCAAGTGGGAATATATCGATAACCTTTTGGCTAATAATACGGCCGTATGCTACAAGGATGGCGATGTCAGCGTTAAAATTTTTCAGGTCATTTAGTGTCTCGGATGGATTTTTGGGGAGGAATAGGGGTATATCGAATTCTTTAGCTACGTTTGCGACTTCTAACTCTCGTTTATTGCGTGAGTTAGAGTCGGAGTAGTGCGAGACGATTGCAACGACTTCATAGCCTTTATCGATAAGTCCTCGAAGAATAGGTGTGTCTGACTTTTCTAGGCCACTCACTAATCTTTCATTGCCAAAGTAGATAATCTTAGTCATCGAATAGACCATGTCCAATCACGTGAGTTTCATAATCGACTGGTTGAATCTCTCCATTTTCATCGAGCTTATAAAATGCGTTTTTGTCATTTTTGATGTGATCAATAAATACGACACCATTTGTATGGTCAATTTCGTGTTGAATCACTCGTGCCAAGAATCCCTCGGCCTTTAATTTAATGGGATGTCCGTTGATATCGAGTGCACGAACACGAACTTTTGTATGACGAGGAACCTTGCCGTAAATATTTTTTATACTCAGGCATCCTTCGAAATCTTCTTCAACCTTACCTTCTTTTTTGACTATTTCGGGGTTAATTAAAACGGTGAAGTCTTGTGATTCCTTATTTTCAAAATCACTGCGGATTATGACGACCCGTTCTTTTCTGTCGATCTGAATAGCAGCCAGGGCAGCACTAATTTCATGGGGACGAGAATTTTCCCAGTCGAGAGCGGCATCGGTCATGTCTTTGATTAATTGGATAACTTCATCATCAACACTTTTTATCCTCTTCGATTTTTGTCGAAGATGTGAATTGGGCAAAGTAATGATGTCTTCTTTTTTCATAGTGTTTTTCATTATAACAGATAAGATTACAAGAGACTTACGGGGTCGAGCTCGAACTGCCAATGGCTTGGAGGTAGCTGTTTGACCGCCATCAATAGATCTGCACGTTTTTTTGATTTAATGACAAGCTGCCAGCGGTAGGTGTCCCGCTGTCTCTCATAAAAAGCAGGAGTTGGACCCATAATTTCAACTGATGTTGGTAATGAGCTACGCAAATGGCTCGCCATTATCTTTGCATTTTTTATGGCGCTTGCCTCACTTTTATAAATGCAAGTTAACCGTAAGAGAAAAACAAACGGAGGGAAGAGAGCTTTTTTTCTAGCTTTAATTTCTTGTTCGTAGAATGCCTGGTAGTTACCGGATAGACCCTGAGTGATCGCAGTATGGGTGGGCTGAAAACTCTGCACTATTACTGATGTCTTATGTTCGTTACGGCCAACTCTACCTACTGCCTGAGCTAGCAGTTGAAATGTTCTTTCTGGGGCGGAAAAATCGGGCAAGGATAGCCCGGTGTCTGCTTGAATGACACCGACTAGTCTTAGTTTTGGTAGGTCGAGGCCTTTCGCGACAGTCTGAGTACCAATAATGATATCGACAGATCCCTCGTATAGATCCTTGTAACGAACATTGAGTGCGTCATCACTTGCACTATCACCGTCAAATCGAGCGATTTTTGCTTTAGGAAACATTTTTGCCAGCTCGGACTCGATAATTTTTGTCCCGATCCCTTTGTGAATAACCGGACTGTTTGAACATAGCGGACAGCTTGTTGGAACTTTTTCTTTGTGTCCACAGAGGTGACATAGTAGTTCAAATGTATCTCCATGTAGTGTAAGCGGAATAAAGCAGCGTTGGCACAGGGCATGCCATCCGCATTTGTCGCACAGCGTAACACTTGCACTTCCGCGACGGTTGTGGAAGACCAGCGCTTGATTACCTGATGATAGTGTTTCTTCTAGGATTGAGAGCATCGTATCAGAAAGAAACTTATGTTTAGAGAAGTTTTTTCTATCGGTCATGTCAATAAGATGGATGTCGGGTGAGGTTGAATTGCGTGCTGTTGTCGGTAGGTTTATGATCGGTTGGGGCGCTTGGTTCGCGACGTAATAATCGACAACAGAAGGTGTTGCACTGCCCATAATTACCTTTGCCTTATGTGCTTTACCAAGGATACTCGCCACCCGAAGAGCAGAATATCGAGGGGATTGTTCTTGTTTAAAGCTTGGTTCGTGGGCCTCATCGATTACGATTAGCCCAATGTTTCTCGTAGGGAGGAATAGAGCGGAGCGGGGGCCAATAATTACCTTCGGACTCTTATTGTCCAAAACTTCCTTCCATATTGCATGTCGCTTTGCTTCGCTTTGGTGTGAGTGGGCAAGGTAGACATTTTGAAAATGAGAAGTAAATTCGTCTACTATTTGGGACGTCAGAGCTATCTCGGGGACAAGAACTATCACCGATTTACCTGCATTAATAGTCTTGTGAGCGAGTTCAATATAGGTGGCAGTTTTTCCTGAACCGGTGATACCGTGAAGAAGAAAGGTGCCTTCGGTCGTTTTGCCAATCGTGTTCAGGGCTGAGATCTGATATTTGTTGAATACAATTTTTGTTCGTTTTCGTATGGGCGAGGGGTGAACTGTTTCTTTTGAAATTCTACGTTTTTTTTGCAGTCCTCGTGGCAGCAAGAGCTGAAGAACAAGAGCCAGGTGTGTTGAGTAATAGGAACTAATCCACCCGCTAGTTTCGATAAGCTGAGGGGGGAGAGAGTTTTGCTCAACAATATGATTAATCTCTTTCGTTTTGTACAGGGGTTCTTTAACCCTCTTCAGTATGATGCCTGTAATATCCTTGTGGCCCACCTCTACGGTAACAATTGTGCCTATTTCAAGCTTCGTTTTTGATGCATACGTAAATGATTGACTGTCTTTTCTGACAATTTGTATCGGAGCCACCTCATAATAGTGCATACACCTATTATACTGCGATAAATCATCTCAAAGTACCCCCCTGGATCTATGTACTACTGGTATGGATGGAGAGATGGGGGGTGCGTTTTGTTGCAAGAACAGACATCTGCTACTATTAGGATAAGCTTTTTCGTTTATTAAAGCGTAAGGGGAGACTAAGTTCTAATGATGTATTTTCATAGTCGAGCTGAGGCTGGTGAGCAGCTGGCTCGATTGTTGTTCGATAAATATCGATATGATGATGTTGCTATCGTTGCCTTGGGGGATGGTAGTGTTGCGGTTGGTGAGCCAGTTGCAGAGAGACTTCACTGTGTCCTCACACTACTCGTATCTGAAGATATCGAAGTTCCCGGTGAGGGGCAGCAGTTTGGGGCGGTATCTCAGACCGGCCAGTTCACCTTTAGCAGTGAACTTCAAGAGGGCGAGATAGGCGAATATGTTAATGAGTATCATGGCTATCTCGAAGAGCAAAAACGCCAAGCGTTTAATAAAATAAACAGGTTGATAGGTGATGGTGGTGTTATGGATAGGGATCTATTGCAGGATCATGCGGTTGTTTTGATTAGTGATGGTCTCAAGGATATAACGATCCTCAATGTTGCAATAGATTTTCTAAAACCCGTTCGGATTAAAAAATTGATTATTGCTACACCAATTGCAAGTGTCGCAGTGGTGGATAAGGTGCACACGATTGCAGATGAGCTTCACATCTTGGACGTCAAAGCTAATTATTTTGATACAAATCACTATTATGATCAGAATGATCTTCCGACTCGCGAAGAGACAGTTGCAAAAATAAATAAGATTATTCTCAATTGGCGTTGAAGTTCACAAAAATACTTGTGTGGTGTTGTAAGAAAGTGTAAGATAGGGAATAACGAGACGGGCAAAAAGTGTAAAAAGGGAGAGTATGCTAGACGTTTTTATCACATCAAGAGTACGCCGCAAAATTGTTGTAGTATATGCGAAATACCCTGATTTTCGGACTCATGTTCGCGGACTTGCGAAGCTCATCAAAGAGGATCCTGGAAACATCCAGCGAGAATTAAAGAGACTTGAAAAAGTAGGTTTTTTGAAAAGTGAGAAGCAGGGTAACACTAAGATTTATTCAACAAACAAGCAATTCGTAATCTTTAAAGAACTACAAAATATTGTCATAAAGTCACAACAGCAATCATCTCGATCAAAACGTGCTAGCGCTGACATCTAGTCATGAGCCTGCTCGAAACAATATTAGCAGCGCGTGGGCTGACTGGCCAGGCGCGTGATGCCTATCTAAATCCAAGCTACGATGTTCAACGTGATCCATACTTGCTTCCAGACATGAACCTTGCTGTAGAGCGGATGGTTAAGGCGCACAGTTTGGATGAAAAGATCATGATTTATGGTGATTATGATATTGATGGCTTGACTGCAACAACGTTATTGCTTGATGCATTTGAACAGTTTGGATTTACATCGGTCGATGCGTTTATACCGAATCGATTTGTTGAAGGCTATGGTATGACCTTAGACGCTGTTGAACGAATTGCAAAAACGGGTGCAACTCTAATTATCACCGTTGATTGCGGTAGTCTCAGCGAAAAAGAGATTATTCGTGCTAGTGAGCTAGGTCTTGATGTTGTTGTGACCGATCATCATAACGTTGCAAAAAAACAACCCCCTGCGGTTGCCGTGATAAATCCAAAGAGGTCAGATCATGACTATCCCTTTATTGATTTTGCAGGTGTTGGTGTCGCATTTAAGTTGGTGCGAGCATTACAGACAAGACTTCCGGGGCTTCCTGATGGGCAAGAGAAATGGCTTTTGGACCTAGTAGCTTTGGGTACTGTTTGTGATGTTGTGTCTCTGGTCGACGAGAATAGAGTTAATGTGCACTGGGGTCTCAAGGTTTTGGCAAAAACAAAACGTCCAGGATTGCGAGCGTTAATGGCAGTTGCGGGTGTTGAGCTGGACAGTGTTAATGCGCGAACGCTGGGTTTTGTATTAGGTCCAAGACTAAATGCAGCGGGTCGATTAGAGACCGCTCAAATAGCGCTAGACCTGTTGCGTGCACAGAACGGAGCCGATGCGCTAGAGAAAGCTCGACAGCTGGAAGAGCTAAACAAAAATCGGCGCAGAGAACAGGATACAATCATGGAACAGGCAGTTGAGCAGGCTGTTGGGTATAGTGACGAGCCGGTACTGGTGCTCAGTGGTGCCAACTGGAACCACGGTGTTGTTGGTATAGTGGCGGCAAAGATTATGGAAAAATTTAAAAAGCCGACTTTTGTTATCGGTGAAAACGGCAATGAATCAAAAGGTTCGGCAAGGAGCTACGGTGATTATAGTGCCGCCGAGGCAATTCGATATGCTGAGGATATTATTACAAAGGGTGGCGGTCACACCCTTGCTGCCGGTGTAACTTTGCCTACGTCTGCTATCACTATATTTCGTGAGAAGGTTAACGAATATTACAAAAAGCAAAAATTAAAAGATCAGACCAGGCTATTACTCGCGAAGGAAGACGTAACGACAAGCCTCGACCAGATAGATGAAAGCCTTATTGATGATATAAAGATAATGGAGCCATTTGGGAATAGTAACCCAGAGCCTATCTTGAGGGTTGATAATTTATTAGTAGTACAACAAAAACAGCTGGGAACTGATAAGAGCCACGTGAAACTAACCGTTACCGATCAGTCGCAGCATGAACTACAGTTAATTGCCTTTAATGCTCCAGGGCACTTTTTTGTACGTGAAGGCGAGTACATATCAGCCTGGCTTCATCCTATTGTCAATGAGTGGCGAGGCAGGGTTTCGATTGAGGGACGGCTGCTCAGGCTAGAGCATGCTTCAGAGTAGATTATTTGTCGTGTTTTTTGATTAGTGGCTTTGTAATTTCATTATTTTCTTGGTACGCGTTTATTCCCATTAGGAGGTCGTTAACTTGAGCATGGATATTATAATTAATAATGGCAGTGCCGATTACTCCCACGCCAATAAGTAACCAGTAAACAGTCTGGATGGTGAATTTAAAATTCCAAAATTCCTCAGTATTTTTTGTTAATCTGATGCGATAAGATGGAACTCGCTTCTTTCTGCTTGTTTTTTTCACGGTGCTTTTTTTGTTCGCTGGCATTATCAATCTCCATGATTTAATACATAAGTGTATTATAGCAAAGATAGACAAAAAGATAACAATAGGTGAGTCAAAATAGAAGGAACGGCCAAGTACACTTGTAAAGGGTTGCTATATCTGTTACAATTTTAAGCGATATGATACAAGTAACCCGTAAAGATCAAAAAGAGGCGAACGAGAACATTGTTCGTCGTTTTAACCGCAAGGTATTGCAAAGTGGAGTGTTGGCCGAGGCAAAAGCATCGATGCGTTTCAATAAACCTATCAGCAAGACCGAACGACGCAGCAAGGCGATTATTCGTAAAGAGCGGAAGAACGAGAAGTTAGCAAAGGCACGATTGGGGCTTCGATAGGCATGAGCCTAAAGGACACCATCCAGGAGGACACAAAGGTTGCTCTACTGGGTGGTAATCGTTTTGTTGGTGATACACTCCGCAATCTAAAGGCAGCTATTCTTGATGAAGAAATTACGCAAGGTAAGCGTGATGAAGGTTTGTCAGACCCTGAGATTGAAAAGATCGTTGCACGAGAAATCAAAAAGCGTAACGAGAGTTTTTCTGTCTACGAGAGCAACGGGCGGCTAGAGTTAGCCGAACAAGAGAAAAAAGAAATCGAGGTGCTGGCGAAGTATTTACCCGAACAAATGAGTGAAGGTGAGTTACGTAAAGTTGTTCAAGCAAAGATTGCCGAATTCAACGTGAGTGGACCTCAAGCTATGGGTCAGGTGATTGGTGCCGTCAAAAAACAGACAGGTAATAGTGCTGACGGTGCGCTTATTGCAAAAATTGTAAAGGAAAGTTTGAACTAATTAATGATTCTTTTTTTTGGGCCAGCTGGTGTGGGTAAAAGTGTTCAAGGGCAAATGCTTGCTGCAAGAATGGATTGGAAATGGCTTTCAACCGGCGAAATGTTTCGAAATAGTAGCGATTCCGAGGTGCAAGACATATTAAAGACGGGTGAGTTGGTTAGTGATGAAAAAACCTACGAAGTTGTACGCGAAGCGTTCAGCAAGGCAAAGGATACAGATCGTTTGATTGTTGATGGATTTCCTCGCACTATGGATCAAGCCAAGTGGTTAATGGATGACAAAAATTCACTTGGAAGGAGCGTTGGGATCGTTGTTGTACTCGAAGTTCCCGAAAGTGTTATCCAAAAGCGTCTATCAAAGCGAGGGCGTGATCAGGACAAGCCAGAAATTATTGCACGTCGAATGAATATTTATCGGCGCGAGATGTACCCGGTACTCGGTTATTTTGCAGAAAAAGGGATAAAGATTGTTCATTTGGATGGAACTGGCACTGTCGGTGAAGTTCATGACAAAATTGTTACAGAAATTGAACATAATAAATTGGTGTAGTTGATGCAACCTCCAAAAACAAATGAACAAATTCAGGCCATGCGCGAAGGCGGCAAGATATTAGGAACGATTCTTGATGATCTAAAAAAATTTGTTCAACCTGGCATGAATGGATTGGAAGTCGATGAATGGGTAGAGAGTCAGATAAAGAAATATGGGGCAACTGCTACATACAAAGAGCCTGATCCAAACTTTCCAGGAGTTATCTGTATTAGCGTCAATGATGCGATTGTTCACGGTGTTCCAACTGATTATGTGTTTGAGGACGGTGATATCGTTGGTTTCGATCTAGTGATTACATACAAGGGTATGAAGACGGACTCTGCTTTTACGATGATGGTTGGACAAGAGCCAAGTGGTGCTGTTAAGCATTTATTGAACATGACAGAGCGGAGTCTGTATGCCGGAATTGATGCGGTAAAGGGCGCCGGAACTCGCACGGGTGACATTGGTTCTGCGGTCGAAAAAGTATTAAACGAAGGTAAGCTTGGTATCATTCGTGATCTTGTTGGGCATGGTGTTGGCAACGAGATGCACATGTCACCAAATGTGCCGAATTATGGCAAGAAGGGGTCGGGTGATGTTCTTCGTGCAGGCGATACAATTGCAATAGAGCCCATGGCGACGCTCGGTGGAGAATCAATTTATACTGATACGGATGACCACTGGACGATACTGACTCGAGACGGCAGTTTATCTGCGCAATTCGAGCATACCGTACTCATTACTGATCACGGTTGTGAAATTTTAACAAAAGCGTAGTTCTTTTATAGAGCTTATGTCTGTTCAAATTGTGAATACCTGTTTATAATATAAGAATATGCACGACAGTTCCCGTTATGCAGTTGGTATTGATGTAGGAACAACGACCGTTCGTTGTATTGTTGGTCATGTGGACGCAACAACTGGCATACCTTCTATTGTTGGTGTCGGCGAAGTGGCCAATACCGGTATGCGTAAAGGAACGATTATAAATCTAAATGGTCCTGCTCAGGCAATTGATGATGCCTTGGGAGAGGCTGAACGCATGAGTGGGCATCAAGTTGATTCGGCAGCCGTCAGTATCAATGGTACGCATATTCTCAGTACGACATCCGATGGAATGATTGCTGTGAGCGCGACCGATCATATTGTCACAAATGATGACGTTACACGCATCGAAGAAGTTGCAACTGTTGGTAAGGTGCCACCAAATAGGGAAGTACTCGAGGTTGTGCCGCATAGCTATCGTCTGGATGGTCAAGACAATATCAAAGATCCCATTGGGATGACAGGTACCCGTCTGGAAATTGCAGCAAACGTCATATCAGCACTGACTCCAAACGTAAATACGTTGCACAGTGTTTTGGATATGGCAAAAGTTACTCCAAAACATGTCGTACCGAGTGTTATTGCCGCATCAAAAGCGGTGCTTAATGAACGTCAGCTGGAAAATGGAGTTGCTGTTATCGATATGGGTGGCTCAACGACGAGTATCGCAGTTTTCGAAGAGGGTGACTTGCAATATGCAGGGGTTATTCCTGTCGGAGGAAGTAACATAACGAACGATCTTGCTATTGGGCTAAAAACAGATCCTGAAATTGCAGAGAAGGTGAAGTTGACCCATGGTTCAGCAACGGCGCAGTCAGGTAGTGAGAATGTGAGCATCAAACACGACAAAGAAACACTAGAGTTTAAGCGTGCAGATGTTGATGAAATTATTGGTGCAAGGTTAGATGAGCTCTTTGAGGCGGTAACAAAGGAGCTCAAAAAGGCAGGTCGTTTTGCAAAATTGCCAAGTGGCGTCGTATTGACTGGCGGGGGCGCAAAGTTAAAGCATATCGATGAATTTACAAAAGAAGCATTAGGATTAGCCGCTCGAGTAGGTGTGGTCAAAGGTTTTGGTGGAGTCGCAGAGCACATGGATGAGCCTCGATATGCAACTGCTGTAGGTTTAATGATAGAGGACGCAAATACAAAGAGTCACCAAGGTGAGCATCATCGAGGTGGTCGCACCAAGGCTGTTGCCGATCGTACAGGTGGTTTTATAAAGCGATTCTTTGGTAGATTAAAGGCATAGGACTGTCAAAAAACATCTAGCTGCTTTCAATAAATCGATGGTATACTAATAGGAGTAATACCTAGGAGTATCTATGCCGGAAGTAACACCAAGTGAGATTCAAACATTTGCAAGCATTAAGGTAGTAGGCGTCGGGGGTGCCGGCAGCAGTGCTATAAACAGGATGAAAGATGCCGGATTGACTGGTGTCCAGTTTATTGCGATGAATACTGATGCTCAAGCTCTTCATAATAGCAAAGCGGATGTCAAACTTCACCTTGGTCATAAAACGACCGGTGGACTTGGTGCGGGTGCCGATCCAAGCGTCGGTGAGGCAGCTGCAAATGAATCGCGTGATGAAATACGCGGTGCACTTGAGGGTGCTGATATGGTATTCGTTACAATTGGTGCGGGCGGTGGAACCGGTAGTGGTGCCGGCTATATTGTTGCTGAGATTGCGCGTGAACTTAATATCTTGGTTGTTGGAGTTGCGACAAAGCCGTTTAGCTTTGAGGGTGAAAAACGACGCACCAACGCGGATTGGGCCATTAGCAAATTGGGTCGTAATGTTGATACGCTCATTACAATCCCTAATGATCGATTACTACAAACGATTGATCGACGAACACCACTCCTTGAGACGTTTAAAATTGCGGATGATGTATTGCGTCAAGGCGTACAGGGTATTTCAGAGCTTATCACTGAACACGGTTTGATTAACCTCGACTTTGCAGACGTAAAGGCGATTATGAGCAACGCAGGTAGTGCATTGATGGGCATTGGACGTGCAAGTGGCGATGATCGTGCATCACAAGCTGCGCAACAAGCTATCGAATCACCACTTATTGAAGTTTCAATTGATGGGGCTAAAGGCGTTCTATTTAATGTTACTGGTGGATATGACATGTCAATGTCAGAGATTCAAGAGGCTGCTGAAATCATTACGAGTGCCGTCTCCCCAGATGCAAATATTATCTTCGGTGCAACATTGAAGCCTGATCTTGAAGATGAGTTGATTATCACCGTAATCGCAACGGGTTTTGACAGTGAATTTTTTCAACAGCAGGAAATATCGCTAAATCCTCGAGAAAACAAGTCAAATGAAGCTGGATCATCAGACCTTGATGATGATGCCGTTGATGGTGTTGATCTTAGTCTTGAAAGTGCTGATCCTCAATCGCATTTTGCCGAGGAGCCCGCTGGTAACATCTGGGATACTCCTCAAGAGGAAGACGATGAGTCAGACACTCCGGCATTCCTCAGACGTCGCAAGAAACAGCGACAATCAGAAGAATAATCATAGGAGGATTGGCGTGAAGGTACGGGTGAACATTGGCGATAGTCGTGTTATCGAATCACGAGAATTGGGTGATGGGATGGCAATTCGCCGACGTCGTGAAATGCCCGATGGGCATCGATTTACAACATATGAACGTGTTGAAAAGCCGAATCTTATTGTTATAAAAAAGGACGGATCAAGAGAATTATATGATCGAGAGAAATTAACAAATGCAATACGTCGATCAGTCGGTAAGTTCTTTTCGGGTGATGCAGATATCGAAAAAATTATTGATGATGTTGAGGATGGGCTTCATGGAAAGAATGATATGGAAATTCCTTCAAATATCATCGGCGATTTTGTTCTTGACGAACTGGAAAAAAGAAATGATGTAGCGTATGTACGCTTCGCAAGTGTCTATCACGAGTTCAAGACTCTCGATGAATTCGAATCGATTTTGAAATCACGACGGAAGGAAAAAAAGAAGAAATGAGCGTTCTAGTGTTTTATAAATCAGCCAGTGAACATGCACGCGATGTCAGAGACTTCCTTCATGAATTCGAGCAGCGTACTGCAAAGTTACTTGAGGAAGTAGATCCAGACAGCAAGCGGGGTGCCGAACTCTGTCGTTTGTACGATGTTTTGGATTACCCAACGGTTGTTGCCATAGGTGATGATGGTCAAATGAGAAATAAGTGGAGGGGTTTGCCGCTTCCGATGATAGATGAGGTGAGTTTTTATGTTTAATTTTTTTGGCAAGAAAGAACGTGAAGAAAAATCAAGGCAAACATTGTTTGGTACGATGCTTGCGTTTGGAATCGTTGGTTTGATAGCTAGTTTTGTTTTGGCGGCAGAAGAGTTTCATCTATTGAAAAATCCCGATGCAACCTTGAGCTGTTCTTTTAACTTGGTCCTTAACTGTGCCGTTGTCATGAAGACATGGCAGGCTACAGTTTTTGGTTTCCCAAACATGTTCATTGGATTAATTGGCTTTCCGATAGTCATAACGATTGCCATATTGGGTCTGTCGAGTGTTAAGTTCCCTCGTTGGTTTCTCGTCGGTGCTGAAATCGGTATAACCCTATGGACATTGTTTGCCTACTGGCTATTCTTTAACAGCGTTTACGCTATTCAGGTGCTTTGTCCGTGGTGCTTGATTGTTACATTTAGCATGACAATATTACTCGCAGTGATAACCCGATACAATGTCATGAGCAAAACGTTTAAATTTTCTAAAAAGACGAGTAAAAAAATACACCAGTTTTTCGAGAGACAGTACGACATACTTGCCGTTGCGGTGTGGATTGTCTTTCTTGTTAGTCTTGTTATTCTAAAGTTCGGTGAGACTCTCTTTGTGTAATTGATAATATCAAGAGAATACATATTGACGCACCAATTTAACATAAGTATAATCGCAGTATAATTTATTAAGGTATAGGTGGGTAAAATGGCAAAAAAAGGTACAAAACAGATGAATCAGGTATGGCACACGCTTGCGGTTGTGCGCATGTTGCTCGGATTTATTTTTCTCTGGGCATTTTTTGATAAATTATGGGGTCTTGGCTTTGCGACAACGGCTGAAAAAGCATGGGTGAACGGTGGCGAGCCAACAGCGGGCTTTCTATCATTTGGCATTAATCCTGAAGGGCCATTTTTCAACTTCTTTTCAGGTTTAGCTGGTCAGATGTGGGTTGATTGGGTATTCATGCTTGGCCTTCTGGGCATTGGTGTTGCGCTATTGTTTGGCGTTGCCTTAAAGCTTGCAGCAGTTTCTGGTGGTTTGTTACTTGTTCTCATGTGGGCGGCGTTGCTACCGCTCGAAAACAATCCATTGGTTGATGACCATATCGTCTACGCGGTTGTATTGATGGCTGTTGCTATGGCTGAGCCTCGTTGGAGTCTTACGGGTTGGTGGCACTCTCAGAGTTTTGTCAAAAAGAACAGTTGGCTTCAATAGTTAAAATTACTTGCACAATAACAGAGGAGAGCGTTATAATAACAAAGACGCTCTCTTTTTCATAGCAAGAGAATAGTGGCAATCAACCATAAATGTCATCAGGAAGAAAGGCCGTAGCTGAGTAGAACCTGACGTGAACGCTACGTTAAAGCGACAAACAAGAGCTAAGAGAATCACTTCTTTTGGAAGTCAGATGGTACCTCCCACAAGGGATCTGACAGTCAAAAGAAGTGTTTTTTATTGAAGGAGAAACAGGAAATAATGAAATTCAAATCAGGAACCAGGCGACGTGCAAATGAGTACGAAAAGGATCTCGTAAAGCAGTGGAAGCGTCATAAGACTTTTGAAAAATCAGTCGAACAACGACCGTTAGAAAAGTCCTATGTTTTTTATGATGGCCCACCGTTTCTTACGGGTACGCCTCACCATGGACATCTGTTGATTTCGACTGTAAAAGATTCTGTTGCACGATTTCAGACCATGCTTGGTCATCGGGTCGAGCGTCGTTGGGGTTGGGACTGTCATGGTTTGCCGGCGGAATTATTTGTAGAGAAAAAGCTCGGTATTACAAGCAAAAAAGAAATAGGCGTGAAAATCAGTGTCGCTGATTACGTCAAAGAATGTCGTGCCGCTATGGTAAAGACAGGTACCGAGTGGGAGGATACAGTTGAACGTCTGGGGCGTTGGGTAGAGTTTAAGGGTGCGTACAAGACGATGGATCCAGAATTTATGGAAAGTGTCTGGTGGGCATTCAAGAAACTATATGAAGACGGCAAAATCTATGAGGGTGAAAAAATCCTGATTTATTGCACAAAGGATGCAACTCCAATCAGCAAGTCAGAAGTCGCAATGGAGAATAGCTACCAAATGGACACTGACCCAAGTGTATTTGTCTATTTCCAACTAGAAGATTCAGATGAATACGTATTAGCCTGGACGACCACGCCATGGACATTGCCGGCAAATGTTGCGATTGCAGTCAATCCAGGTCTCGAATATGCACTAGTCGAATACAAAGGTAAAAAAGTCTATGTTGCATCAGAAGCAGTTGGCAAGGTATTCACAAATGAAAAGCATCAAACACTCGACCATACGATTTTAAAAACAGTTAGCGGTAAGTCACTTGTTGGCAAGAAATACCATCCGCTGTTTGAAAACCACGGTCCGCAGGCACATCGCATTTTGTCAGCTGATTTCGTAACGGCCGATAGTGGTACGGGCATCGTGCATGAAGCACCTGCGTATGGTGAAGAGGACTACGAACTTTGTAAGCGTGAAGATGTGCCGATTGTGGCTCTTGTTGACGAGAATGGCCTATACACACAGGGGCAATGGCAGGGTAGTAACATTTGGGATGTGAATAAAGAAATCGCAAAAACACTAGTTGCCGATGGTCGGGCGCTCAAAGTTGAGTATATTCAGCATGAATATCCGCATTGTCATCGTTGTGGCCAAAAACTCATGTACCGCGCACATCCTAGCTGGTTTATGGACATTGAAGGTCAACGTCAGCAGATGCTTGATGCAGTCCAGACGACAAATTGGGTTCCATCGACACTTCGTGATGGACGATTCAAGCACACAATTGAATCAGCACCAGATTGGAACCTGTCTCGTGATCGCTATTGGGCGACACCGATTCCCGTATGGCGTGGAGTGCGAAATGACGGTACGCAAGTCGTAAAAGTAATCGGTTCATACGATGAATTTCAAGAATTAACGGGTAAGCGTTTAGACGACTACCATTTGCCTAATGTTATGAATGTCGAGTTTGAATACGAAGGTATAACGTTACGGCACATTGGCAAAGTCCTCGACTGTTGGTTCGAGAGCGGTAGTATGCCATTCGGTCAGTTCCATTATCCGTTCGAGAATAAAGAGGTGTTCGAACGTAGTTTTCCGGCTGATTTCATTGTCGAAGCAATTGATCAAACTCGCGGTTGGTTTTACTCGATGACAGCGGTCAATGTTGGCTTGTTCGGTAAAGCACCATTCAAAAACCTCATCTGCACAGGGTTTATTAACGCGGGTGACGGCAAAAAGATGAGCAAAAAGCTAAAGAATTACACTGATCCACTAGAACTGATGAATCAGTATTCATCTGATTCATTCCGACTGTTACTACTGTCGAATCCTGTCGTTGAGGGCGAAGACTTTAATCTAAAAGACAAAGATGTCGGCGATGTTGCACGAAAACTTGGCATGGTATGGAATATGTATGATTTCTTTACGATGTATGCCGAAGTCGATGGCTGGGAGTTTGATGGTGATTTGTCTGATCCATCTGCACACCTAACGAATCCGCTGGATCAGTGGATTGTCAGTCGTGTCCATCAATTGGCCAGTGAAGTTCGTGAGGGTATGGACGCATATACACTCGACAAGGCAGTAAAACCGATCCTGCCGTTCATCGATGATGCTAGTAATTGGTATGTTCGTCGGAGCCGACGTCGTTTTTGGAAGTCCGAGGACACTGCCGACAAAAATAACGCATACAGAACACTTCATTATGTTTTGTCGCAACTGAGTGTGGTTCTGGCACCGTTCACGCCGTTTTTAGCTGAAGAATTGCACCAAAAGCTCACTGGTGGCGAGAGCGTCCATCTGTTGGACTGGCCAGCAGTAGGACATGTGAATGAGCCAATTGTACGAGATATGGCAACGGTGCGAGAGTATGTCAATCAAGCGTTGAGTCAGCGTGCGTCAGAGCGGGTAAAAATTCGTCAGCCACTTTCGAGCGTTACCGTACCAAGCCTCGGTGAGGCGGTTAACTTCGAAGATATTCTAAAGGAAGAATTGAACGTCAAAAAGGTCAAGCATGGCAAAGAGCTGAAGCTTGACTTTGAACTGACTCCAGAACTCAAACGTGAAGGTCTCATGCGTGAAGTTGTACGACATGTGCAGTCGGCACGCAAGGATGCTGGGTTGAATGTCGATGACCGCATACGTCTGCATCTGGGAACAGGTGATAAGCAGCTACAGCAGGCTATCACTGAACATCAATCGATAATTTTGGCCGAAACATTGGCAACAGAGCTAGTCGACCATACGTTTGAGTATAAAACAAGCGTACAGGTTGAATCTGCGCATCTATCTATCTCTTTGGAAAAATCATAGATATTAACTCCAGGGCTGGCTTGCGAGAACGTATAGGGCAGTGCACATCACGATTCCGTAAAATCCATCAAAAACCCATCCGTAGGGGCGTTCACCCCATTGGATGTCACCGGCCCATTTCAAAAATCGGTCGAACGCTCGCCCTAGACGATGCTTGAGAAATAGCCAAAAAAAGTCAGGTAACAGGCTGAAAAACGCACCAATACCGATAATTAGCCACTGATTGGGGAATAGCGAAACGGCAAACGCATAGGCGAGTACGCATAAGGCTCCGTCAATCACGATCAGGCATTTAAATCCCTTCTTGCCTGGCTTGACCCTGGGGTCGTTGCCGTAGTGGGGGGCGAGATCCAGCAGAAAATGTGAGGCAAATGCCACAAAAGGCACTAGGGGTGCAGGTGTGATCACGGCGACAATTGATCCTGCGAGTGTATGGTTAAATCCCAACATACCTACAGTATAACAAGTTGACTTTTGGTGACGCTTATGGTATTATGACAACATAAAGTAAGAAAACACAAATATGGGTATATTTCGAAAACAAATCAGTTTCAACAGGCACGATCCGCTTGATGATGGATTGCGTGATGCTATTTCTGCCGAACAAAGGAGCAATGATTCGTTTACCTTGGCCGATCCTACCGGTGAAGAATTGACTGAAAAGTGGGACGCAATCGTCAAAGATGTAGAAAAAGATCCCGGCTGGTTTTCGTTTAGTAAAGATTAATTACGCTATATATAGTATAGTAATTGTATGACAATGTATGAACTCAGTGACGAAAAATTTGACTCACTGATTACGCGTGCAATGGATGAATTACCACAAGAGTATATTACTGGGCTTCAGAATGTTGCTATCGTCATGGAAGACGAGCCAACAGAGGAACAAAAGGTAAAAATGAAGCTACGTGACAATACAATCCTCTTGGGACTATACGAAGGGGTTCCGCTGACTAGCAGGGGTAACGGGCCAGTTGTTGGCATGCCTGACAAGATTACTTTGTTTAAGCACTCGATTTTACGAATTGTTCATAGTGATGAACAGTTGTTTGAACAGATCAAGCGTACATTGTGGCATGAGATTGCCCATTATTATGGGTTGGGGCACGATAGGATTCATCAACTTGAAAATCGCAAACAGTAATTTACCGCCACCCGTAGGGTGCTAAAACATCTAGTGGTATCTTATCTGTGCATTGTCAAGAACTATATCTCGTGGTACGATAGTGTAAATTGAGAGTTAATTGAGTTTAACCTGATAGTGGGACAATCAGGTTGGCTATGGGAGAGTGCATGAAAACTGTGAATAAAAAATTATATCAACGAATTTTGAATTTAGGGTTTGCATTCGTGCTCGCCTTGAGTTCGGTAACGACAGGTCTGTCCCTCGCTCTTTCACAGACCGTAGCAGCAGCACCGGGCATAGTAGAGAACATCAATACAAGCGAAGTGTTTACTAGTATTCAGGATGCGATTGACGACGCAGAAACGCTTAATGGGCACACTATCTTTGTCCAGAATGGTACGTACGATGAAAACTTAAATGTATCTAAATCCCTAACTATCGAAGGTGAAAGTCAGGCTGGTGTGGTGGTGGTCGCGAATGACGGTGGTTATGGCATAGAGAACACGGTTGATGGTCTAAATCTAGCTTTCAAAAATCTTACACTTTTAGATTCTTTGCATTACGGATTTAAGCTAACAGGTAGTGACGCAGTACTTGAAAACGTGACGGCACGTAATTCATCAAAGACCGAGTTTGACTTTAACGGTATGTTATCTGTACACCTAAAGAATGTTCGAGCATACGGCGAGAACACTAGCGGTAATGGATTTTCATTTACGAATAGCGACAACCTAACACTAGAAAACGTATTTACTCGCGATAACGCGTGGGGTGGAGTTGCTCTTTATCCATATGGAGTGCATTATCCAGTCGGCATCGATAACGTTAGTATAAGTGGCCTTAATACTAATGAATCAAACCCGCTTTATATTCAGGTTGGAGCCGGTGGAACGCCTGTTACGAACTTTTCGGCACCACAGTTTAAGTATGCGGTGACTAATGATGAATTTAGAGCCGATGGTTCTCAGTTTACTCTTTACCAGAGAAATCTAAGTCAGGCGACAAACTTTGCCTTGTCTCTTCATGAGGCACCAAATGTATCAAACCTCGATTCCGTTATCACAAGAGTGAGTGATGATTTCAAGTTTGTTCCAGCGGGACTCCAACTTGCTAACGCTGTAGAGGCGGTAACTGATGGTGGTACGGTCCGAATACTAAGTGGTGAGCATGCCGTAGATGATGCTCAAATTGTTATCAATAAGGACGTTCAAATTATTGGTAGTTCTACCGGAAGCACTGTCATGAAGCTGCAACATGATACTGCATCAAGTGGTGATGGTCGTGGTTGGTTTAGGGTCACTCCAGGTAACGAACTAAAAATGAAGAGTATGACCCTAGATGGAAACGGCCACAAAGTATATATAGGCTTACACTTTGATGAGTCAGACGGTGATGTTAGGAATGTTGCATTTAAGGAAATTCGAAGTCAGGAATCGGGGAGCCCATATAACGGACTTGCCGTTAGGGTTGATCCTAATTCCGATGTAGACATCAGGAATTCATCTTTTGAAGGTATTGGACGCGTAGGTGTTCTTTATAAGGGGCTAAACGTAACGGGTGATTTTGCTAATAATACATACACGGGTAAGGGCAACGGTGACTGGCTAGATTATGCTTTAGATATTAGTGCAGGTGCAGTAATTAACGTTACTAATAACACAATATCTAATAACACTGGAATTGCAGCTAGCGATGGTTCGAGCTCTGCGGGCGTGTTGGTCTCTACATACTTTGATCCGGGCACTAAAGCTACATTGAAAAACAATACGCTAATAGATAATACAACTGGTTTGTATGTAGGTTACAACTCTGCGGATACAAGTTCGGTTATTGCACGGAATAACGTGATCAAGAATAACGAATACGGCGTTGTACGAATAGGAACTCCGCTAATCGATGCACGTAAAAATTATTGGGGTTCAAATAGTGGCCCTAACGATAGTTATAGCGATAGTAGTGTTCCGGTATTGAATGAGTCGGGAGAGGGTAATGAAGTCTATGGTAACGTTTGGTACGACGATTGGAATACGCAGGAAGTTCCTGCCCCAGTTCTTTTGTCACCATTAAACAACACGCCTATTAATGGCACAACACCTACTTCAAATGACTGGGAAGATGTAACGGGCGTCAGTATTCAGCACTATACGTACCAGAGCTATAATGTTCTTGCTGACGGATCATGCAATACTAGCAGTATTCGTTGGACTGAGAACTACATAAATAGCGAGACGAATAGTCGCACGCTAGCAGATGGTTTGCAATATTGCTGGCGAGTGAAAGCGGTAGACAATGATGGAAATGAAAGTATTTGGAGTGATTTGTGGAAAACAGTCGTTGATAACACTGGTCCAGAGGTAGGTGACATTCTACTTAACGGTCAGGCAGTTAGCTTGAGTGATGTACGTAGTTCTAACTGTAGCCCGATCAGCAAATTCTACACCGTAAACGGTGAAATTGATTTGACGGCCACATTGAGCGATGCGGTTGCTGGTGTTAGCAATGCTAAGTATAAAGTACGCAAGGTTAATGCGAGTGGTTGTACTGTATCGAGCGTATTTAGCTCTGGTAATGTCGGTATGAGCAACACGACAGGTGATACTTGGGAAGATGTTGTTGGTTTCGATACTGATGACGTTCCTATGGATGGCGAGTACACAATCTACTTGCAGATGACTGATAATGCGGGAAATACAACTTTGAAGTATGTCGATATTGCTGTTGATAACACTGCACCAACGGGATTGGCTCATCTGTCACCAAGTAACGGTACGATTACGACAACGGCTGGTCTTGCAAGTATTGATTGGACTGACGCATTGGATTCTAGCTTGCCAGTTAGCTATTACTATCAAAGCTCACATTTTTCAGCAACGAATCCAGACGGATCTTTTGTAAGTCCGGTTTATAATTCCGGATCTCTGAGTAGTTCCAGCATTCCAACTCCAGGAACTCCGGAGGGGGTTTATTACTGGCATGTTAAGGCGGTTGATGCAGCAGGTAATAGCACAGGCTGGACAGCACCCTGGATGGTGACAGTTGACAACTCTGCACCGGTCGTAGAGATTACTAGTCCAACGGTGGATCTTACTAACGGTGATGTCGAAGTTCGAGCGTCGGTAAGCGATGCTAATTTGCGCCACTACTGGTTTCAGATTAAAAAGAACGGCTCTGTCATAAAGAGTCAAACAGTTCTCAGTAGCGGTATTACCGATAAACTACTCTATACGTTAACAGAAGATGGAGAATATACGATTACTGTTGCTGCTCGAGACTTAGCCGGCGGTACGGCTAGCAGTGGCAACCGATCTGTCGATGTTGTAAAGACAGTAACAATCGATACAACTGCTCCAGTAGTAGACATCACTGATGCACTTGATAGTGCAACGGTCGGGCACAACGCTTTAGTACCAATAACTGGTACGAGTGACGATGCAGTGAGCTATACTCTTTCGATTGACGGTACGCCCGTTCAGACTGAAGCTGATGAAGCTGTCTTTACAAGCTACGATTGGGATACAACTGGCTTCGCAAGCGGTGTTTATGTAATCACGTTTGAAGGTACAGATGCTGCGGGCAACCCAGCCAGTGATTCGGTAACAATTACGGTTGATAATACGGCACCAGCACTAACAGTAGGTGGCTACACCGGCACAAGCCTAACGCCAACTATCACTGGTACAACTGACGGCGCAGATGATGTCGTGACGGTTGACGGAGTCTTGGCGACGGTTGATACGGTTGTAAATGGTGACGGCACATATGACTGGACGTATACATTCCCAACACAGACTACTGGTACGCATGATATCGAGGTTGTTAGTACCGATACGTATGGTAACGCAATAACAGTACCGGGCACTATCACGGTTGAGGAGATACCTGCTACCGAGACAACTCCTGCTACTATCAGCACTACCGTAACTCCTGATCCAGATAACGCAACAACGAATACTGATGATCAAGAAGTTTTGGGTGCACAAACTGAAGGTGATAATAGCGACACGAAAACAGTTAGCGAAGATATCCTCGGTACTTCTGACCAAAACGATAGCGAATGGACAATCTTTGGCCTCGCATGGTACTGGTGGCTATTGATTCTTGCTGGCCTTGCCGCACTGTACGCATTGTGGCGACGACGTTCTGAAGCAAATGCATAAAAATAATAAATAAATATAAAAAAGCGAGAGGCCATCAGTAGCCTCTCGCTTTTTTTATCAAGAATACGGTATAATAGGCGCAAACGGTATTCATTATGAAGAAAACAAAAAGATCAAAAAAAATCGTCGCTGTACACAAACGTGTTCGCCATCACGTAAAAATGGCGGTTGTTCCGCACGCAAAGAATCAATTTCGACCACACCTTGTTCGAGGATATGGTATCACCACGGTCCTGATACTTGTAGCGACACTTGTTTTTGGATCAAACTGGTTATCGACAGGTTCTGTTTTGGGGGCAGAGGTCAATATTACGCCGACTAGCCTGTTAAATAACGTGAACGACGAGCGTACACGTAAGGGGGAGGGTGTTTTGAGATACAACAAACAATTGTCGCAAGCTGCCTTTTTGAAAGCGCAGGACATGCTGGATAAACAATACTGGGCACACAACTCACCAGATGGAACAACTCCGTGGCAGTGGTTTGGTAAAGTTGATTATAATTATGCATTTGCTGGCGAGAACCTAGCGAAGAATTTTCAGTCAGCGTCAGCAACAGTTTCTGCATGGATGGCTTCGCAGAAACATCGTGACAATGTCCTAGGTCAACAATATACAGAGGCTGGCTTTGCGGTTGTTGATGGCGTGCTAAACGATAAGCAAACAACATTAGTTGTTGCATTGTTTGGCCGTCCCGCGTCATCTGTTGCGGGGGTTGTTGCACCAGTAGAGAATAGCGCCACTCTTGGTAGTTTGAGCGCTATGTCGCGATTTGGCGTAGTGCTTCAGTCGTTATCACCAGCAGTTTTGAGCTCGATACTATTGTTGCTAATAGTTTCAATGGTGGCTTTGTTGGCGCATGCATATCGTCGCCAGCTTCCACTGGCAGTACGTCAAACATGGCGCTACCATCATGGCCTACTAAAGGCGACTGGCTTGGTGGCGATATTAGTAGTGTTGGTAGCAGTGTACTCGGGCGGACAAATCTAATATACTAGGAGAATCATGACTACAACTGCCACAAAAGCAATTATCGCCGTTGCAGGCTGGGGAACACGGCGCCTGCCAATAACAAAAGCAATCGAAAAGTGTATGTTACCGGTCGGTAACCGCCCCATTGTTGATTATGCCGTACGTGATTGTATCAAGGCGGGGATTAAAGAGATATTCTTTGTTGTGAACAAAGGAAGTACTCAGCTGCAACAGTATTATTCAGATAACGAGCAGCTCAATCAGTTTCTGACGTATAACCGAAAACAGGATTTGATGGAGCTGGCTCGTCCACCACGCGAAGTCGTTTTCCATTATATCGAGCAAGACTCAAACGATAAGTATGGTACAGCAATACCAGCTGCACTAGTATATCCACACCTCAAAAAAGAAGAGTCTGTGGTGATGATGACTGGCGATGATTTTGTCTACAACAGGGATGGTTCGTCAGAATTAGCGCGCCTTATAGCCGCAACGCCAGAGGGTGGAAATAGTTTGCTTTCGGTGGAAATTCCGAGGGAACAAGTGAGTCGTTATGGTGTGATTGATTTTAATGAAGACACTGGCGGATTTCAGGCAATTGTCGAGAAGCCTTCGGTGGATCAAGCACCAAGTAACCAGATCAATATCAGCAAGTATGTGCTGAACTATGATATGCTGACGCGTATTTATAATTATTCACAACTTGAGGTCTCGGGAGAGTACATGATTACTGATCCTATTAGCCAAGCCATTCCAGACAAGGTCACCGTAGCGGTAGTGCCAGCAGTTGGTGAGTACTTAGATTGCGGTAATGTTCATGGTTGGCTACACGCTAATAAGTTGATTGTCGAACGCCAGTAATACTTGTAAATAGTGCTCATATCTGTTACAATTTACTACTGATTGTATTAATAATATGAGGAACATATGAAAGCAGTAATCAAGGTTGGTGGCAAACAATATATTGTCGCCGAAAAAGAGACCCTCCTGGTGGACCGCCTCCCGGATGGAACAAAAGAGCTCGCACTTGATGCACTACTAACTATCGATGGTGATAAAACTGTCGTTGGAACGCCACTCGTCAAGGGTGTCAAGGTAAGCGCAAAAGTGACCGAGGCAGAGGTAAAAGGCGACAAGGTTCGCATCATCCGCTACAAGTCAAAAAAGCGTGTTCACAAAGAAACTGGTCATCGCCAGAAGTACAGCGAAATTCAGATCACTTCGATCAAATAGCTGATAAAAAATCCCCGTCATCGCGGGGATTTTTTACTTGCTCATGGTACAATGATAGTAAATGAGTGAGGGGAAATACTAATGACGGTTGTTATAGCAACAACCAACCAAAAAGGTGGAGTTGGCAAGACAACCAGTGCTATTAATATTGCCTATTACCTCGCCAAGGCGGGCAAGAACGTACTTTTGGTTGATCTTGATCCACAGGGAAATGCGACCAGTGGCTTGGGCATCGACAAGGATAACTTGGACGTAACGACCGGCGAAGTATTGATGCAGTCGTCAGACTTGGCAATTGCAGTGCGACCAACGGGTCACAAGAATTTATCGATTCTTCCGACAACGCCCCATCTGGCAAATGTTGAGGTAGAATTGGCTTCAGGAAATGACAAGTTTACTCGTCTAAAAAGTGCATTGGAATCAGTAGAAGGTTACGATGTTGTTGTTATTGATTGTCCGCCAAGCTTGAGTCTACTAACGGTTAACGGGCTGATTGCTGCCAAGTATGTTATTTTACCCGTTCAGGCGGAGTTTTATGCTCTCGAAGGCCTAGGACAACTACTAGAAACAATGAAATTAGTACGTAAGGGCATGAACCCTGGTCTTGAGCTTTTGGGCGTTTTACCGACGATGATGGACTCGCGTACCACTTTAAGCAATCAAGTGTATCAAGAGATTAAAAAGCATTTTGGTGATAAGGTATTTCAAAATACAATCCCACGAAACATTCGTCTAGCGGAGGCTCCGAGTCATGGTGTGCCAGTCGGCGCCTACGATCGTTGGAGCAAGGGCGCGCGGGCGTATAAGGCTGTTGCCAAAGAAGTTGAAGAGCGCTTGAAGGTGGTGAGATGAGTATTAAAAAGGGGCTTGGCAGGGGATTTGATTCGCTGATTCCGTCTGATCTCATTGAGGAATCACTCGATCCAACGGCCACGCAGGATGGTAAATTGAGTGAATTACATCAAATTAGCTTGTCTCAGATCAAGGTAAACCCCGATCAGCCGCGTCGGACGTTCGACGAGAGTGCATTGGAAGAAATGGCCGAATCAATCAAGGAGCACGGTGTTATTCAGCCGATCATTGTTATGCCAAAAGATGGTTCGTACGAAATTGTTGCCGGTGAGCGTCGATTCCGAGGTGCAAAAAGGGCAGGGTTGCAAAAAATTCCCGCACTTGTTCGTTCACTCGATGATCAGCGCAGACTCGAAGTATCTTTGATAGAGAACATACAGCGTCGCGACTTGAATGTACTTGAAACAGCGACTGCTTACCTCAAATTACGCGATCAGTTCAACATGTCACTTGAGCAGATTGGTGCGCGCGTAGGTGGAAAGTCTATCAGCGCCGTGAGCAACGTTTTGCGGCTTTTACGTCTACCCGATAGTGTCAAGAAGGCGATTCGAGAAGGAAGGCTCACTGAGGGGCAGGCACGGCCACTTGTAAGCGCCGATCCAGACATGGTCGAGCAAATCTTACCAAAGATCATTGCCGAAGAGTGGAGCGCGCGAAAGATTGAGCAGTTTGTTGTTGATATGAAAAAGGCAAAAAAAACGGACTCAACTGCGTTTTCGGAGCGATCCTATCACACGCCTACTGCAGACAAGCTCACCAAGCACCTGGGGGCGACGGTGCAGATTCGATCAAATTCAAAAGGGTCAGGCACCATTGTTATACGATTCGAAAATGAAAAAGACTTGGGTAGATTAACCAATTTACTCGGTGATGACTAGAATCCGCGTAGGCCAGTGATTGGGAGTAGTCGAGCACTCACTGGACCGACAATGTCGTAAAGAGGTATAAATCCAAGACCATTGCGAGAGTCAAAAGAATAATTACCTGTACGGTGATCACCGGCTACGTAGAGGGTTTCATCTGGTACGATAACCTCTTTTTCGGTACCTGATGTTGGACTGCCTGGTTCTTTGTTGTTCGTGTCATCCGGATTGAATCCCTCTGGATGAGCGTTGTTATAGACAGTGAAATGCCCGTCCTTGAGAGCAACCTTTTCACCGGGCAGGCCTATGACACGTTTGACGATGTACTCATCGGGGCTTCCGATTGTATAGCGGGGGTTTTTAAAGACGATGATTTGGCCGCGTTCTGGAATATATTCGGTATTTTGCAGTTGCGCCCAGGTGACAGGAAGGCGATTTACTATCAGGCGATCGCCCGTAGAAAGAGTCGTTTCCATGCTCGGGCCTTCAACGTTAAAGCTACGAAAAACATAGGTATTGATAAGGATCGTACCTACTAGGACGGCAACGGCAAACAACAGCAACCCTCCTGCATCTTTTAACCAAGGATGTCGTTCGATAAATGTTCGTACCATTCCAATTCACTATACCTCAAGCAAGATGAATATACTAGCGAATCAAACTAGTCTTAAGCGTAATAATTCTGTATAGTATACTGAGTATCTATGGGTAAAAAACAGACGTCACTTGAAGGATTTGTACCTCGCCGACCAAAGCGAAAGGTTGGAGGTACTATTGGTGGTGAAAAAAATCCAGAAGAGTTTGCGAGTGTTGATAATGACAAACCTGAGAAAAAAACCGCCCCAACAACATTGAAAGGTTTGGGTAGTATCGATAGGAATGAAATTGACGAGTCATTAAATGGCATTGATGATGAAGATCAAAAGGAGCCAAAGAAAAAACAACGCCGACGGTTGATGCCAAAATTCCTTCGTAAAAAGTGGGTCAAACTCTCACTACTACTATTACTGGTAGTAGTGATTGGCTTTGGAATATTTTTTGGAATTCGGGCATTTATTGCAGGGTCAAATGTCTTTCAGGGCAATGTATTTGAGATATTTCAGACAGTTCCCCTAAAGCAGGATGCTAATGGTCGCAGTAATATATTGATTGTTGGTACGTCCGAGGACGATCCTGGTCATCAAGGTGCAAGTTTGACCGATTCAATGATGATTCTCAGTTTGAATCAAACAACAAAAGACGCATTCATGATCAGTATTCCACGTGATTTGTATGTAGAGTACGGCAGGGCGTGTAATGCTGGCTACCAAGGTAAAATAAATGAATACTATGGTTGTGCTCATGAAGGAACAGGCGTTGCCCATGATAGAAAAGCTTTGACTAAGGAGGCAGGTTTTGTTGGTAAAATTTTTGGTCTCCAGGTTCAATACGGTATTAACGTGAACTATACGGTTATGCGTGAACTGGTGAATGCTGTTGGGGGTAGCATCACCGTAACAATAGACAGTCGTCATCCCAATGGGCAGATGGATAGTAATTTTGATTGGAAGTGTGGATCTTCGTATGCTGAACGTATCAAGCGGTGCCCGCCGAATGGACACTTTATTGATTATCCGAATGGCCCTGTAAAGCTAGATGCCGAGCATGCACTGTATCTTGCACAAGCACGGGGTGATCGTGCGCCAACGTATGGCTTTGAGCAGTCTAATTTTGATCGAGAGAAGAATCAGCAAAAGATCATCAAGGCATTGCGGGAAAAGGCGGTTAGTGTCGGTGTTTTGAGTGATTTCAAGAAGGTCAGTGCAATCATCGATGCACTTGGCAAAAATCTGCGCACAACATTTGATTTCAAGGAGTTTCGCACGCTTGTTGCATTAGCTCAAGAAATCAAGAGCGAGGATATCAAATCGATTAGTCTTATTGATGGCGATAACCCTGTCATGACGACAGGTAGTATCAATGGGGTGAGCGCTGTTATACCAAGTGCAGGGGTGTTTAATTACGACCAGCTAAGAGCCTTAATCAAGCAAAAACTATCGTCAAATCCAGTTGTTCGTGAAGCTGCGCCAATCGTTGTCCTGAACGGCTCAAATGTAGCGGGCGTTGCAACGAAAGAGTCGGAATTACTTAAGGCTGCTAAATTCACGGTATCCTACGCTGGTGATGCGCCGGCCGGTAGTTATAAGCAGTATACTTTGTACAAGATTGGTAGCGGCAATAGTGGCACATCATCAAAGCTACAAAAACGGTATGGAGTAAAAATTACGAAGGGTGATCCACCGATTACTGTTGATTCAACTATTAAATTTGTATTGATAATAGGACCAGAGCCGCCTAAAAACACAAGCAGCAACTAACATGATATACTAGTAGAAGTATGGAATTTCTGCGAGTTGTAAAAAGACGGGGGTCGTTTCTTAGCGAGTCGGTTTATATCTTGCTCAATATTGGACTCGCGCTTGCCGTGTTAGCTGCGGTATGGGCGACTGGTTCGCCCTGGTTGGGATTAGCTATCGTATTACTTAGTAAATGGCGCGTGCTAGCGGTTCGTCCACGATACTGGTTTACGCATATTGAAGTAAACATGGTGGATATTCTTGTGAGCGTGAGCGTCGTGCTGCTGATATTCCTCGCAGGACAGGCAGAGAGCTTGCAGGGACTTATTGTGCAGGCAATTCTTGCATCTCTTTATGCGGTGTGGTTATTGGTTATAAAGCCTCGGGGTAATCGACGAGCAATTGCTATTCAGGCTGGAATTGCAATTTTTGTAGGGACTATGGCGCTTGCGAGCGTGTCTTATGAATGGCCTTCTAGTCTTGTCGTAATAGGTATGTGGTTGATAGGATACACAAGCGCGCGACACGTGCTTGCTTCGTACTCTGACGAGAGCCTTCGGTTTCTCAGTCTGGCGTGGGGATTTGTTGCAGCAGAAATTGGTTGGATAACGTATCATTGGACGATTGCGTATACGCTTCCATCCGCTGCTGGTCTAAAGCTGCCACAAGTAGCCCTTATTCTATTGGGATTTAGTTTTGTTGCAGAGCGTGTTTATAATTCATATCATCACCACGATAAAATACGTAGAAACGACGTATTATTACCAGTACTTCTCCTCATCGCTGTACTCATTGTAATGTTATACACGCCGTTTAATCAGGCAGCTATAGGTGTCTCATAAGCAATATCGGGAATTTAAGGTGGATCAGCAATTTATGAAACAAGATGGGCAAGAATCGGTAGTAAGTAAAGTATCGAAGCCTTCGCATAAGGTGCGCTACGGTTCGCTTTTGTTTTTAATATTGGCTTTGTGTTTTGGTGCTGGGCTAGGCGGGGGATACGTCGCTTTTCAGCTTTATCCGCCTACAACAGTCGTTGACCGTACTAGCGATGGTAACGCAATTGTTAATGGCGAAGTAGGTAACATCTCTGGAGTAGTTGAAAAGATTAGTGCGAGTGTGGTTTCAATTATTACTACCGAGCAAAGAGGGTCGTTGTTTGGCAATCAGGTTGAAGAGGGTGCTGGGAGTGGTATTATCTTGACAAATGACGGATGGATATTGACGAACAAGCACGTGGTTTCGGATAGTGGGCAGCTGTCAGTTATTTTGAGCGATGGCACAGTGTATGAAAATGTGAAGGTGGCCGGAAAGGATCCTCTCAATGATTTAGCATTTTTAAAGATTAGTGGTGTAAAAAATTTAAAACCAGCAAAGCTTGGTGATTCCAGTACAGTTCGTATTGGTCAAACGGTTGTAGCAGTTGGTAATTCACTTGGTGAGTTTCAAAATACAGTGACAAGTGGAATTATCTCTGGCACTGGACGTCCTATTTATGCAAAAGAAGGCAGTAAGGTGGAGGCTCTCACTGACTTATTGCAAACAGATGCTGCTATCAATCCAGGTAATTCTGGCGGTCCACTAGTCAACCTAAGCGGTCAGGTGATTGGTGTTAATACAGCAATTGCCGAGGACGCACAGAGCATCGGATTTTCGATACCGATTAATTCTGCAAAGGGAATCATTAAGCATCTTAAGAGTAGCGGTAAGATCGCACGAGCATATCTAGGCATTAATTATATTACAATTAATCCCGAAGTGGCAAAAGAATATGAATTACCAGTCAAGAAGGGTGCATATGTTTTTGCCGAAAAAGGGCAGAGTGTCATTGGTGATAGTCCCGCCCAAAAGGCTGGCATTAAGGACGGTGACATTATTATTAAAATTGGTGGATTGGCGGTTGGTGATAAAGGTAGTGTAGCATCACTTGTATCTGAATATGCAACCGGCGAGACGGTCGAGATCACTTTGCTGAGAGATGGTGATGAGCAAGTCGTGAAAGCAACTCTTGAAACATATGGTCAGTAAACTGACTTGTTATGCGTGAACAAAATATGTGATCAAATCAGATGTCTTGCGATGTTCAAAGGTGTGTTTCTTTGCAAATGTGATGATGTCAGATTGTTGACGTTTGTCTGACTCAAGTAGCAAGTGTCCGCCAGGTTTAAGTATCTGAGATGCTTGTTCGATTAGTTGGAATATTAAGGCAAGACCTCCGTCGTGCGCGAAAAGGGCGTCATCTGGCTCGTTGTTTGTTTCTGGCGAGATGTCCCAGATACGATCAACGTAAGGCAGATTAGCAATAATAATATCAATCGGAGCAGTCAAGCCACGTAGTAGATTATTTCTGAGAAAATGGACTTCAGCACCTAGTAAATCTGCATTTTTGTGAGCTAAGTTGAGGGCGTGTTGGCTCGTGTCGGTGAGGGTGACGTCGAGTTCTGGCCACTCTAATTTGGCGCTGATTCCCAAGCAGCCCGTGCCTGTGCCGACATCGATTAGATGAATTTTTGATAAAGTTCGATTGCTTTTCGGAACGATTTCTTTCAATAGTTCGATGATTGTCTCTGACTCCGGACGGGGAATAAGGGCTGCAGGGGTGGTTTTGAAGTGTCGACCGTAGAACTCCTTGTGTCCAACAATGTAGGCAATAGGAGTGCGTTCCAGGCGCATTCGCAGGCGTGCATCGGCAACTTCTTTACGATTGCTCTCGATGGTTTCACTATTGTGTGCGTGTAGATATGTCCTTGGTTTGCGGATGGTATGTGACAAAATGAGTTCCGCATCGAGCCTGGCAGAGGGGATACCTGTGCTTGATAGTTCCTTGGTCGCCATGGCGAGCCACTCATCTATACTCATGGCCTTATTATCTCACCTCTGTTAAAAAATCGCAAAGCAGTCTGGATAATATCAAGTGTAAAGGAAGGAATCTTTAAGCTGCATTTTTGGCAGCAAGCTCGCGTTCGTAGGCTTGCAAATGCTCAATTAAATCATCTATTTGACCATTCATCGCAGATGGGATGGCACTACGACTGTACCCGATACGATGGTCAGTGATGCGGTCTTGGGGGAAGTTGTAGGTGCGGATTTTTTCCGAACGATCGCCAGTACCAATTAATCCTCGGCGTTCGGCATCGAGCTTAGCATTTTCTTCGTCAATTTTTTGCTGCAATAGGCGACTACGAAGGACGCTCATGGCCTTGTCTTTGTTTTTTATTTGTGACTTTTCATCTTGATTCGTGACGACCATGCCACTCGGTAAATGGGTAATACGCACGGCACTATCTGTCGTGTTAACTGACTGACCACCATGGCCACTGGCACGATAAATATCGATACGTAGATCCGATGGATTAATTTCAACATCTGTTTCTTCGGCTTCCGGCAAAACGGCAACGGTCACAGTACTGGTGTGAATGCGCCCCTGGGATTCAGTGGCTGGAATGCGTTGTACGCGATGAACGCCACTTTCAAACTTCAGCCGTGCATACGGTGAGTCGCCAACGATTTTAAAAATAACTTCTTTGTAACCACCGGTATCATTCGCACTTTCACTTATTAGCTCAGTTTTTAGATCATGCGCTTCGCAGTAACGTAGGTACATTCGATAGAGTTCAGCTGCAAATAAGCTTGCTTCGTCACCTCCAGCGCCAGCACGAATTTCGACGATAACGTTCTTGTCATCGTTTGGATCACGCGGAGTCAGCATGACGAAGAGCTCATCTTCAAGGGTGGCAAGCTTTTTTTCTGTCTCGGCGACCTCTAATTTTGCGAGCTCAGCTAACTCATCGTTGCCATTGGCAAGTTCTCGTGCTTCAGTAAGTTGTTGTTCAAGGGTATCATTCAGCGAGACTTTTTCAATAATGTTTTCGAGTTCGGTAAATCGTTTGTTTTTTGCAGTAAAGTCGGGGTCGTTGTAGGCGTTAGGAGATGTCAAAAATTCACCGATTTCTTCCTTTTCGGCGTTTAGTTCGTCTACGTTCAGTTCAATTTTTGGCATAACTTATCCTTATTGTATCAAAAGAGACCGTTGCAAGAACGGTCTCTTTGCTTCTACCTGGTTTATTCGTCGGCTTTATCTTTTTTTGCTGCAGTTGCTTTGGCTTTTTTGGCTTTATTCGCTAGTTGCATTTTGCGTTCTTGTGCGGCAGCAGCACGAGCTTTAAATCGGTCAACACGACCTTCGGTATCAATAATCTTTTCTTCGCCCGTAAAGAAGGGGTGAGATGCGCTAGAAACATGAATCTTTACAAGAGGGTATTCGTTTCCGTCCTCCCATTTAACTGTATCGTCAGCTTTTGCGGTTGACTGCGTAAGGAAGGAAAAGCCAGCAGTATCGTCAGAAAAGACGACAGGTCGGTAGCTTGTCGGATGCAAATTACTCTTCATATCTGGAGTATTATAGCGTGCTTATAGAGAAATGTCAAAGGTGTTTGTTGACATTTTTATCTATATCGTTGTGGTCGTGGTGCAAAATATGTGCTGCGCGGTCACGGAGGCTGCTTCGACGAGCGTGTTCTTCCTCGATTTTTTCATGTAGTTTGTTAAGTGCACGAACAGCTCCAGGGCTTTGTGTGAGCATCTTGAACTCTTTGTCGAGAGCAGATAAATCCTCGTCGCTCAAATCTTCAAGCCCTACGTATGAAGCTCTGGCTCCTTTCGTCGCGCGTATAAGCTCATCAAGTTTTAGTTGAACGGCTTTACCGTCACGATTTTGCGTATTTTGGATTAAAAAAACCATTAAAAAGGTAATAATAGTGGTGCCTGTGTTGATGACAAGTTGCCAAGTATCGGAAAAGTGAAAAAAAGGACCAGTGGTTGCCCATACGATAACAATAAGTATGGCGCCAAGAAAGACTGTGGCGGTACCTGTCCATACGGATATTTTATTTGCGACAACACGGAATAGGTTTTTCATAATGAAATTAGTATATCACTAATGTTTGTATTCGTTCCAGAGCATTGACATATTTCATCACCTCTGTTAGAGTATTCGAGTAACTATTTTAATGACACAACTGCTAGCGCGCTCCTGATTTTCAGGGCTGGCAGTGAGGAAAAAGGAGTAACAATGGCTGCAAAAGTCGATATTAAAGCATTGTTCGAAGCGGGTGTGCATTTCGGACATAAAACCAGTAGGTGGCATCCTAAAATGGCACCGTACATTCATAGCAAGCGTCAAGATAGCCATATCATTGACCTAACAAAAACCGTTGAGGCACTTGATGTAGTGTTGCCGTTCTTGACTGACGTTGTGGCAGGCGGCAAGCAAGTATTGTTTGTTGGAACAAGGAAGCAAATGAAAGACGTCGTAAAGGCATCTGCCGAAAAAGTGGGCCAGCCATATGTGACTGAACGTTGGATCGGCGGTATTTTGACGAATATCAACACTATAAATCAGCAAGTGAAAAAGCTGAAGGATCTCGAACAACGATTGGAAAACGGCGATTTAGAAAAACGCTATAACAAACTGGAAGTTCAACGATTTCGTGAAGAAGTTGAAGAGCTAAATACGAAATACGGTGGCATCAAGAGTCTCAATGGACGTCCGGGTGCGGTTGTCATTCTAGATGTCTTGGCTGATGATGGCGCAGTGAAAGAAGCAAACGTACTGGGTATTCCTATTGTTGGCGTTGTTGATACGAATGTTGATCCTACTCCAATCAAATATGTTGTACCTGGCAATGATGACACAATTAAGGGCACTCAAGTATTGCTGGATTACTTTTGTGACGCAGTTGCGGAGGGTGTGACAAAGAAAGGGAATGCATAATGAGCGTTAGTATAGATGACATTAAAAAATTAAAAGAGTTGACAGGTATTGGTCTGACAGATGCAAAAAAAGCACTCGTAGAGGCCGAGGGTGACTTTGACAAGGCTCTTGAAGTACTTCGCAAAAAAGGCGTAACAAAGGCAGAGAAAAAGGGTGATCGTGAGACTCGTTCCGGCATCATCGAAAGCTATGTGCACTCTGATCGTATTGGCGTTGTTGTCGAAGTAAATTGCGAGACAGATTTTGTTGCGCGTCTACCTGAATTCAAAGAATTTGCTCATCAGATGGCGATGCAAATTGCTGCTATGTCTCCAAAATATTCAACAATGGAAGACATCCCGGCTGACGTGATGAATGCAAAAAAGAAAGAACTGTTAGAAAGCGATTCGCTAAAAAGCAAACCAGCTGAAATGGCAGAAAAAATTGTCGAAGGACAACTAAAAAAGCATTTCGCTGAGCAAGTATTGGCTGAACAGGTCTTCGTCCTAGATGATAGTAAGACCGTTGAACAGCGCATCAAGGAACAAATCGCACAAAACGGTGAGAACGTTCGTATTTCACAGTTTCGTCGTATTGAGCTTGGCGTTACGGAATAAGGGAATCATATTCGATAAAATCGCCCCTTGGGGCGATTTTATTATTCTGAGGAAATTAATTTGCTATACTAAAAAGAGATAAATTATGTTTAATACTGATACATATGAACTAAAGATGGAAGCTGCACTCGAGCATTTTGAGGGCGAGCTTCGCAAGGTGCAAACTGGTCGTGCACAAGCCAGTATGCTCGATGATGTTAAGGTCGAGGCATATGGTTCGATGATGCCGCTCAATCAGGTGGCAAATGTGTCGTGCCCAGAGCCACAATTGTTGCAGATTACACCATTTGATCCAACAAACCTGGAGGCAATTTCAACTTCGATTCGTAACGATCAATCACTCGGATTCAATCCATCCGATGATGGTCGTATTGTTCGAATACCAGTACCTCCACTTACCGAAGAGCGACGTCGCCAATTGGTAAAACAATTGGGCGAAAAGGTAGAAGACGCTCGAATTGGCTTGCGAGGTGCTCGTCAGGATGCGTTGCAAGAAGCAAAACGTAAAAAAGAAGCCAAGGAATTGACTGAAGATGATGTAAAGGCGGTAGAGAAGGCCGTTGATAAGTTAGTCGCAGATTTTCAGGCAAAGATTGACGCCGCATTTAAGGTTAAAGAACAGGATATTCTGAAGGTATAGCCGTGGAAATAGTCTTTGGTATCATTGTGGGGTTGCTTGCACTAACATTTTTGGTCGTAGTGCACGAGCTAGGTCACGCGATTGTTGCACGACGAAATGGGGTCGTTGTCGAAGAGTTTGGTATTGGTTTTCCACCACGAGCATGGAGTAAAAAGCTAAAAAACAAAATTCTATTTAGCTTAAACTGGTTACCGCTTGGAGGTTTCGTCAAACTAAAGGGTGAGTATGACGAAGCTGACAAAGAGGGTGATTATGGCGCGGCGAGTTATTGGGTAAAGACAAGAATATTGCTTGCTGGTGTATTCATTAATTGGGTGACAGCGGCGATACTACTCACAGTCTTGGCTATCACTGGTTTGCCGCAGGTTATTCCAAATCAATTTTCAATCGAAGGCGATACGAAAACGCTGTATCAACCCGTACAGTTGGGAACGCTTAGCCCGAACTATCCAGCGGCAGAAGCGGGTTTGCAATCACGTGATAAAATTTTGCGTTTTGCTGGACAACAAGTTGAAACTACCCAGGCTTTTATTGACTTAACGAGGGAGTATAAGGGTAGAGAAGCAGAGGTGATTTATTCGCGAGATGGTCGTGAGGCAGCGACTTCGGTGACGCTGAGGCATGAGGGTGAGACACTGTTTGGTGCCAGCATCGTTCAAGCCACCGAGACACGTTCGACATGGTCGGCGCCGATTGTTGGCATTGCGACGGCAGGTCAATTGACATGGGAAACACTTAAGGGTGTTGGCGGGCTCGTTGGTAATTTAGTGAATGGCATTGGTTTGCAGTTGTTTGGGGATGAAGAACAGCGAAAAGCGGGTAGCAAAGAAGTGGCAGCAGCGGGTGATAGTGTTGCCGGTCCAGTGGGTATATTGGGTGTAATTTTCCCAGCCGCTCAACAGGCAGGTCTGACGTCGCTTGTTATGCTTATCTCTGTTGTATCAATCGCATTGGCTGTCATGAACGTACTTCCAATTCCTGCGCTTGACGGGGGTCGCTGGTTTACGATGACTGCTTTTTATGCGCTCAAGAAAAAATTGACGAAAGAACGCGAAGAGAAGATTCAGGCAACAGGCTTTTTAGTATTAATGGCACTTGTTGTGCTGATAACGGTGGCGGATGTTGGAAAAATTATTAGCTAAAATTAGTCCCATCAAGAAGTTGTCTGTTAAGGGTAGCCATTCTAAGGATGATAAAAAAAGTTCACCGCGTTGGGCGTATTTGGTCTATTTACCCATCTGGGTACTATTTTCATTTATTCTCAGTATTTTTACTATCTCTGCGGTTGCTTGGGTGCTCGAGTGGCTGCATATGTCACCCGAACAGTACTTTAGCCCGACAGCTTACCAGTTAATATTAACGGCAAAAACGTACGTTCTTACTTTGATGATTGCCTTGGGTGTTCCATACCTAATAAAGCGCAAAAAGACGACACTAAAAGACCTTGGACTTACACGCTTAATGTCGTGGACCGATATTGGATTGGCGCCTGTAGCATTTATTGCTTATATTCTCACGATTACAGTCGTTATGGGTATTATTACGACATTGTTCCCTGGTTTTCCGATAGACGAGGTGCAGGATGTTGGTTTCAGTGTATTTGGGTCTCGGTTAGATAATATCATGGCATTTACAGCGCTTGTCGTCATTGCACCTTTGGCGGAAGAAGTGCTTTTCCGAGGATATTTGTATGGCAAATTAAAAGCGTATGTGCCGGCATTATGGGGTGCTGTAGTGACGAGCCTATTGTTCGGTCTGGTTCATTTTCAGTGGAATGTGGCAGTTGATGTATTTGTACTTAGTATGTTTTTGTGCTGGCTCCGTTCCATTACGGGTAGTATTTGGGCCGGCATATTGGCGCACAGTCTTAAAAATGCTGTTGCATACTTCATTTTGATAAGCCCTTATGTCGTCGGCGGATAAATAGCATGCTCGTTACCAGGTCCTTCACGTAAACGTTTTGTCACGATTACAATCATCTGTTACTATCAGGGTAGGATTTTATAATGGAAAGTATTTGGAGATACATCTCTCATGCGACTCAGTCAGCTATTCACAAAAACGAGCAAAAACGTTCCTGCCGATGAAACGGCAAAGAACGCCCAATTACTTATTCAGGCAGGGTTCATTCACAAGGAAATGGCAGGCGTGTATGCCTATATGCCACTCGGCTTTAGGGTCCTTGAAAACATTAAAAAAATTGTTCGCGAAGAAATGAATGCTGTTGGTGGTCAGGAAGTCATGATGACGACATTACAGCCACGTGATATTTGGGAGAAAACAGATCGTTGGGATGATAAAAAGGTTGATAATTGGTTCAAGACAAAGCTTGCTAATGGAACGGAACTTGGCGTTGGCTTGACGCACGAAGAGCCTATCGTTGACGCATCTGGCAACTACGTTCACTCATACAAAGATCTTCCTTTTTATACATATCAGATTGCGAATAAGTTTCGTAACGAGCTACGGGCAAAGAGTGGACTGTTGCGTGGTCGTGAGTTCTTGATGAAAGACATGTACAGTCTCGCGCGTTCGCAAGAAGAGCACGAGCAGATGTACGAACGAGCCGTAGAGGCTTACTACAAGGTGTACGATCGTCTGGGGCTGGGTGAGATTACATATCGTACATACGCCGAGGGTGGTATTTTCACATCAAGGTTTAGTGATGAATTTCAGACATTGAGTGATGTGGGTGAGGATACGATTTTTGTTGATGAGGCAAAAAAAGTAGCGATTAACGAAGAAATTATGACTGATGAAAATTTGCAAAAACTTGGTTTGAATAGGAGCGACTTGGTTCAAAAGCGTGGTGTTGAGGTGGGAAATACATTTCATTTGGAATCAAAATACACGGATGCTTTGGACGTGTATTATGCGGATGAACAGGGTGAGCAACAATCTATTGTTATGGGTTGCTATGGTATTGGCGTCAGTCGTTTGATGGGCGTTGTTGCAGAGTTGTTTAGTGATGATAAGGGTCTTGTGTGGCCAGAAGCTGTTGCGCCAGCAAAAGTCTATTTGGTACGTATTGGCGGTGACGATGCAGTGAAACATGCTGATGAATTGTATAAAGAGTTGAAGGGCAATGGTATCGAGGTGCTATATGATGATCGTGACGAGCGTCCTGGCGTGAAATTTGCCGACAGCGAGTTGATAGGCATACCATTTCGAGTGACTGTCAGTGATCGATTGGTAGAGGCTGAAAAATACGAGTTTACCCCTAGAAAAAGTGGTGAAACAGTTGAATTGACACGGTCCGAGCTGTTTGCTAAACTGAACTAATTAATAAGGGAGGGACCGTGCTGAAGTCCAGCACTTTTTGAATCAACGAAAAGGAAAATATATGAAGAAATTATTTCAAATCACTGATATCGGTAAAAAAGAGCTCGAACGTGAGCTCGAAGAACTAAAGAGTCGTCGTGGCGCAATTGCTGATAAGATTGCCGATGCTCGTGGTTATGGTGATTTGAGTGAAAATGCCGAGTATGATTCTGCTCGTGAAGAACAAGGCCTTGTCGAGAGTCGCATTGCCGAAATCGAAGACATTTTGCTAAACGCAACAATAATATCTGCTACAAAAAGTACCAAGGTAAAGCTTGGCAGCAAGGTTGAGCTGAAAACTGGACAAAAGACTGTCCAATACCATCTGGTAGGTCCTGTTGAGGCGGACCCAATGGCGGGTAAGATTAGTGACAAAGCTCCAATCGGCGTGGCACTTATGGGCAAAAAAGTCGGTGATACTGTCGTTATTAGTACGCCAAAAGGTGATATCAAGTACGAAGTTGTAAAAGTAGGTTAAGCTACTTTTTGAAGTACCGGTGAGTTGTCTGCCTCGGCATTTTTTAATTCGGCAGTTTCTTCATCAAATATTTTTTTCATGACAGCTCTTGCAATGTAACGCGTAACGACAAAAGCATTGGCAGTTTCAAGGATACGATCAATTGAAGGAGGCCGGTTTAATTCCTCAGGAGTCGTGAGATGAATATAGTCATCGGGATGCGTGGCAACCTCGACAGTCTGATGGACTAGACCGTGGATTCTATTCAGCAATTCTGGATTGGTACCCGGACGATTGTCATAGAGGGTGCCAACAGCGTTATCAACTTGTTTTTCAAAAGTAGAGTCAGGCTGGATAATAAGAACATAAAGCAGAACCCGTTCAATATGGATGGGGGTTAAATCGACATCAACATGGGGGACAAGAGCGAGTGCCTGTTCACGTAATTGTTCAATAACTTCTTGTGATGCTTCGATTTCACCAGACTGAATTTTCTCGGTCACTTCCTTGATTGTCTCAATTTCACCTGTATCAAACCCGGAACTATCATATTGTTCGTTAGTTTCGATTGCTCCCTCTAGGTAGTTTTTGCCAAAAGACCAGTCTTCTTTTTCTTTGTAGTATCTTGTTTTATCACCGTTATCGTATCGTTTTTGTATCGAATCGATTTCATCCGTTTGCTGGATGTTATGTTCAAGTTTGTTTGTGTTTGATTCCGTCATGCTATTATAGCGCTTAACGCTTATGTCATGATTATAGCACAAAATCAAAATAAAGCAATCCTCTTATGCTTATAACTCACGAATCATCGCTGATAATGGTTTGTGAGTGCTAGAGAAAATGTCCAGTTTTATGGTACGATGGCTACAGATATGGCGACACTTCAGGACTATCGAGACGAACGATTACGTAAACTAACCGAATTGCGCGGGTTGGGCATTGATCCGTATCCAGCCGAATCACATCGCACCCATGTTGCAGATGATGTGATCAAGAGGTTTGGAGAACTAGAGGGGCAAACAGTTACCGTTACTGGCCGGATTATGGGGCTACGTAAGTTTGGTAAATTAGCATTCATCGTTTTGCGGGATCAAAGTGGTCAGGTCCAATTGTTTTTGCATGCACCTGATGTTGCACCCTTAGACGCAGCACAAAGTGTTGTTGGTATGGACCAATTACCATTGCTGGATAGTGGTGATTTTGTTGAGGCGACAGGCGAGGTCATAAAGACAAAAACAGGCGAGATATCCGTTGGCGTACGAACGCTTCGTTTACTTACAAAGAGTTTGCGTCCAATACCCACTGAACTAACAGACAAAGAGCAACGCTTACGTCGTCGTTATGTTGATATGAATGTAAATCCAGATATCCGAGAACGGTTTGTTCGTCGCAGCAAGTTTTGGCAGGCGACGCGCGATTTTTTGAATGAGCATGATTTTGTAGAGGTCAATATTCCTGTTCTGGAAACAACAGCAGGTGGCGCCGATGCAACGCCTTTTGTAACGCACATGGACGCGCTGGATCAAGATTTTTACCTACGTATTAGTCACGAATTACCACTCAAGCGACTGTTGGTTGCTGGATATGAAAAAGTATACGACATTGGCCCTCGGTTTCGTAACGAAAATTACAGCGATGAACATTTACCAGAACACGTTGCCATGGAGTGGTATTGGGCTTATTCCGACTGGGAAAAGGGAATGGTACTGACGGAACAAATGATTCGCTCTATTGTCGACAAGACGTGGGGTAAGCGCCAGTTTACGCTTGCTGACGGTAAGGTTGTTGATTTTGGTGCAGATGGTGAGCATTTTGCACGGATTAGTTTTGTCGATGTTTTGCAGAGTGAGTACGGCATTAATGTATTCGATTCTACGATTGAAGATATTGCGGCGCAGCTAAAAGAGCATGGACTAGAGGTGGAGAAGCAAGACAACCGTCAGCGTAGTCTCGATAAACTTTGGAAAAAGCATCGAAAAACAATCGCTGGTCCAGTTTTTTTGGTGGACATCCCTATGTTCATGCAACCACTCGCCAAGGTGCAACCTGATAATCCTCTGTTGACTGAGCAATTCAATTTGGTATTTGGCGGTAGCGAGATGTGTAAGGCATTTTCGGAATTGAACGATCCTGTCGATCAATACAATCGTTTCTTGGAACAACAGAAATTGCGAGATGCTGGTGATGATGAAGCGCAAATGATGGACGTTGACTATGTTGAAGCACTTGAATATGCAATGCCACCTGCTTGCGGATTGGGCTTTTCGGAGCGAGTCTTTTGGTCACTGGAGGGTCTTTCTGCGCGAGAGGGTGTACCGTTCCCAGCACTACGCCGTGAAGTTGACGAGACGACCAAGTCGATATATCCTGACGTCAAACTAACATAGGGGAAAAGGTGGCAGATATACACGAGTACGCTTACCTGAACAAAAAGGTAGTGTCGTTTGAGTCGGCTCATTTATCAATCGCAAGCTCGGCGGTTCTGTATGGCTTGAGCGTCTATACGGTATTCTATGTCGTACCTGATGGCAAAAAATATCGGGCATTTCGTTTGGACGAGCATTATAAGCGACTTTGTTCATCGGCAAAAATTATTGGTTTGAATTGGCCAGACTATCTCACCTATGATGTATTTTGTGGGATTATCGAGGAATTAATAAGTGCAAATAGTCCCAAGAAACCAGTTTTTGTTCGTGCAACTTTGCATGCCGATGATCTGGCTCCTGGTACTCGCACAAGGGGTGTTCACACGCAGTTAAGTGCGTTTGTATACACTGCAAAATCAATACACAAATCCAGCGGCGTACGACTAAAGACTAGTCAATGGCGTCGAATTCCCGATAACAGTATCCCATCGCGCGCAAAGGTGAACGGTGCGTACATTAACTCGGTACTCGCACATCAAGATGCGCTGGATGCGGGTTATGATGACTGTATATTCCTCGATCAGTCAGGTCATGTCTGTGAACTTGCTGCTGCAAATATCTTTATGGTGCGTAACGGGGTGCTCATCACGCCAGATACCAGCAGTGATTTGTTAGAGGGGATTAATCGTCGCGCTATTTTGGAATTTGCAAGAGAAAAGGGGATTTCTGTGCAGGAGCGAGCAGTTGATTTGACCGAGCTGTATGTAGCAGACGAGGTCTTTATATGTGGTACGTCAGCATTTTTGGCAAGTGTTTCTGAAATTGATGGTCGTACTATTACGGGCACAAATCCTATTACGAAAAAACTCGCCGACCACCATTTGGTGATGCTAAAAAATGGTAAAGAACTGTAGACAAAAACATCGCTTGGTTATTTACTTTTTGTAAAGCTTATGCTATAATTAGAGTATGAATGAACGAAATCAACATACGGATAAATCTGAATCAGAGCAGATAAAAGAAAGGGTAGCGCATTTTGCCCGTCGAGCTCGCTTGAACAAGCAAATGCGAGAGCAAAAAGCACGTGGCGAGGAGCCCTTGTGGCCAACTGATATGGCGCAACCAGAAGTATTCCCGGCACTTGGTCGCACGGGACTGAAACATCCCAATAGTTTCAAGAAACCACAGATAAACAGGCCACCCGTATCTGATACGGTAAGGCCAGAATCAGCAAACCCATCACTAAGTGAGGTTTCAGAGAGTCTTGCCAGGAATGACGGAAGTCGTTTCTATTCTGCACCATCTTTTGGCGACAAAGAGACTGAAATGTTCAAGATTCCCGTAATGGCAGATAGTTCAACCGAACCGATTCCAGTCATTTCTGGTGCAGAGCAAAATTCTAGCAATGAATATGATGGCGTATTGAGCAAGATAAAAGAGATTGCAGAAGATCGTCCCACTGACGAAAGTCGTGGTCTTGACCACAGCTATATACGTCGTGTACGAGAAGGTCTAAGGGAAGCTTTGGTTGCATTGCCAACTAATGCAAGTATTGAGCAAGTGTACAGCATGGTTGATGAATTGAACGAGGCTGTGCTCGTTGAGGATGGATCAGTCTTTCATCGTCGACTCGGCGACGTCATACGCGAGCTAGAACGACTCTCTCGAGTGTAAAACACGCACACATTCATCCGTAATATAATAAAACAGCCCGCTTTACCGCGGGCTGTTTTGGGTATCACTCAGATTTACTATTCTTGTTCTTTTGCAACTTTATTAATGTCGTCTGCACTATCAACCATCTCACCCATGGCGATGTCGATGTTGTCTTCGACGATTTCTCGGTAGTCGGGAACATGACTTGCAATCCATTCACCGATTTCATCATCGGTACCTTTGTCCTGTAATTTGACGAGCTCCTCTAGTTGCTCATCGTCAAGTGCTTCAGTGATTTCGACACCTATCATCTCTTCAATTTTCTCGTTAAGGTGGGTGAGGAGTGAATCGGCATTCTTATCACCAATATCAATCCCAAGATCAGTGAGCATTTGTTTGGTGACGTAATGTTGCATAATGTTTTCTCCTACTAATTCCTATGTATTTACGATTCGGGTGTGTTTTTGATGTAAAAGGGTGATCGAACGCCAATACGACCCATTTTTTTGTTTTTTGGTTCAGCCTTTTTACCATCTAGGAAGTCGGGACGTGGGCCACCGCGCCAATTGTATTCGTAGAGCGCCTTTTCCTTTTCACTACGTTCCTGTGTTCGTTCTAATTTTCGTGCTGTCTTTTGGGCGCGTTGTCGTTCATGTTGTTCGGCACGTTTTTTGGTACGTTCGTGGGCGGCGTTACGTCGAGAGGCGAGGGCTTCTCGTGCTTTGCGATACTTATCTTTTGCATCCAACACTTTGTCTTCGACGTCGTTCGAGAACTGGTCTACGCGATCTATCGTGCGGTCAAGGGCTCTATCGACGGCTTCTACGCCTCTTTGTACTTTTTCGACTCCCGCCTTTAGGCCGGATTTACGATATGCGGCAGAGCCAAATCGACGAAGAGCTTTTTTGGCAAGTCCCTTGGCGCCACCAGCGTTTTCGTATTTTTCTGCTTTACCACCAAGCCATCGAGATACACGATCAACGGAAGTTACAATTCGCGTATTGTAGTCAGTTTCGTCTGGTGACATTTCATCAGAAGTTTCGGTATCGCGTCGTTCGTTTTCAGCGTAAGCTTCATCTTCTTTTAGATCTTCGATATTTGATGAGTTGTTTTCAGCCGATGCCAGAGCTGTTCGTAATTCATCGACGGAATAAAGCTCTAGAGGATTCTGTGGTTTTTCGGTTTTTTGTACAGGGCTTTCGACGAGGTCGGGGTTTACATTTCCCTCTATATCAAAGAGGGCAGGTTGTTCCTGTTGTAATGCTTCACTGGTCACTTTTTTAAAATGAGAATTATAGTAGTCTGCAATGGCATCAAATTGAGAATCGACCTCTTTATCGGTGAGCTCTGGTCGTTCTGGTTGGGGTGATTTTAAGTTTTCTGACATTTTTTGTTTTCCGTGTTTATGACTAACGGGTAAGTTAATATTAGCATAAGCTTGATAAAAAGTCAATAACAGGCTACGATGAAATAAGAAAACGGACAATGTATGCTATACTAAATATAGTAAATAAGTGAGGAGTTCTATGGCAAAAATAGCGGTATTTGTAGGAAGTTTGCGAAAAGATTCATTGAATAAAAAATTAGCACAAAACCTAGAATCATTTGCTCCCGATGGCGTGAAATTCGAATACGTTAACTTGGAACAGCCGTTATTTAACGGAGATGTTGAGGCGGATTTACCAAAAAGCGTTCGAGCAATGAAGGCGATGGTTGAGGGGGCAGATGCTGTACTGTTCGTAACGCCAGAATATAATCGTAGTATCCCAGGAGTATTAAAGAATGCGATTGACTGGTCGACTCGTCCGAATAATTCGTTTATTGGTAAACCTGTTGCAATTGCCGGAGCTACAAACGGAGCGTTAGGGACAGCTGTGGCACAGTCGAATCTTCGCCATATTGTTAGCCATTTAGGAATGTATTTGATGGGTCAGCCGGAACTTTACTTTAATTTTGCGAGTCAAAAACTTGATGAACGGGGTGTTGTTACTGATGAAAATAGGGAAAAATTGAACAGTTATATCGACCATTTTGTCGAGCATATAAATAAGCTAACTTAGCGGTCGATGGTATACTAATGGTATACTAACAATAGTAAAAACGGAGGGGCAGCGTGATTGATGTAAGGCATGTTACAAAGACGTACGGGAAGAAGAGTACTATCTTTACCGCACTTGATGATGTTAATTTTTCGATTCCTGATGGGGCGAGTGTTGCGATTATCGGTAAAAGTGGATCAGGAAAGAGTACTCTGATGCATACGATGAGTGGGCTGGATAGGCCGCAAACCGGTGAGGTAATTATTGATGGTCAGGATATTCTGCAACTCAAATCAAAAGAAGTCGACAGATTTCGTTCACGGCAGATGAGCTTTATTTTTCAGAGCTTTTTTGTTGAAGCAAACGAAAGTTGCTACAACAATGTCGGCATGGTTTGTGAGATTGCTGACGTACCATCTGCGGAACATCAGGATCGCATCGAACGTGCTCTCGAAGCCGTTGAATTAACAGACAAGAAAAAATCACGAGCTCGTGATTTGTCGGGTGGTCAAAAGCAACGCCTAGCGATAGCGCGTGCAATTGTAAATGATCCAAAGATTTTGTTTGCAGACGAACCGACAGGGAATCTCGATAGTGCGACAGGCGAAATTATCGAAGACCTATTATTTCGTTATAATAGAGAAAAGGGCGTGACGTTAATTATTGTGACGCATGATCATGATCTGGCAAAGCGATGCGACATTATGATTCAGATTCGTGATGGGAAAATCGTGTCTGTTGATAATAAAAAACCCGCTACAAAGAGTAGCCGTAAAAAGGCAGGTAAGTCATGAAAGCTCGATATATAGTACGACGTGCTGGTCGCAGTCTCAAGCAAGCAAAGATTCGAACGCTACTGACAAGCTTGGCGATTGCCGTCGGTGCATTTACGCTGACGATTGCACTGGCAGCTGGCGAGGGTTCGCGTCAATATGCCGAGAAGCTGATTAGTTCGAATATCAATTCGCAAGCACTCTTTGTCGTTAGAGATGAAAGTTTGGTTGGTGGCGGTGGACTACCTGGTGGTGACGGACTGAAGGAATATTCAGAGACATCAACTCAGTTTTCGGGATTGAGTATTAAGTCGCTCGAACCAAAAGACCTCGATGTTATCGAGAATGACAAAGATATTGAGCAAGTGATCCCGACCTACTTGGTAGAGGCACAGTACATGACCTTTGAGGGGATAAAAAAGAAGTATACGTCAGACGTTTCGGTATATGATGCCAGCGTATTGGCTGAATCTGCTGCAGGAACATTGCCTCCGCTTGGAGAGCAAATCAAGGATGACGAAGTTGTCATTCCCGAGGGTTTTTTGAAAGCACTCAAAATAGATAACCCAAAGGATATAGTGGGCAAAAAAGTGACACTACGATTGGTTCGGCAAGTACAGCCATCAGAGGAAGAAATCACGAAGACAATACAAGAGAAGGGCTCTGCTGGCTTGGCTGAATTGGTAGGTGGTGAAGTGCGAGACGAGAGTTTTGTCGTCAGGGTTGTTTCCAAGGCTTCGGTAACATCGTTGAGCGCCAGTAATGCACTGTTTATATCTGAAAATACAGCAAGGAGTTTGTCTGACTTTTTGACTCGTGATACTCCTCGTTATCGCAGCTATGTCGCAGCAACAGCCATCGTGAAGGATGGTGTTGAACCAGAGGTAGTAAAGCAACGATTAACTGACAAAGATCTTACTGTGCGCACAGCTGAGGATTTACAGGGTCTATTGTTTACAATCGTCAACCTGCTACAGGGTATTGTTGCTGGGTTTGGCGTGCTGGCATTGATCGCTAGTGTGTTCGGCATCATTAACACGCAGTATATTAGTGTGTTAGAGCGAACGCAGCAGATCGGCCTGATGAAGGCACTTGGCATGCACAGTAGGGACGTTGCCAAGCTATTTCGATATGAGGCGGCCTGGATCGGATTTTTGGGTGGCGTGATTGGTTCGGTGATTGCATGGGGTACGGGAACTGTACTTAATCCATGGATTACAGAACAACTCGACCTAGGTGCAGGAAACCACTTGTTAATATTTGAACCGTTGCCAGTTATTGGCTTGATTATTGGCTTGATGATCATTGCAGTGATTGCAGGATACTTTCCTGCGCGAAAAGCTGCTAAGTTGGATCCGATTGAAGCACTTCGAACGGAATAGGTCATTGATTTACCATAAGCATTGTGTTATAATATGATTATATGCCTCGTGCTCACGAAAAACAGAAAAAAATTGAACGAACAAACAAATCAGCGGCACTCTATCGTCGAGTATTCGGTGAGGTCATCGCATCTGATAATGTACAAACAATTCTAGATGTCGGGGCTGGTGATAGTGACTTTGCTGAATCGGTCGTACAACAAGGCAAATCTGTTGAGCGTATTGATTTTGACTATGCCACCAATCCTCCAGTTGGAGAAAATTGGGAAGCAGCTGATGCGACTGATTTAGGAGATTTTCGCGGTAAGTATGATGTCGTTATCAGTTCATTTATGATGCAACACCTTGACCAGAAAGATCAGGCAAAAGCGCTACAAGAGATGATAGGGGCAACTGTTAATAATGAAGGTTATCGGGGAGTGACGGCGGTATACCCAGTCTATAAAGGAAACAAATTGAGAGAACGGCTGGAAAAAGCTGGTTTTTCGGATGTTGCTATCGTGGCAGATACAGGCGCTAACAGTACTGTTGAATTGTCATTGCAAGAAGAGCATCTGGCAGTCTACTCAACACTGTACATTGTGAACAACAAAGAGCTTGATGATGAGCGAAAAAAGACTCTCACCGAACTTATTGCAACCAGTAATGCACTCACTCGTCGAAAGACTATGCGAGACATGGCGCGTCGAGCATTTATGAAACCAGGCGTAAACACAGTAGCTCGCTAGCGAGTAGATAAACTGTTTGCTACAATAAACTCATGATTGATATTCGCTTGATACGCGAACAGCCCGATGCTGTTGCGCAAAATGCTCGAAACAAAGGGCATGATATAGATGTACCTAGGCTTGTTGAATTAGACAATGAGCGTCGAACCTTGCAACAACAGGTCGATGAACTACGTGAACGACGCAATCAGAATGCATCAAAAATGAAGTCCGCCGGAGGCGGAGGTCAACCCGACCAAACGATTATTGATGAGGGTAAGCAGATAAAGCTTGAGTTGTCTGAATCTGAGGGTCGTTTGGAGAACGCGGATGGAATGTTTTGGAAACTTCTCAAGGCCGTTCCAAACATGGCACTTCCTGATGTACCAGTTGGTGCGACTGAGGATGAAAATGTTGTAGTCAAAGAGGTGGGTGATAAGCCCCGCTTTGACTTTGAGCCAAAAAATCATGCCGAAATTGCCGAGGCAAAGGGGTGGTTGGACACACCACGCGCTGTCAAAGTTGCCGGTTCGCGGTTTGTCTATATCAAGGGTGATATGGCTCGATTGGAATTTGCATTGTGGCAGTTTGGTATCGAAACACTTACGAATCAAGAAACTTTGCGTAAAATTGCTGCAGATAATAGCTTGAATGTGAGCGATAAGCCATTCACATTTGTTTTACCGCCAGCTGTTGCAAAAACGGCAGTATTTGAAGCAACTGGCCGACTAAACAAGCAAGAACAGACGTACAAGATTGAAGATGAAGATTTGTGGCTAAACGCAAGTGCCGAGCACACTATGTCGCCGATGTATCTAGACGAAATAGTACCCGAAGCTGAACTACCAGTACGTTTGGTTGGTTACACGACTGCATTTCGTCGCGAGGCGGGGACATACGGCAAAGATACAGAAGGTATTTTTCGTCTGCATCAGTTCAACAAGCTTGAGATGGAAAGCTTTGCAACGGCAGATGTATCACTGGATGAGCATCGCTTTATGGTTGCAATTCAGGAGTATTTGATGCAGCAATTAGGTTTGCCGTATCGTGTGCTCGAAAAATGCACGGCGGATATTGGCCGTCCGAATGCTAAGGGTGTCGATTTGGATGTATGGTTGCCATCACAGCAGCAGTATCGCGAAACGCATACGGCTGACTATCTGACTGATTTTCAGGCTCGTGCTATGAAGACGCGGGTTCGTCGTTCGTCTGGTGAAGTCGAATTTGTTCATACAAATGATGCAACTGCATTTTCACAACGCCCGATTATTGGTATTATTGAAAACTTTCAAACTGCAGAAGGTAATGTGCAAGTTCCGGAGGCGCTACGACCATATATGGGTGGTCGTGAAATACTGTAACTATGATTGATCATATTACAATTACTTCTGGAGCAAGGTATGACGTTGATGAAGCTACAAAGAAGTACGTTGTCAAAAAAATTAGTCGACTCGATAGATTTATTCCTCGTCACGCCCGTACCTCTGTTTCTGCAGAAGTGGTTTTGCGGGAAGTAAATCGTGCGTATGGGAACAAGTACGAAGCTGAAGTCGTAATTAAACTACCGCAGAAAACACTTGTTGCCAAAGATTCGACGCTTAATATTCTGGCGGCAGTTGATATTGTTGAATCAAAGCTAGTCTCTCAGTTGCATCGCTACAAGACAGCACTCAAGAGGCGTAGTAAACGTGGGCGTGTTTTGTTGCGTCTGAGGCGTGGCAGTGGTTTGAGTGTTGAAAAAAAGTCTTAACTGTCGTCAAAAACACCTGTCTTTTTGGTAAAAATTACGCTATAATTAAGGTAGTTATTTTCAGGCTATTACGGCAGGAGTGAGTCTATTTATGGTTAGCAGACAAGGGGTCTTAACAAAAATATTCGGTGACCCGCAAAAGCGGATTCTTAAAGGTTTAGAAAAAAAGGTCGGCGCAATTAATGCGCTTGCTGAAAAGTACCACAAAATGAGCAAGCCAGAGCTAAAAAAACAGACGGAGGTGCTCAAAAATAGATTAGGGAAAAAGAAAGTAGAACTTGATGATATTTTGCCGGATGCATTTGCATTAGTACGCGAGGTGGGTGATCGAGTCCTCGGTCAACGTCACTTTGATGTTCAGTTGATTGGCGGTATGGCACTTCACGAAGGTAATGTCGCCGAGATGAAAACTGGTGAAGGTAAAACTCTTGTTGCAACCCTGCCTGTGTATCTGAATGCACTGACTGGCAAGGGCGTGCATGTTGTGACTGTGAATGACTATCTGGCACAACGAGATGCTGGCTGGATGGGTGAGATATATCATTTCTTGGGTATGTCGACTGGCGTTATTATTAATGACGCTTCGTTTATTTATGATCCTAATTATGATAATGAAAAGCACGACGATCCACGCATGCGAAAATTACGCCCCGTGAGTCGTAAAGAGGCATACGCAGCGGATGTAACATACGGAACAAACAACGAATTTGGCTTTGATTACTTGCGCGACAACATGGTAAACGATGTTGAAGAATTGCGTCAGCGTACACTGAATTTTGCGATTGTTGACGAGGTCGATAGTATCTTGATCGATGAAGCACGGACACCATTGATTATTAGTGCGCCGGCAGCTGAAAATCCAGACAGTTATCTGCAGTTTGCGAAAGTTGCTGCAAGGTTAGTTCCTGACGATTATGTTTTGGATGAAAAGAGGCGCACGGTTGCGTTGAGCGACGAGGGTGTTGAAAAAGTGCAAAAAATGTTGGGAATAAAAAATTTATACACGCCTGGATACGTACAATCCGTCTATCACGTTGACCAGGCTCTCAAGGCTCAGGCATTATTTCACAGAGATAAAGATTATGTCGTTACCAAAGATGGCGAGGTGATAATAGTTGATGAACACACCGGTCGTTTAATGCAAGGTCGTCGTTATAATGAGGGTCTTCATCAGGCAATCGAGGCCAAAGAAGGTGTCGCTGTCTTGCAGGAAAGCATGACACTCGCAACAGTTTCGTTTCAGAACTTCTTCCGGCTTTATGACAAGTTAGCCGGCATGACGGGTACAGCGTTCACTGAAGCCGAAGAATTCCAGCAAATTTATAGTTTGGACGTTGTTCAGATTCCATCGAATCGACCAATTATTCGTGACGATAAAGAAGATTTGATTTTCAAGACAGAAAAGGGCAAATTGAAGGCCGTCGCTGATGCCATAAGAGAGCATCACAAGGCTGGTCGGCCGGTTTTGGTCGGTAGCGCATCAATTACAAAAAACGAAATGATTGCTAATTATTTGCGCAAAGAGGGTATCAAGTACGAAATCTTGAACGCAAAGAATAACGAGCGTGAGGCAGCGATTATCGAAAAGGCGGGCGAGAAAGGTGCGATTACTTTGGCGACCAACATTGCGGGTCGTGGTACTGATATCAAACTAGCTGATGGAGTCAAGGAGTTGGGTGGTCTGGTAGTGATCGGTAGTGAACGACATGAATCTCGCCGAATTGATAATCAGTTACGTGGTCGTGGTGGTCGTCAGGGTGATCCGGGCGAGACGCAATTTTATGTATCAACCGAAGATGATCTCATGCGTATTTTCCAAGGTGAGCGCATAGCTAAATTGATGACTCGGCTTGGCGTTACCGAAGATACTCCGATCCAGAATAGGGCTGTAACAAAGACACTTGAAGCCGCTCAGAAGCGCGTCGAAGGTTACAACTATGACATCCGAAAGAATGTTGTTCAGTACGATAATGTTATCAATAAGCATCGAAAAGTTGTGTACACAATGCGTCGCAAGATTTTGGAAGGCGAGAATATCAAGCCAGAAATCGAACGATTAGTGGGCGAAAAGGTAGATACGTTAGTTGATTTACCGGCAAAAAATAATCCAAAGTTTGCCGAAGAATTTGCTGCTGTATTTCCATTAGATGAAAAGGAATTAGAAAAAATTGGTGCCGAAAAGCGAGATAAAAATCGTCGTGAAATGGCCAAAGAGGCGGTAGCTAAACTGTATGCAGGAAAGGAAAAAGAGCTCACAACCAAGACTCTACGCAAGGTAGAACGAGATGTTTATTTGCAAGTACTTGATACATTATGGATGCAGCATCTCGAAAATATGCAACATTTGCGCGAGGGTATTCATTGGCGCTCTGTTGGTCAGCGTGATCCATTGGTTGAATATCGTTCTGAGAGCGCAAAGCTTTTCGATAGTTTGCAGGCAACGCTTCGTGATGAGGTTTTGGGAACTATCATGCGCGTTCGGGCAAGTGATGTGAGGGCGGTTATCGAAGAGGAGCACGAGACTGAGTTGACGAAGCTAGCGGAGCATGCAGTTGAGCGTGGAGCAAATGAAATTACCAATGGTGAAAAAAATCGTGATGATGATTTTGATATTGCAAAGAAGCCAAAGGGCGAGGCAAAAGCAAAGAGTGATGCGCGTAAAAAGAAGAAGAAACAGAGGCAGAATCGAAAGAAGAGTCGTCGATGAAACATACTGTCGAAGAGGTGAGACTAAAGAATGGTGCACGAGGGTTGCTCATTGACGTACCTGGTGCAACTGTCATGAGCTTTCAATTTCAATTTCGCGCAGGTAATCGTTATGTAAAAAATAAGAATGTATATGAGGCAGCGCACATCATGGAGCATATGGCGTTTGGTGCAAATGCGCGGTTTCATGATGAGCATCAATTTGAAGCAGAGTTTACCAAAAATGGTGCGTATCATAATGCTTATACAAGCGACATGAGCATGGTGTATATTGCTGATTGTGCAGACTTTGAGTGGGAGCGAATTTTAGATTTACAACGTGTCTCAATCTGTCAGCCACGGTTTAATAATGAAGAACTCGATGCAGAGAAAGGCAATGTTCGTAGCGAATTGACGGGATATTTAAATAGTCATAATCGATTGTTGTGGCCAAAAGTCCAACAGCTACTAGGTGAAGATGTGCTGACTTTTAATCAGCGTTTGCGTACAATCCCGCGAGTCAAACTTCGTCACATCAAAGAGCATCATTCTCGTACGCATACCTCAAAGAATATGCGTTTTGTTATTGCAGGTAAGTTGCATGGACGCAAGGCTGAAATTCGCCGACAGTTAGAGGAGTGGGAATTGCCAGAAGGCGAGCGTTTCCCCGCGCCACAAGATGATTTTCATTCGGGCAAGCCGACATTAATCCGACGCAAAGAGGCATCGAATCTAACATTTGCGTGGTCGTTAATTGTACCTCGTGAGCTTTCGGATGAAGAATCTGACGCAATGGATTGTCTGGATCATATTCTGACGGGTACAAATCATTCTCGTATATATGGAGCTGCACGTAAACGAGGGCTGGCATATGGAATGTTCAGTGATACATCAGTTGGCTTTCACGATTCGTCATGGGATTTTGGTGGACAAGTTAATTTAGAAACCGCCGATGCGTTATTTGAAATAATTGTGCGTGAGTTGCACGCCATTTTGAACGGAAAAATTAGCGAGGCAGAGATAAACGCCGCAAAATCATATGCACTTGGTCGGCATCAGATGGGCGCTCAGACGGTGTCTCAAATTAGCAATTTTTACACGAATCGTTATTTTGCTGATGGGGTTGTCAAGGATTATGAAAAAGTTCCAGAATCGATTAACGGCACAACAAGAGAGTGTATTATCAATACCGCAAAGATGTTTATCGAGCATAATATTAGCGTTTTGGCCGGTGTTAGCTCGGGTGAACGCAAAGATTTTGTATCGCTTGATGATAAATTATCTACCCTCTTTGAATCCAAATAGTTGATATACTAGATTTATGAATATTGCTATTTTAGGTTATGGTGTCGAAGGCGAAAGCGTCTATAAGTATTACAGCGCATTGCATCCTGGTTCGACATTTACGGTATATGATAATAATCTAAAACCGACAAAACAGTTGCCCGAAGGTGTTCGTTTTGTGGGCGGTTTAAAAGATTTCAAGGGCATAACGGCCGATTTGATAGTTAAGTCACCGTCCATTCCGCCATGGCAAGTTGAAGTGACTGGTGAGTTAACGACGGTAACTCGGGAGTTTTTGAAACATTGTCCAGCGCCAGTTATTGGTGTTACGGGCACAAAAGGCAAGGGAACGACGTGTAGTTTGATAAAGGCGATGCTGGATGCTACTGGTAAAAAGGCGTGGCTTGTTGGCAATATTGGCGTTGGTGCGCTTGATGTACTGAATCAAATCAACTCTCGTGACATCGTTATTTATGAGCTCAGTAGTTTTCAACTTTGGGATAGTGACATAAGTCCTCATGTCGCTGTTGTGTTGGGCATTGAGTCGGAGCACTTGGACGTACACAAAGATTTTAATGATTATTTAATGGCAAAGGCGAATATCGCCAAGTATCAAAAGCCTGATGATGTTGTTGTTTCCAGGGCAGGGAATCAATATTCTGAGTATGTCAGCAAAGTTTCACCTGCGACTAACAAGGTGGCATACCCAGATGAAACTGCGGCACATATCAGAGACGGTATGTTCTATTATGGCGAGAATGAGTTGTTTTCGGTTGCTGCGTTGAAATTGGCGGGCGCTCATAACCGTGATAATACATGTGCTGCAATTACTGCTGTTTGGCCATGGCTAAAGGATGGCTTTGACATGGAACGAGGTGTCGAGACTTTTGAGGGGCTGCCTCATCGCTTAAAACTTGTTGGATCGGTGAATGACATAAGGTATTTCGATGACAGTATTGCGACAACACCTGGTAGCGCGATTGCAGCAATCACTGCATTCGATTCACCTAAAGTGTTGATTTTGGGTGGCTCAAGTAAGGGTGCTTCGTATGATGGATTGGCAAAACAGATAAAAACGAGCTCGGATATTCGTAGAGTACTTTTGGTTGGTGCTGAGGCTCCAAAGATTGAGATGGCTCTAAAAAATGCGTCCTTTGCTCGCTATACAAATCTTGGTTCTGCTGTTTCGATGACGGATATAGTAAAATCAGCAACCGATGCGGCAGAGGCGGGAGATGTTGTGATCCTCAGCCCAGCGTGCGCAAGCTTTGACATGTTTACGAGTTATTCAGACAGAGGCGATCAGTTTATTCAGGCAGTTCAGAGTTTGTAGATAGTATTGCGTCTAATCGTGCACCGATTGCATCGGATGGTTCAAGCACGTGGATACCCGGTCCGGCAGCTCTCTCTATACGATCTTTGATGTGGTGGTAGTGCGTACAGCCGAGCACGATAACATCGGCATTCCATCGCTTTACCTCCGAGATAGCAGAATGAATATCAATACGTTCAGCTTCGCCATTTTCGATACGAGTAGCCCATTGGCTACAATCGGGCTCGAGCACGACTAGCTGAGATGCCCATCGATGTTTTAGCTGGTGGTATCGATGGCTTTTTAGGGTTCCGGTTGTTGCAAAGACTGCAATTGTTTTTGTTTGCGTTAATTTTGCGGCTGGCTTTATCATTGGCTCAATGCCAACAAAATGGATGCTTGGGTGTTTTTTGCGTATATCGTCGATAGCGTTCGTTGTCGCTGTGTTACATGCAATAACGATTACATCGCACTTTTTTTTGATCAGTGGCTTGATCGCATCTTCGGTCATTTGAATGATAGAACCACGATGCCTGTTTCCATAAGGAACGTTTGCACTATCATTAACAGAGATAATTTTTGCAGCAGGAAACAAGTCGTGCAGTTTATCAGCGATTGCTTGTCCGCCGATTCCCGAGTCAAATACACCGATTTTCACCATATACTCAAGTGTAGCATGGGTGCGTACTGTATAATTATACCCATGCAACCACTGGAAAAAAGAGTCCAGTCATTAAAGGATGACGTTACTACTGCGTATCGGCAGCTGTCAATTGATAGCAAAGCCGAGCAATTATCAGCACTTGATGATAAGTTGTCTGTGCCGGAAATCTGGAACAATCCTGCTGATGCGCAAGCAAAAAGTAAACAGCAGGCTGCCTTGTCTGCGCAGGTTCAGCCATGGCAGACGCTTCGCGCACAAGTTGACGATATTGTTGAATTAATGGGGATGGGCGATGATACATTGCAGGCTGAATTCGAGGGTCAGATTGAGGCTTTAGAGACCGAGCTAATTGAACGAAAAAAAGAACTATTATTTAACGGTAAATATGATGATCATGATGCAATTGTACGCATCAGTGCGGGTGTAGGTGGAACTGATGCCCAAGATTTTGCAGAGATGCTTGAACGGATGTATTTGCGCTGGGCAGAAAATGATGGAATGAAAGTAGTGCAAGACGACCGATCAACAGGTGAAGAAGCGGGTATAAAAACAAGTGTTTTTGAAGTGAGCGGGCCGTACGCATATGGAAAATTGCGGAGCGAAAATGGCGTGCATCGCCTAGTGCGTCTCAGTCCATTCAATAGTGACAATTTGCGCCAGACCAGTTTTGCACTAGTTGAAGTTTTACCTCAAATTGATACACCCGACGAGGTTCAGATTGATGAAAAGGATTTAAAAATTGATGTATATCGAGCTGGTGGGCATGGCGGACAGTCGGTAAATACAACCGACAGTGCAGTACGCATAACGCACATACCGACGGGTATTGTTGTGGCGATTCAGAACGAGCGAAGTCAACTACAAAACAAAGAAACGGCGATGAAGATAGTGCGCTCAAAGTTGGCGCACCTGCAGGTAGAACAGCATGCTGAATCAATCGCAGATTTACGCGCAGGGGAGTCAGCAAATTGGGGTAGCCAAATTCGTAACTATATTCTTCATCCGTATACACTTGTTAAAGATACGCGTACGAAGTACGAAGAAAAAGATCCACAATCGGTATTAGACGGCAAAATCGATGGTTTTATCAACGCCTATCTAGAGCATAATCTTGCGGACGGTACCGACAATTAAACACTAGTTATTTGCTATTTTTCCATGAGCGTTATGCTATAATAAAAGGCATAGATGATACTGCTAGATAGGGTAACGAAATCATACGGACGAGATGACAAACCGGCACTGAACCGGATTAGTTTGCATGTTGAGCCAAAAGAATTCGTTATCATTGTGGGCACGAGCGGCGCGGGCAAATCAACACTCTTGAAACTATTAACTCGTGAAGAAAAACCAACTAGTGGCAAAATTGTTATTGGTGGGATCGATTATGATCAGCTAAAAGACAAGCACATTCCTCTTTTGCGTCGCAAAATTGGCGTTGTCTTTCAGGATTTTAAACTATTACCGCAGCGTACAGTGTACGAAAATATTGCTTTTGCATTAGAGATTGCCGGCATGACCGGTCGTGAGATCAAGAACACTGTGCCAAAAGTCATCGAATTGGTTGGTCTAACTGGTAAGGAAAAACAATTCCCGCATCAATTGTCTGGCGGCGAACGGCAGCGTGTTGCAATCGCACGTGCAGTTGTGCGACAACCAAAGATTTTAATTGCGGATGAGCCAACGGGCAACCTCGATCCAAAACACAGTTGGGACATCGTGCGTTTATTGGAAAAAATTAACAAATATGGAACAACCGTTTTGCTTACTACTCATAATGTTGAGATTGTAAACAAGCTGAAACGTCGTGTTATTACGCTTGATCACGGTAAGGTGACAAGTGACCAAGCGCAGGGGAGTTACAGGCAATAATATATGGGTAAGAATCAAGAACCAAAGGCACTAGCACAGGGAAAAAAGACGCGTCGTAAGTGGCTGACTTTTTTGCGCATGTGTCGTTATGGTGTTAACAACTTTAGCCGTAACATGTGGTTAACAGTTGCAGCGACTGCGGTAATGACAATTACGTTGCTCATTATGTTTATGACGCTGGTTGCACGACAGGTGCTTGTCGATACGGTTGATGTTATCAAGGATAAAGTCGATATGTCGATCTATGTTGATACCGAGACGACCGATGAACAAGCGCAAGGTATCAAGGAAGCAATCGAGAAGCTATCAACGGTAAAAAGCGTCACTTATATTAGTCCGGAAGAGGGTCGTGCAGATTTTGCGAATCAAAACAAGGGTGACATAGAAACGCTTGATGCCCTCAATGAGGCGACAAACAAATTACCGGGTATATTTCGCGTAAAGATCGCAGATATTAATGACCCCTCTGAATTGAATAAATTTGTGAGTACAAATGAGTTGTATAAAACGCATGCCGACCCAGATAGAGAGCCATCGTTCCAGGGTGATCGGCGAACGGCGATCGAAACGATTGGTCGATGGGTTGAATTTGCAGAACGCGGTGGTTTAATCGCAAGTTTGGTTTTTTTGGTAATTTCTGCACTGATAGTCTTTAACACTATTCGGATGGCAATCTTTAATCGCAAAGAAGAGATCCAAATGATGAAGCTAATTGGTGCGGATCGTAACTTTATTCGTGGGCCATTTATTGTCGAGGCGATTGTCTATGGCTTTATCGCGGCAGTTTTGGCAACGGCTTTGGGTGTTGGTGCGCTCTATGCTGTACAAGACAAGCTGAACGAATGGGTAAATATTAGTAATACTGTCGAACTGGTAACGACGTATATTGGTTTTGTTGTTTTAATAATGCTCTTGGCTGGTGCAGCGATAGGGGTCGTATCGTCATTACTTGCTACCCGTAAGTACTTAAAAATTTAACCACAAGCGTATTGACGCCACTGGGGTAAAGGCATTAAAATAATAGATAGCATGAAATCACGGTCCGCCACACCAGTATTGCGCCGTTTAACGACCAAAATAATTTTGGTCTCGTTTGCTGTTCTGATGTGCGCTACCTTGCCGATGACGTCGATGCAGAGTGTATTTGCCGACCAATGGGATGCACAAATCAGTAATCTACAGGCGAAAGCAGATGCCTATCAGGCAGAGGCAAACAAGCTACGTGCAAAGTCGAACACATTACAAAACAAGTTGGATCAAATCAATGCGCAAAAGGCAGCGATTGAAGCAAAAATTGCCACGAACAATATTAAGTTAAAAAAGTTAAAGGTTACGATTCGGGCTAATGAAATAAAATTGAAGGAATCTCAGGATGTGCTTGGTGAGATGTTAGCGAATTTGTATGTTGATGACGATATATCTTCTCTTGAAATCCTTGCGAGCAGTGAAAGCATCGGTGATTATGTGGATAAGCAAGAATATCGCTCGTCCGTACGCGATCAATTAAATGATACGATCGTTGAAGTTAAAGAAATTAAAGCAAAACTAGAGAATGATAAGGAATCAGTCGAGAAAGTGCTTGCAAATCTAAAACAGCAGGACAAGCAGTTAAGGGCAGTGCAAGCAGAACAGCAGTATTTGGTGAATAAAACTCGTGGCGAAGAGGCAGCATATCAAAGTCTAGTACAAAAAGCCAAAAGTCAGTTGCAGTCTGTTCGTGCACAGCAACAGGCGTACTATGCGAGCTTGGTATCGAGTGGTGGTGGTAATTCTGGAGTAGTTGGCTCGTTTAACTACTGGGGATGGAGCGGTAATAAGGGTTGTTCGGGTGGTTATCCATATTGTAACTATCCTGGCGGTACCTATACTTCGTATGCAGTTGATCAATGGAATTTATATATGCGTGAATGCGTCAGTTATGTCGCGTGGGCACTAAAGTATAGGTTTGGCAAGAACGTCCAGCCATGGCACGGTGACGGTAATGCATACGAGTGGCCTTGGAGTGCGCCTAAATGGAGTGGGGCATGGCGCGTGTATTCACCGAAGCCAGGGGATGTAGTAGTACTGCCACAATCAGGGGCATTCGCCCCTGTGGGTCACGTTATGATTGTTGAGTCGGTACAGGCAAACGGAGATATGTTCGTCAGTCAGTACAACTTCTATGGTACCGGTGACTACAGTACGATGTTCGTCAAAAACACTGGCGTTGTCCTTCTACGTTTTCCAAACGCTTGAGATCGTTTCTGCATCTAGACAATTTATAATTCTTATGCTATAATGATGTCACATGAATCGATTGCCTGTCACATCGGTCGTAAACACAAAAAAAACCGCGAAAAAAATAGCTATCATCACGGTTACCATCCTATTTGCTATAACGGTACCTTTTCAGTTTGTGAATGTGACGCATGCAGATGATTTTGATGATCAGATTGCAAAAATCGAAAAACAGATCGAAAGTCTGCAAGGTGAAGCAAAAAAGTTAAATGATAAGGCTGATTCACTGCAGAAGGAAGTGGATGCATTGAATACGCAGAAAAAGCTTATTCAAAAACGGATTAACCTCAAAGGAGCTGAGCGTAAAAGACTGTTGGCGCGGATAGCAGAAAATGAACAGAAGATTGTTGATAATCGAAACGTCTTGGGTGATACGATAGCAAACCTTTATCTGTCCGGTGATATTACTCCTCTAGAAATGTTGGCAAGTAGTCATAGTATTGCAGAGTATGTCGATAAAGAAACATATCAAAACAGCATTCGTGACAATTTAGTGCTCACTATTGCCACGATTAAGCGCATAAAGGCAGAGCTGGAACAACAGCAAAAAGATATTGAACGGGTAATTGCGGAACAGGAGTCTGCTCGAGACGCGTTGGCCGCAAAAGAAAATGAGCGACTGGCGTTGATCAATGAAACTAGGGGCCAGGAGGCCGCATACAAGCGCTTGGCAAGTGAGCGTGAACAACAAAAACTAGAGGTTCAAAAAGCGCAGCAAAAGGCTATCGAGGCTGCTTTGGCAGCGGCTGGCGGTCTCGTAAATATCTTGCCCGGTGATCCCAATAAGGGTGGTTATCCTTGGGAAGCGGGCTGTGTAGTCGATGGTCAAGCGTGGTCGCACGGAGGCGCCAATGGTAATGGTAGCGATCCAATCGGGTATGGTTGCCGTCAGTGTGTTAGTTATACCGGCTGGAAGGTCGGTCAGCATACAGGTAATTTCCCGTATTACTGGGGTAATGCAAACCAATGGCCGTCAAGTGCGGTAAATGAAGGATATTCTACTGGTGCCGTACCTCAGGTTAACTCGGTTGGTATTATTTCGGCTGGTGAGTATGGACATGCCGTGTGGGTAGAGGCGGTGAATGGCGATGGTACGGTTGATGTTAGTCAGTACAATTATTTCAACGCTGGTGGTTCGGGTTGGGGTCACTACAGCGAAATGCGAGTGAATGCATCAACTTACGATACATATATTTATTTCTAGACTTCTTTAGTTCACGCTTTTGGTTATTTCGAGTATAATGAGTGGAAGTGACCAAAGATGAAAAATCCAAAAAATGGAGCTTTACACCGAGTACATTTGTACTCGTTTTGGCACTTGCAGCCGTGGTTGGCTATGCCGGTGGGATGAGGAATGATCAGATTATTGGAGCGGTTGCTCCCGTTCTGGGGTTCAAGGTCGAAACGGGTACTCTTGATCTGACGGCGGTTCAGTCAACTTTTCGACAGCTAAAGGGAAATTTTGACGGCAAGTTGAATGAGCAATCTTTGATTGACGGTGCAAGTCGTGGATTAGTCATGGCGGCGGGTGACCCGTACACCGTATATTTTGATAGGGAAGAAGCTGAAGAGTTCAACAAAGACCTCACGGGCAATATCGGTGGTGGTATCGGTGCAGAGATAGGTAGTCGCGATTTAAAACCGACGATAATTCGAACGTTACCCGATACGCCCGCTGATGAATCAGGGCTCAGGTCGGGTGATACCATTATCGCTGTTAATGATGAGTTTATGGCAGAACGTACCTTGGACGAGGTTGTTAATAAAATACGTGGCAATATTGGGACGACTGTAAAGCTAACAGTATTACGTGGTTTGGATAGTAAAGAGTTTTCGATAACACGTGCTGAAATAACTGCGCCGAGTATTGAAACAGAGTTAGTTGATGGCATTGGTGTTTTGACTATGCGACGCTTTGATGAAACGACAGCAAGCCAAGCGAGAATAGCTGCCCAAAAATTCAAAAAACAGGGTGTTAAGGGGGTTGTTTTGGACTTGCGAGGGAATGGCGGTGGTTTACTAACCGTAGCACAGGATATTGCCGGTATTTGGCTGGATAACAAAGTTGTTGTGACCGAGAGGTCGGGTGATAAGGTGACCGAAAAGCTAAGATCGAGCGACAACTCGATTCTAAAAGGTGTTCCAACAGCTGTATTGATTAACGGCTCGAGTGCGAGTGCGAGTGAAATTGTCGCTGGAGCACTGCAGGATCACAAGGTCGCGACACTTGTTGGCGAGCAGACATTCGGCAAGGGGAGCGTACAGCAACTTATCAATCTACAAAATGGTGCAGTGCTGAAGGTGACTATTGCGAAGTGGTATACACCTAACGGAAAGAACATTAGTGAAAAAGGTATTGGTCCGGATGAAAAAGTAGAGCTGACGTTTGAAGATGTCAATGCAGATCGGGATCCGCAGTTGGCTAGGGCATTGGAAATATTAAAAAAGTAGACGTATGACCAGTTGTATAGTAGTATAAGCATATGCAAAATGAACCAGAACAAACAGATAGGCCAGAAGAATCAGTTCAAGAAGATCAGCATGATCCTCAGGAGCAATCTTCCGAAACTGATACATCAAACGTAGACAGTTCGGACGAACCAACTTCAGCAGCTTCAGTTGCTACATCAACAGAGGTCAATTCGACAAATGAAGGCGAGAAAAAGCCAAAAATTCTCCTCGTGGAGGATGACGTTGCGTTAGCGGCAGTCTACAGATCTCGGTTAGAGCTCGAAGGGTTTGAGCTTTATGAGGTGAATGACGGCGAACAAGCACTACAGGCTGCAAAAGAATTCAAACCTGACTTGATACTACTTGATGCTATGATGCCAAAGATTAGTGGCTTTGATGTGTTGGATATTTTACGCAATACGCCTGAAACAACTGATATTAAAGTTATTATGTTAACAGCACTTAGCCAATCAAAGGACAAAGAACGGGCGGAGTCATTGGGCGTTAATGACTATTTAGTTAAATCGCAGGTTGTGATCGGTGACGTTGTCGATAGAGTCAAACATCACCTCGAAATGGATTAAGTTTTTGGTGAATATAAAATAACCCTCCAGTAGCGGAGGGTTATTTTTATTGAGTAGAGGTAATTATTTTACGATGACTTGTGTCCTGGGGACAGTTTTGCCTGTAAATCGACTCTTTTTTACCTTAACGAAGCTAACAACGCCATCAAGAGCAGCGTGAATTGTGAAATTTCGGCTCATGTAGGTACCGGGACCGGCAAGTTTGGTTGCTCCGGTTTGACGTACCAAAACTTCACCATTGCGAACACTTTGGCCACCAAAACGTTTGGTGCCAAGTCGTTGACCGGGACTGTTTCGATTGTTTTTGCTGGAACCGCCAGCTTTGACATGTGACACGGAATAACTCCTAACGTTGTTATCAAAATCTAAATCATTGTAACTAAAAAACAGTAATTCGTCAACCCCTGTGACACAGATATAAAATTTAAAGCTTTTCTAGTACTAACAGTTCTCGGGCGACAACCTGATCTGGGCGATGATACAGTAGGTCACGAGCGGAAACATTCTTGAATTCAATTTGTTTGTATCCTAGTTCATCAAGTTTTTTCACCAAATAAAGATGGGTGAATCGATCGTCTTTACTGCGCCATGCAGGTATTGCAATGCACAGAGGGGTGCCCGATTGAATCTGTTTACCGATATTTGTGAGGAACTTACTAATGATTGTGTCGCACGTTTGGCGTACTTCGGCTAATTTTTTTTCAGAGGGCGGAGCGCTGAATGGTTGTCCGAGGTATCCTTCAGCCACCACGCTATCAATGGGTTTATTCCAGTTGGCAGATGTTGCATCGGCTTGATGCACCTCAAATTTCGAGCCGCGTAGTTCGTATTTTTCAGAAAGCCAGGTGAGGTTTTCGGTTGTATAAGCAATCATCTTGTCTGATACATCAGTGCCAACCACGTTATGCCCGGATAGCAAAGCTTCTTGCAGGACAACCCCTGTTCCACAAAATGGGTCGAGCACTGTTTTTGAACTACTATCGTCAGGATGTGCTAGATTAACCATAATCATGGCTAATTTCGGGGGTAGCATACCAACGAATGTATCGCGTGCGGGTCGAGCTTGGTCGCGTCGGGCGAGGGCCGTAATGTTTTGAGCGCCCGTACTCTCAGCAATAATAACTTTGCCGTTGTGACCACGTACAACCATTAATTCAACTTTGTTTGCTGATAGGCCGAGTTTATTGTGATGGGATGATGCACTGCTGAGCGCTGGTTGTTCGTTTGGAACGATGCGTACACTCACGCCATTACCTTTGAGTTTTGACTTGAGAATATGACCAGTGCGCTGGACATCCTGGGATGAAACTGTAAACCCATAGGCACTGATGCCGACGGTAAGTTTACCAGACGCATTAGACCACTTTTTGTGGTAGACGCGCACTAGTTCCATGCTTGTCTTTCGCCAGTCGGCGCCAGTCAGTTCACGGACAACGACACCCCCCTTGATTGTGCCGCCCAATCGCTCTACGTTAAATACATCACTTTCTACAAGCGCTGAATCATGTGCGAACCATCGAACGGTGCCGTACAATCTTTCGAGTTCGGCAATTCCGAGTTCTGGTTGTCGACCAAGCATCGCAATGTACATATCCTATAGTATATACTGGTTAGTATGTCTTTTCGAGCCTGGCTAAGTCTAACAACTATTATCTTGTTGGCAATTATCCTGTTTGCATCGCGTCACGAACTGATACGAGCATGGGAATTATTGAGTCAAGTGAACTTGTTGATTTTGCTGTTGATGGTGCCACTACAAGTTCTTGTTTACTATGCGGGTGGAGAAATGATTTTTTCGTATTTACGGGGTAAGGGACAAATCCTCAAAGTTAAAAGACGCGAACTTGTTCGTATTGCACTAGAGGGTAACTTCGTGAATCACGTATTGCCCAGTGGTGGCGTGAGTGGCGTTTCTTATCTGACATGGCGACTGGGTTCATTGAATGTTCCGCCAGGTCGCGCAACGATGGCACAGGTAGTGCGTTATGCATCGGGTTTTTTTGCTTTTGGTGCACTGCTATTGCTCTCACTTTTTTTGGTGACTCTTGATGGTACACTAAACCGTTGGATTATTCTAGCAAGCGCAACGCTGTTTGGTTTGATGTCTGTCACGGTTTTGGCGGGTATCTATTTACTTAGTAGCAAGACGCGTATTGATCACTTTGCGTCATGGGTATATAGAACAATGAATTTGGTGGTGCGGCGTGTGACCTTCGGTCATCGCCGAAAGCTCGTCAATGAATCTACTACCGAGACTTTTCTGAGGGACATGCATCGTGATTTTATAGAGTTAAAAAATGATAAAAAATTACTCAAACAGCCACTGCTATGGGGCATTGTGCATACATTGGGTGACGCAGGCTTGTTTATGGTTGCTTTTTGGGCACTTGGTGAAGTATTTAACCCGGCACCAATTTTAATTGCGTATGGTGTTGCAACACTTGTTGGTTTTTTTGTTTTGACTCCAGGTGGTGCTGGTGCGTACGAGGCGGTGATGGTTACGTTTTTGGCATTTGCAGGTATTGCGGGTGGAGTAGCGATTGCGGGAATTGTACTGGCGCGCGTTGTTATTTTGCTCGGAACTATTGCGTTTGGTTATATTTTCTACCAACATGCACTATCGACATATGGAGAGGGTGGCAATGTCCCCGAAATTCCGCGTTAGCGACTTTGTAGCTATCGTCAACCAGACATTCGAGTATGCGTATCCATTAATTGAGGTTGAGGGTGAAGTTGCTAGTTTCAAAGTCAATCAGGGCAAGTTTGTTTTTTTTGATTTGAAGGACGAAGATGCCAGTGTGAATTGTTTCATGATGCTATTTCAACTTCGCGTTCCAGTGGAAGATGGCATGAAAGTGGTTGTAACGGCAAGTCCAAAGCTGACAAAGTGGGGTAAATTTAGCTTGACGGTTAAGTCCATTCGTCCAAGTGGTGAGGGGAGTATTAAAAAGAGCTTTGAGCTACTCAAGGAAAAATTGGACAAAGAAGGCTTGTTCGCGCCAGAGCGTAAACGTGTATTGCCGACAATTCCACGTCGTATTGCAGTTATCAGTAGCCCGCAGGCTGCAGGATACGCTGATTTCATCAAGATACTGAATGATCGATGGGGCGGTTTGCGAGTTGATGTTGCTGCGGTTACGGTGCAGGGTACTGACGCGCCAGATCAAATCATTCGAGCACTGGATTATTTTAATACTCAGAAAGAATTGGCGGATGTCATCGTTGTCATTAGGGGTGGTGGTAGTGCTGATGATTTGAGCGCGTTCAATGACGAACAATTGGTTCGAGCGTTTGCTGCCAGTCGCATTCCGACGCTCACCGGCATTGGCCATGAGGTTGATACGTCACTGTGTGATCTAGTAGCTGATGTACGAGCGGCAACTCCTAGCAATGCGGCACAAATATTAGTGCCAAACCGGCATGATATTATTCGGCATTCACGAGTACAAGTCCAATCGCTAGTTCCTCAAGCCCTTGCTGCACTTGACGGGCTTCGCCAGCAAGTCAGAGGTGAGGTTGAAGGAGCATTAGACGTGGCTGGGCGGCGATTAGAACAATATCAACAACAACTGGAGCAAACGAAGCGTTTGTTAGCAGAATTTGATCCAGCACGAGCGCTTGAGCGTGGATATGCATTAGTACGCGGCACAATGAAGGTGGGGCGGAGTATCGAAATTGAAACAGCGCAGGCTATAATAAAAGCAGAGGTAAAACAATATGACCAAAAATAGTAAAGTAACGGTTCAGGAAAAGATCGATCAACTTGATCAGATAGTTGCATGGTTCGATGGTGATGAGTTTCAGCTCGAACAGGCGACCGCAAGACTGAAAGAAGCGACAAAATTAGCGAAAGACATAGAAAAAGATTTGAGTGCAGTTGAGAATGATATCAAAGAAGTAAAGCAGTCATTCGCTAACAAAAGTGATACATGATTTGGTTTTGGCTTTGGCTTGTTGCGGGAATTATTGTACTTTTTGGATTTGTGGTTGTGCGTGGAGCGCCCTATGTTCCAACTCGAAGAAAATTAATTGACGAGGCATTTAAAGATCTGTATCCACTCAGTAAAGATGATGTATTGGTCGATATTGGCAGTGGTGATGGTATGATTTTGCGCGCTGCAGCACGACAAGGTGCACGAGCAATTGGCTACGAGCTCAACCCCTTATTAGTTGTAATCACTAAACTGTTATCGCGCAACCCATTAGTATCTGTTCATTTTGCTGATTTTTGGCTGATAACTTTGCCCTCCGAGACGACGATCGTATACACATTTGGTGACTCGCGTGATATCAAAAAAATGTACAAAAAAGTCCAACAGACTGCTAACCGGTATAAAAAGAACGTATATTTTATGAGCTTCGGGTTTAAGGTTCCTGGCATCAAATATGAAAAGCATGACAAAAGTTTTTATCTATATAAAATTAAGCCACAAAATTAACCCCCTTTTGTCTTTACAGGGTGGGTAAGCACAAGTATAATGAGCGGTATGAAAGATGCGCATCATAATGAACGCGGTGTTATTTCAGGACTGTTGATAGCTGTCATTGGACTAAGTGTATTAGTGCTGGGGCTAGGTATTTTTAGTATCTGGGCATATGTTGCATACAGTGAAGCGAATAGTGATCTAGAGAGTAAATTACGAGTGGCTTCCATTGAAGCAAAACAGGAACAGGCTGAAATCGATGAAGAAAAATTTGCCGAACGAGAAAAGCAGCCCGCGAAGAACTTCAAAGCTCCCGATGATTATTGCGGTGTTCGATTTGATTATCCAAAGACGTGGAGTGAGCACTGGTCCGAGCGGGTTACAAATGGAGGTGATTTTGAGGCATATTTGAACCCTGGCTATGTGCCACCGATTAGCAACTCACAGCAATTTGCGCTTCGTGTAACCATTGAACAGCGTGATTTTGATGATGTATTGCAACGCTACGATAATTTAGTGAAAAAGGGTGATCTAAAACAGAGTTCGTCATCATCGCAAGGTCATGAAGGTGTTCGTCTCACCGGAGACTTCAGCAAGAATATTCGTGGTGATGCTGTTATTTATCGCTGTCGAGACAAGACAATAACAGTACGTACAGATGCGGATGCGTTCAAGACTGATTTTCAGACGATAGTATCTACTCTCGATTACAACGACTAGTGAAAGCCTTCAAAAACCGTTAGCACTACAGGGGATGTTGCTCTTTTTTACAGCAGTTTTGCATGTGCGTGCGTGATAAACTAGAAGCAGTGATGAGCGTGGAGGGAAATCAACACGGTGAGGGTAGTATGGGCCATCTCTTTGATGGCTCGATTTTGTCTATTGCGGCGGCGAGTGAGCTGACTTCGCCTCTTGTTTTGATGCGACAATTAGGCCTAGCTGTTGGCGCTGATGGCATTAGTGATGACGAACGTAAACTGCTCGGCGAGAGGTTGGCTTTGACAAGCGAGCGGGCATTAGGCATGGCATCGAGTTTGAGTATGACAACAACCGACCAGCAGGTATTTGCGCTCGAACCGGTTAACCCACTCAGTGTTTGCAAGGAAGTTATTCATGAATTGACGCCAATGTTTTCGGCTTATGATCGTAAAATCACGTTACAGTCACGAACACGCACGCCATTGATGGTGGCGAATCGTACTATTTTGCAACGAATACTACTGGCATTTGGAGACAACGCACTGCATTATGGTTCGGATGAACATCCAGTTCAAATGGCAATTAGCGGACATGGTGATCGTGTACGGATTGGTGTACGTGATTATGGGCCAGCTGTGCCAATTGATATGTGGAAACGACTTGAAGGGAGAGTCTCGCGTCGAGCACTGGCTCCACTGAGTAATCGCCCGCAGGCGAGTGGAGTTGGCTTACTGACGGCTCAGCGTCTGGCGGAGATGATGGATAGTGTCGTGGGAATTGTACGTCATCGTGACGGTGCAACCTTCTATGTTGATTTACGCATGTCAGGTCAGATGAGTTTATTATGAGTAGCAATCAATCAATAATGGTTATCGAGAGTGAGCCATGGTTGGGAGACCACTACCAGCGACAACTGGAGGCACACGGGTTTTCCGTAGTCCGTGCATCTCACGCATATGCTGCGATTGATTTGGTAGATGAAAATCCGCCGTCCGCAATAATCATGAGTTTGTTGCTGAACGGTCCAGGAGCGCTGAACTTACTACATGAATTACAGAGCTACGTTGATACGGCGGACATCCCAGTGGTTGTATGTAGTAGCATGACCGATCTGGACATCGATGAGCTACGACCATACGGAGTTCAACGCATCGTGAATAGTAGAATAATGCAACCGAGTGATATCGTTACAACTGTACGGAGTGTTTTGGCATGAAGACAACACGCAGCCGAGCGATAGTGCTGCGTCGAACAAATTACGGCGAAGCAGACCGCATACTCGACTTACTTACCACCAATGGTCGTGTTAGTGTGATGGCGCGGGGTGTTCGGCGTGAGAAATCAAAACTCGCAGGCGGAATTGAACTATTTGCAGTTTGTGACGTTGTCATTGGAGAAGGTAAGGGTGAACTAGGTGTTTTGACATCTGCGCGACTTGTCCATTTCTATCGACATATTTTGGATGACTATGATCGAATGCAGTTTGCATACGAAACGTTAACGCAGGTGGCAAAGGCAAGTGCGACTCTGGATGAATTGGAGTGGTATGATATTACGCAAAAAGTTTTGGCGGCACTCGACGTCGCCGGTGTGCAACTGGCATTAGTACAAACATGGTTCTATGTGCGTATTGCGACTCTGTTGGGGGATGAACTAAATTTAGTGAGCGATCACAAGGGGGTTGCGTTGGAAAGTAACAAGAAATATCGATACGATAGTACTGAAAAAGGCTTTATTGATGATCTTGATGGACAAATTACCGCAGAACATATTAAGATTTTGCGACTTGTTGCGACAAAAGATTTGAACGTAATATTGCAAGTAGGGGGTGTAGATAAATATTTATTGGATTGTTTGTACGTTGCACGTCAGCATGCTGCATTGTAAATTAAAATGCCCATACCCCTGGGATATTGTGGTCGACCAGGGATATGGGGAGGGGGCGCCAAGGTTTTGTCCTTGGCGTTTAACGTGCTAGGATGGAGCGTATTTATCTTGTGGTAAATATTTTTTTACAGAATTTCGAAATTGCTAGAGTGCTCATCCGAAAACTGTCACCAACAACTAGTCGAGCATAGGTGATGTTGGGGTGTGTTTCGTCGAACTGTTCACGTTTGCATGCCAGCAAGGCTCGTGCATTCAGCATTCCCACGGGTTACTTCTCATTTTTTGAATACTCGTAAGGGTTTCAGAACTATTCGACCGATTTTCTTACCCTGCTCGCAGACGAGCAACAGGGTATCGGGAATTGGATTCCAGATATAGTTGCCAGTAATTTTTTCCATTCTGCGACGACGTGCTCGTTTCAACAACGTGCGCTCCTATCCTTGTAAACGTCTGGACAATCTTATAACAGAACTCGCATAGGGGCAAATATGTTACAATTAACCCCAGTATGAACGAAAAAAATCACAGAGCTTATTTCAATGTATCTCGCAAGCTTTTGAGCGAGCTAGTTTCGAGCGAGGCATTTGAAATGCGAGGAAACATAGCCATAGCTACGTTGACGAGTTTTGAAAATGACACAGCCGAAAATAGACGATCAAAAATTGGGAGGATATGTTGAGATGAGTTCTTCATTAGAAAACATTGTTAGTTTGGCAAAGCGCAGAGGATTTATTTATCCCGGATCGGATGTTTATGGTGGTCTGAGTGGTACTTGGGACTATGGTCCGTTAGGCGTTGCGCTAAAGAAGAACATTATGAATTTATGGTGGAAGATGTTTGTTGATGATCGTGAAGATATGTACGGTGTTGATGCGGCAATTTTGATGAATCAAAAAGTGTGGCAGGCGAGTGGGCATGTCGATACGTTTACCGATCCGCTCGTTGAATGTAGTCATTGCAAGGGGCGGTTTCGTGCAGACAAATTGGATGATTCAAATAAATGTCCAACGTGTGGTAGCGAAGGTACATTCGGCGAAGCACGTCAGTTTAATATGATGTTTAAGACCCATGTTGGTTCAATCGAAGATGAAACATCAGTGAGTTATTTGCGCCCAGAAACTGCACAGGGTATATTCACGAATTACAAAAATGTTGTCGATAGTTTTTATCCTGATTTACCCTTTGGGTTAGCGCAACAGGGCAAGGCATTTCGAAACGAGATTAGTCCGCGTGATTTTATATTCCGTAGTCGTGAATTTGAACAGATGGAAATTGAGTATTTCGTTGAACCAGATAAATGGCAAGAATCTTTTGATGCATTACTGAGGGACATTCATGAATATCTAAAGGCTCTTGGTCTACCGCAGGATAAAGTTCATGAGTTGGAAGTACCTCAGGAAGAGCGTGCGCATTACAGCGAGCGAACGATTGATATTGAATATGACTTTCCGATAGGACGCGAGGAGTTGCTGGGATTGGCATATCGTACAGATTTTGATTTGATGAATATCCAAAACAACGCTGGCAAGAGTATGGAATACACAATTAAGGGAACGAACACAAAATTTGTTCCGCATGTAATAGAGCCATCATTTGGCGTTGAACGTGTTGTAATGGCTGTCATGGCTTCTGCTTATACCGAGGATGAAGTGAATGGTGAAAAGCGTATTGTCATGAAGTTTCCGGAGCACCTCGCCCCTGTAAAATATTGCGTATCACCACTTCTCAAAAACAAACCAGAGTTGGTTGAAAAGGCGAGAGAAGTTTACAACATGTTGAAAAAACAATATGGAAATGTATCTTGGGACGACAATGGAAACATCGGCAAACGCTACCGCCGCCAGGACGAAATCGGCACGCCATACTGTGTAGTGATTGATTTTGATACGCTAAATGATGACACGGTAACTGTTCGCGATCGGGATACGACTGAGCAAAAACGAGTGGATATTGGCAAGTTAATCTAGTATCAAAGTGGTATAATAGTTTGTAAATGGGTGGGCGGAATAGCTAGGTTATTTAATGCCCAATAAACTCATACCTCCAATTTCTGAGAAAACCACCATACCAAAGGCGCGGTTTGTTAAATTGTTCAACACGGTTTTTGACGAAGTAAATGAAATCAACACACTATACGAAAAGTTTTTCGAGCCAAATTCAGACAAGCCCGCACTGGCAACAGAAATAGAGAATAAAATAGATTCTATAAACAAGCGGTATAGCGAGCTCTTTTCTACTCCGAGCGATGCTTCATCTAGCAAAATAGAGGAAATCAACAATAAAATAGAGGAAATAAGAGAGCTACATAAGGAATTAATAAGTGGTGATACGCCCGTTCAGGGATTAATTCAGCAGGCAGAAACCGAGATAGTTGGCTTTTATGAGAAGCTCTTTACATCTGACGTTAAAAAGAATGATGGTGGTCAGGAGAAAAAACTAAATGCAGCAATAAAATCAATTGTTGATTTTGATGATCAGTTAAACAAGGCGGATATTGGTTATCGTTATAAAATCGAGAGAGCAAAGGAAGATATACTATCAGCACATAGTGAATTTTTTACTGCTGATCAAAAAAACAAACTCAGCAAAGCGGACATACTAAGAGATCAGATTGAAAAAACTAATGAATTTCACGGAAGGCTAGTGGACGAGATAGAGCCTTTTATTGATACTAGCAAGACAGAAATCAGTGATATCGCCAAGGATATCAAAATTAAGCAGAACGAAGTGGATAGTCTATTGTCGGATACCACAATACAGACACTTTCAGAAAATTACAAAGAAGCTATGCATGTGTATGGTAGCCCTGTGTATAAGCAGATAACAAAGAACAAGTGGTGGTTAATATTTCAAAATCTATTCATAGGCATAAAGCATTTAATAAAATTTGTTGGTAGCTACATATTATTCATAGGTCCGTTAGTTTTGATTGGTTGGTTTTTCGTTGGAGGAACGTTGAATGATGTTTTTTTGCCAGAGGCGCCAGGTGACGAGAGTGATGATGGAATCAAGTTTTCGGGAACGGAGTACATTGTATATAAGTTAACCATTGCCTTACCGTTATTGTGGGTATCCTATTTTGGTCAAAAAAGTATTTCTCAAAGAAGAAGACTCTTTGAAGAATATAATCATAAGTACAGAGTTCTACAGATGTACATGTTATTTACCGGAAAAGAATCAACTTATCCCTTGGAAGGCGAAACCCGTAAACAGCTAGAGAAAGCATTGCTTAAGGTAATTTCAAATAATCCTAGCGATGTCTACGGCAAGGATGAGACGCTGATTGATAAACTTATTGGTATATTCAAGAAAAGAGAGAATAGTATCCGGTTGGATGAAGGTAGTAGTTCCAGTGTGAGTCCGCAGGCGGTGGTATCCGAATTGTCTACGCCACAATCAAAGAAATGATTTCAGGGTTCAACCTCGAAGTGATTTAAATTATTGTATAGTTGCGTTTCCGCACGTAGCCGTCGGTGTCCGGGGTATCTGCTAGAATTAATATATGACTATAGTGCTAGCGATTATGGCAACGATAATTTTGGTTGGGCTGGGTATTTTTCAGTTGGCATTAGTACTAGGCGCTCCGTTGGGCAGGTTTGCATGGGGTGGTCAACACAAAAAAGTTCTACCTACAAATTTGCGGGTAGGCAGTGCGATATCGATAGTTTTGTATGCGGTTTTTGCTATGTTTGCGTTGGACAAGACGGGTGCAATATCCGCGCTAGATGATTCGGTGGTGAATGTGGGCGCGTGGGTGATTACGGGCTATTTGTTTGTGGGCATTGCTATGAACGGTATGTCACGTAGCACATACGAACGCTATGTGATGACGCCGATAGTGATAGTGCTGGCGGTGCTGTTTTTGGTCGTTGCGTTGAATTAGATCGATTTCAAATATCAGGATATTGCCGTTTGCGCATAGCCGTATAATTCCACCAAGGCTTTGCCGGCGCTCCATTCATAAAATCTACTGCCGCTAGATATGTATCTAGCACGCATGGGTCCATACGGACGCCGTAACTATCACAGACCTTCACGTACAGGTCGTAGCCATCTGCTGTCGCCAGGTGTTTTGGAGAAGTGATACCAATCTTTGCAAAATCTCTAACCATCGCTGGGCCTATGTTCGGTATGTCGGTGAGTTTATTTGCTTCGCTAGCCGTTTTTGCCTTCATAACTATATTGTAACAGTTCTACGGGCTCAAGGGAGGCAAGCTATATTGACAAACAATAATACTTATGCTATAGTTAAATTATCTAGGTGGTAGTTGAGCCTATACGCCTAAAGCACCTCAAACAAGGGAGAATAAGATGTTCAAGCGATTGACACTCGGTGTCTTGGCTGCAAGCACGCTAGGCCTCGGCGGAGGAATCATCTGTGCTGCTCCGGCAAGCGCTGGTTGTACGCAGATTGGATACGAAGCAGGTCCTTGGGGACCTGGGCCGACGAAGAGCTGTACTCGGGACGGTGTTCACGTTCCGCCCCCACCGGGGTACTGCGATGGCTGGTACTATCAGCATCGCAAGCAGTTTGGCTACCAGATTGACCCCAATGTCTGCTACTGACATCTAACTCGTCTCTAATATGCCTCGCGTACGCTGCCATCAGGCTAGCGACGTGAGGCATATTTTTTTGCTTCGGGGGAGCGCTCCTTATTGACTTTATTTATAATTCATGTTAGAGTATATGTTGATAAGTAGTCTGACTACCTCGTTCCTTAAGGAGATGTTTAAATGTGTAAGATTCGTGTCTTTTTGACATGTTTTTTTACGGCAGTATTAGCTCTTGCTGGTTGTGCGAATGCCAACGAGGAGTCAGAGCAGCAGGTGGATCCGCAAGCTGCGGTCTACCAAATCGCAGCTATGAACAATATGCCTGTAGCGATCCGGCACTGTAACCGCGAGCCAGGCTCGGGTGTTCTGATGACATTTGATGATCACGGGACACCAGAGCAGGTTCGGGCTATTTTGGAGAGGTTGCGCATGCATCGGATGCGTGCTGCATTCTTTCCGACAGGTGAATGGGTGTTGAGGCATTATGACCTCATGCTTCAGATGAGAGCAGATGGCCATATTGTGGGTAATCATACGCACACGCACGCTAATTTGGTAGAATTATCCGCCAATGATGAGCCAGCGTTTTATGGTGAAATCTATCCTGTTGAAGGACTCGTCAATACCCAGCCAATGTTGCTTCGCCCTCCCTACGGTGCATACGATGCCAAGGTCGTTCAGCGTCTGAGTGAAAAGGGTATTCAGATTTGTACCTGGACTGCGGATACGCTCGACTGGAAGGGCGGCAGTGTTGACGAAATGATGGATTACCTTCGTAAAGGTAATGGTGGTCATCAGTTGCCACTGGGTCCAGATGCGGTAATTCTGGCACACATGCAACACCCGCATACGCCAGAGTTGATCGACGCAGTTGTTCAGTATCTAGATCAAATGAACTGGGCGTACGAACGCATTTCATGAACATCTCTATCCAAGCCCCCACTCAATTGAGTGGGGGTTGTTCATTTTGGATCAAAACAATTAATTACAGAGGTGTATCATTGACTTTATGAAACATTTATGCTAAAATGAGAAGTTGAGTATACAAGTGTGGTCGGATAATCGATATCATATGTACCACCGTACTCGTACATTAACTTTTTACTAGGATGGAGATATCTCGTGGCTCGTACTCGTAGAATCGTAGCGCTGGTTCCAGCGTATAACGAATCATCAAGTATAGGGGCCACGATTGAGGCCCTGTTTGCACAGACGCGTCCACTGGACGCCATCATAATCATTCCAAATGGATGTACTGATGACACGGCAGATGTTGCTCGGTCGTATGCGAGTGAGTCTAGCTCACTCGTTGTATACGAGCTTCCAAAGTTGGAGCATAAAAAGTCCCAGGCGCTCAATATGGCCTGGAACAAGTATGCACGTGATGCCGATATCGTCGTCAGTATTGATGCTGACACAATTTTTGACGCAGATGCTGTCGAATTTTGGGAAGACGATTTTGACGGTGTTGGCCGGCGAAAGAGGCACTATAAACCACTTGGTGGTTCTGCTGCAAAAGCGACTATGCCAAAACCAGGTTTTTGGGATCGTTTGCAAAAGGCTGAGTTCGCTAGGTCGGTAGATGCTAGTTTGCAACGTGGATATACCACGGTGCTACCTGGTGCGGGTGCGGCATTTGATAATGCAGCACTTCGTCGAATCGTCGACGAAACCGGACGCGAAGGACCTTGGTCCTACGAATCTCCGGTTGAAGACTTCGAATTGACGTATCAGTTACGCAAACGCAACTATCTGTGTATGGTCAGCCCCCGCGTTCGTATGTATACGGACAGCATGAGCTCATTTAGGGCTATGTGGGATCAGCGCATGAAGTGGTCTACCGGCACAATTGATGACTTGATAACCATTGGTTTTAATCGGCTAACGTTGATTGACTGGTGGCATCAGCTACTTTGTGCCATTATGATCACTGTTCGGTTGCTATGGATCTTCCTGATAGTGCTACAGGTTACGCTGGGTATTTTTCAGGTTCATTGGTTCTGGTGGACAGTCTACCCATTGGTAATAGCTGGTTCTCAGTTTTGTTTGAGCTGGCGAATACCTAATGCCGACTGGAAAGACCGAGCTCTCGCCGTCACAATCATTCCGTACGAGTTATTCGGATGTATTGCGATGGCATGGTTCATAGCTGCGTGGAAAGAAGTTCTTGTATCCAGACTAACTGGTCGATACAAGGATCGATGGGCGCTGCAATATCACGCAGAGGGCGTGTAGTCGTAAGTCTCCCGGAGCAATTTCTGCAAGTATAGAAGGAGGTGGTTAAATGCCTTATGGTCCTCACATCGGAACAGGCGTCACTGTCGGTGGTGGTGGTTTCGTTGCAATGCAGTACGCTAGCTACTTGATGCTAGTTGTTGCAGCTTTGTTTATCATTGCTTTGATGGTGAACATGGTTCGTAAATCAAGGCGCAGGACCATTGATCAACGGCCCTAGCAAGGAATCTCATCCAGTTTAAAAGTTAATAGCCTGGCGGTGCAATTACCGCCAGGCTATTTTATTTTGTAAATAGTATGTAAATATGTTATAATATACTAAGGCTTTTGGCTTGCACATTTCAGCTACGGAAGGAGAATGATGAAACTTCTCAGCTTACGACTATTTTTTAGTCTAGCGTTTGTTGTTTGTCTAATGGTGAGTGTTGCATTGTGGGTTGCTTCCTGGCAAACAGAGCCATTGCCTCAGCGCGTTGATTCCTCAAATGAATTGACGCAAATCTTGCAGGATGCAAAGGAGCGGAGTGAGGCGACGGCAGAAGAATTATCTGTTGTCATCGAACCGAAAGCTCTCGTCAATTTACGGATACCATCCGTTGGCATTGATGTAGGATTTTCTGGCGAGACATGGCCTCGTGAGTCGCCGTATTGTCACGGTGCCACTGTCTGTATAGATCCTCCAGTAATGAATCAGGCTGCATGGTATGGCGCTCGTGCCTTGCCGTCAGTGCCATCAAGTGATGCGGTATTGGTCTATGGTCATTCCAACTGGAATGACACTAGCCAGCAGGTCTTTAATGATCTGCCTGCCGTTCGTCAAGGAGATGCAATCATTGCTGAGACTGAAAACGGCACGTTTATCTATGAGGCAGTTGAGCCTAGGCTGATTCAATACGAAGAGATTCCAACGAGTGAGCTTGTCTATGGGCAGGAGCCAGATAAAATTGTCTTGGTGACGTGCAATAGCAAGGAAAATGCAGGAACTGTTGTTGTTGCATATCTTGTTCGTGCAGAGCCTCGGTGACCATCCTTCAAGGTAGTAATAAAGGCGTACGACCCTCGGGTACGGCGCCTTTTTACATCTTTTAAAGTATCTGTGGAAAACATCATCAAAATTAGCGTATTCAAAAGGATATATCAGGTGGTATTATGATGCTGTAACTCGCACATTTGCGGGACAATTCGGAGAATCGAGGGTAAAGAATGCTTGTTGGTCAACTGCTAGGACTGGTAGGTGTTTTTTTGTTGGTCTTGATGTTTCAGGTCAACAATCGACAGGGGATGCTACGAGTTCAAATCTTGTCATGTCTTGTCTGGGCGGCTCATTATATGGCTATGGGCGCATTTACCGGTTCTGGATTGGTATTTCTAGGTGCGTTACGGAGCTACGCATTTGATAAGTTTCGTCAGCATGAATGGATACTTGGTCTATTTATAGTTGCATTTGCAGTCGCAACGCTTGTTACATGGAAGGATTGGACAAGTATTATGGCGCTCATTGGTATGATACTGGCGACGGTTGCAGTGTGGCAAAAAAATCCGCGGCACATTCGATTGATCTCACTAACTATCGCGCCATTTTGGCTAACTTACAATATATTGAATGGATCGTATTTGGGTGCAACAGCTGATTTGATAACATTTGCGTCGCTTGCTGTAGCGGTGGTGAGGTTTGATATTCCGCCGCAGACTTGGTTGCGTTTTCGCCCCACACGTTCGATAGAGACCATAGAGGCACAATCTGATAAACTGATAGCATGAAAAAACCCGAGGTCTCTTATGGCGTCATTGCGGATTGTCAGTTCGCAGATGCTGACGATACGGAGGGTGTGATACGTGGCGCATCGGGCTCTCGTTTCCGCAATTGTTATCGTATGTCGGAGCAAAAATTAGAAGAAGCCGTCGATACATTTTTAGCGTACAAAAAAGAAAAGCGCCTTGATTATGTCGTCCATCTGGGTGATTTTTATGATCGTGATATGGATGAGGCACACAGGCTCAATCGTATTTTGGGCAGGGTGGGTGTGCGAGTACTGCACTTATTTGGCAATCATGAATGGACAGACCCGCGAGCAACAATGCAAGGATTGTTGTCACTCTATAACATGCCGAGTAACTACTATTCTGTACAAAAAGGCAGAAGCCGTTTGATTATGCTAGATACAAATGAACTTGGTCCGTTAGAACACCCTGTCGGAAGTCCCGAATGGAAGGCAGGACACATATTTTTAAATCGAATGCGAGGGAGGGGCGCAATTAATGCTCATGAATGGAACGGAGGTCTCAGCGATCAACAGTTGGAATGGTTTGATCAGGAGCTAACTGATGCTGAAAAAGACGGTCAATGGGCTATTCCAATGGCGCACCATCAGATATTTCCGCACAATTCGCTTAGTGCGCTCAACAATGACAAAATCATGGAAGTTATACACAATCATGATAATACAAGAGTCTTTCTGAATGGACACAATCATGGTGGCGCGTATGGTTTGACTCGAGAAAAGGCGCTATATATTACATTACCGGGGATGTTGAGTGGAGTTACGAATGCGTATGGAATCAGTGAGCTGTATGACGATCATTTCGAGCTAAAAGGTTTTGGTACAAGAGTTTTGGATACGCGAGTCGATTTCTAAATAATTTTTGCAAATTATGGTTGAAACCTATTTTAAGGAGGAGCATAATGGGGGTTGTGAAGCAATGTTTTGAGCAGCTACAGCCTACATACATTGCTAGTAGTGTCGAAATGATAACATCAGCTGATTTTGGAGAGGGTCAAATACTTGGTGATTTCGATACTGTTCTATTCGATTCGAGGGTCGCTCTCATTTCTGATTGTGAGACAGTTGATCAGGTTAAGGTTCGCGAAAACATGCGGAAGATGTCTCAAATAGGCTTAGATTTGTATATGTTGAATGAAGAGGGCGAGCGTCGTCAGGATGAACTGGAGAGTGAGGTAGGGAGACGCGCGTTAGACATTGATATTGTTTGCCCCGAGATCCTACGGGTTGAGGTTGATCCGAGTCCAGTAATCCGTGCACGCCACACACTTCTTGCGATGATTGATTATGTTGTCAGAAAAAAACGCTTGCCAAAAGAGAGGATATTGATGGTAGGTGACAGCATATTGACTGATGTTGTAGCGGCACATCGTGCCGGTGTATACAGTCTACTCGTACCTCCGCAAGAGCAGCACAACGGTCAATTGAGTGATGGGCTCAGGAGGATTGCAGAGAATATGATCAGAAAGTACTTACTAAATGCTGATGTTCCAGCAAAGACGAACGATTTTCCTGATGAAGTTAGAGCCGCTAATCCATTACATGAGGGCGTTCGTGTGTTGCGAAAGAATTCTATGCAAAGATATCTAAAAAAACACTATAGAGAAGTCGGTGAGGATTAGTTGGCGAATTTGTGCGGAGGAACCAACGATAGTAAAATGTAAACAATAATAGACAGGGGCATCAATGGGTAATTTAGAGTCGGGTGGACAATTTCGCAAAAAATACGAAGATAGGGATGAAGCTAGTGAGGAATTTTCTGATGCTACAGCAGGTCAAGAGCGTCGCGAGAAATTGAGCGAGGACACTGATGGAATATTAGACGAGATTGATGAAGTACTAGAAGAGAATGCTGAAGAATTCGTTAGAGGCTATATTCAAAAGGGAGGTCAGTAGCCTAGTTTATAGTACCAAATGCGTCACCGAAATTTCTTTCTATACCGTCCTTTTTTACGTATCTCCAATTTAGATACCCTATGTCTTCGGCTGAGTCGTTATTTGAGATAAAATTTGATCTTAATTTTGCACGAGTATTGGGGGCAGACCGTTTAAGTACTTCAATTTGTGGATCGTCACAGGTTTTTTCTAATAGAGATAGTGCGTTACCTCTTGGAATGACTCTGTCCCACTGAAGAGATCTTGTTTTTGCTTCAAGGTCGCCCTTTGTGAAAGCATCCTTTTTATGGGTTAGCCAACTATGTTTAGAGGCTACGCCAAAATCGTACAGCAAGTATCTATCGTACTCTGCTTTTAATGGATTGCTTCGTCTAAATGCGTCATATATTTCTGGCCACTTATTTGCAGCAGTTACTTCATCTGATGGTAAATTCACTCGATCACACAAGTACAAAACATTTTTTGCAAGCTGTTCTTGTATATCAAGCATGGTCATTCGTTTGCCAGATTCTACTAATACGGTTGATTTTAATGACAAATCAGACATAAACTTCTGTGCCGCCTCTAATGGGCGAACAATAATTATATCGTCAAAGTTACCTATGTCTTTTGGTTTGTCTCCCATGAATAATTCTTCATTTTCTATCATCCGGAGTATCAATGAGGTTGTTGCAAGGGCGTGGCGTCTTGATTCTAGAGAAATGGGCCCGTCTGCAAATCTGGTTTCTAGCCTTAACCAGCCTGAATCAATAGTGTCTATATCGTTGCTTAGCAATAAAGCCATTGGTTTATTGCTGTGTGCAGTTCTGCGGCCATCTGTTCTCCATGACAGTGGGTCACCTCCAATGCCGTGTATTTTTTGGGAAAATCTGAATTGATTATCTACTATAGTTCCAGCCATGGTGCCAAGCCTAGTAGCATAATATGTAGGTAGCAGTGATTTTAATAACAAGCTGTAGGCAATACTTGCAGGAGCCATGAAGTTCTCATGAAGACCGCTGGTAGTATTTGTGTTACCGCTAGGCCATGTTCCACTAACTCTGTAAACTCCATTATGGTCAACACCCGAAGCTTCAATGATTGATGACATTATGGCAATACCCGCCAGGTCAGCGGCTGCTGCTTGATAAGGACCTAGACATTCTGGAGTGCAACACTCTGCATGTCCCATATCGCTATATATCCTGTATCCATTATCAGTGTATCCTCGAATACTTTGAATTCCTGCACTTTCCATTGCCTGCTGTGAAATATATTCCGAAATGTCAGGTTTTTTAGTTTCGCTAATAGTATTTTGTATATTGTACTCACACTCGACGCCCACTATGCGCTCGGGTGGCTCGTTAGTAAAAAATGATGAAGGCTTAATCCTTCGCTTTCCTGTCTTTTCCATATGTGTATTATAGTAGTTTTGCCAAATAATATAAAAACAACTTGGTATACTGGTAAAATGATAACTTATTATACAGATGGGAGTGCGAGTCCAAACCCAGGTCCTGGTGGATTTTCTGTTATTCGTGATGGCAAGCCGCACATTGTTGGGGGTGAGCCAGCAGAAGAAACAACAAATATTCGCATGGAGGGTTTGGCGATCAAAGCTGCGCTAGAGGACGCCGACGGTGAGGAGTGTCAGATATATACAGATAGCGAATTTTGGATTAACGTTATTACGAAGTGGGCATTCGGTTGGCAAGCAAAAGGCTGGAAAAAGAAGGGTGGAGAAATAAAGAACCTGGATATTGTGCAGGATGTTTTTCCTCTTCATCAACAGTCCAAGGCCGAACTTATCTGGGTACGAGGCCACGAGGGTGATGAAGGTAACGAAATGGCAGACGAATGGGCAAACAAGGCGCGCAAGATGGGTCTGATGGCGCCACAAAAGGTCGAGTGAGTATATGAATCCGAAAGAACTAGCGGGACGCTACATGGAAGAGGGTAAAGTTATGCAGTTGGCGACTCTGCATGATGATCAACCCCGCGCTAATAGCTTGTACTATGTTGCATCAAGGGATTTACGATTTGTCTACTGGCTGAGCGAAGCGACACGGCGGCATAGTCTTGATATCGTCAAAAATCCACTTGTAGGTGGAGCGATTGTAGTCAAGGCAGATTTGCCCGTTGTTGGTATCCAGTTTTCAGGAGAGGCATCAAAAGTTATTGATCATGATGAGCAAAAAGAAGTACTGGAACAGTACAATGAGAAATATGGTGACACGGCAAAGGGGCTGTATGAAAGAATGGTTGCTGGTAAAAATAAACATCACCTGTACAAGATAGCGATTCGTGAACTTGAATTGTTTGACGAAGTGAATTTTTTGGATGAAAGTCCGGTAAGTATCTCGTTGTCGTAGCTTTATTTTTCGCTCTATAAGGGTTATGCTATTAGTATATGCATAGGTTTGTTTTATCAGTCCTTTTTCTAGTATTTAGTATCAGTCTGTTTGCATCAACGCAAACAGTAGGTGCGATTTCTTCTCATCCGAGTCACTTTGTCGGATCCGATAATACGTTCTTTGTGTACGTAAAAGCAGGCGAGCGAATCTCGGCACAGTTTACATTGTCTCAACATATACAGGAAGCTTTTCCTTCTGATGACGTGACGGTAACCATGAATGGTCCAGATACAAAACAAAAAAAATGCGTATTAAAGAAGGATGCTGCAGTTGGTTCCGGTTGTATTTTTTCGGCACAAACAGCGACAAAATCTGGAATTTGGACGATAGTTTTTGATCCGGATGATAAGGCAAGGGCACACAAAGAGGCATCTGATGATGTTCTTTGGGTGAGGAATTTGTATACGTGGAAAATAATGGTAACTGGTACGGATGGTGAACAGAAGGGGCGTGCATGGAGCGATAGATATGCGTTTAGACAACCTCCAGGTAGTGAATTTACCAGTGATTTTACAACGCACTATGTCAGCGAAGATGGCTATATATATAGGGCAATTCACCATGGTTACAACGGTCAGATATCTATCTTATCAGCGGATTCGATAGGGGTGCGCAAGGATAAAGAGTGTATATCGGCATATCAGAGCGCACCTGTAGATAATGAGTCGCTGTCACCGGCGCTTGGTTCGTGTGGGAATCGGTATAAGTTATTCTTTGAGGAACCTTCTGGTAGCTTGCCGGCAGAATCAATACTGCCGGATGAGTCAAAAGAGTGGGTGAGGCCATTAATAAAAAAGCCAGAGATAAGTGAACTTCACTTTACTGCCGACGACACAGAGGATCAGCTATCGGGTGATGTAACTTTCTTTTTGCGCAATTTCATCGGTCAGTATCAAGTCAAAATAGATGTTGATAATGACGGTGGTTTTGATGGCCAGAACGACGTAGTTTTGTTTAAGCAGATGAAGGAGCTATCAACTAGTTTGCAAAAAGTGTATTTTCAAGGCGTTGACAAGCAGGGACGGATAATTGCTCCGTCTCAAAAAATAGGAATCAAGGTTGAGATTACAAAGGTGGCTGAGATCCATTTCGTCGCTGTCGATGTAGAGGGTAGAGACGGGCTCGAATTAATTCGCGTAAACGGTGCGAATGCACCCAATAACCGCTTGTGTTGGAATGACACCGAACTGAGCCCCCTGGCAAATAGCGCATTGATAACGTCAGAACTTGATGGTCGGGCATGCTTCGAGAGTGCTGGTGGCGTTCACGGTTGGCAATATAATTCAAATTCTTGGGGCAATGCTCGCTATATTGACGATTGGATATATGCAACGGCAAAAATTGATGGTTCAAACACGATTACTTATCCTGAGGATGAGCAAAAAACGGTTGTCTCTGCGGGGCAAGGTGGGGGATTGCTATTGATTGGCAGTGTTGTTGTTGCGGGTATGGCCGTGCTAGGAACAATTGTGATTATTATGAGACGAAAATCAAGAAGGAAGGCGATGGTTGTAGATTCAGAATCTACGTTACCTCCACCTCCTCCCTCGCCACCAACGAGCGGCGTCGGTCCGAACTAGGGTACGAGTAGACAGGCGTGGCAGTCAGTAATAATCGTTAAGAATGTAATAACAACAATTAGATAACCCTCCATGCATGTCACGAGAGGTTATAATAAGATGATGAATCAAGCTTTGGCACTTGAAATTATGTTGGCGGGAGAGAGCGTCTTGTTAACTGGTCCGGCAGGAGCGGGTAAAACTCATCTGTTGAATCAATTCATTCGTTACGCAAAGGCAGATGGCAAGCACGTATCAATAACCGCGACGACAGGCTTGGCTGCGACTCATTTGGGCGGAACAACGATACATTCTTGGGCAGGTATTGGTGTATTGGACGAGTTGCCTAGTGGGTTTGCTGACCATGTTAGCAAGGGCAGGCGAGATATTATCGAAAAGACGGATGTGTTGATTATTGATGAGATTAGCATGCTTCATGATTATCGTTTGGATATGGTTGATATGGCATGTCGCTTGGTACGCGAAGAGCCGGATGAGCCGTTTGGTGGTATTCAGGTTGTTATGTCGGGTGATTTCTTCCAGCTGCCACCTATTAACCGTAATAATTCACGTTCGGGTGGGTTTGTTGTCTATAGCAATGTGTGGCAAGAGCTCGACCCAGTCATATGTTACCTGCAAGAGCAGTACAGGCAAGATGATGAAAAGTTGCTGGCAATCTTGGACGCAATGAGGGCGGGCGACGTTAGGCGTCATCATGCCGAACAACTGCTGGCACGAGCGGAGGTGGAGCCTCCTGAGGGTGATATTACTCAGCTTCACACGGTAAACATAGATGTTGATAAGTTGAATCAAAAAAAGCTCGACATGCTACCTGGTGATGAATATACCTATTCTCAATCAAAAACGGGCAGTGCAAATTATGTAGAAAGCTTGCAGCGATCAGTGCTAGCGCCAGCAGAGCTTAAGTTAAAAGACGGTGCATTCGTCATGGCTGTTAAAAATGCCGCCGACAGAAAGTATGTCAATGGGAGCCTGGGCCAGGTTGTTGGTTTTGATGTATTAACGAATTATCCAATGGTGAAATTCAAGAATGGCAAAACTATTACGATGTTGCCCGAAACATGGGAGCTACGCGATGGTGATAAAAAACGGGCGAGTATCGTGCAGATTCCTTTGCGACTTGCTTGGGCAATCACCGTGCATAAATCACAAGGAATGACATTGGACGCTGCGCAGATTGACTTGGGTAAAGCATTTGTTGAAGGCATGGGTTATGTTGCGCTGAGTCGTGTCAAAAATATGGAAAGCTTATACTTGGTCGGAATAAATAGGATGGCATTACAAGTCAGTGAGGATGCAAAATCCATTGATGAGTTTTTGCGGACTAAATCAGCCCGTGACGCAAAGCGATTGGCCTCTCTGTTGAAAAATGCCAAAAAGCGAAAAGAAAAAGTTGATATATCAGAAAAGAAGCCTCGTTCGAGTTGGAGTGAAAAATTAGAAAAGATGCGAGAAGAACATCCAAATGCGTATAGGCCATGGGCAGAATCTGATGACAGTCAGTTGAAACAAGATTTTCAAAACGGTGTTTCAGTAGGTGAAATGAGCAAAAAACTTGGTCGGCACGAGAATAGTATTGTTATGCGTCTTCGGAAACTTTTCGGGGAAGAAGTTGCGGTTTGAGGGTAACGATTTTTATACGGCCATCCGTTATATAGTGTGTACGAAATTGTTGTCCGCGGAATTTAATTTCATCACCGGATTCACTCATTGAAACATTTGCGACATGTCCGGATTTTTTGAGTGTAGAAATGATGAAATCACGCTCCTTATCGGATTCATGACTACCTCCGTGTGTGAATCGTCCCGTGCGCCATTGTATATCAACGGCATGAGTTTCCTCTGTTGCCGCGCCTATCCAAATTGTTTTTTCAATTCCAATAATTTGTTTTAGTTTGCGTCTCCAGAAATGATAATGTGATTTGTGATGCTCTGATTCGGTTCTCGGTCGGGTAAGTCGCCAGAATCTGACATGATGTCTCGTTCTCGCACTGTTTGCTGAATTGGTTGGTATTTCAAAGCCAATGTCGTGTGGTCGGTCAAATAGATAGAGTAGTGATAGGGGAGCTTCTGGATAGGGTCGATTGAAGAGTATGGAGATCAGCTCGCGAAAGCCATTGCGGAAGGTTAGAGCATCAGCTGTATACCAGCCAGCATTATTCATGGCGCGCTCGAGCTGTTTTTGGCTCCGTGCCACGATCGCTAAATTAACAGGATCGGACGGCCAGCCATCGACCGTTGTGACATAGAGGGGTATCCTGTCAGGTTTTGAGAATACATGGAAAAGTCGCATGAGATTTGGGACAACAATATAAGCCATGAGGCTGTAGGTAAAGAGGAGTGCCGCAAAAATTGCCAGTCGATTTTGGTCGTTTGGCCATAGGGTCTGAACAATAATAATAAGGGCTATAACGCCTAGCAAAAATATAATCGAACGCCAGAGTAAGCGTAACAGAAATCGAATCATCACATTTGATTATATCAATAATCTAGGTGTTATACTGGAATAAATGAAAGAACCGTTTATTCCTGCTGAGCGCAAAATTACTGTCATTGGTGGCGGTACGGGTAGTTTTACCTTACTGAGTTCACTCAAAGATTATACGAGTCAGATTGCTGCGTTAGTGAATATGGCCGACGATGGTGGAAGTACTGGTGTTCTTCGTGATGAGCTCGGTGCTTTACCGCCTGGCGATGTTCGACAATGTTTAGTTGCGTTAAGTGAATCACCAAAGGTTCGAGATCTATTCAACTATCGTTTTGAAGAGGGGAGTTTGAAGGGCCATGCTTTTGGCAATTTATTCCTGACTGCTCTTGAGAAAATGACTGGTGATTTTGCTGATGGAGTAGAGCTGGCAAGTGAAGTGCTGGGTGTTCGCGGTGCGGTTGCACCAATTACTTTGAGCAATGTAAAGCTTGTCATGACAAAAAACGATGGCAGTGAGGTTCGTGGCGAGTTCGAAATTACGGATACGAATTTTCAGGGTGAACGTCCTCATTTCCGATTAGATCCGACGGCGGAACCAAACCCAGTGGCATTACGTGCAATAGAGACGGCAGATATGGTTGTTATCGCACCTGGTAATTTGTATGGTAGTTTGGCACCGGCATTGATCGTGCCTGGAATAGGCGAGGCGTTACGCAAGACAAAGGCAGCGAAGGTGTATGTATGTAATTTGATGACGAAGCCTGGTCAAACGGATAATTTTAGTGTCAATGATTTTGCTACGGAAATTGAGCGACTAGCCGGTGGTGAATTTTTGGATGCCGTTTTATATAACACGAAAAAACCGGCTGATACACTTGTCAATAAATATTCAGATGAAGGTGAAAAGACGGTTAGATATGATAGCGATGCGTTGCGTAATGCACATTACCTTGCAATCGGCACAAATCTGGTGAGTGGATCTGCTTGGCAAAATGGTTCGGCGTCCGATCCTATCGCAGCCAGCCGAACATTTATCCGTCACGATTCAGTTGCAGTAGCGAATGCACTCATAAGGCTTTACGACTATATTGATGAAAAAAAACGCTGAATTCTACATTGTTGATTTTGATCGTACGCTTGCCGACTCGGACAAGCTGACAGAAGTGTTTGTGGAGGTTTGCGAAGAGTACAATGCTATTTCTCGTGAGCAAATTTCAAAGGCGGATATGGATATGAAACGGCTTGGAGATTCATTTGATACGGCTGGATATGTACGTGACCATTTGAATAATTCTGGACGAGGTGCTGAGTGGGATTTATTGGAAAAGAAATATATTCATGAGAGCAAATCGCTGAATATGCTATTGTCTGGGGCGGCGGAGCTCTTGCATTGGCTGGACTCGCATCAGAAAGATTATGGAATATTAACGTATGGTAATCCCTTGTGGCAGCGTATGAAACTTTCTGCGACCGGGTTTAATCGTGTGCCTCATATCGTTTTGGAGCGAAAAGACAAAGGGAGTCTGATCAGTAGCTGGCAACGGGAAGACGGTTCGTTTGAGCTTCCGCATGAACTTGGAGGTGGTGTTGCTGAGCGTATTGTTATGCTGGATGATAAGGCGGTTAGTTTTGAAAATTTCCCACCTCATCCATCAAAGGGCTATTGGGTTTTAAACCCCGAACGGGAGTTGCCGTCACAGCAGGGGAGCGTGCCTGATAATGTTGAGCGTTGTAATGATTTACACCTTGCACTAGGGCGACTAGAACATAATATAATCGACAAAGCTTAAGTAGTGTGGTAAAAATAGGTCATGACAAAAAATAAAGTGGGCAAATCAAAAACAAAAAATAAAATAGTAGGCTTTCATCAAACGCACATAGATCTGTTTGCCGCAGTATTGATTGTGTCGTTAATTATTAATCTATTTGTGCTTGTCGGCTGGGTAACTCTCCAGGTGACTGACGCATACGACGATCAAGTAAAGAGCTTTTTGTTTAAAAGATAAGTAAAAAATAATACATCTTGTGTAGGGCTGCTTGACGCAGCCCTATATATAATGTTCAAAGAGTACTTTTCCACAATTGTGTGGATAAAATGATATATTTTAGCAAAAAATGCAAGATTGGGGGTTGTAGTGGGTAGTTGTGGGTAGTATGATAGATTCAGTGGCAACAAACACAAAAACCACCACTTAAAAACTAAATAACTCCACCCGAAGGGAAAAATGGTGTCAAGCGTAGATTATTTTGAACGCAAACTTGACGACAAGCGTCGATTGACGATTCCTGTCGAATTGCGGGACGAATTTTCTTCAGGCGTCGTATTAACCCGCGGGTTTGGTCCATATCTTCATATGTACTCTCAAGCAACTTGGGACAATGAAGTTGAACCGGAGCTAACGGGCAGTATCATCGATGAACGGATAGCTGACGTCAATGTCAGATTCCGTCGTGGTAAGACTAGTGCCTCGCTTGATGTCAAGCAGGGTAGGGTCTCTATCGAGCAACACTTGCTTGACTTTGCTGGAGTAAAACGCGACATCGTTGCAGTTCGCGCTGGTAGTTACTGGCGTATCATGCAGCCTGATGCGACTGACTAAGGACGGTTTTTGGCCTGTTCTTTGAAAATTTGAAACTCTCGAGATTAACCATCTGGTAACAGTGCGTGGAAAAACGTGGGAACCACATTTAGTGAAAAAAGATCCACAGCACCTTCCTCAAACACACCTCCCAAAAAAACTCCACCTCACAACACATAAGTCTCTCAATTGATACCAATACATGAGTTACACAGTAACGCATCGGTATCAATAACTTATATACAAAAACAAACACGCTCAAAAATAAAAAGCACTGTTATCGGTTGGGTGATCTCGAATCCTCTGTTGTAGAATAGAGGAATGAGTATCAAAGCACATCCACCACATGATTTGCATCAACCTGTTTTGCTGGAGGCGACGCTTGATTTGCTAGATCCGCACAGGGGCGAGAGTTATCTCGACTTGACTGCAGGATATGGCGGTCACGCAGAAGCTTTTCTGAATAGAACAGGTATGCAGACGAGTGCTACACTAGTTGATCGCGACGATTATGCCATTGGTAAGTTGTCTCGGTTTTCTGATGATGGCGTCACATTGATGCATACTGACTTTGTCAGCGCTACAAAATCGTTGATAGAGCAGGGCAGACAATTTGATATCGTCCTAGTTGATCTGGGGGTGTCATCACCACAGCTCGATCAGAGCGAACGAGGGTTTTCATTCAAACAAGGTGGTCCGTTGGATATGCGTATGGATCGACGACAGGAGGTAACAGCTGAAAAGCTCGTTAACACTTTGTCGGTTCGTGAACTAACGCGCATTATCAAGGACTATGGCGAAGAGCCGACTGGCCAGGCAAAGAGAATAGCAGATGCAATTGTCAGGTCACGACCACTTCGCACGACCGAAGAACTCGCAGAACTGATCAAGCAAAATACCTATAGTGGTTGGAAAAAAATTCATCCAGCAACTCGCACATTTCAAGCACTCCGAATTGCGGTAAATCGTGAACTCGATCAGATCGAGCAAACCTTACCGTTATTACCAAAACTTTTAAATAAAGGTGGTAGATTGGGAATAATTAGTTTTCATAGTCTCGAAGACAGACTAGTTAAACATTATTTTGCCGAGCAGGCTGGGTCAGGATATGAAGCCGAGCTGAAAATTCTTACAAAAAAACCAATCGATGGAGCACATCACGACGTTCACAATCCGCGGGCACGTAGCGCAAAGTTACGAGCTGCTGTGAAAATTTAAAACAAACAGGAAGGGGCAGCACCACATGCCAATCCATATTCCGGTAAGGAACGAGTCGGTTGACACTAAAGTCACCGTACGCGTCAAATAGTAGAAAGCCTACCGCAAGAGGACGAGTAGTTCAAAAATCTCTCGTCAGCTTGCGTAGCTGATGCATACATTGAATCTGCTACGCGAGCAATCCAAAACAAATATAAAAGAGAATCCACCACATGTCATACCATACAACTCAACAATTCTACAGTCGTCGTCAGTCGGGATGGAATAGGAATCAAAATACCGTTTCATTTGCCTCTAATGTCAAACTTGGTCCAGTGTCACACACCGTTTTAGTTGCACTTATGGTGACAGTTCTTGGGCTTGTTTATCTAACCCAGGCTACTCAAGCAACAGCCTATGATTATGAGGCTCAAAAAATCGATAGTCAGATTGCAGAACTTGAGACTAAAAAGACTGATCTGCAAATTGAGAATGCTCGCTTGACCGCACTCGAAACAGTTCGAAGTAGTAGCGTCGCAAAAGCAACGACAAAACCTGCATCAACCGAGTATGTTAGATAGGACAGTAAATGGAGCTATCGCTTCAAAAAGGTAGTCGCTCTCGTATCCTTGCAACGTTGCTTTTCTTGACGATAGCAATTTTTATAGGTAGGTTATTTTATTTACAGATTATAAAACACGATGAATACGTTAGGCTGGCAGAGGCAGAACAGATAAAGCCGCTTATTATTCCCGCAAAAAGAGGTGAAATTTATGCGTATGACAGTGGCGACATAGTGCCATTGGTGATGAACCAGACGGTCTATACATTGTTTGTTGATCCCACGACGGTGACCGAGCCCAAAAAGGTGCTTGAGGTGATTCGTGAAGTAGCTGGAGGAAATCTGAGACCGAAAATTGAAGACTTGTTGGATCGCAAGGATACACGCTATCAAATACTAGGTACGAAGTTATCCAGACAACAGGCTGAGTTAATAAAAAAAGAGAGCTTGTCGGGTATCGGTTTTCAGGCAGTATCGCAGCGAATCTACCCAGAAGGTGGTTTGGCTGCTCAGACACTTGGATTTGTGAACGATGAAGGTGCTGGTCAATATGGTATCGAGGAAGCACTCGATGAGCGATTAGTCGGGCATGACGGACTACTGGAATCAGTGACTGATGTCAGTGGTGTACCTCTGACAATTGGCGATAAAAACACAAAGAAGCCGGCAAAAAACGGTGATAACATTGTCTTGACGATTGATCGTAATATTCAAGCATATGCTGAAAAGGCACTTGCGTCGGGTATAAAAAAGCTCGGGGCTGATGAGGGGAGTGTGATTGTCATGGATCCTCAAAACGGCGATATTATGGCGATGGCAAATGTTCCAACCTATAACCCAAAGAATTTTACTAAGGTAAAAAATGCCGCATTGTTTAACAACAGTGTGATTAGTACTCCGTATGAACCGGGATCAGTAATGAAAACGTTTACTATGGCGATTGGAATTGACAAGGGCGTTATAAAGCCCAATTCGACTTATAACAATACTGATTCTATTCGAGTTGACGACAAGGTAATTTATAATTTATGGCGCGGTGAAACGGGGACAATCACGATGCAGACTGGCTTGAACTATTCATTAAATACGAGTGTTGTGACTGTTGCTCAAAGACTGGGCGATGGCAAGAGTATCACTCGTGGTGCGCGTGATACGATGTATGACTATCTTCATGATCGTTTCAAGCTTGATCAAATCAGTGGTATTGAGTTGGCGGGTGAACAGCCGGGGGTTATCATTCCTCCAACCGAAGTCGAGGGTAATGCGGTGCGTTATTCAAATATGACGTTTGGTCAGGGTATGAATTTGACGATGATTCAGGTGGCATCCGCCTTTTGCTCATTAATAAACGGGGGTACGTATCATCAACCAACGGTTATTGCGGGGAAGGTAACGGATATTGGTGAGTTTAGGGAGGATCCCGCTAAAAGTAGCTATGAAAATGTCATTAGTCCTAGCAGTTCAGCAAAAGTTCATTCAATGATACGAAAAGCTCGCAAGGCATTTTATGCAGGCAATGATACGCCCGGATACGATATTGGCGGCAAGACGGGTACATCGCAGACATTAAAACCTGGAGTTGGCTATACAAATGATGAAACTATAGCGACTTACCTGGGGTATGGCGGGAACTCCGTGCCGAGATATGTCATAATGGTACAGGCTTCGGGCAAGGATAAATATCTTGAAGGTGGCAAGCATGCGCTTCCTATCTTTACCGACATATCAAACTGGTTAATAGATTATTTAAAATTACAACCGAAAGGCTAACAGCATGACAGGCACATCAATAGCAGCTGCTCTAACAGATGACATCACAACAATATTACTTTTAAGTAGCGCAGCTTTTATTCTGGGGATGCTGCTAACTCCCATTTATACTTTTTTTGCTTATCGGAATAAATTTTGGAAAAAACAACGCACGACGAGTACTACGGGTGAAAAACTAAAAGTTTTTCTAAGGCTACATAAAGAGAAATTTGAGCGCAATATACCGACAATGGCGGGCATGATTACAGTAGTGACAGTCACGGTTATAACACTATTATTCAACCTGGATAGGGCAGAGACATGGTTGCCACTTGCTGCACTGGTTGGAGGTGGACTAGTCGGACTGGTAGATGACATCATTAATATTCGTGGTAGGGGCGGGGGAGTTGCCGGCTTGCGCTCCAGTGTGAAGTTTATGGCTATCACTGTGCTTGGACTTGGACTTGGTTGGTATTTTGCTATGAAACTTGGCTATGATGCCGTTCACTTGCCTTTCTTGGGTGATTGGGTGATTGGGTGGTGGATGATTCCATTATTTGCGTTTGCCGTTGTTGCAATGGGCAATGCGGTGAATATTAGTGATGGCTTGGATGGATTGGCCGGTGGCCTCTCAGCAATTGCTTATGCCGCCTTTGGCGTGATTGCAACATTGCAGGGGCACGAGCTTTTGGCAGGCTTTTGCTTTACCGTACTTGGTGCATTGTTAGCGTATCTTTGGTTTAATATTTATCCTGCGAGATTTTTTATGGGTGATGTCGGGAGTTTTGCGCTCGGTACAAGCCTGGGCGTTGTTGCTATGATGACAAATACGTTCTTTCTACTGCCAGTTATCGGCATCGTTTTTGTCATCGAAGCTGGTTCAAGCTCGTTGCAGATTTTGAGCAAGAAATATTTGCATCGCAAGGTATTCTTGTCAGCACCAATCCATCATCATTTGGAGGCGATTGGCTGGCCTGAAACAAAAGTAACAATGCGTTTCTGGGTACTGGGCACTGGCGCGGCATTCGTGGGTATATTATTGGCCCTGACGGGGGGTCACATTTTGTGATATGAGAAAGCAGCGTCTTTCGGAGCGTTTCGGTGATGTGACTACAAGGCGACATCGACCTGATTACCAAATTGTATTGTACATGGGCTTGTTGATGTTACTTGGCCTTATCGTCATGTATGCGATTGGCCCACAGAGAGCCAACGTATTAAAT
>JAUIFG010000002.1 GCA_030429445.1 bacterium | reverse complement strand
AATTCATCATCTCGGTGGGGAGGCATAATCGAACTACAACCGCAACAGTTGGTACGGGTTGCGTTACTTGGTTTTGTGGTGGGTATTGCTGCGTGGCTCGTTATGCTGTTTGCGCGTGACGTTGCGCTATCTGCGATACCATGCGGTGAGGCAACTAGTAAAACATGTGCAACAATGACGGCTAATACGGCAGGTATTATTTCTGTAATTGCGGCTGGATTTGTTGGACTATTAGGGCTCGTGAAGCTAGGGGTTTATCGCCCAATTATTGTTATTATTGCAGTTGTCATTTGCTTGTGGTCGCTCAGTGATTGGACACGAGATTTACCATGGTTTGAATCGATTACTTGGTATGGAATCTTATATGCGATACTGTATGCATTGTTTTCGTGGCTTGTTCGTCCACGCTCGGTTGTTATTGTGCTACTCATTACTATCCCTGTTGTTGCCATGATCCGCTGGATTGCAGTGTTATAATAAGTTTATGGATATAACTGTTTTTGGCGTAATATTGCTGGCTATTGTTATTGTGTTTACAGGTATTGTTTTGCACTTGTTGTCGCGTATGCGAGAGATGCAACAAGGGGGGTCGGTTGATTTGATTAAAACCGACGTTACGGAGCTGAATCGCACAATTCAGAAACTGCAGGAAAGTATGGGTGACAAACTAGAGCGGAATAACGATTCTGTTCAAAAGTCTGTCCAAAAGCAGTTGAGCGAGAGCGCAAAATTGGTTGCAGATGTAACACAGCGTTTGACAAAATTAGACGAGACGAATCGTCGTGTTGTCGATGTCGCAACCGAGTTAAAGACGTTGCAAAATGTATTGCAAAATCCAAAACAGCGGGGAGTGTTCGGTGAATTCTATCTAGAGAGTGTATTGGAGAACGTGCTTTCACCAAAGCAGTATCAGATGCAATACAAATTTGCTGACGGCAAAATCGTGGATGCAGTGGTGTTTTTGGAAAAGGGACAAGTTCTCGCTGTCGACAGCAAGTTTTCGCTCGAGAACTATAACCGTATGGTGGAATCAAAAGACAAGGTGGAACGTGACAGGCTACTCCAAAAAGTCAAAGCTGATTTGAAAGGTCGAATCGATGAAACGGCCCAGTATATACGTCCAGATGAAAATACAATGGATTTTGCATTCATGTTTATTCCTAGTGAGGCTCTGTACTACGATTTGTTAATTAGTAATGTGGGCGTAAGTAGTAAAGATTTGATCGAGTATGCGTTCCGAGATAAGCATGTGATTATCGTGAGCCCGACCAGCTTTATGGCATATCTGCAGACGGTTTTGCAGGGTCTACGCAGTTTACAAATCGAGGAACAAGCCAAGGATATCCAGGTACGTGTAGGTAAATTAGGGCAGCATATTGGACGGTTCGAGACGTTCATGCAAAAGCTTGGTAGCTCGCTAGGGACGACAGTCAATCATTTTAACAGTGCCCACAAAGAACTCGGTAAGGTAGATAAAGATATTGTTAAAATTGCTGGGCGCGACAGTAGTGTCGAGCCACTTCTGCTCGACAAGCCAATGAATGACAACGAATAAACCCCGTCAAATTGACGGGGTTTATTGATCGTTGGAATTGAACTATTTTGTTTCGACGATATCGCGAAGTACGAAACCGACAACACCACCAACGAGTGGCGCACCTAGGAAGACCGCTACAGTGAACCAATCGATATTTGACCAGTCAACTGCTGATGCCGCCAAGGCACTTGCAGGGTTGAGAGCAACTTGCCCGCCAACATAGCTGGCGACAACACCAGCAACCAGCGCAGCAATAAAGAAGCCGAAGCCGATTGTGAGTGCACGAGTAACACGATCAACAGATGCTTTGTAGACACTTGCGAATGCAAACGCAAAGAGGCTCGCACCAAGTACCTCAGCAAAGAAGATGAACCAACGGTTCGCTTCAGATAGAGGTGCAAGGCTGAATACTTCACGAAGTGGTTGAGCAACAAGGCCTGCATCTTCGGGCTGTACGCCGTTTAGGTACGTTGTCATCAATACAAATGCAGCACCAGCGCCAAGGAGCTGAGCAACGAGGTATACTGAAGCACTTAAATGATCGAGGCGACGAGTTACCCATGCACCAGCGGTGACGAGCGGGTTGAGGTGAGAGCCAGAAAGGCTACCAACCATCAATACGAGTGCAATAAGGACAAAGCCCATGTAAAGTGGCTCACCTTTTGTTACAAGGAACGCGCTCACCAACGCAAATACACCGACAAATTCGGCGATAAATACTGATGCGAATGCGTTACCTTTGAAGTTTAACTTTAGTGTTGAAGCTTTTGAAGCTTGTGACTGTACTGTTGTTACTTTTGTTTGGCTTTTCGACCGGGTGGTCTTGGCAGCCGAGCCGGCTTTTTTTGTAGCCATATGGAATTCCCTCCTTAATAGAAATTATGGCACTAGTATACCATAACCATTGCAGGCGCAACTAGATAGTTTGAGTTTTTGCTGAGATTTTCCACAACTCGTCTTTGCAGGTATACTAAATGGTATGGGAATTATTCTAAAGCAAACAGAAAACCGCAGTGAACTACAAAAGCGTATTGCTCTTGACCTAGCTGAAAAGGCAAAGAAAAAAAATCCTGATCCAGCCGATAGGGTTGATGGGGTTGAGGACTCTGCATTCGTAAAAGGCACAAAAAATACGACAAGTCTGGCGTGGGTTTGGGTATTGATTGTCATTGTTAGTGTTGGTGCACTGATAGGGTTTGTTATTGCTTCTGGCAATCAAGCGTAAAGTAATCTATAATTTGAACAGATGACTGATAGTAATAGCGTCCGCGACGATCTGCTGGCACGTATCAGTAAAAGCCAGCAACCGCATGAAGTTTTGCGTGCACCCGAATTACGGGCGTTTGCTAGTGAATTAAAAAATCTGCCATCGGAACAGCGTGCCGATGCGGGACGTGCGCTCAACGATTTAAAGCAATCATTGCAGGCAGCGATAGCCAAGCGTGAGGCTGAACTGCTAGACCAGACTGTTACGCCAATTGATGTAACGGCGCCGTTTGACGTCAATACTACGTCGCCTTCGCTCCTTCCAGCTGAAAAGGGGACAATCCATCCAGTCAGTCAAGAAATTGCTAAGATGAGTGATATTTTGCAGCGCATGGGCTTCATGGTTTTTGAATCACGCGAGATTGATGATCAGTATCATATGTTTGAATCGTTAAACTTTCCCGCAGGTCATCCGGCACGGGATGATTTCGATACGTTTATGACGGTCGAGGCTGACAAAAGCAGCGAACCATTTGTTGCACCGGCGCATACCAGTACAATGCAAAACCGAATTATAAAACAGCTAAAACCCCAACTTGATGCCGGTCAGCCGATTGCTGCTACATCGATTGATCGGGTGTTTCGAAACGAAGATTTGGATCCTCGACACGAACATACCTTTTACCAGTATGAGGGTATTTATATCGACAAAGATGTTCATGCTGGTATGTTAGTCGCGACGCTCAAGACATTCCTGGAGAGTTATTATGAGAAGTCGCTAGATGTTCGTGTTAATCCGTTTTATTTTCCGTTCACCGAACCATCTTTTGAGTTTTCACTTAGTTGTCCATTTTGCGAGAGCGAAGGTTGCGTTGTTTGTTCACAGACCGGTTGGATTGAACTGCTGGGTTGTGGAATGATTCATCCAAATGTTCTCGAGATGGCAGGTATTGACCCAAGGGTTTACACTGGGTTTGCTTGGGGTGGCGGTGTTGATCGTTTGGTTATGATGAAGCGTGGCATCGAGGACGTCCGACATTTTCAGTCTGCTAAGTTAGATTTTTTGAGGCAGTTTTAGATGAAAGTTAGTCTGAATACAATTAAGCAATATGTGTCAGTCGATGTGCCACTGGATGAGTTGGTGCGTCGCATCAACGAACAGTTGGGCGGTGTCGAAGAAACTATTGATGTTGGTGAAAAATACAAAGATGTTGTTGTTGTTCGTGTTGTTGAATGTGCTCCGCTCGAAGGTACTGATCATTTAAATCTTACCAAAGTCGACGACGGTGGCACAGTAAAGGATGTTGAACGTGACGAAAAGGGTTTGGTGCAAGTTGTTTGCGGTGCATCCAATGTACGTGCTGAAATGTTGGCTGTGTGGTTGCCGCCCGGTGCTACGGTCCCCTCAACATTCGATGAGGCTGAGCCCTTTGTGCTTGGTGCACGTGAACTTCGTGGTGCAATGAGCAATGGTATGTTGGCGAGTCCTCGAGAATTAGGATTTGGTGATGCGCATGAGGGCATTATGGAAATTGATGGGGACGAGTGGAAGCCAAACGACGTGGAAATAAAAGCGGGGACAAGCTTTGCTGCAGCCTACGGGTTGGATGATACGGTTATCGACATTGAAAACAAAATGTTTACACATCGACCTGATTGTTTTGGTCAGCTGGGCGTTGCACGCGAAATCGCAGGGATTTTTGGCAAGCAGTTTACGAGTCCCGATTGGTATATTGAGCCGCCACAATTTGATAGCAGAGACAGGTTGAAGCTAGAAGTAAAAAACGATATTCCCGAAAAGGTCTCTCGTTTTATGGCAGTTGCTATCGAGGGCGTGAGTGTTAAGCCAAGTCCTATATGGCTGCAAGCTGAGCTTGTCAGGTTGGGTAGCAAGCCAATAAACAATGTCGTCGATGTAACGAATTACGTGATGCTTGTTACTGGTCAGCCAATGCATGCCTATGATTACGACAAGGTAGGTGATAGTTTGGGTGTTCGTTTGGCACAAAAGGGCGAGCAAATCGCCTTGCTAAACGGTAAAGTCGAGGAGCTAAATGCGACCGACATTGTCATTACGGATGGCAAAAAGCCAATTGGCATAGGTGGCGTGATGGGTGGTAGTGACACTGAAGTCTCGCATCAGACAAAAAGTATTATTTTAGAATGTGCCAACTTTGATATGTATACAATTCGCCGAACGAGCATGAACCATGGTTTGTTTACGGACGCAGTCACACGTTTTACAAAGGGTCAGTCACCGCTTCAGATTCCAGCAGCGATGGAATTGGCTCTCAAGTCGGTATTTGATACTACTGGTGGTACACAAGCGAGCGGCGTTATTGATGATCAGCATCTACAAACATTCAGTGAACAGGTTGTTCACGCTCCACGTTCGATAGACGATGATTTTATCAATTCTCGGCTTGGTCTGAGTTTATCGTCAAAGGAGATAAAATCTTTGCTGGGCAATGTTGAGTTTACGTTTGATGTCAATTACATCGCTCCGTTTTGGCGAACTGACATCGAGATTCCTGAGGATGTTGTCGAGGAGGTCGGTCGTTTGTATGGGTTTGATAAACTTCCGCAAGATTTGCCTCGTCGAACGTTAGCTCCTGCAGTTGTCGATCCAGGACGTGCACTCAAGACTCAGTTACGTAACGTGCTCAGCAATGCTGGTGCTAATGAAGTTTTGACATATAGCTTTGTGCATAAAAATGTTTTGGAGCGAGCCGGTCAGAGCACGGATGATGCATACCAACTATCAAATGCGCTGAGTCCTGATTTGCATTACTATCGTCGCACTGTCTTGCCGAGTCTGTTGGATAAGATGCATCAAAATGTGCGAGCAGGCTATGATAAATTTGCGATTTTCGAGATTGGAAAAGGACATCAAAAATCGGCCGGATTAGACAAAGATGGCGTGCCACTTGAGCAGGAGTATGTTTCCCTTGCTATTGCCGGAGGCGGTTTTTACCAAGCAAAAGTCATAACTGAATTTCTAGCAAAAGAACTCGGCACACAATTTGATTATGTACCACTCGAACAAGGAAAATTATTTGAACAAAAAAGAGGGGCTTTGATGCGTGTTGGCGATACTGTCATTGGTGCGATTGGCGAATATCGTGCTGAGATACGACGAAACTTCAAATTACCAGAGAAGTCGGCTGGGTTTGAAATTGATTTTAAAAAATTACTGGATGCTTCGCGTCATTCAATCGAGACGTATCGTCCGCTAGGCAAGTTTCCTAGTGCTGATCGCGACATTACTCTCAGTGTGTCACGTGACATGAACTACGATGATGTTTATGCAGCCATCACAGAAAACCTATCAAGTACTGATTTGGAATACACAGTCACGCCTCTCGGCATTTATCAGCCTGATGATGGAAATACAAAAAACGTGACACTTCGTATTCGATTGACGTCGCATGAGAAAACATTAACAGGTGATGAAGTATCGACTGTTATGGATGCATTAACGAGTGCAGTTTGCGAAAAGCTTAGTGCTCAGGTCGTTTAGACTCACTACTCTTCAACGTCTGCTGCATCCACAAGGGGCAGGCCGTGTTCTTGCGCGAAACGAATCAAGCCAAAGCCACCGTAGATACTATTTTTATTTATAGCGGTATCAATTCGGGCTGTAATCCCAGCGTCATAAATAGCATATTGGTGTTTTTCTGCTAATCCACCGCCAAAGACAATCATGGGCGGATTGTATGTGTTAACGTATGTAATCATATGCGCGCCAAATTCTCGCAGGATATGACGCCACCTTTTGTCGGAGAATGATTCTGGTGCTTGGCCATATCGTTTGGCAAGAGAGCTGCCGCTACAGGCTTTTTCCCATTCGCGGAAGTGTGATTCCCAGTGTAGTTTTTTGACATGTTCGACGCCACCCGCTTCATCGTGCGTGATAGATGCGCCACCAATACCAGTTCCCCAAATCAAATAATGAAAATCCGTATCATCATGAGCATCATAGTAGGCATGACCCAGTGCTCCCGCTTCGCCGTCATTGCCGTAATAGACGGGGCAGTTGAGCGCTTGTTCAATTGGCTCGCATAGTGGTTGATCATTCCACTGCGGAAGGTTGATAGCCGAGGCGATACGTGTTCTATCGCTGTTTGGCGTGCCTGGCGTACCAATACCAACGGCGCTAATCGCATATCGGCCCCTCAATCGATTGGCCGAATCAATGATAAATTGTAAATCTTGTTCGTAGTCACCTGTATTTTTATGTTTGATCGGTGGGGTTACCAGATCAAAGTCGATCAAGTCAATCGCACCTGCAACACGCGTATTCGTACCTCCCATATCAACAGAAATATACATTCTAGTTCTCCGCCATCAAGTATTTCTCGAGAAGTTTAGTAAAATCGAATCTATCCTTCTCATTTGTTTCTTCGTTGGGTTTTAATGCCGAACGCAAGACGCTATTCGTCACCACGGCACGAGCAAAATCTACACCGCGGAAAGAACGAACATCGGACATGCGAAATACATGAGGCTTGATCGTGAATACAGTGAAATCATCGTATGGTTTTGGTAGACGAGTGAGAGTCTCGCGCTCGGTTCGCAAGAATATATTATCGCCTGGATTTTTTGTAATTTTTTTCTTTTTGAATTCTGGATCATCACTCGGTTCACGTGCAAGAGTGGGTATATATTCAACGAACTGGTTGTTTCGACAAATGATTCCGTTGGGATATTCACCTAGAGATTCGAGCATTCTATCGACAGTGTCTTTGAGCCGGTACTTGTCTCTACCTTCGACGGGTTGGCTATATCCATCTACTTGTTGATGGATCGTGTCCATATCTGCATCTTTAAAATCAGATAAATTCCAGTTAGTTGGTGATGCCAAAAATCCTGCGACGAGTATTTGTCGTCCACTCTTTTTTCGTCGGACGATACATATATCTTCCTGGCCGAGCATTCCACTAATTGCTAACGGATGCCAATCGTCCTTTTCTGGGCGCAGACTAAACTTATCAATTTTGTTTTCGTTTGCTTTGTTTACGATAATCTTACCGAATTTCCGAGTTTGTTCAATGGAGTATTTTTCGGGAAAACGCTCACTAAGATATTGTGCCTGTAGCCACAAAAGTTGTTGCGACGCTGCACGAACAACAGGATCATCATTCGCAGTTTCGAGAACCCTATCTTGATTATTTAGAAAAGCTTTTTGGCGAATTTTAACTGAACTGCTCAGCTCGTCATCGGGCCAAAACCAGGGAACGAAACGACGATTAGCTCTATCTGCATTGAGCGGTGTGACGGTTGAAATATTTGGAGAAGGGGCGAGCTGATTCATCTTCATTGTTTGCAAGTAGTTCCAATTCGTCGACAGAACAACATCGTCGCTAGTTGTATTGATGTGAGATATGGGGCATTGTTGCGATTCGTCAAAGTGTTCCATTTGGAATAAGTTTAGAGCAAGCAACTAGAGGGGTGCAAGCATAAGATGAAAACAATGATCCGGACAGAGCACCGAGAGTGTTTAGCCGGTAGGTTACGCCAATTCGTTTACTTGGAATAATCTGTCGACAGATTGCATCGCCTTGTTGGGTCCTGTGACATGAGATATGGGGGGGTGTTCGTCTATATATTCAACGATTTCATCGATGGCATTTCTAACGCTTTCGTGTGAAAGGTTACGAACGGTATTTACGACATTTTGTAGATCAATGGGTTCGGTATTATGTTCTAGGTTTTGAACGTACAAATCAGTTCTATCTTCAATTGAATCCATTTGACTGAGGATGTAAGCTTTTGTGCCACCAATCGCTGATGCAATCGTCATCTCGCTATAACTATCGTTTGTACGACTCAAAACATCCTTGAATATTGAACGAGCCTTTTTGATTTTGCTAGGGTCAATCGTAGCGTTACCTGTTATCGACCAAGCAGAGGGCTCATTGAAATCATGAAAAGACGCATGAACATCATACGAGATGCCGGTATCTGTACGAAAACGCGTAAAGGATAGTGCGCTGATTGCTGCAATCGCAGCTTCATATGCCGGTTTGTTTTCTAGATATTTTTTGACAAATGATGGCATCATCGGTGACGCAATTTTTATCATGGCGCTCGAAGTTCCACTTAGTAGGCCAGTACTGTTGACACCCGAATGTTTTGGTTCGGGTAATTCTATAGAGATTTTTTTCTCGTGGGATTGGTCGAAGTATCTTTCGACATGCCGCAACACTTCTTCTAGGCGAACGTTACCAACGGCAACTATTGCCATGTTCGAGGCGACGTAATGACGCCTATAAAATTCTTGTAACTGTTCAGGCGTGAACTGTATTCTGTCCGCGTAACCTCCTATATTGCGTCCGTACGGTTTCCCAAAAAGTGCATAGTCAGAGGCAATATCATGGAGGCTGTCTACAGTGTCGCGTAGTTCGTATCCTTCACGAGTGACTGTGAGCATTTCGTTTGGAATGAGGGTAGGGTTGAAGGTAGCCCTAAAAAGCATTTCGCCCAGGCGCTTGATATTTGGCTCTACTTCTGGGCCCGATGCATAGTATGAGGTAGAATTGTAGCCTGTGCTGGCATTGGCAATTAAGGAGTTGATGCCAGTGAATTCATTTAGTGATTGTTCGTCGGGAAATGCATCAGTGCTGAGATGTACGCAGTGTTCGAGGGCGTGTGAAATACCGGCAAGTTTATTCGCTTCGTGCACACTTCCTACGCCAACAAAACCATTAATTTTTGCTGTTTCTGCCGTAGGTATCGTATCTACATAAATACGGAGACCTTCTGGTGTCGTTGTTTTTTCTAATGAAATGGAATTCACTCCTCGCAATTAATAGGGGTATCATAGCATATAGTCTAGTAGTGTATGAAACTTTTCATATCATATCTCGGGGTTGGCGTAGATCTCATGAAGGTTTATTATAGAACCACAAGCATGACAAAGCGGAGGAAGAAATCTATCTTGCCATGGCTCATAACGGGTGGGTTGTTGTTTATTGCGATTACGGCGACTGTCGTGGTGACGATACTTTTGCAAGGTTTGGACATCCCTGTACTCAATCCAAAAGGTGAAATTGCTATGGCCGAAAAAGACTTGTTGTTATTTACGCTTGCCTTGAGCGCTGTTGTTGTAGTGCCAGTTTTTGTCATGATTGGTGGGTTTGCGTGGCGTTACCGCGAAGGTAATACTCGGGCAAAATATACACCCGATCATGACAGCAACAGATGGATTGAAGGTCTGTGGTGGGGGATTCCCATTGTCATCATAGGAATACTGAGCGTTGTGACATGGGTAAGTACGCACCAACTCGATCCTTATAAACCACTTGTATCCGACGAAAAAGCGATTCGTGTTCAGGCCATCGCGATGCAATGGAAGTGGCTGTTTTTGTATCCTGATTATGATGTTGCTTCAGTCAATGTTCTCAAAATACCAGTAGGCGTTCCTATTAACTTTGAAGTTACGAGCGATGGTCCAATGAGCGCATTATGGATACCGAGTCTTGGTTCACAGATTTATGCGATGAATGGCATGACAGCAAGACTGAGTTTGATTGCCGATAAGCCAGGTGAGTTTCGAGGTAGCAATAGTAATATTAATGGCAAGGGCTTTGCGGATATGCACTTCATGACCAAAACAGTAGATGATCGTTATGAATTTGAAAAATGGGCTGCGAGCGTGAGAAATGCTATTAATCATGCTCATATTGACCAAGGTTCGTATGCTCAATTGGCGATACCAAGTGCCGGTGATTCGCCACAGTACTTTCATCTGCACGATGTTAATTTGTATGATAGAGTACTGAATAAGTATATGCATCATGGAATAGGTTTTACTGGGGAGTATGGCAATCATGAACATTGATTGGAGCATGCTATTGGGGCGACTAAGTCTAGATGCGTTACCCGACAATATAGTGACAATAGGTGGAGCAGTCGGCGGAGTGCTGGGAGTGTTGTTTATCATAGGGCTGCTAACATACACCAGGCGTTGGAAGTGGCTATGGCGCACATGGATGACATCGCTCGATCCAAAGAAAATCGGTGTAATGTATATCGCCGTTTCGGGAATAATGTTAGTTCGGGGTTTGGCCGATGTCATTATGATGCGTGCACAACAGGCATTGTTTGCGACAACGGCAGATGGTCCAATTACGGCAGATTTGTTTCAGCAAGTTTTCTCGGCACATGGCACGATAATGATTTTCTTTGTCGCGATGGGCGTGATATTTGGTCTGATAAATTTAATTTTGCCGTTACAGATTGGTGCACGTGATGTAGCATTTCCGCTACTTAACTCGATTAGTTTTTGGCTATTTTTTGCTGGTATGGCACTGATGAATGTCAGTCTGGCGTTGGGTGAGTTTTCGGCAGCGGGGTGGTTGGCATATCCGCCACTCAGTACGTTGGAATATAGTCCTGGAACAGGGGTCGATTATTGGATATGGAGTTTGCAAGTGGCGGGTATTGGCAGTTTATTGTCGGGCGTCAATTTCCTCGTGACGATATTTACGATGCGTCGAAAAGGTATGACAATGATGAAAATGCCTATCTTTGTCTGGACAGTTTTGGGTAGTATGTTGCTCGTTGTTTTTGCCTTTCCGATTTTGACGGCGACGCTCGGTATGCTGACGCTTGATCGCACAATTGGAACTCATTTCTTTACGAGTGACTTGGGCGGAAATCCGATGATGTATGTCAATTTAATTTGGGCTTGGGGTCATCCGGAAGTGTACATATTAGTACTACCTGCTTTTGGCGTCTTTTCTGAAATTGTTCCAGTGTTCAGTCGCAAGCGACTGTTTGGTTATACCAGTATGGTGTGGGCGATTATGGCAATTACAGTTTTGTCGTTTACTGTTTGGCTTCATCATTTCTTTACCATGGGTGCGGGCGCAAATGTAAATGCATTCTTTGGCATTATGACGATGGTGATTGCAATTCCAACGGGCGTCAAGGTTTTCAATTGGCTATTTACAATGTTTCGGGGCAGAATTAGTTTTAAGACGCCAATGCTGTGGTTTATGGGGTTCATTACTACGTTTACCATTGGTGGAGTCACCGGTGTTTTACTTGCGGTGCCCGGTATAGACTTTCAGGTTCATAATAGTCTGTTTCTCGTCGCACATTTCCACAACATGATTATTGGTGGCGTGCTATTCGGCGCATTTGCCGCATTGGCATATTGGTGGCCAAAATTTACTGGTTTTCACTTACACGAGGGCTTGGGTATTGCTGCTTTTTGGAGTTGGTTGGTTGGATTTGTTCTGGCATTCGCACCACTTTATATTCTAGGCCTCATGGGTGCAGTGCGACGATTGGATCATTATGACGCAAGTTTGGGTTGGCAGGGCCTGTTTATTGTTGCGGGTGTTGGTGTAATGTTCATATTGCTCGGTGTGTTCTTTCAGATTTTACAATTGGCGTACAGCGTTTGGAAGCGTAAGGAACTCGCCTGTGATTCTGATCCATGGGACGGTCGCACATTGGAATGGTCTACGTCAACGCCCATCGCAGAATATAATTATGCAACCCTTGATGTCGTGCATGGACGTGATGCTTTTTGGTCTTTCAAGCAATCAGGCCGCAAACGGCTATCGAATTATACGGATATTCTGGTTCCTAAAAACAGTGGTTTTGGTCCAATTATTGCGATAGTTGTGTTTGTTGGATCTTTTGCTGTTATTTGGCATATGTGGTGGTTGGCGGCTATTGGTTTGATAGCCACAATTCTACTGGCTATTTTGGTTGGCATGCGTGAGAACGTTGAACGAACTATCACTGAGAAACAAATTGCTGTAACTGAAAAGAAACTTTGGGGGTCAGAGGCATGAACAATGAATCTGTAACCGAAAACAAGAGTCTGTTGTCGAGAACGTCGGTTGGTTTTTGGCTATACCTGATGACGGACTGTCTATTGTTTGCGACGTTGTTTGCAACGTTTGCAGTACTTCGTGATGCAACGGCGGGCGGTCCGGCGGGGCGTGACATATATGAAATGCCATTGGTTTTAGCGGAGACATTGATACTACTAACGAGCAGTTTTACTTGCGGTTTGGCTTTGATAGGCCTAGCAACAAAAAACAAACGACAGGTTTTGTATGGATTGTTGGCAACATTTGTGCTGGGCGCAGCGTTCCTTTTTATTGAAGTGAGCGAGTTTGTAAAGTTGATCGGTGAGGGTCACGGTCCGCAAGCGAGTGCCTTTTTGTCAGCATTCTTTGCGTTAGTTGGCATGCACGGACTCCATGTTTTCGTCGGGTTATTGTGGCTAAGCGTTCTTGCACTAACAATTTGGCGTCGGGGTATCACGGACAAACTTACCAGACAACTTACATTGTTTGGCTTGTTTTGGCATTTCCTTGATTTGATATGGATATTTGTATTTACAGTCGTGTATCTAATGGGGATTGTAAAATGATGATGCAAAAATACATCACGGGTTTTGCGCTATCACTGGCATTGACGTTGGTTGCCTATTTCTTGGTCATAAACAACGAGACTCATCCTTGGATGCTCGTAGTGCTGGGTGTATTGGCGGCAACTCAGTTGGCCGTGCAATTACTGTACTTTTTACACCTGGACGATGAGGTTGGCCCTCGACTCAAGCAGTTATCATTTTGGTTTATGGCACTCATTTTACTTATTATTGTCGTTGGATCTATTTGGATAATGAATAACCTAAACGAACGTATGATGCATTTTTCGCCGACTGAAAAAAACCAATATATGTTGACGGAGTACGACAAAGGTTTCTGAGAATCTAGTGGTAGCAAAAAACAGGTGAAAGAACTAATATCTTTATGCTTATGCTAAAATAAAATCAATGTTATCAAAGTCTCAACAGACACAAGCTGAGCGAAAACATAGGTATTCGGGCTTCACCATTGTTGAACTCCTCATTGTCGTTGTCGTCATTGGTATTCTTGCAGCTATTGTTACTGTTGCCTACACTGGCATCCAACAAAGAGCCCAAGTGTCTGCCATCACCAGCGAACTCAAGCAATGGCAAAAACTGTTTGAAGCATATAGGGCGGTAAACGGTCACTATCCCGCTCCGTCCGCAACGCCATTAACTGGCGGTGGGCCGGGTGCGAATGTTTTGGGTGGGTATTGTCTAGGAACGGGATTCCCGAATAATTATTGCTATGTGTCCTCGAGTGCATCGTCCTATGGCGTTGCTGAATCTACCGGTACGACACTGTTAACGGCATTATCAACCGTTGGTACGCCACCTCAGAACTCTGCAAAATATACGTATGAGACCGTGGGTCCGTTTCTTTGGTATAGATCAGATACAGACGCTCGTTTGTACACTACGTATCCGGCTGGTACTGCATGTCCGGGTGGAATGGTCACTGGATACGCCAATACGATCAGGCAAGAGTGTTTCTATAGATTAGATTACACGGAGTAGCGGTCATCACGCCGCGGTAGCACTATTTGCTAAATTTATAAAAAGTATTATAGTATATCATTATGGCAGAGCCACTCGGTGACAATGTGGGCAAACAAGTCGAACTATATGACCAGTCTCGGCGTGACAGGGAGGCGTCTGGTGAACTGTTGGATGCCATTCGTGTCTATTTTCGCGATGAACTCGACAGATCAGACTTTACTCGTCATTTTATTGATGCGTTAAATTCTGTATGCCTGGTGGATTCCAGTGCGCAGTTGTACGTCGCACAGACATTTCGGGAGGGTAATGGCATCAGAACGATATTGGCTGTTCTGAAGGAAAATAAAGATAACGGTTTTACGTTGCATACTCGTGTTGTTGGAGAAGAAATGAATGATTTGCGTATGCCAGCTCGATGCTTCACGAATGATGACTTGGATTTGGCAATCAGCCAGCTAGCAAGCTTGCAGGAACTGCAGGATCAAAAAATAATATCTCTTGATCAAACTCTATCGTGGCCAGTAAATCAGTCTGGAATAATTATGTGACGAGGCGGCCGTTTAACTTGTAAAATAAACATAAAATTGTATAGTTATAGTATGTCATTAGAGAACGCGCCGGATAATTATAATTATCTATCACAGTACGAAAAGTTCGCACTTCAACTGTTTGACGAAGCGGATCAGTTATTTACAATTCGTCAGGTAGAACAAGAATATAAAACTCTTGATGTGCGATCTATGTTTTTAAAACTCACAGATGATGACTTGTCGCTTATTGGTCCGTTGCTGGAATCATATTATGCGCTCGATGCACCGGAGTATGTTGAGATAAGGGTTGACGGTCGTAACCCATTTAATGTCGAAGATGCCGAAAAAGCATTGCTGGCAATAAGGATGGAATATACTGGTTTTGACAACAAAGAAGTTGAGTGCTATTACGGTGTTAAAATTAATTATCCTGATGAAGACCAGCAGATTGTTGCCTATAAGAGCGTTGACATTGGCGTGGGAGAAAAACTATGCGTGAAAGTTCCAATCGAAGATACCGAACAACGTGGCTTGCTCGCAATGATGAGCGCACTAAAACACGCTGATGGTTATAGTGGCGGTCATCACAGAAAACCAGAATAAGGAACAAGTCCAATCGTCTATAGTGATAGAATAGTCGCATGGAACGACGAACAAAATCTTATTTACAGTTAATAAAGCCCGGTATTACGTTAAGTAATATCTTGGCTGCGGTTGCAGGATTTTTCCTGGCTTCCAGCGCATTTGGTTTTGAGCTAAAGACGCTTCTTGGCATTGTGATAGGCATTGCATTCGTTATCGCATCGGCGTGTGTTGCGAACAACGTTATCGATCGTGATATCGATGCGCGTATGAAGCGCACCAAGGGTCGCGAAGTCGCGGCTGGCAATATCAGTGTGCGAAGCGCTGTGATGTTTGCGGTTGCTCTCGGTATTGTTGGCTTTTGGTCATTATTAGTTTTGACGAATATGTTAACAGCAATTCTTGGATTAGTGGCGTATGTTTGGTACGTAGTAATATACGGTATTGCAAAACGTACAACATCACTCAGTACAATTGTTGGCGGAGTCTGCGGAGCTTTGCCTCCAGTTGCAGGGTACACTGCTGTTACGGGTTATGTAGATGTCGTCGCTGTCGTATTGTTCGCAATGTGGATGGTCTGGCAGCTCCCGCATTTTTACGCGATTTCAATTTTTCGTAGGGATGATTACAAAAAGGCTAATTTACCGGTTTGGTCAGTTAAATACGGCAATGACAGTACGCGTCACCAGATGCTGTTTTGGGTTTTGGTTTTTTTGGCGTTGACGCCTGCGCTGGCCTTTGTCGGGGCGACTTGTAATCCATATCTCATTGCCATGGTGGCTGGGGGACTATACTGGGCAGTTAATGGCATTGCGCATGTCGATGAACCGGACGAAGAATGGGCGCGACGTATGTTCAAAAGTTCAATTTATGTATTGATCGTGACGATGGTTGCAATCGGAGCCGGTGGCTACTTGATGTAATAGACAATGTTGCTTATGATGTAAGTAATGAAGATTACAATAGTAGGCGGTGGTTTTGGTGGCGTAAAAACAGCACTAGAGTTGGCTCGTGATACTTCTAACCAGATTTTACTCATCAGTGATAAGCCTGATTTTCAATACTTTCCAGCACTCTATGGGACGGCGACAGGTCGTAGCCATTTGCAATCATGGGTGCCTCTGGGGACAATCTTTGCTGATAAACAAAACGTTAAGATCGTGATTGACAACATTAGTAAAGTTGATCCCGATGCAAAATCGCTGACAAGCGATACAGGAAACGTCTATCATTATGATCGATTAGTCATGGCGCTTGGGTCGGTGACGACGTATTTTGGAATTAAAGGTCTTGATGATTTCGCCTATGGCATCAAGTCTGAGCAAGAAATCATGCGCCTCAAGCATCATTTATACAAAGCAATTGCGGAGGATCACGAGGTTGAAAAGCAATATGTCATTATAGGCGGTGGTCCGACGGGTATAGAGTTGGCTGCATCTATGGGGCAATTCATCAAGAGACTCTGCAGTCATTATGGCGTACCACATGGCAAAGTTGGTATTACGCTTTTGGAGGCAATGCCGAGATTATTGCCAAAGATGAGCGAAAAAACAAGCAGTAAGGTAAAGCAGCGACTTGAAAAAATAGGCGTGAGAGTTCGATTGAATAAAAAAGTAGAATCAGCAAGTGCAGATGGCCTGATTGTAAACGGCAAGCCACTTAAGAGCCATACGATTATATGGACATCTGGCGTTGCGAATAACCCATTTTTTGCAGCAAACGCTGATCATTTTGAACTAGCAAAAAACGGTAAAGTTGTCGTTGACTCACAAATGAGAACAAAAAATGGAATCTATGTAATTGGCGATAATGCCGCTACGCCATTTAGTGGTTTGGCTCAGACTGCGCTACACGATGCACTCTTTGTTGCAAAAAATATGGAACGTCGGCAAAACGGGAAAAGGGCAAAGAAATACAAACCTGTGTTACCTCCCGTGGTTATTCCCGTCGGTGAGAATTGGGCGGCTTTCGAGTGGCGCTTTTTGCGACTGTACGGCTGGGTTGCGGCACTTATTCGTCGGGTTGCTGATTTTGTTGGTTATCACGATATTCTACCCCTCGGACAAGCATTTAGTCAGTGGCGCGCTCAGACGGTAGTAGAAGACGATTACTTTACACCAACACCACCAAAATCGAAATAACTTTGCTATAATAAGAATAAACGAATAGGAGAGGTTATTCATGGCGACATCGAACGCTCAGCGTATAGGTATTTGGGTTATTGCAGTAGTTATGGTGGTTGGAACGATTGGTTCATTCTTTATCATAGTAGTTGCGAATCAAAATCAACAAACAGATCAACGGATCGCACAGGAAAATTATCAAAAGCAGTTGGAGGAATTTCAAAAAGCGCAAGAAGAAGCTAAAAAAGCAAATCGACCTCTTGATGGTCACAAAGCAACTTCATTCAATGCAGACAAGGTAACGGAGCTAAAAGTTGAAGTACTCAAGCAGGGTGACGGAAAAGTCCTCAAAGCTGATTCAACTATTTCGGCAAATTATTTTGGGTGGACTTCGGATGGGGCTATCTTTGATAGTTCGAACAAGGATGGCGTGACAACTCCGATTGAGTTTGGGTTGGATGGTGTTATTGAGGGTTGGACAAAAGGGCTAACTGGCGTCAAAGTTGGCTCAACGGTACAGTTGACTATACCGGCTGAACAAGCATATGGCGATCAAGACGATGGATCAGGACGTCCATTCGGCCCATTAATGTTCATTGTTGAAGTAAAAGAATTGAAATAAGATGCTATATTATGTATAGGAAAAAGATATGACAGAAGTACTAGATACACTCATGATTGGCGCAGGTCCCAGCTCTCTCGCAGCGGCGGTTTATACGACTCGCGAAGACATTCAGACGGTTGTTTATGAAAAAGGTGTTATCGGTGGTTTGGCAGCGATAACTGATGTCATCGATAACTATCCAGGTTTTCCAAAGGGTGTTGAAGGTATGAAGCTTGCCGGTGAACTGCAACAGCAAGCTGAACGATTCGGTGCAAAGATTGAGTTCGGTGAAATCAGCGAGTTGAAGGTAAATGATGACAAGACAAAGACAGTTGTTGTCGATGGCCAACCAGTACAGGCAAAAACGGTCTTGATAGCAACGGGTAGTGATTATAACAAATTAGGTATTCCTGGCGAAAAAGAACTCTATGGGCGAGGTGTTCATTATTGTGCAACGTGTGATGGGGCATTCTATCGTGATAAACGTTTAGTTGTTGTTGGCGGTGGCAATTCGGCTGTACAGGAGGCAATTTTTTTAACGAGGTTCGCTACTCATATTGATTTGCTCGTCCGGAGTACTATAAAAGCAAGTGAAGTGTTGCAGAAGGATTTGCAAAAGTTTGTCGATGAAGGAAAAGTAACGATTCATTTAGGTGTTACTCCGCAAGAAATCGTTGCGACTGACGGTAAGGTAACACATGTGAATGCAAAAAAAGGCAGTGAAGACGTCAAGATTGAGACTGACGGAGTATTTATCTTTGTCGGGCTAAAACCAAACACGCAGTTTCTCGAAGGTAGCGGAATTGAATTTGACGAGCTTGGTTTGATAAAAACAGACCAGAAATTAGAAACGAATTTGCCCGGTGTATTTGCGAGTGGTGATGTGCGAAGTGGCGCCACGATGCAGATTGCGAGTGCGGTTGGTGAGGGCGCAACAGCGGCGCTATCAATCCGCGAGCATCTAGACGAACTAAAGCACGCTTAGTAGCGGATTATTTATTTTTTTTGTTGAGTGCCTTGATGATCCGATCAGGATAATCGGTGACAACACCGTCTATTTTGCGATGATTAAATAACAGCGCTGTTTCTGGGCGGTTCACTGTGTATACATAAGTAAATATATCCATCTTTTTTGCGAGTTGGATGGATAGCTTGTTGTAATGTAAACGATGCCATCCTGCTGCTGACAGATGTAGTTTTCGATTATAAATCATGAACGAAAAAGGATTAATGCTGTGCAGAAAAGACAAATTGATGTGGCGGCTGCGTTGCCTGAGCCGCATCAATACTGACGCATGGAACGATGAAATGAGTAGGTTGTTCCAATCATTGGGGGATTTTACGTACTCATTTTTTATAAGTTCAAAAATAATGTCTACTCCGTTGACGGGTTTAAACTCGAGGTTTAGATATATTTTTCCAAATAATTTATCCAAAACATCACGCAATGTTGTGACTCGACCGGCTTTTCGTAGTTTTGAGTACCTTGTCTGGCTGATTCGATGACCATGTAGTTTAGTGTCATGTGCAAGAATGGGGACTTTGTCAGACGTAAGCCTGACATCAAATTCCAGCATGTCTACATCTGCGTCGATGCCTGCTTGCAAGCTTTCGAGAGTATTCTCGTTCGCAAGTCCGGCTGCGCCTCGGTGACCAATAATTAACATAACTTGTCCATTATAACCTATATGCATTCTTTCTCTTGACCCCTATACCACTCATGCTATAAACTTAATAATGGACACATAAAAGTAAGGAAATTATTCCGGGGTGCAAGTCATGGCATGCATTAGAGATAGACAAAAAGAGAGGCTGCATGTATCTCGGTTCCAGTTGAGTGTGCCTCAATTTTCTTTTTCGCCTCGTTTCCTTCCCTTTGATTATTCGGAGGCGTCTAGCTAATGGCTCGCCTTCCGATTCCCGGTCAAGACAATGGTACATGGGGTGATATTCTTAACGATTACCTATCTCAAACCCACAAAGCAAACGGAGCGTTAAAAGACAATGTCGTTACAAGTGCAGCTATCGCCCCAAATACAATTACTAATGCCTCTATCGCAAGTGGCAGCATCACGAACACTCTCTTGGCAGATGGAACTATTGCTGAAACAAAATTAACTAGTGCCGTTCAAACAAAGCTCAATACAATAGCCCCCGTCACCAGCGTTGCCTCCAAAACTGGCGTTGTTACTCTCATCAAAGACGACGTTGGCCTAGACAACGTAGACAACACTAGCGATGCCACAAAGAACGCAGCAACCGCTACTCTCACCAACAAAACCATTGATGCAGATAACAATACCATCACCAATGTATCCCTTGCTTCTAGCGTAACCGGCAACCTCCCTGTTACAAACCTCAACTCTGGCACTTCTGCATCATCATCAACGTATTGGCGTGGTGACGGAACATGGGCAACTCCTCCTGTTGGTGGCGATGCTTCAACTAACACTGCTTCTTCCGTTGATAACGAAGTAGTACTCTTTTCTGGCACTGGAGGTAAAACTCTCAAACGTGCAACAGGCACAGGACTCGCTACGCTCACCTCAGGTGTTCTTGGTTCGGTTGCTGCACCATCCGGAACGGTGGTTGGTACAACGGATACACAGACTTTGACAAATAAGACGCTGAGCAATCCAAGAGTTGTCAGTACGATTAAGGATACAAATAATAATACGATTCTTAACCTTTCCGGTCAGGCTTCGGCAGTAAATAACTTTGTCATCAAAAACCGAGCCGCTGGGGGAGTGCCATCACTAGAGACGGAGGGGGATGACGTTGATATTTGGATGACTCTTGCTCCAAAAGGTAATTCAGGCGTACGCGTTTATCAGAATACCTCAGGACAGCCCGCAAAGCTCAGTAGCTCGGGTATTGATGTGGACGTTGATTTTAACATTTCTACTCAAGGTGCCGGGATAGTGAGAACTAACGGCGTTGAGGTTGCGACTACTTCTGGTGCGCAGGCGCTGACGAATAAGACGATTAGTTCTGATAGCAATACTTTGACGGGTGTCTCTAGGCGAGTGGCTTACACACAACATGGTGGTACCGGAGTTGAGGACGGGGCAAATACTTGGGCAAAAATCTGCACGGTTTCCATGAGCACGCTTGAGTACGAGGACGTATCTGTATTACTGGCTTTTAATGCATCTACGGGTACTGGCGAGACCGCTATTGTGTCGGCGTGGTTTCGCTCAAATGGCTCCGGTGCTGACCCTACGGTTCGGGTAGAGATTACATCGGCACCTTCACAAAGTGAGCGGATTTCTACCGATAGCTTTAAAGTTATATCAGGTGGTTGGTCCACCGACATGGAGCTTTGGATAAAAAAGACCAATACGTATGGCGGTTTTGATGTATACGAGTTGTCTCGCCGATCAACCAACACAGGCATCACATTCACCTATGAACAAGATTCGGCCTGGCAGTCCGCAGTTCCTACGGGTACGGTAAACAACGTATCATCAAATGGCATGAAGGCATTTGGTCGTCAAATAGCCGATATCTCGTCTACTCAAACCCTCACAAATAAAACGCTTACCGATCCCAATCTTACCAATCCAAAAATAAGCAATGTATATGATCCTGCGAATGGTTTGCTATCTTTCCTCTTTTCATCTGCACCGGGCGCAGTGAACTATCTACAGGCAAATGCGAATACAACAACGAATGGACCTCAGTTATTTGCATCGGGTAGTGATACGAATATCTCCCTCGATCTAGTACCAAAGGGTACGGGTGTGGTCAGGGCTAATTATGTCGAAGTCGCCACTATCAGCGGCACTCAAACCCTCACCAACAAAACCCTCACCACACCCAACATAGATACAATCAAAGACTCCACAAGCGGTGCAGACATGATTCGTATCACGCCAGAAGCAAACCCTGTTACCTACTTCAACCTATACAACAGAAAAACTGGAAGTACTCCCATCATAGGCGTTGGCGGGTCCGATACAGACATATCAATAAATCTGCTTCCTAAGGGCGCAGGAGTCGTCCAAGCCAACGGTATCCAAATAGTAGATGTTTCAAGTACTCAAACCCTCACCAACAAAACCCTAAGAGCTGCTGTATTCGTAGACACCAATGGCAACACCGCATTTGATGTTGTCCCGACTGCAAGTGCAGTCAATTATGTCCGATTCCTAAACGCCGCTACATCAGGAACTCCCAAAGTAACAGCTGCCGGTACCGATACAAACATAAACATCAGCATTGAACCAAAAGGTTCAGGTAAGTTCCAAATCTATACAACTGCCGGAAACGTACCTACCATCCAAGCACAAGGTGCCGATACCAACGTAGACCTTAACCTGCGCACAAAAGGCACCGGCACAATACAATCCTGGCAAGAATCCGGCAATGCTGGCTGGGACATCAATGGAGCAGACACTGACGTAGGCTTTAACTTCGAACTACAAGGTGCGGGTGCGTTGCAGGTTAATAGTAATCCGGTTGGAGTGAAGGTATCTGTACCTGGCAGTGCATCAGCCACGGGTATTCCTGGGCAATGGGCGGCTGATTCTAATTACGTCTATGTCTGTATCGCAGCGAACACATGGGTACGATCAGTTGCTGCAACGTGGTAGTTAACATAATTTTTTCTATTCTCGGGAAAGTACTCCACGAAAAAACCGTCCGAAAAGGACGGTTCTTTCGTGGAGGGTCCAGTGAGGCTTGAACTCACGACACCCTGCTTAAAAGGCAGGTGCTCTAACCAGCTGAGCTATGGACCCGTTTGTGTTAAAAAACTTTAGTAAATATAACAATTTATAGGGGAGTTGTCAATTAACACATCGGGTGATTATACTTTTAGTTTTCCGGAGAAGATGCTTCGTCTACAAACCATTCAACCAAACCATTGTGAGTTGTGATAATGTCATTGGCGAGCGCGATGGGCAGGTTTTTCTTTGCAAGTGCATCGGTCATGGCGGCCTGTTTATCTTTGCCGGTTGCGATAATCATTGCTGATCGAGCACCTAGTAGTGCGCGTAACGACAAGCTGATTCTGTCAGAAGGTGGTTTGGGTGAGTCGTGAACGGGGATAACCAAGTTGTTTGTTGGTAGTAGGCTGCTATGGGCCGGAAATAGCGACAGCGTATGGCCATCTGGCCCCACGCCGAGCCACACTAAATCAAGACGAGGCAGTCCGTTGTGACGTTCGGGTAGAGTGCGTAGTTTTTTTTCGTAATCCCTGGCAGATTCCTTGGCCGATAGCGTAGAGTCTGGTTTGAGTTTTTTTGTTGGTAGATCACGTAGAATTTCGCTAATCGTGTGCCAGTTATTGTGCGGGCTTTTGGCTGGAACCATGCGTTCGTCGCCCATGGCGATAGTGACCTTGGTCCAGTCGATAGATTTTGCATATTTTGATACGATCGTACCGTATGCCAAAAGTGGAGTTGACCCACCAGCCAGCACCCATACTGCGTCACCATGTTTTTGCAAAGCGTGTCGCAAAACTGTGACAGTACGAAAAGCAACCGCTTCGGCGAGAGCTGTCTTGCCACCATAAACATGCAGATTCTTCATAGGTTCAGTATGACACATCATGTATTATATGTGTCATGCGGATATGGCGGTTGCAGCGGAAGGTTCACTCGTCTTGGTTGATTGCACTAGCTTGTGTTGGTGTTGTTTCAGGGACCGCGGTCGTTCCTACTTTGGGACAAGGAATGTTTAGTTCATTATCTTGGCTGCTTGCTGGAGTAGCATTGTTAGTGTTTGTTTTGTGGAAACGTTTCGCATGGTTGTTGCCGCTGATATTCGTTGCGGGTATGGTAATTGGATTGTGGCGAGGATCAGGGTTGCAAACTCAACTCGTCGTTTATGAAAATTTGATTGGTCAGACCGTATCGATAACGGGCAGAGTGAATGATGATCCAGATATTGGCAAACGTGACGAAATGCTATTGCGAATGAATGATGTAATGATTGACGGCCATTCATTCGCAGGAAAAATATGGATAAGTATTACTGGCGGGAGCACTGTCAAGCGGAGTGATGTCGTAACCGTTAGTGGCAGATTGAGTGAAGGTTTTGGAAATTTCTCGGCATCAATGTCGAGTGGCAAGATTGTATCCGTTTTTCGACCAGAACCTGGTGATGTTGCGGGACGTGCACGTGATTGGTTTGGCGACAATGTTCGGCTAGCTATTAAAGAGCCAGAAGTAAGTTTGGGATTGGGCTATTTAGTTGGTCAACGTCGCGCTTTGCCTCCAGAGTTAGACCAGGCATTGGTAATCGCAGGACTGACTCATGTTGTCGTGGCGAGTGGATATAATTTGACGATATTGGTTCGTTTGGCACGCAGGTTGTTCGTTAAAGTTTCGAAGTACCTCGCAACACTATCCGCGAGTATTATGATTGTTGGATTTATTGCGGTGACAGGAGCAAGTCCGAGTATGTCGCGGGCGGGACTTGTAGCGGGGCTCAGTCTGGCCGCATGGTATTACGGTCGTCGATTTCATCCATTGGTGCTTTTGCCATTTGCGGCCGCCGTGACCGTGCTGATTGATCCAACATATGCGTGGAGTGATCTTGGTTGGCAACTGAGCTTTGCTGCATTTGGTGGCGTTATGATTCTCGCTCCGCTTTTACAACGATATTTTTTTGGAACAAAAAAACCAGGAACGATTCGTCAGATTATGGGCGAAACGGTGAGTGCAACTATCATGACCATGCCTATTTTGATATTGTCATTTGGGCAGTTTAGTAATGTTGCGGTCATTGCCAATCTTTTGATTCTGCCACTTGTACCACTAGCTATGTTGTTGACGTTTCTTGCGGGCGTTGGCGCAATTTTTGCACCAGCAGTTGCAACCGTGATAGGTTTGCCTGCGCAAATACTTTTATCGTACATGACCACCGTTGCCCAATATTTTGCGAACTTACCCTGGGCCTTGACAGTTGTCGAGATTGAATCATGGATGGCATGGTCTGCATACGCCATATTGATAGTTGCCTGCATCTATCTATGGCGCGTCACGAAATACGATCTACGTAATAGCAATATCGTTGAGTAGGCAGAGGATGTACGCTATTTTGCTATAAATCCTGGGGGGGTATAATAATAAGCGTGAGCATTATTAATGATAATCAATTTGTAATGAAGTTACGAGGTTTCACCATTGTTGAACTTCTAATAGTTGTTGTGGTTATTGGTATATTGGCTGCAATTGTTACGGTGGCGTATACGGGGATTACAACACAGGCAAAAACAGCCTCGACCATTAGCGAGCTAAAGGCATGGCATAAGCTTTATGAACTGTATAAAGCGCAATTTGGTGATTATCCAGATCCGGTGGTTGGTGGTGACGGACCCAGTAATCAAGATTGGTGTTTGGGAACTGGCTTTCCAAATAGTAGTTGCTTGTCAACAAATACGGCATCAATATATAGCGTGGCGGAAAGCACCGGTGCGACTATCATGACAGAGCTTGCCAAAGTCGGGACGCCACCAAGCAATTCGTCGAAGTGGACAGTTAACTCCACCACTGGTCCATACGTACGCCTTATCTCTGGTTCGTATTATCGACTTGAAACAATTATACAAAGTACAGATGGCTGTCCAGGTGGTACTCAGACAGGTTGGTATGGTGATGCCGCTTATGATCATCGACAGCACTGCCATATCGATCTAAATTAAAGTTTAGCCAGCAAAATAGCCCCCGTTTTGATTACTACGATGAGATCTCTCTACGGCCACTGGCTGACGCAACGGAGCGGTAAATATGTTACTATAACAGATAGTAAAAGTTTTGAGGTAGTATGTCGGGACATAGTAAATGGTCAACAATCAAACGAGAGAAAGGCGCAAAAGACGCAAAGCGCGGTGCTGTCTTTACTAAAATTGGCAACATGATTGCTATTGCCGCACGGAGTGGAACTGATCCCGAGATGAATTCCGCACTAGCAATGGCGATTGAAAAAGCAAAGCAGGCAAATATGCCAAATGCAAACATTCAACGCGCTATCGATCGTGCAAATGACAAGAATGCGGCAGTACTCGAAGAGGTAGCATACGAGGGCATGGGTCCGGCTGGGGTTGGTATTATCATCGAGACTGCAACAGACAATCGCAATCGTACATTGCCCGAAGTGAAAAATGCATTGCAAAAAAATGGCGGACGCCTAGCCGATGCTGGGAGTGTGATGTTCCAGTTTGATCGTAAAGGTGTGATTCGTGTTGCAGCGACTGGCGAAGGTGCGCTATTGGCCGTACTGGATGCCGGAGCAGAGGACGCTGTCGAGGAAGATGGCGAACTGGTTGTTTACACAGAACTAAAAGATTTAGCGAAAGTTCGCACAGCAATCACCGATGCTGGCCTAGAAGTGAAAGACGCTGATTTACAATATGTTGCAAAGAATACAATTGAAGTGTCGGATGAAGAAACTGCAGGTAAAGTTCTGAAAGTTCTTGATGTACTGGATGACTTGGATGATGTTGTGAATGTCCATACGAATGCAGACATAACTGCAGATATTGAATAGAGCTTAAGATTGCAGTTATTATTTAGTCACGCTATATTCTAAGAATTATGCGAGGTATAAGGATATTTATTACGCTTGTTTTTGCGTGTAGTCAACTGTTTGCTATTCCTGCCGTTAGTGCGCTAGAAGTTGAGCCCACAGATGCCTCGGCAGGTGTTGAGACTGAGACTGAATTCACAAAAGTACGGCCGGTTATTACTGAACTTCAAGTTGCTGATGCTGATGAATTTGTAGAAATATATAATCCTAGTGATGAGGAGCTAGAATTGAGTGGCCTTCTTCTTCGATACAGAGGAGGTGGTGCGAATTATGTAACACTTGCGAATTTAGATACCATCACAATGGGTCCAAAACAATTCATGGTGTTTGGTCATTTTGCACAGCCACGTGAGTACACTGTTGCATTTACAAATGCTTTGAATAATTCCAAGGGCGAAGTTCAGATTATCGATACGGCAGAGACGAGCCAGTTAATTGACGTTGTTGCGTGGGGTGATGTGTCGATTGAATCTGGCTATCATTATTACGTTGAGCCAGCAGACATTCCGCCAGCAGGTAATTCACTACAAAGATGTTTTGTAGACAACGAGTTATGGTATCCAGAAGAGCGTAATACAAAGTATGAGTTTACAGTTTATGTGAACGATTTTCCTACGCCGTCTTTGGGTATAGAATGTCCTGCGTTAGAGTCGATTGAAGTTGCAGTCGATTGTAGCGGTGTGGTTATAAACGAAATCGGTGCGAATTTGGATGAACAGTATATCGAACTTTATAATTCAACCAACGAGACGCTATCTATAGCGGGATGTTTATTGCAAACAAACAGAAATAGTAATACATATGCGTTTGATGAGGTTAATTTAGGTCCTGGCGAGTACTTTGAGGTAAATATTGCAGATACAAATCTAACGTTAACAAAAACCACAACGGGCACTGTATACCTACTTTCGTCAGATGGACTTGTTGAGACAGACGTTCAGACCTATAGTGACTTAGACAAAGAAACATCATGGTCTCGTTTTGACACAGGCTGGCTACAAACGTATGAGTTGACACCGGGGACTCAGAATATTGATCAAGAATATCCCGAGTGTGACAGTGGTTATTATCGCAACTTTGAAACGGGAAGGTGTAACATCGAAGTCGTCAATGTATTGGTTCCGTGTGCGATAGGCCAGTATCGCAGTCTTGAAACGAATCGTTGTCGGAATAGTATCGTTCCGTCAACCTTAAAGCCGTGCAATATTGGTCAGTATAGAAACCCTGAAACGAATCGTTGTCGTAATGTGGCGACAGCGAATGTATCATTCAAACCATGTGCTGCAAATCAAGAGCGTAATCCAGCAACAAATCGATGTCGCAAAAAAGAAACAGGATCGATACCGGACGCTGCATACAAGGTTCAGGCTGTTAGTGATAGCGATATGGTGTTTACGGGATGGTGGGCGCTGGGTGGTGTCGGCGCCTTGGCAGGTGGTTATGCTGGTTGGGAATGGCGACGAGAGATGGCCAACACCTGGAGTCGTTTAATAGGTATTTTCAAAAAATAACTTATTCCGTTTTTGGCTACTTTATTTAGTATAATAGAACTATATATGAATGAATCACGTACAGGTACAAATAAGGCAATAGTTGGGATACTCGTTGTTGCACTATTGGGAATCGCAGCAACTGCTGTGTTTGTCGCATCTAACAATACCGAGCGTGATAACTCGATTGCGCTACCAGAGACAACAACCGCCACAACGAATACCTCAGATGAATCTGTGCAGCCATCGACTGACAGTCAACCTGCTAGTTACAAAGACGGCAATTATGATGCACAAGGTAGCTACATTACACCTGGTGGTTCAGAATCAATTGACCTGTCAGTGACACTAGTAGATGGCGTTGTGACGAGTGCGACAATTACACAAAATGCAATTACTGGTGAGGCAAAGGAATTTCAGTCACGATTTGCTTCTGGCTTTGGTGATGAGGTCAAAGGCAAGAATATCGATGAAATCAACCTCAGCCGTGTTGCGGGATCATCATTGACGCCAATCGGATTTAATAGTGCCCTCGAAGACATCAAAAACGAAGCAAAAGCTTAGTTCTGTTTGGCGATTTCAGGCCATTGGAACTTCTTGGTCAATAGAAACGGCCAACGATTTGTCTACAAAAACAAAAAATGAGGTAGGCGAGTGCATTGAAGCGTTTGATCAGACATATTCACGATTTCGTGATGATTCAACAATTACGCAACTTAGTCAGACGGACGGCACATTTCATCTGGGTGATGATAGTTCTAGGATTGCTCATTTTTACCGACAATTATATGAAGCAACTAGCGGGGCAGTGACGCCGTTGGTTGGTGGGGGGCTGGTGGCAGCGGGTTATGACAAAGACTACTCCCTATCCCCTACTGCCCCATCTTCTGTGCCTGATTGGGATAAAGTTATGACGTGGGTGGATTCAAAAATCGTGATAAAAGAACCGATTATTTTGGATGTGGGTGCTGCGGGCAAGGGCTATCTGGTGGATAAAATATCTACCATTCTAGAAGCGACTGGTATCGTGGAATATGTTATTGATGCGAGCGGAGACATAAAACATAAGGGAAGTGACACGCAAACGATTGGGCTTGAAAATCCGTTCGACACAAAAAAGGTAGTAGGCACTTACCCACTGCACAATGCAAGTTTGTGTGCGTCTGCTAGTAATCGGCGTCGTTGGGGTGATGGCTGGCATCACATACTTGATGGACGAACGGGGGAGCCAACAAGTGATGTCGTTGCAACATGGGTTGTCGCTGGTGACACAATGATTGCAGATGGTCTGGCGACTGCATTATTTTTTGTTAGTGCCGACAAGCTGGTGAATATGGCCGACTTTCAGTTTGTGCGATTATTCGCGGGTGGAAAAATTGAGCATTCGAAAAGTTTTGTGGGACAATTATATGTATGAATGATTTTCGCCAACGACTCGATGCATTACTGGGCTATCTAACAATGTACAAGCTCGTCAGCATGGGGCTGCTGACAATCATCGTTGTGGCGGCAGGGTTGATGCTTGTGGGGTACTTACCTTACTCGCCTATTGGATTTGTAGCGGGCACGGTTGTATTGGTTCTGTCGGCGTATAGTAGCAATCGTTTTTTGGGATGGTTGTTTGGTGTCAAAACGCACGCTGATTCGGCAATCATTACAGGGTTTATTTTGGCATTGTTGTTTTCTCCCCCCGATTCATTTTTGGATGGTGCAAAATTGGCGATTGTGGCAATCATTGCCATGGCGTCAAAGTACATAATAAATGTTCGAGGCAAACATGTTTTTAATCCCGCTGCAATCGCAATTGTCATTGCAAGTGTTACGGGTTTTGCGTTTGCAGGATGGTGGGTGGCATCGCCCGCACTCCTTCCGGTAACGATAGTTGTCGCATTGTTAATTTTGTACAAAACACAAAAAATGTCGATGGCATTTGTTTTTTTGGCAACAGCGATTGCTATTATTATTGGCAGATTGATTTTTGAAGGCAACCTCTCGCCGCAACTTATTTGGCTGTCGCTAACCTCATGGCCACTTGTTTTTTTCGCTGGTGTAATGTTGTGCGAACCACTTACTTTGCCGTCGACTCGTCGACAGCAGTTTGTTTTTGCAGCAGTCGTAGCGGTATTGGTAGCATTGCCGATTCAATACGCTGGCGTCAGTACAACGCCGGCAGTTGCACTTATTATCGGTAATGCGCTGGCATTTTATGTTGGCATTCGTCGTGCTGTTAAAATGCGATTTGTGTCAAAAAAGAAAGAGGGCAAGGATAGTTATGAATTTACGTTTGACGTTCCAAAGTTTTCGTATTACCCAGGACAATACGTCGAGTTGTCATTACCTCATGCAAAAGCAGACTTTCGCGGTACGCGTCGAATATTTACAATAATCGGTCAGCCGGGCGATGAGCAGCTGAGTATCGCAACACGTTTTCCCAGCAAGCACAGTACGTACAAGGATGCACTTCTTGATCTGAGGACGGGGCAAGCAGTGCAAGGTGTTCGTGTTGCAGGTGATTTTATTATGCCAAAGGATCGCTCGATTCCATTGCTTTGTGTGGCTGGTGGAATTGGCATTACACCTTTTGTATCATTTGCCATGAATTCAGCAGGACGCGATATTACGATATTGTACGCAGTCAATTCTGCCGATGATGTGGCATTTGCAAAAAGGCTAGCTCATTATAACGTCAAGGTTATCATCGTGACTTCTGATACCGCGAAATTGCCAGTTGCTGGCTGGAAGCGCGAAGAAGGAATGGTTACGAGCGAGCTGTTAAAAAAGTACGCCACTCCCAAACATAGTGTATATATCTCTGGTCCTCCAGGAATGGTAACGTCAGTAAAGAAAATGGCTGATAGTATGGATGTTATTCAAGTCCACACCGACCATTTTAGCGGGTATTAACCGTGCGTATTATTGGTATTGATCCTGGAACTGGAATTCTTGGTTTTGGAGTGATTGATTTTGCAAAAAACAAATCCAAATTGGTTACTGCTGGAGTCATAACAACTCCGGCGCATACACCGCTCGATGAGCGTCTAGAGGAAATATTTGAGGGTTTGACGGATATTATTGCCGAAACAAAACCCGATGCGATGTCGATTGAAAAACTATTCTTTTCGCAAAACATTACGACTGCGATTAGTGTTGCGCAAGCTCGAGGAGTAGCGATGCTGACGGGCCGTAGAGCAAAATTGCCCATAGCGGAGTATACTCCTCAGCAAATCAAACAATCATTAACCGGATACGGTAAGGCTGATAAAAAACAGATTCAAGAGATGGTTAAATTACAACTAGGATTGAGCGAAGTGCCTAAACCTGATGATTGTGCTGATGCATTAGCAGCGGCAATCACTCATGCGTACATGAATCGATAACACTGGTAAAAATAAGTTTCATTGTAAAATTTGGTATAATTAAGCTAATGAAACGTCAAGGAAAATACACTCGACGTGTTACCCCCGCTCAGCGGGTTAAAAGGCACGCAAAGAGTCGTTTTCGCTGGTGGCGCAAGTTGAGCTGGAAGAAGCGGATTTTTGTCGTTGTTGCGCCGATTCTTGCGCTTCTCATCCTGATACCGATTCTGACATATTTCTACTTTGCACGAGATATTGCCGATATCGACCGACTGATGAACCGAAACAATACGGGGATTGTGTTGTATGCGTCTGATGGCAAAACAGAAGTTTATTCTACTGGCAGGGCCGAACATCGCAAATTAGTACCACTCTCGAAGATATCAAGTCCAGTCAAAGAGGCGCTCATCGCTGCAGAGGACAAGGATTTTTATGACCATAGTGGCTTTTCGGTACTTAGCACGTTGAGGGCGGTGTACGGCTACCTCCTCAATGGCGGTGGTAGCTTTGGTGGATCAACAATTACTCAACAATTAGCAAAGATCACTGTTTTATCTAGTCAGCGCAGCTTTTTACGTCAGTATCAAGCATTTTCGATAGCTGTTGCGATTGAAAATACCTACACCAAAGACCAGATTTTAGAGATGTACCTCAACTCGGTTTACTTTGGCGAAAATGCCTTCGGCATTGAACAAGCAGCTCAAGTTTACTTTGGCGTAAAACCGAGTCAATTAAATCTTGCGCAAGCAACGATGCTCATTGGCTTACTGCCGGCGCCAAGCCTCTACTCACCCATTAGCGGTAACGCTGAATATGCAAATGAACGACAAGAGACTGTGTTGTCGCGGATGGTCGAAAATGACTATATTACTCAAAAGGAAATGGACAAGGTTCTCGCTCAAAAGCTCAAATATCAAAAGGTCAGCTCACCAATTAATGACAGTGTTGCGCCACATTTCGCAGAGATGGTGCTGGCAGAACTCTATGAAAAATATGGAGAGGAAACAGTAACTCGTACCGGTTATCGTGTTACGACAACGCTCGATGCAAAGGTACAAAAAGCATTGCAAGATGCAACGGCTGCGAATATGCCAACTATTAGGGCAAATGGAGGTTCGAATGCCGCGGCGGTTGCGATCGATCCAAAGTCTGGTGAGGTGCGCGGCTTAATAGGGAGTTATGACTGGAATGATGAAAAGTTTGGCAAGGTGAATGTTGCACTTTCAGATCGTCAGCCGGGTTCGAGCTTTAAGCCAATTTACTATGCTCAGGCTCTTGCTAACGGTGTTATAACACCTGCAACGGTTCTCGATGATAAATTAACTGACTTTGGCGGGGGCTATACTCCACAAAATGCAGATCGAAAATTCCGCGGTGATGTTACTGTCCGTAACGCGCTCAATTGGTCGCTCAATATCCCCGCCGTAAAGGTAATGCAAAAACTAGGCCTTGATGAGGCAATTCAAACAGCAAATCGCATGGGGCTTTCATCGATTAGCGATAAAAATGACTATGGATTATCGCTTGCACTCGGTGCGGCAGAGGTTCGATTACTTGACTTGACTAATGCCTATGCGGCATTCGCCAACAAAGGTCAGCAATACGAAACGTCAATCATCAAGAGTATCGATAGTAAGTACAATGATCGAGTATTTGAGGCAAAAGAAAAGTCATCAAAGGAAGTAATGAGTCCACAAGGTTCGTTCTTAATTTCAGATATATTGTCCGACAATGCGTCGCGCGCATCTGTTTTTGGGAATACATTGAGCGTGTTTGATTCAATAACGGGTGCTAGCAAAAAGGTTGCAGTAAAAACAGGTACAACCAATGATTCTCGTGATGCTTGGACAATGGGTTATACGCCAGATATGGCAATAGGTGTTTGGGTAGGGAACAATAATAACGCGCCTATGTACAATGGCGGATCGATTATGGCTGGTCCGATATTTACTCGTGCGATGGGTGCAATTATGGCTGGCGTTGATACAAAGTTTGAGGTCGTATCCGGCATTGTCCAGCGTAATATTTGTCGTAGTAATTATGGTCTTGCAGACAAGGCCGTTTCGGGCAAAACTTTTAGTGAGTACTTTTTATCAAATGCTTTGCCGAGTACGAGTTGCAGCGTCAGTGCTCCAAAGCCAACCCCGAAACCAGTTGTTACTATACCTGCTGTCGACGTGACAGTCACGCTGAGTGCGGACCCCGAGGATGGCGCGCAGGTGGGCGAGAGCGTGACACTTACGGCTTCTCTCTCTGAAACGGATGCTACTGGGACGGTAACGTTTTACGATGGCGAGGATGAACTGGGAAGCAGCCAAGTACTTAATGGTGCCGCATCACTGATCACCCCACTGTTAGATGAGGGTGAACATACGATCACTGCAGTCTATACGCCGGATAGTACCGAATTCAAAGAGGCTACGTCGTTACCTCTTTCCTATATAATTACAAACGCTTAAAACTGAGAGGACTGAATTTTATGATTGCGCATGTTAGTGGAGTGGTTGCTGAAAAATTTAACGGATCATTGATTATTGATGTAAATGGTGTTGGATATGAAGTTGTCGTTGCTTTTAGTGACTATGAAAAAGCAACATTAAACGAACAAGTAAAATTATATACACATCATCACGTGCGTGAGCAATCGCAGGAATTGTTTGGATTTTCAGCACTTGCTGCAAAGAAACTATTTGAGTTATTAATTACTGTCCAAGGTGTTGGTCCCAAAGCTGCGATTTCGATTTTATCGATTGATGAGAGTGAAGCCGTTCGCAATGCAATTGCGAGCGGTGATGCAACGTTTATTGCACGTGCTGGTGGTATAGGGAAGCGTATCGCCGAACGAGTCGTTGTTGATTTGAAGGAAAAAGTAGGAATGCCGCTACGATACGATAACAGTAGCTTGACTGGCATGTCGCAATCAATTAATCACAGTGATGAAGCACTTGAAGCATTGATGGCGCTTGGATATAACCTGGCTGATGCAACCAGGGCGCTTGAAGGTGTGCCGACAGATTTATCGACCGCTGATCGTGTGACCCAGGCACTCAAAGCGTAATTCAGGTATACTAGAGCTTAGTATGGCTATTGAGAGAATTGTCGATACGTCATCGCACGACGATGACACTGACGAACAGCAGATTGAAGTAACGCTACGTCCCCAGCGCTTTTCAGAGTATGTTGGTCAAGAACGCTTGAAAAAAAATTTGCAATTGGCGATTACGGCTGCAAAGAAGCGGGGGGAACCTGTTGACCATGTCTTGCTACATGGTCCGCCAGGACTTGGCAAGACGACAATGGCGACAGTGATTGCAAACGAGATGGGCGCAAACATTCGCGTGACATCCGGTCCTGCAATTGAACGTGCAGGTGACCTCGCTAGTATTTTAACGAATTTGGCTGACGGTGATATTTTGTTTATTGATGAAATTCATCGTTTGCATCGTTCTGTTGAAGAGGTTTTATATGCCGCTATGGAAGATTTCAAACTAGACATTGTTATTGGTAAGGGCCCTGCAGCACGAAGCGTACGGCTAGATCTGCCAAAGTTTACGGTCATTGGCGCAACGACGCGCGCTGGCTCACTGGCGGCACCATTACGCGATAGATTCGGTTTGACCCATCGGTTGGAATTTTATTCCGAGCCAGAAATCAGACAGATTATTGAACGCGCGGCAAAATTACTCGAGAGTAAGATTGACGCAAAAGCAGCAACTATGCTGGCCAGTCGTTCACGTCTGACTCCGCGAATTGCCAATCGTTTGCTGAAACGCGTACGAGATTATGCTGATGTAAACGGTGATGGAATCATTGATACCAGAACTACAGTAGGTGCTCTCAAGATGTTGGAGGTTGACGAATTGGGGCTTGATCCTGCAGACAGACGACTACTCGGTAGCATTCTTGACCATTATGGACATCGACCAGTTGGGCTTAGTACGATTGCGGCGCTGACGGGTGACGAGGCGACTACCATTGAAGATTTTCAAGAGCCTTATCTTTTGCAAACTGGACTGCTAGAGCGAACGCCTCGCGGGCGTCAAGTTACAGTTAGGGGCGCAAAGCATCTTGGTAAAGATAAACAACAAGAATTGGATAAATAAGCATATGAACCATGATGAGAACATCGATTATAGTCAGCCGGTTGCTTATGACACGAATGGTCGGCCATTATATGCACATCCGCCAAAGGATTCAGTGCACCAAAAAAGCCATGAAGATGCATTGAAACAAGCGGTTCACATTGCTCGCGCTGCTGAACCAATAAAACAAAAGCTGAGTGACTCAACGATACGTCGCCATAAAGAATCTGTTAAACGTTTTCCAAAATTAAATTTGACTGATGGTGAATTTGTTATTAGTGTCGTAAAAAGACATCCTATCGGGGTTTATATACCTGTTGGTTTTGCGGCGTTGCTCATCCTGCTCATTGTTGTAGGTCTTGTTAACTATCCCACTCTTGTGCCAAGCGGCAGGCCGTCGCTTGCTTCATTTGTAATGCCCTCACTTTCGCTTGCCGGTCTTATATCACTCGGTGCTTATGTCGTGGCATACGTGTATTACAAGAATCGGTTTATCTTGACAAACGAGAGCGTCATTCAGGAAACCCAACAAACATTATTTGCACATAGAGAACAAACGGTTAGCTTGGTGAACATTGAAGATGTTAGCTATACTCAGCACGGTATTCTTCAAATGTTATTTAACTATGGCTCTATTCGTTTGAGTACCGAGGGTGAAGAAACGACGTATCGCTTTCAGTACGTCGAGAATCCGAAAAAACAAGTCGCAACATTGCACAATGCCGTAGAGGCATTCAAGAACGGTCGACCCATTGGCTAGGACGATTAGTCTTTAGTTGCGGCGACTCTTTTTGAGGTACTGCTCTTCGTTTACAAGGTCGGCTCGTAGGGTGTAGCCTTTGCATTCATTTTTTGTGTTACAGTCGGTTGCGTCGTAGTGGTAGTTTGGATTTTTTCCAAGGCTTATTGAGGCTAGTCGTTGTTGCAAATCTTCATCGGCGTCACCATTCTCGATTAATTTTGTCAGTTCGTCTTCTGATAAGACTTCTGCACCGAGCGTAAAGCCGTCCGGGTCGGTGAACAATTGAGGATCAACTGATGGGAGGGTCTTTGCTGTGAGTGTTGCTGGGTAGAATTTATTCTCCTTATAGTACACCTCTTCTAGCGCGTAATACATCGCATTGATGGTAGTTTTTCGTTGCAAATCGTCTGCAGCGATACCAAGATTGTTCATTTGTATATAGGTGAGTACACCTGCAAGGGCTAAAGCAATTCCAACGACAAAGAGCTCGATAACGGTAAAGCCAGATTGACGTGATTTTTTTCGTAAACTCATTAGGCCTATTATATCAAAAACACACAGCTTTGGTATAATGGGACAATTACCTAAATACGGAGGATTACTGACGTGGCGAAAAAAGCCGATAAATCAGCTACGACTGATGCGAGCAATGGGCAGAGTGAAGGAAAGCTAAAGGCTTTGGGCTTGGCGATGGATCAAATTACCAAGCAATTTGGTGATGGATCCATCATGAAGCTGGGTGAAGCGCAGAAAGTAGACGTTGAATTGATTCCTTCTGGGGCACTCAGTTTGGACATAGCTCTTGGTGGTGGATACCCAAAAGGTCGTATCATTGAGGTTTATGGGCCTGAGAGCTCGGGTAAAACTACTTTAACACTCCATGCAATTGCACAAATCCAAAAACAGGGTGGCACTGCGGCGTTTATTGATGCAGAGCATGCACTTGATCCATCGTACGCCAAGAGACTTGGCGTTGATACTGATAATTTATTGGTAAGTCAGCCGGACAATGGCGAACAAGCACTAGAAATAGCCGAGACACTTGTTCGATCGAGTGCGGTTGATTTGGTCGTTGTTGACTCGGTTGCAGCGTTAGTGCCACAAGCTGAAATTGACGGAGATATGGGTGATAGCCACATGGGGCTTCAAGCTCGATTAATGAGTCAAGCACTTCGTAAGTTAACAGGCATCATCAATAAATCAAAGACAACAGTTATTTTCATCAATCAAATTCGCATGAAGATTGGCGTGATGTTCGGCAATCCCGAGACAACAACTGGTGGTAACGCTTTGAAATTCTACGCATCAGTACGTCTCGATATTCGGCGTATTGGACAGATCAAGAGTGGTGAGGATATCATAGGCAATAGAACAAAAGTAAAAGTTGTTAAGAACAAAATTGCTCCACCTTTTCGCCTTGCCGAATTTGACATCATGTATAACGAAGGTATCAGTAACACTGGTGATGTTCTAGACCTCGCCGTTCAACACGAGATTGTTGGAAAATCTGGCGCATGGTTTGATTATGCTGATGCAAAGATTGGCCAGGGTAGAGAAGCCACAAAAGCATATCTGAAGGAGAATCAAAAAGTTCTTGCTGAAATCGAGAAAAAAGTTCGAGCAAAAGTTGCTGAAGAGGTGTAATTTTTTGCAGGTAAATCTTTATGAAGATTACTGCGATTAATGTTCAAAAAAGAGACCCGAATAGGGTCAATGTAATGGTAGATGGTAAGTATCGTTTTTCATTAGATATTTTTCAGGTTGGCGATTTGGGAATCAAAGCTAATAAGGAATATAGCGAAAAAGAACTATTGGAATTTGAAACGGAGAGCCAATTTGGAAAGTTGTACACACGAACACTTGAATATTGTTTAATGCGGCCTCACTCATCGCGAGAGGTAAGTGATTATCTATATCGAAAAACACGAACGACAAAAACAAGAAATCGTAAAACAGGTGAAATTAACGAGAAAAAAGGCGTAAGTGAACAGGTGGCCACTCGAGTATTTGATAGACTAGAGAGCAAGGGCTATATTGACGATGAAAAGTTCGCACGTTTTTGGGTAGAAAATCGCAACCAACGCAAAGGAACCAGTATTCGAAAATTACAGGCAGAATTGATGACAAAGGGTGTCGAGAAAAGTATTATCGAAAAATGCTTAGGTGAATCCAGTCGAACAAATGCAGGAGAGTTGCAAAAAATTATTGCCAAAAAAAAGGGGAAACATACTGACGAACAAAAGTTGATCCAATATCTTGCTAGGCAAGGATTTTCCTATGATGACATCAAATCAGCATTAGCAGTGGCCGCGGATGTTTAATCTTTAATCTTGATAGTTTCGGGTTGTGGTGTTGATTGTCGGAATGGATTTGTGTAACGTTTATCTTTTTTTAGCTTTGCGGAATCTCTATGCTTGCCTGACTGAATGACAATTAGGTCATCAGTTACTTCAATGATTTGGCTGCGACGGACAAGAAGTTCATTGTCTTTGAAGCTTTGGAGCAAAGGGCGTTGAACTAAGAGTTGTTGAACAACAAAACTGTCTATGTCAATGATATAGTCACTAACTTTGCCAACCTTCTTTTTGTGCTCATCAACAACGTATTTATTGTGTAATTCGAACTCCATTTCATAAATTTTTTTATCAGAGACTATGTCGTCTTCGCCAATAAACTCGCCACTGTCATTGATGATTATGCCAATATTGCTGATCTCACGGATGTCGGCAATTCGCAAGTAGGAAGGGTCATAGTCTAAGGTTTTTCCGGTAACGAGGTATGCGATGACAGTGAGATTATGAGGATTAATAATTACAGTGTGCGTTCGAGCAAGTTCCTTGCCTGTCTGGAGGCTCATAACGGGCATGTCAATGAGTTGGGTTCCGCTGACTAACATATGTGCTATTAGTATATCAATTATTCAGTAAATGGGCTTGGTCGTGATGCTGGCAAGTCAATTTCTGTTTGGTTGTCTTCACTTGGGTGTAGTTGTTCAACTTTTTCGATAGTTTCTTTATCAAAGGTAATCGTCTCTTCATTTGGAGAGGCAGGCTGTCCTAGTATTTGATCGATAATTTGATAGTACGAGAATACGACTCCTGCAAAGATGAGAGCTATCGTAACAACATAGATAGAGATATGATGAGTGCCCAAGAATTTATTTAATTGAGTGAGATTAAGGGAATTTTTCATCGTGAGAACACCTTTATTACCATTGATGGGAATTGTATAGTTACCTTACCAGTACCGGCAGAAGAGTTGACTAAGGAAAGATCAGAAATCTGCATTTTTGGTAGGTTTGACTCAGTGAGGCGTACAAATTGAAGGATTGTTTCGTAGTCGATGGGATTTTCGAGAGCAATTGTAATATCGACTTCTTTAAGCCCTGGTACCAAACTGCTATCGCTGGCTTCGCCAAAATCGATTGAAGTAATGGTGACCCCAGTTTTTTCCTCGTACCTTGCTAAATCATCCAGTATTTTTTCTTGGTATTGGTAGTCTTCACTGTCACCGATAATGTTTGCAACTTTTGCTATAGTACTTTCATTGTCTTTGAGAATCTTTTCTATACTCTGTAGACGGGTAGCATTGGCGTTGCTCGTACTTGCTTCAACACTTATCTCTTGTATTTTTGTAGCGAATTCAACAAGCTGACTACGGAGGAACCAGAATAACACTCCTCCGAGACAAAAGATGGCTACCATCGAGGATATCAATATCAAACGAAGTTTTACGGCGGTCAATCCTTTTGCTTGTTTTGCTACCATATTCCTGCCACCTTATTCATTTGGGCACTGATTGTGAAAGTAACGGGGTATCCTGTACTCGAAGATTCATTGGCATTGGAAATATTTTGCAAAAATACGTTAGAGAATAGATCAGATTCTTGGAAGCTTTCCTTTAACAGAGCAGCTTTTTCGGCTGAAGCTGCATGTGCCGAAAATTGAACTGGAGTACCAATGTCAGAGTCTTTGACGGTTATGGCATCAAGTAGGACACCGGCCGGTACTAATTTTGTAATTGCAATGACAACATTTGTGTAGTTTGTGCTTTTCTCAAATATTTTTTTAGCAGTCGAGAGGTTTTCTTTGTATTCATCCGCCTCTTTTTGAATGCTAATCAAATCTTGTGCCTTCGCTTCATTTTTATTATTCGTAGCTATCGCTGCATCTTGGGCGATATTGAGGAACAAAAAGAATGCGAAGTAGAGACCAACGAGTGCTACTAATGCAAGGAGGCTAAGTATATTGTACTGCAGAAGGAGTACATTCATACGCCCGGCACGTATCTCTTGTTTTGTTTTACTGGGGAGTAGGTTAATCATTTCCAGATAGCTCCTTTTGGTATGCTGGCAAGTCCGGCAACACCAATATAACGGGATCGAAATTGCTTAGCTGGTTGTGGTAAATCTCCAAAGTTAAGTTTTTGCCAAGGGTGAGCCACCCTAGCTGGCATGACAAGTTCGTTGGTGAAGAAATCACCGATACCAGGTATGTTGCTACCGCTACCAACAACAAGTATTTGTTCGAGGCGATGGTCATTTGACAGACGCTCGTTGTAATAACGGATAACCTTTCTCGTCTCGTTAATAATAGCTCGAAGTGCTGGACGAAGTGCTGCGGATAGTTTTTCTTGCTTTGGTCCCGAAGCAAGACCATTGAGTACTTTTAATTGATGGGCCTTTTCTAGCGTAACGCTTAATTTCTTCGCGATATCAAGAGTAAAGGTATTGCCTCCTGTTGAAACGCCTCCTGTGATACGGACAGATCCATCCAGGACTGCGATATCAGTGTTAGTAGCCCCAATGTCGACAATAACCGTAGGGAGGAACCCTTCTTCGGTAGTTTTTAGCACGCGCGCAACTGCACTTATAGAGGGTTCAACTATGGCTACTGATAAACCTAGTGATGCGCAGGCGGAAAGGGCATTGTCAATAAGTTCTCGGGGAACGGCACTCATAATGACCGTTAATGCTTTGTCATTACGTTCAATGATCTCATAGTCAACATACAGCAGGGCTATGGGGAGGGGAATGTATTGACTAACTTCAATGGCGACCGCATCCTCTAAGGTTTTTTCGGCAGATGGGGGTATCGTAAAAGTTCGAGAAAATGTTCTCGATGTTGGAATTCCAAGGGCTACACGATTACTTACTAGTGTGCCAACTATTTTTTTTTCAAGAAGTGTTTTTAAATTTTTAGTAATATATTCGCCATCTTCATCAAATGATTTTCTAATTTGCAGCGGGTCGACATCGATGACGCCGTAACCTGTAACGTGATGTTTATTTAAATCAATGGACATGATTTTCATGTCTGTGCTGCCGATATCGAGCCCAATTATTGGTTTGTCTTTATAGAAAAAATTTGTCATGATGCCCACGAATGTGTATGGTGTTATTGTACCACGGGGTGAACCTTTAGCATAGGCGTTATTGGCTGTTATTGCACATTTTGGGCCAAACTTGATATTGGGCCCATGACACTGATTGCGATAAGGCCAACCATGCTACCCATGAGCACGATCATGACAGGCTCGATAATCGAACTGGCACTGCTAATAGCAGCATCAACCTCATCGTCGTAAAATTCTGCAACTTTGACGAGAACTTCTTCCGTGTGCCCGGTTTCCTCGCCTACTGAGAGCATTTGCGCGATGATTGCTGGATAGAGAGGGTCATGATCCATGATGTGAGATAGTTGTTCACCATTTTTAACCTTGTCAACTGCATCTGTCAAGGATTCTTCGTATATGACGTTACCCACTGCATGTGCAGTAATGTTCAATGATTCAATAATCGACACACCAGCTCCGATTAGTGCGGAAAATGTTCGGGCAAAGCGTGAAACGACGACCTTTCTAACGATGGGGCTGATACCAGGTATACGGAGTAGTATTCGATGATACAGTTTGCGACCAGTTGGTGTTTTGATATAACGTAACATGCCTATGAACAAGGCTATGGATGCAGGTATGATAATGAACCACCAATTAATGATAACGTCACTAATGCCAAGCATGATCTGTGTTATGAGGGGTAACTCGGCATCTTCACCGCCCAGTTCCGTCAAAATATCACCGATTTGCGGTATAACAAACAACATGAGTCCAAAGAAAGCACCAACTGTAATAACAAGCAGGATGATTGGATAGGTCATGGCGCTTTTAATTTTTTTGCGGATAGAGGCACTTTTTTCTTGCTGTAAAGCAAGACGTTTAAGTATGTCATCCAAGATACCGGCAGCTTCTCCGGCTCGAACCATGTTAACGTAGATTTCATTGAAAGATTTTGGATGCTTTGCTAGCGCGTCACCGAATGAATCTCCACCTTGGATATCTTCTATTAATTCTGCCAGGACCGCCTTTAACGCGGGACTTTCGGCATGTTGCTCGAGTGAGTTTAGCGAGCGCAACAAGGGAACGCCAGCATTGATCATCGCGCTGAGCTGTCTGGTGAAAATTACTAAGTGGTCAGATTTTATCTTAGTCGATTTCAAAAAGCTGAACGACATAGATTTATTTTTCTGAGGAGTAACACTGATTACGCGGAGTTTCTGTTTTTTCAACGCTTCGATAGCACCCGATTCATCGTCGGCACTTATCGTACCTTTCGTTGCTTCGTTGGTTGCAGCAGACATTGCTATGTATTTGAATAGTGGCATAGTTACTCTCTTGTGACCCTTAATACTTCTTCGATAGTTGTTACGCCCCTAAGAGCCTTTATCAGTCCGTCTATCTGCATGGTTATCATTCCTTCGGAGATAGCCTGTAATTGTAGTTGATCACTCGTGCCGTCACCAGTAATAAGGCGTTGAATAGGGTTTGTGTTATTCAAAACTTCATAAATACCCACTCGCCCTTTAAATCCACTGTGTTTCCCCGATTCATCCTCACGTTCGCCGGGTTTGTACAGTGACAAAATACCACTCTCATTGGTGCTGAGAGGGACATTGCCACCAATACCCTGCGAGGCTGCTTGCTTTTCTAGTTCATGTATATAGCGAAAATTTTGTGGATTTTCTAAGTTGAACAGTTTCATGATGTTCATTTTTTCATTTTCGGTTGGTGCGTATGCAATGCGTGTTTCGCTTTCGAGTTTGCGAACGAGTCGTTGGCCAATAACGACTCGAACAACGCTTGCAATAAGGAATGGTTCAACATCCATGTCGAGAAGCCGAGGGAAGCTCGTCGCTGCGTTATTGGTGTGGAGCGTACTAAAGACGAGGTGCCCGGTTAGTGCTGCCTGTATACCCAAGGAAGCGGTTTCGCCGTCTCGAATCTCGCCTATCATTATAATATTTGGATCCTGACGCACGAGAGCCCTTAGGCCATTGGCGAATGTCATACCTGCGCCTTCGTTGGTCTGCGTCTGATTAACTCCTTTAATTTTGTACTCAACAGGGTCTTCAATAGTGCTAATGTTTACATTCGGTTTGTTAAGTTCAGACAACATGCTGAACAAAGTAGTAGATTTACCACTACCAGTTGGTCCTGTGACGAGTATCATTCCGTGGGGTTCAGTAATTGCAGAAGTAATAGTTTGCATTGAATAGCCCCAAAATCCTAGGTCTTTCAAGCTGACGGCCTGGTTTGATTCGTCTAAGATACGAATAACTACCTTTTCACCATCCGCAATGGGGAGGGTGCTGACACGGAGAGAGTATTTCTTGCCGGCAACTTCTATTTTAAATCGCCCATCTTGCGGAATGCGTCGTTCGTCAATCTTGAGATTTGACAAGATTTTAAGGCGACTAATAAGGGCTGCATGGACATTGCGCGGTAGGCGGTTCACTTCATTGAGCACGCCGTCAATTCGATAGCGAATTTGGACGTAGTCTTCACGGGGTTCGATGTGGATATCACTAGCGCCAGACTTGATGGCATACTCGAGAAGCAGATTAATAGTTTGAGCAATAGGTGAGTCTTCGCCAATATCATCATCGCTGATTTTCTCTTCTTTGGCTGTCTCTTTCTCGCTTTGAATGTTAATGACTTTAGACAGCTCTTTATCAACGTTACCACGGTAGTTTTCGAGGGCTGCTTGAATACTGCCGTGTGGTGATATGTATGTCTTTACCCTCCCTCCGATTTGTTTTTGGATAAAGTTAATGGCTTGGACATCATCAGGATCTTCCATGGCAAGGTGCTGCAAGCCGTCCGGATCAATTTGGAATAGAATGGCGTTGTATTGTCGAGCAATGCGTTCGGGAATTCTCTCTAGGCCCTCGGGGGGGATTCGCTCGGGATTTACTTCCGTATAGGGCGTGCCGGTGTATTCTGCAAATAATTTCGTGAGTGTTGCTTCATCTATCTTTTTGTTATCAAGTACTATTTTCTGTAGGGGTACACGAGAGCTAACACTCTCTTGTTTGAGAGTATCAACATCCTCCTTTGTGAGATGTCGACTCTGTACGAGCAACCTCTCTAATGTCCCATCCGGTATATGCATATTCTCTCATCCATTGTAAAGGAGAGTGTATCAAAACGCTAGAGCTTTTTAACGGAGAAAACACAGTTATAATGGGGAAGATGATAGAGGTTAAGAACGAAAAAGACATGCAATCATTCGGCGAGAGAGTTGGACGTCTGCTTCGAGGTGGCGAAATCATTGAACTTGTTGGTGATGTTGGAGCGGGTAAAACAACATTTGTGCGAGGCTTGGCGGCGGGAATGGGTGTTAATGAAACAGTACAAAGCCCTAGTTTCACGGTCAGTAGGCTTTACGATGCGATGAATGAATTGCAACTTGTACATTATGATTTTTATAGATTAAGCGATCCCGGGATTATGGTGAACGAGCTCGTGGAAACGGTTACTCGAGCTACAAATGTTACGGTGATCGAATGGTCTGATACGATAAAGAGTATCTTGCCTCGTGACAGGCTGACTATGACGATCTCCTCGCTAGATGACAATTCAAGAAGTATAGGGTTACATTCTGGAGGTGCTGCGAGCAAGAGTTTAGAGGAGCAGATACAATGATCCTATTACTCGATACGTCAACGCCCGTGTGCAGATTAACCCTCGTTGATAGTGATAAAAAATTTGACTACGAATGGCATGCGGATCGTGAACTTTCAAAAGGTTTGCATGAATTTGTCAATGACAAGCTTGCTAAACACGACTGGGCATGGCGAGATATCAAAGGGATCGGTGCGTTTCGAGGGCCGGGGAGTTTTACAGGATTACGCATTGGCTTGGTAGTTGTAAATACGCTTGCCGATGGATTAGGTATACCAATTGTTGGAGTTGATGGACATGACTGGCAGAGTCGGGCAATTAAACGACTTCAAGATGGTGAAAATGAAATGATTGTCTTGCCTGAATACAGTGCAAGTGCGAATATTACAAAGCCACGAAAATAGCTTGCAAGCAAAGTGTGGTTAGCGCTACAATAGAACTAGTTTGTAACTATGCAGACTTTGGAAATTTACTGAATTTTATTTGCCGTCCACCCGCAATAACCAGACTCATTGAATCAGGATACCCCCGCGGGAGCGGACGCAGGAAGGAAAGAAACATGATAGAAGGTATAATCGCCGCGCTTATTGGCATTGGCTTGGGTGCTGGTGGAACAGTGGCATATAGCAGGAATAAGGTAGAAAATAGCAAGCAAAAGGCCGATCAGGCGTTGGTAAAAGCGCAGGAAAAAGCAAGTCAAATTGTCCTAAAAGCAAAGGATGAGGCGATTCAACTGGAGAATGAGCGTCGCAAGGAGCTAAAAAAGACAGAGTCAAGGCTGCTTGATCGTGAGTCGACAATTGATAAAAAATTTGATGATTTGGACAAGCGTGTCAATAAACTTCGCGGACAAGAAGATGAAGTTGAAAAGTTGAAAGACGAAATTCGCGATATTCGCAAAAAGCAGCAGGAAAAATTGGAAAAGATTGCCAAGCTTTCAAAAGCTGATGCGGCTGACAAATTAATGCAAATGACCGAGCGTGACATCAAAAATGATCTAAAAGGTTTGGTTTCAAAACTTCAAAAAGATGCAATGGATGATGCCGAAGAGCGCGCGCAGACAATTATTTTGACTGCAATGGAACGAATGAGTTCTGAGGTTACGGCCGAGAGAACGGTAACTGCAATCAAGCTAACCGATGATGAGATGAAGGGTCGTATTATCGGCAAAGAGGGTCGAAACATTCAGTCACTTCAAAGAGCAACAGGTGTTGATATCATGGTTGACGATACTCCTGGTATGATTGTGCTTTCCAGCTTTGATCCGATACGTCGTCAGGTTGCTCGTTTGACATTAGAGATGTTAATGAAGGACGGCCGCATACATCCGGGTCGTATCGAAGAAGTTGTCACCAAAGCTGAGAAGCAGATCGAGAAGGAAGTGAAGCAAGCTGGTGAAGACGCGGCGCGTGAAGTTGGTGTTACTGGTATTCCTCGCGAGATGTTGCAATTGCTTGGTGAGTTGAAGTTTCGAACCTCGTATGGTCAAAACGTATTGATGCATTCTACCGAAATGGCGCATATGTCAGGTGTGATAGCCGAAGAAATCGGCGCAGATGTTCGTACGACAAAGATTGCAACGCTCTTGCATGATGTTGGCAAGGCTGTAACCCATAAAGTTGAAGGCAAGCACCATCACATTGGTGCGGAACTTGCTCAAAAGTATGGTATGAGCAAAGAAATATGCCATGCAATTAAAGCGCACCATGATGATATTGAGGCAACGACGCCTGAAGCACTTGTTGTTCGGGTTGTGGATGCTATATCTGCGGCTCGTCCGGGCGCTCGTAATATTAGCGCTGAAAACTTTGTCGAACGCATGAGAGATCTCGAAAACATCGCAACGAGCTTTAAGGGCATCGACAAAGCGTACGCTATTAGCGCTGGTCGTGAGGTCCGTGTTGTTGTAAGGCCAGAAAGTATTGATGATCTGAGTGCAATCAAATTATCTCGTGATATTGCTAACAAGATTGAATCAACAATGCAATATCCGGGTACAATCAAGGTCAATGTCATACGTGAGACACGTGCAATCGAGTTTGCTAAATAAAGAGTAACCTTTGTGATACAGTACATCTAAGCATATAAGAACAAGGTAAATCCGTGCCCAACGAACAAAAAAAGACACAGTTGCAAGTAAAAAATCCAGTTGAATCTCCAAAGTTAAACAAAATCGAGACTGCTCTTCGGGAATCTGATAGCATGGAGTTCGTTTCTGCGAAAGAAAAATCGACTGATATTGTACAAACAGAAGTTGCAGAAAACCCTAAAATCAAACGAAAGCAACAAATTATAGTGAGTTCGATCGTAGCCGCGTTTGTTGTTTTGCTCGGCGGTGGCTGGTTGGCCTATGCGTTATATCAGGATCCGAATAACGCCGTAACGAGCGCAATCGCACAGACATTCTCATCAAAATCTTTCTCAACAACAGGTACGATGTCATATGGAAGTCAGGTGCGGGCAAAATTTGATACCCAGTTTAGCCGCACAGATGGGTATAGTGGTTTTGCTGAATTTTCAGCTGGTAATACTGGCAGTAAAGAGAGCACAAAGGTCGTTGCCGAAGTAGTGGGCGAGCCAAACGAAGATACTTATTTTCGCATAAAGAATCTCGGAACAATGCTAGATGTATTGTTGGAACCGTATGCTGCCATTGGCAAATCAAATCAGATAATTGGAGTGTTGCTGGATACCTACAGGGTGCAATTTCAGCCAATTATCAACGGAATCGACAATAAATGGATCAAATATGGAGTGTCCGAGATCCGAAAAATCAATGAGGCACGGGCAATTGCGTTTGAGTGTATGCAAGATGTTGTTTGGGGAGTGGGCGATGACACCGGTCAATTGATAGAACTGGGGTTACTTTATCAGAATAACCGCTTTGTTGTTGTTAAAGAAAGTCTTGGTATTATCGATGGTAACCTGGGGTATCTTGTTGGTGTTAATAAAAAAGACCTCAATCGGTTTAGCGAGGCATTCAAGACATCAAAGTTGTACAAGGATATCCGGGCATGTTCCAAGGATGTTGACGAATTGTTTGGCGCATTTGAAGATGACATTGCTGTATCAAAGATGTCAGTTCAGGTATGGGTTGATCAATGGTCTCATCAGTTAGAGAAAATACATATTGAAGATGAAGAAAACGAGTTCAGTATTGATATAAAATTTAGTTTTGATAAATCCGTAAAGATTGACCTACCCAAGGAGTCGACTTCATACAGTAAAGTAGCCCCTGAGATAGATTCATTAATGGGTATATTGGGACTAGGGGCATTAGTCGGTAAGTAGGAGATAAGAGAGTCTTACTCTAACAGACTGAAAAGTTCTATTTTTGCGTTCACAAAAAGTCGAAGGTTTGAGTTGCTTAGCCTCATCCATAGAAAAAAGACCATCCTACGGACAGTCTTTTTTCTATGGTCGGGGTGAAAGGACTCAAACCTTCGACCTCTCGGTCCCAAACCGAGCGCGCTATCAACTGCGCCACACCCCGATTTACCAGGGTAATTATACAGTATTTTACGCCACTTGGGAACTATGGGGTGATATATCGCCTTATTGCGTATAATAAAGATATGAAGAACGAGACGTCATACCCCGCTCCTGATTTTGAGTTGCTTGATACGAATGGTAAAAAAGTATCGCTCAAAGATTTTGCAGGTACATGGGTTGTCCTTTATTTTTATCCTCGTGATGACACGCCGGGCTGTACGGTAGAGGCATGTAGTTTGCGTGACGCTCGTGATACGCTTGCCGAAATGGGCGCTGAAGTCGTTGGAGTGAGTAAAGATGATGCATTGAGTCATGAAAAGTTCAAAGCAAAACATTCGTTAAACTTTACACTACTGACTGATAATGACGTGGGCATGATGAATGACTATGGGGCTTGGGGTAAGAAAATGTTTGGCAAGGAAGGAATTTTGCGCAAGACATTCATTATTGATCCCACGGGAATGGTACGCAAAGTCTATGGTCGCGTGACACCGCTCGGACATGGTGATCAAGTGATCAAAGATTTGAGGGAGTTGCAGAAATAATGATGCGCACCCGCGATACGCATCGGGTGACATGCAAGTGCGCGTTGTTTAGTCCTGATTGTTCGCAGGTACTAGTTGTAGATTATGGCAAAGAGGGCTATGGCTTGCCTGGTGGTCACATTGATGCTGGCGAATCTCCAGATGAAGCTATGGCGCGAGAGCTGTTCGAAGAACTTGGACTAAAAGATCAAAAACTTCAACATGCAGATTTTATGATGCATCAAAATGGCAAGGTCATACTTGGCTATGTGGGTACGCTTGATCCTACGGTCGAGTTGACGCCTCAGGTTGAAGAAATGCAACAAGCGATATGGGTGGACGTTGATGATGTCAAAAATGGTAAAGTATCCGTTCCGTCATATAGCGATTTGGTTTGCAAAAATCGACCAAACTAACGCGGCCGTTTCATTGCATGTTCGCGTGCAAGTGGCACGAGACTATCGTCAATATTTCCAGGTTTAAAACTCCCATATTTTTTTGTAGCAGCTTGTTCGATAAGCCAGTCGGCGATCTTCGGGTTTTTCGGGAGAAGCGACCCATGCAGATAACTGCCAATGACGTTATTAGTGCATGCTCCTTCCGTCATATCTTTGCTATTGTTGCCGGTGCCACGAATGACTGTTCCCAGCGGTTTTGCACCTTCATTTAAAAATGTTTGACCGCTGTGATTCTCATATCCAATAACGTCACCAAATTGCTTGCTTCTGATGGTAACATTGCCAATAAGTCTCTCTGACTTGGCAATTGTTTCTATATCGAGTATCCCAATACCCTTAATAATATGTTTATCTTGGGTCTGGAAAAACTGACCGAACAATTGATATAGGCCACATATAACGAGCATCGGAGTATCGCTATTTGCTAGTTTTTGCAGAGTAGGGCCAATCTTGTGCAGATCGGCCTGTATTTTGTCTTGACCGCTATCCTGTCCGCCACCACCAACAACGATGTCTACATTTTTAGGAAAATTATCGCCGGGGTTGTATTCAATGATTTCTGGTTTGTAGCCATGCCACTTTGCTCGTTGCTTTAATACTAATATATTTCCGTAGTCGCCATAAATATTCATATCTCGTGGGTAAAGGTGAAGAATCGTCAGTGTTTTTTTAGTATCACTCACTTTACCTCCTTTACATCGGCAATTTTGCCTAGTTCGCGACGGAGTGCCATCATTGCAGTATATGTGCAGTATATTCGTTTTGGCTTGCCCTCTGCAGATTGTAAAAAGTTTTTCAAACCTCGTTTCAAATCAGTATCGACATGCAAAAATGATACGTCATTGTACTGCAAGCGAAGGGCCATGTCGTATCCTCTACTGCCACTAATTTCTGACACGCCACTTGGTTGTAGGGTGTCAAATTCTACATCCCACAGCCAACTCATGTCGCGGCCATCGGCGTAGTTGTCATTGATTGCAATCATGACAGCGTAGCCTTTTGGATCAAACGATTGCAACCCTAGCCTAAAGCCGCCAGGGTTTTTGACGAGAATGAGTTGGCAGGGTAGGCCGTCAACAACAATGTCCTCACCGCGTCCAAATGCTGGCGTTACTTTGCTGAGCGCATCAAGCATTTTTGCCTCATTAATTTTTTCGCCCATTATTTCACGACAAAGTGCAAATGCTCCAACGGCGTTGAGCATGTTGTATAGACCGTTTACTTTCAAGTCGACTTTCTTGGTCTTGCCGTCGTATGTAAGTTTGATGCTATTTCCATCAATTGACTCTAGGCAGGTGTCATTATTATTTAGCAATGACTCACGTTTTTTGATGGAGAGCGAACGCATGTCGTCATCCGAAGGAAACTGTTGCAAGAGTCTGTTGCTCACACCAAAGCTACTCACGTCTGCCGTTAGATCACCGATAAATTTTTCACTCAGGAGTCGTGAATCATCTCGATTAACGATAACCCCGTTTGTGGTTGCTGTTGCAACGCGGTGGAGTAATTTCGCAGTATGATCGATCTCGCCAAAGCGATCTAGCTGGTCTCGCATTACATTGAGTAGTAAGGTATAGCGAGGCTTTACCTTTTCTGCCAAATGAACGGCATGGGCCTCATCCATTTCTAGCACTGCTATGTCAGCTTTTAGTTTTCCTCGTGCATTCATCTCTGAAAGTAAAGCAGCAGCAACGCCTCTAGAAAAGTTGCTACCAGTCTTGTTTGTAAAGACTCGCAGCCCTTGGCTTTCTAGTAATTCAACCACCATTTTTGTCGTTGTTGTCTTGCCGTTTGTTCCGCTAATAATTACAGTGCCATGAGGCAATTTCGCCAATGCTTTTGTCACAAATGACTTGTCTAGTTTTTCAACGACGAGTCCAGGCAGGGCTGAGCCGCTTCCGCCACGAAGACGTGCAACGTGCCGAACAGCTTTGCCTACGAGGACGCTATGTATTTTTGTCATGTGTAACCTCTATTATACCTCACGCGTCAGTGGTACAATATGGTTATGCTTTTGATAACAAGTCTCTTTCGTTGGTGGTATAGCGACGGCTTTTCTGAGCGTTTGCAAATTACCTCTGTGAGACTCGAAAGCATGATTGATTATTTTTCATTTAGCTTGCTGTTAAAGACACTTTTTTCACCCTATAGGCAAATCTCTGCAGGAAATGTTGATGGATCTCTTGAAGTAAAAATGAGAGCATCACTGGATAGGTTATTCTCGCGCGTGATTGGTGCAGTTATTCGTCTCATCATTATGACGGTCGGTGCATTCGTTGCCGGAGTGCTTGTTTTGTACAGTGTTGTGGGAATTATCGTTTGGGGATTATTGCCGTTTTTGCCTATAGTCGGTGTAGCGGCAATGATGATGGGATGGACGCCTGGATGGATCGAATAGTTGCCTTTAATCCAAAAAGCGTGAGGACGGCAAAGTCGCGTCTTGGCGTTATGCTTTCTCGACCGATCATCTTGCTACTCAATGTGATAGCAATCGGTCTTCTTTTTAGCGGTCTTGGCCTTTTAGTTCTTTCTAATATGCCAGTTGGTTGGTTGCTTATTGGACTCTGTGCAATACCTATCATGATTTCCGAGTGGCATCGGGGTGAGCTAAAGAGCCCAAAATCTATTGAAGGCACAGTCGATGGTCTATTAGCTGGTGATATTTTAGGTAGTCTTGATAAAAATCCAACACCAAAAGATATCGCAGTTGCTGCGGTCAAAGCGCAGGGTGGAATATTCTTTGCAAATCGGTTCGGTATTACGCGTGGTTTTTTGGATAATATCACAACTGATCAGCCGACTGATAGTGAGGCAATTTGGCAAAGTGCCTTGGTGGTGCGCAAAGAATCTGGCAGTGAATTTATTTCTGGTGCCGTGTTAGTCGTTGCCATTATTGATAGTTTCTCGGATCGAGATTCGTTATTGGCGCATATGAAACTCGATCGCACTGATTTGCTAAGTGGTATTGGTTGGTATGAGCATGTTCGTATGCTCATCAATAAGTCAAAGCGTCCGCTAAGGACAGGTGGTATCGCACGGGATTTTGCATTTGGTTACATTCCTCTCTTGAAACGTTTTGGACAGAACCTATCCGAAAACGTTGGTCGTGGAACTCAGATTGAACTGGAGGCGCATCAAAAAGCACTCGATCAGCTGATCGATTCGTTTGGTGGTGGCGGCAGTCAAAATGCTGCATTAATTGGAGCTGCTGGTGTCGGCAAGACGACGATTGTTCAAGCGTTTGCCCAGCGGTTAATGGACGCAGAAGCAAAAGTACCATCAAGCCTGAAGTTTCGCCAGGTGTTTATGCTGGATTCCGCATCACTCATTTCAGCAGCGCCAGGTCGGGGTGAGTTAGAAAAGTTGATACTACAGGTCTTGGGTGAGGCGCAACGTGCAAAAAACATCATCATTTGCCTTGACAATGCACAGATGTTTTTCGAGGAAGATATTGGTTCAGTTGATTTATCCAACGTATTGTTGCCGATTCTCGAGAGTGATAGTCTGCGCATCATTTTGACGATGGATGAGCAGAGATTTTTGCAGATTGGACAGCGCAATGCGGCACTGATCAACGCGCTCAATCGTATCAACATTGCACCTGCTTCGCACGAGGAAACGTTGGTAGTTATGCAGGATCAATTACTATACGTTGAATTCAAACGCCATGTAACTGTCATGTATCAGGCTTTGGCCGAGGCGTATCGTCTCAGTGAGCGATACATTCATGACCTGGAAATGCCCGGTCGAGCTTTTAAATTACTGGAAAGTGCTGCGGGATTTGCTGAAAACGGTTTTGTTACGGGTAATTCTGTGCAACAAGCAATCGAGCAGACGGTTGGTGTCAAAATTGGTGTTGCAAAGGGCGAGGAGGAGCGCGATACACTTCTAAATCTGGAAGATTTAATTCATGAGCGTATGATCAATCAAACACGGGCTGTTCAGGTTGTCAGTGATGCACTTCGCCGTGCCAGGGCGGGAGTGAGGAACGAAAACCGACCAATCGGCACATTCTTATTCTTAGGCCCGACTGGCGTTGGCAAGACGGAACTGTCAAAAGCACTTGGTGAAGTTTATTTTGGTGGCGAGGACAGAATGATACGACTAGACATGAACGAATATGTGCGGAGCGAGGACGTGGCACGCCTTATTGCTGATGGCGCTGATGATCCGAATAGTTTAACTGCACGAGCTATGAAACAGCCGTTTAGTGTTGTATTGCTGGATGAAATCGAAAAAGCTCATCCGCAAGTGCTTACTACATTATTACAACTACTCGATGAAGGTATTTTGCGAGATATCAAAAACCGTGAAGTTAGCTTTCGTGATTCGATTGTAATTGCGACTAGTAACGCAGGTGCTGATCGTATTCGAGAGTACATTCAGCGTGGTTACAAGATGAAGGATTTTGAAAAACAATTTACCGATGAATTGATTAGCAGCAATCAGTTCAAGCCAGAGTTTTTGAATCGTTTCGATGAAATTGTGATATTTCGTCCGTTGAATAAACCCGAGTTATTGCAAGTCGTTGATCTGATTTTGGCTGGCATCAACAAGCAAATGGCTTTGCAAAAAATTAGTATCAATGTGGCGGATGATGCTAAGGAATTTTTGGTAGAAAAAGGCTACGATCCGCGATTAGGTGCGCGTCCAATGCGACGTGTTGTTCAGCGTGCGGTCGAAAATTTGGTGGCAAAGCAGATGCTTGGTGGCGAAGTGCAGCCAGGTACGGTTATTGATATTACAATCGAGCAAGTAAAATCAATTTTAAATGACGGCGAAGATGTATCATAATTGTCAGTATGGAACGACCGCACTATGACGAAGCTATAACTCGACAAAATGATGTATATGCAATGGATATTATCGAAAAATTTCGAGATATATCAAAGACAACCGAGTCATTAATGAATGCAATAACGCACGCGTTTATCATGGGTGCGGGTGGCTACGAGGGTAGTTTTGATGCTGCGCTCGTCTTGGAATATGGTGGAATGGAAGTCTTGCTCGAGAGTTTGGAGTTGCAGGATATTGACAAAGACATGTCAGTGTTGGTTGATAATCAGACATTTGAAAGTGCTGTTCGTGCGGCGGTTGATTTTGGTGCGGCATGGGACGAGATCGAGGATCAGATACCTGACAGTTCACTAGGGGGCACGGCAATTACGGGCGAAAATCCCTTCCTTGGGCCGATTGCACGTAATTTTGTTATCTTCACCGATGACGAAGATAATGTATAAATTACACCACTATAAACGAAGTGATAGCTGAGATTCAATTTCTCTTACAATTTTTTCATACGCTCTTTGCGGATTATCAGTCTGCGTAATTTCTCGACCAATAACAATAAGGTCTGCGCCATTTTGTATAGCATCAGCAGGTGTAACTGTATTGCGTTGATCGTTTACGTTCGACATTTTCGATCGTATCCCAGGTATCAACGTGACGAGATTTTTTGCAGCTGCACTCGATGTGATGGATTGTAATTCTTTGCCAGATGTCACAACACCCTTTGCACCAGACGCTGCAATTTCAGATGCTAATGTCGTGACTAATTTTTTTCGCGATATGCCATATCTTTTCCTCGTCTCGGTATCTGGTATCGCCGTGAGTTCAGTGACGCCAAAAATAATACATCGCCCCGCGACTTTCTGTGCCAGTTGCATGGCTTCGATCCCTGACTTACCATGAACCGTTATGCCGTATGGTTTTGGCTTGCATGTCAGAATATTCTGAATAGCTTTTGCGGTTGTGTTCGGAATATCGTCAAATTTTGCATCGGCAATCCACCTGACAGAATATTTTTGCGCCAGTTGTGCGCACTGTTTCCAACTGGTAGCTGTCGAAAACTCCAGGCCGAACTTTACAAACTTCGCACCATTTTTACTCGCAAGTCGAACGAGTTTTTCGGCCGTTGTAAGGTCAGAAGTATCAATTGCCAGAACGATACGTTCATTGGGACTCAGAAGCTTAACCATTAATCCAATCATAACAGCAAAATTATTTCGTCATGAAGTATATCAGGATTAATGTTTAGCAAAAAGATAGCTAGTTGAGACTGTAATAGCAAAATCTGCCCGTAGTGCCTGCTGAACCACCGACGTAGGTTCCATCGCTAATACTCGGACAATTGCTTGTGCCTGTCAACATCATGTAGATATAGTCTATGCCTGAGCCGGATGTACCATAATAAAAAGCACCACGCGCATCCGGATAGCTAGCATGGTTAATAGGACTTGTGTCAGGTTCAGGATAGCTACTGAGGTATGGACTCAGGAGGGTGAGAAATGATGATTGTACGACCCATCCCGAATTAGTCCAGCACCGACCATTCCCATCATATGTTGTGGTTGTACCAAGGCATGAGTTCGCGTGAGGCAAACTACCATTTTCGACTTCATACAGACGAAGCGCCTTTACCCAGCTATTTACAGCGGCAATTGTTTTCGCATCGTTGGCTTGCTGCGTGATGCCGGTATACGCAACCGTCACGATTGCTGCCAGAATACCAATGACAACAACGACAATCAAGAGTTCGACGATAGTAAAGCCTCTTATGCTTTTTCTCATGTATTTAGGATAGCATGTATTTTAATGCAGACAAAAGACTGTCCACCCGGGAAGAAATGCTTTTCAATAGAGGATGAGTGAAGCTTTAGTCCCGAATGCGACGAAAGGCCTCATGGCTTTCGTGAATCAAGATGGCATTTTCTAGTAAAGCTTCATAATCCGCAGGTTGCATGTACGCGGTTGCTTCTGGTATCAGAGACCATGCTTGCAGGATGATTTCCTCGTTATCGAGCGCAGGATTATCATGATGAATCTGGTCAAGGAGTTTTGTAAAATCTTCGCCAAAGACGCGACGTAGATCGGAAATTTTTTCACTCCACCCTTCGTGGACTAATTCGGGACTCTTATTCTCCATGTGCGTAGTATAAAGTTTCCTAATAAATATTAATAGGTATTACCCGTGCTTCGGATAGTCGTACCAAATACGAGCTGAAATCGTGTCACATGTATGACAAAAAGCTGCGAGAGGCCCTTGGACGCGTTCACCATTTATATAATCTTCGTTTTCACCTTCGACATACTTGAGGCCATTCCATTCCTCGTCACTCAGCACAAAACCGTACTGCTCAATTAGTTTTCGTTGGAATATTTTGTCGCTCTTTTTTGGTCGCTCGGAAATCCAAGGAAATTTTTCCAATTCCTTGTCGCTTGCCTGTTTAAAGGGTTTTTCACAATCGTGAAGAAACAGTACGAGTGTCGCTGAGGCAAGACTAAAATTCAGTTTTCTTTCAGAGTCTAATCGCTTGTAAAGAATATATGCAAGATTCATAACTTCTTGAATATGATCGCGATATCCATACTCCCAAGCTTGATGTGATTTTCCCGACCCAGAGGCTTTGGGCAGGTAGTTTTTCAAATCACTCCATAATGATTTTGCTGGTTGACGATTATGCTCCTCTATATTTTCGAGCATTTGCTCTATGGTTCTTTCCATATTTCAACTATATCACGCTGTATAAAAGCAAAGAGCTCCACGAATCGACGCAGAGCTCAAAGCTATTTGCGGATTCATGGAGCTAATGTGACAAGCGTGGCCACCCTGATGTGTCGGTCTCATCGCTACGAACCGAACGTGTTAAACCGATCCATGTAAAAGCGGATATGACTTCATAATGTTCATAGCAGGCATGCCAAGACCAATCTGACCCTCCGGCGCCATGTGTTGCTGGTTTGATCGGAGTATAGTCACGCCATCTGTTTAGATTGTTCAGATGCACGCAGATGGGGCATGGCTTTTCGGGTATCTCTGTAGGAGTGGGCTTTTGCCCTTTCCTGGTCCACCATCGTTTGACATCCATATGCCACCTCTTTCTATCTATCGGCTTGTCAAAAGAACGTTCCATCGGAATAGTTGTACTGTATCAATCAAATACAAACTCAGGCAAGCACGAGAGGAAATGTATCAGCTCTAAACTCTTAACATACCTAATAAAAATCAGAACCAATTAACAGTTCTGATTTCATAGTATTCTGCATTGGTACCCCGGGCAGGATTCGAACCTGCGACCTTAGGCTTAGAAGTCCTCTGCTCTATCCAGCTGAGCTACCGGGGCTCGTCGGCATTCACTCGGAGTTCTCGTTTCCGACCATAGGTCGAAAAGCTGTCACTCCTTCGTTATGCCTCCTCTCAAATTATCAAACAGCTAAAGCTTGGTTTGATAATTTGGTCAGGCTACCAGGACAATTATACTTATTTTTTGCGAGCTTTGCTAATTTTTCCCAGATGAGTATGGTGAAATCCTGTTGTATGTTTTAATCCAAAACCAAGCGTACGATCAACAAATATATGGAATAACCACAGTAGTGTAATAAAAAGGGCTGTTTCGTTGCTAGTCATCACAAAGTAGGTGGCGACGACTCCCGGCCCAATGAGGCTATGTCCAAGATTGTAGGTAAATGCACCAATGGTATTACTGATTAGATATCCAACTGCCGAGATGTCAAATGCGAGGAAGAGTAGTAATAACCAATACCATTCAAATCCACCGATAACAACAAAAAAGAGGGCAGTTAATACCGCTGCAAATAAGTACTCGACACTAATAATTGTCTTCATGAGTCTGGAATGCATAAGAAGTATTATAGCATGATGCATCTGTGTGAAGATATCTTGAATTATCTCAGAATTTGCATTCACCCCTCCAGTACGATAAACTTAAGCATAGAAAGTCGTTACATGAGCATTATTGAGTGGGTAAAACAACATCATAAACCAAACAAACATTCCGGCTTTACCATCGTCGAACTATTAATCGTCGTTGTTGTCATTGGCATTTTGGCGGCGATTGTTACTGTTGCGTACACTGGTATTACAACTCAAGCAAAAAACGCCAAAACCCTCGCTGCCGTCAACAGTTGGGCTGCGGCCATCCAATTATATCGTGCAGAGAACGGTAGTTTCCCCACTCAACAATCTTGCTTTGGCTCGCTTACCACCTATGATGGAACTGGCTATTGTTGGGATGGTACATACTGGAATGTAAAGACTGCTTTCCTGAATCAGATGGCTCCATATATAGGCAATACGTATCCCGAGCCTGACACTACATCAGTTAATAGTAGTTACCCGCAAAGAAGAGGCGCGTTTTACTATATTCCCAGTGCGACAGTTCACCTGATCCGTGCATTTTTCTTGGATACGAACACCTGCCCATCTAGTAGTGCTGGATCTCTTTATAGTACAACTGCACAGGGTAGCAATGTCTACTGTCAATATCAACTCGATTAAAATTTTGATGAGGGGTGAGACGGCGGTCGCTTTACGCGCTGATGTGAGTTCGATCCTCAACAGCACAAGACCAAAGAAAAAGAGCAATCAAGGGGATTACTCTTTTTCTTTGGTGCGGGCGGCGAGAATCGAACTCGCATCGCTTGCTTGGAAGGCAGGCATATTAGCCATTATACGACGCCCGCGAACTCTCGATATTATAACACTATTATGCAATAATATAAGCATAAGGATACTATATGGCTAGTCTCAATCAATATCTCAACAAAGATTTAACGGCAAACGACATTGCTCATTCTAGTAGTTACGCGAGTATAGTGGGTGGTGCAGGGGCGGGCGGTTTATCTATGGATCAGAGAAAGAAACTATTGAATCAACCACGAGTTGTTGGCGCCTACCATCACTCGCGGCTTGGCAGTCAGGGTCCATCTGTCAAATCGCGGACTGCAGACCAAAACCAGAGTAGAGTGTACGACGCTAGTAATGACAGTTTTGGCGATGAGGCAAGGGGGAGTAATCGTCAAAATGGGAGTATCCGAGACAAAAAACAGATAGATAGTCGATCGATTGAGCGACGTCAACATTTTGTTGAACCTCAAGCTCGAAAATACGATAAGTATAGTTAACATGTTAACAAAAAAAGTCCGTGAGGACTTCTTTTATTTGGGGCGAGATATGGGAATTGAACCCACGACCTTCGGAACCACAACCCGACGCTCTAACCAACTGAGCTAATCCCGCCGTATTCGGTAACCTCGCAACGCTATCCTGCACTATATCCATGTGCGCGATTACGGACCCACTATAGCATATTTACTGAGGTAATTCTATATTTCGCGGACAGTTTCGATCGATGCACCAAGGCTGTTCAGGCGATTGGCAAAATCTTCATAACCTCGATTGATGGAATACACGTCGCGTAGAATCGATTGACCTGGTGCTGCCAACATTGCGAGTAATATCACGACTGACGGTCGTAGTGCCGGAGGCGCGACTAAGTCCGCAGTTTTCCATTTGGTGGGACCAACGAGATATACGCGATGCGGATCAAGTAATTCAACACGAGCATTGAGCTTTGACAGTTCCGTAAAGTATATCGCGCGATTCTCGTACGACCAATCATGCAGGAGGCTGCGGCCATGTGCAGTCATGGCGATGAGCCCCATGAATGGCAGGTTGTCCATGTTGATACCTGGAAAAGGAAGGGCGTGTAGCTTGTCTGTGGCTGCGGTGAGTCTTGATGGATGTATGGTGATATCTGCGAGGCGAGTATATTTGTTGTTTGCGAGGTATTCGTCACCGATGTCAAACAGTAGTCCCATTTCGGCCAAGGTCGCTAGTTCGATTTCGAGGAATTCAATCGGCGCGCGCTTGATGGTGATTTCACTTTTTGTGACAACACCGGCAGCGATAAAGCTCATAGCTTCAATTGGGTCTTCGCTTGGGAAATATTCAACATTTTTGTCGATATGGGTCACGCCTGTAATTTGCAGTGTCGACGTACCTACTCCCTCGATCTTGACGCCGAGTTTTTGCAAAAATATGCAGAGATCTTGGACTGCATAATTTGCGCTGGCGTTTCTGATAGTTATTGTTCCTGGATGTAGTGAGGCCGCCATGATGATGTTTTCGGTTACTGTATCTCCTCGTTCGGTTAGGATGATAGGTTCTGTAACGGTTTTTTTGGTGACGGTCGCCTGATAGGAATCAGTTGTTGCAACAACGTCCAATCCAAAACGACGCAAACCAACAAGATGTGGCTCAACGGTGCGCGTTCCCAGGTTGCATCCGCCTGCAAAGGGTAAGCTAAACTTCCGATGCTGATTAAGGAGGGGGCCAAGGAACATAATCACCGTTCGGGTTCTTTTGGCGGCAGTAACGTCCATATTTTCAAGATGTAGTTTTTTGGGTCTGTCGATTTCTAAATCAGTATCACTATTCACCCATCGAACCTTTACGCCGATACTTTGCAGGACTTCAATAATACGATTCACTTCTTCGATATGAGCGATGTTGCGGAGGGTTGTCTTGCCTTGGTTAAGTAAACTGGCGCAAAGGAGAGCGACGGCAGCATTTTTGCTGGTCTTGACGGAGATACTACCAGATAACACTTTGCCACCATGAACGCGGAAGTTAGTCTTGCCCGTCTTGTTGAGCGTCATGATATCATGCGACAGTACATCGCTGATACGAGCAATCATTTCGAGGCTGATGTTTTGGCCGCCCTTTTCGATGCGATTGATAGCACTCTGGCTTGTACCGATTGCCTCTGCTAATTGGGCCTGTGTAAGACCTCGTTGAGACCGGTTTTCTTGGATGAGTTTTCCGATCTTTTTCTTGTAATCAGTTGATGTCATACGGATACAATATTATATCAAACATGATATACCGTCAATATCTACGTAGTATAATAGAAACGCAGAGTGCTATAATACAGTGAATAGTCAAGAGGAAGGTGATGCCATGAAAGATGCACAAATTGCCGATTTTATTGCGGGTGAGGAACGGCGCCAGCGCGAGGGACTCGAACTCATTCCAAGTGAAAATTATGTATCAAGGGATGTTTTGACTGCGCTTGGTAGTGTACTGACAAATAAATACTCGGAAGGTTATCCGGGCAGGCGCTACTACGGGGGTCAAGAATTCACTGACAAAATAGAGCAACTAGCGATTGATCGTGCCAAAGAGTTATTTGGTGCCGACCATGCAAACGTACAACCCCATTCGGGCGCACCTGCCAACGAGGCAGTTTATAGCGCGTGGTTAGAGCCTGGTGATACGGTTCTGGCGATGGATCTCTCGCATGGCGGGCATTTGACTCATGGTGCACCGGTGACACGTAGCGCCCATCTGTATAACTTTATTCGCTATAAGATGAAAGATATTTCAACTGGTGAAATCGATTACGAAGAACTTCGCAAACTAGCGCTAGAGCACAAGCCAAAGATTATCCTGGCTGGATTTAGTGCATACCCTCGTGAGTTGGATTATGCTAAGTTTGCCGAAATTGGAAATGAAGTCGGTGCATTGTTAATGGCGGATATGGCGCATGTTGCAGGTTTGATTGTTGGGGGCGTTGCAAAGAATCCGTTTGATTACGGATTTCACGTTATTACGACGACAACGCACAAGACACTTCGTGGTCCACGGGGTGGTTTGATCTTGTCGAGGGGAACGGTCGGCAACCCCCTCAAGGCACCCGAAAAAACGCTTGAAAATATTCCAACATTGATTGATCGTTCAATTTTTCCTGGCATGCAGGGCGGGCCACATATGCATGTTATTGCAGCAAAGGCAGTTGCTTTTGGCGAGGCCCTAAAGCCAGAGTTTCATGAATATGCCCAGCAAGTGGTCAAGAATGCATCCATGTTGGCGAATGAACTAAAAAAACAAGGCTTTGAACTTATTACGGGCGGCACGAGCAATCATTTAATCCTCGCTAATGTTCACAAGTCGTTTGGTATTGATGGCAAGGTGGCAGAAGAAGCGCTTGATGCAATCGGATTAACATTGAACAAAAATGCCGTTGCTGATGATTCATTGCCACCGTTTCGACCAAGTGGTATTCGTTTGGGTACGCCAGCAATTACGACGAGGGGTCTTCGCGAACAGCACATGGAGCAAATTGCCGAGTGGATGAGACGGGCGATTGATGCTCGTGAAGATAAAGATGTGTTGGACTCCCTGCACAATGAAGTTGTAGAATTCGCCAAACAGTTTCCATTGCCAAGCGATTCTTGACGGCTACTATCATGCGAATAAAGAAGCTCGCCGTTGGCGAGCTTCTTTGGATTTACTATAAACTATATCTATGTGCAAGTAGGTGTACCGGTACCTACGCCACCAGTAGCAGTTCCCACGTAGATAGTGACAATAGCTGGAGTCGCTAGTGATGCATCCCAGTATCTAATACAAGCGCCAGTATTTCCACTTCTTGGCACGTACTGGATAGTTTTACCATCTGCTTGGGTCGCACTCAAAGCTGCACTGTTGACGGTAATGCTAGCTGGAACCTTGGATACACCGTTGTATGCATTTAGTTGTGCAAGTGTCGGATAGCTACTGCCATTTCCGGTATCTGCGAGGTAAGCTTCTGCTACTTTCACAACTGAATTTGCATTCGACTTTGCTGCCGATGCATTCGCCCGCTGAGTGATACCAGTATAGGCAACAGTCACGATTGCGGCGAGAATACCAATAACGACGACGACAATCAAGAGCTCGACGATTGTAAATCCGTACTCTTTATTTTTTGTTTGCCAGGTATTCATTTCTTGTTGATGCCCCTTATGAAATTATGTTTATGCTTAGCTAATATGTAGTATACAACATAACAATTAAAAATATACTATTTTTTCTTTTATTTTTTATAGCAAATTACTGCAGTTCGAGCGGTTCTTGTTCTAGGGAGATATGGAATTTTTGATAAACCGCATCGACGATTTCTTGGCGAGCGGAAACCAGATCGCTATATCCTTTTGCAGACTGATTGACCAATACAACTGCGTTGCCATCGTGCACCTTGATGCCATGGAGGATTTTACCCTTGAGCATGCAGGATTGGATCAACCAACCAGCGGGTATTTTGACGTGCGTTTCGTCGACTGGATATGTAGGCATGTCGGGGTGGGTAGCTTTTAGCGTATCGCCTAGTTGTTTTTCGACAATTGGGTTTTTGAAAAATGAACCAGCGTTTGGTAGCTGGAGGGGGTTCGGTAGTTTATTCGATCTGATTTTTAGCACGGCATCGCGAATCATTTGGACTGTGACGGTTGTTGTATTGATTTGATCTTGTTCAAAGTATTTTTGGAGTGCGTCATAAAAAGGTGGTTGGGGCGGTTTTTTGCCAAGAGTTAATGTGACTCGTGTAATAATATATCGACCCATCTGTTCACCGCGAAAAATACTATGACGATAGGCAAAGCCACAAGCTGATTTATCGAGGGTGACAAAACTATCATTTTGAGTGTCGTATGCCGCGAGGGACACGAATGTATCAGCTAGTTCTTGTCCGTATGCACCGATATTTTGGACAGGTGCTGCGCCAACTGTGCCCGGAATGCCAGACATTGCCTCTATTCCGGATAGATTACGTTCAACCATTTGTTTGACGAAGTCGTCCCATATCTCCCCTGCACCTACGGTGACAGTCGTGGCTTGAGCATTGTCATTAGTAACTTCGATGCCCATGATCTTGTTGTGAATGATGGTTCCCGAAAATCCCTCGTCGTGGGCTATTAAATTACTGCCACCACCGATAATGTAGGTAGGCTGCCCTGACTGCTTGCTTTTTTTGTAGACTTCTCGCAGATCTTTATCAGATGTCACCTCGATGACATAATTAGCGCTGCCACCCAGCCTCATGGTTGTTAGGGTTGACAGAGGGATGTTTGTCTTGACATTCATTGTTCGTGGTTATTATAGCGTAAAACAGAGATAAATGGTACAATATGATTCGAGTATGCACCCGTAGCTCAGTGGATTAGAGCATCTGTCTTCGGAACAGAGGGTCGTAGGTTCGAATCCTTCCGGGTGTACCAAGTAAATATGGGCCAGTAGCTCAGCTGGTTAGAGCACCTGCCTCTTAAGCAGGGTGTCGAGGGTTCAAGTCCCTCCTGGCCCTCCATGAAAATCGTCAGACTCAGTGTCTGGCGTTTTTCATGGAGATTGAGATGAGCTTTGAACTCTCGACGGGTCGCAAAGCGATGTCGAGGGTGAGAACTGCCTGCGGCAGTTCGTAAAGCGACGTCACAAATGAACTATGTTCATTTGACTGACTCGTGGGGTCGCGGGACGTGACCAAGTCCCTCCTGGCCCTCCATATGTTAGTTACTCTAAATAGTTTTAGAGGTGATGCGAAAAATATCCAGGACATGATTCTGGATATTTTTCATATCTACCCCTGTTTGGGTTTCGAGTAAGCGCGTCAAGGTATCTGTTATTTTTTACAACAATTGCAGGCAAGGTCGCCTAAGTGCGGATGGCTTGTACTTGACACGGTTTACCGATAGACGGATAACTAGACACATGAATATGTTAGTTTTGAGCCAAAATGAAGAGCAGCATCGGTACGAATAATCTCAAATTAGATTCAAGCGGATTGGGCTATAAGTATGTGTCGGCTAGCAAGTTTGAGGACTATGAACGGACGACAACTTCCGCGAATTTATACCGGGAGGATGAGCCTGGTTATTTGAATGTTCGGCAAGAGATTGGGGACGTCCTGCTTTCGTTCGGGCAGTTAGAAATCGAGTTGGAACGACTTATTGCAAAGTTTCTGGATACGAAGTCGAATAGTAAAGGCTTCATTGTTACCAGGCTAATGAGTTATAGCGCTAAAGTTGCACTCTTAAACGAATTGGCTCATAGCAGGGCATCATTTAAGCGAGAACCAATAAAAGAGTTAGTGAAGCGACTTCAGACCTGTGGAAAGATTCGTAACATCATTGCGCATGCCAAGTGGGCGAGTATGACCGCTGACGGTTTTGTTCGGTTAGATATGAAGACTGACAAGGAGACCGCAGATCTCCAGATTCGCTACTACTATTTTGATCACGAAACGTTCCATTCAATTTGCCTAGTAATGGCGGAGTTACAGGATGAACTTATGGATCTTTCCAACATAGTGCATTTAGTAAGGTAGTACCATCGAAAAGAGAGTTGCCTTGACCTCGGGGGGGGGTAAATTAAAGGCAGATAATGTCTCGTCGTCGAAAAAATAACCGTCCCAAGAAAACCCGCGTTCCTGTCCGCTCGAACAACAGGCACATTGTTGTTAGTAGTATTCGCAAAGATCCGCCGGACTATAAGCGTTTGGCACGCGCTGTGCTGGAATTGGCGAAGGACATGCGAGAGGCAGAAGAACTCGGTATTTCAGTCGACGAAGTTCGCCGTATGCGATGGAGCGTCAAGGAGGATCGTTAACGTCGCGGCCTACTGCCACCTCGTGCCCGCATCACGACGCCGTGACCATGCAGGATTTTGATGACACTGCCTTGGCTAAGCCCATGCCGCCGCCGCAACTGTGGTGTTCCGACTCCATCCCGGTACGCCTGCACCAACTCGGCGATCGTCTCGGCAGACAACCGACGGTCCACCCGTTGCTGTTGGGGGACCGAAATTGCCTCCCTGGCCTGGTTTTTTGCCAGTTTCTCGACCATTTTGGCCGTTTTGCGGATCCGCGACCCCTGGTGCACAGGTTTCGAGTAGCGTCCCGTCACCTCCTCCAATACGCTTAAGCTTAAAACAAAGGCAATTCACCTCTGTTTTTTGATATAGTGAATACATGAAGCTAATCAATCTAGGTTTTACAAAAAAACTTCAGCAATACTGTTTGGACAATTCTATAGACCCAAATAATGTTGGTAGAGTTATTGCCGAGCACAAGGAACGCTATGATGTCAGAACTGAAAAGGGCGTGATAATTGCCGAGGTAACCGGAAAAATTATATATGAGGCAGACGATAGGTCTGATTTTCCTGGCGTTGGCGATTGGGTTGTAGTTAGAGGTGAGGGCGATCAGCATAACATTGAAAAAATATTCCCTAGGAGCTCAGTGCTCAAACGAAAAGCAGTAAGCAATCCCACAGGCTCTCAGATAATAGCAACGAATATCGACTACGGACTAATTGTCCAAGCACTGAACAGAGACTTCAATATCAACCGACTTGAACGCTATGTCACTATTTGTAATGATGCGAGCATACATCCAATTGTTGTACTTAGTAAAGCTGACCTTGTATACCAAGACCAGTTAGAGAGTGCCGTTCAAAATGCTAAGGAACGGCTGAATGAAGTGCAAGTTATTGCGACGAGTGCTGAGACTCGGCTAGGATTTAGAGAGCTTGAGAATGTAATTCAAAAATATAAAACATACTGCCTCTTGGGTTCCTCAGGCGTCGGTAAATCTACAATTATCAACAAGCTTATTGGATATGAGCGTATGAAAACTAACGATATTGGCTCAACAACTAACAAAGGAAGGCATACCACGACGAACCGTCAGCTAATCGTATTGGGTAGTGGTGGGATACTAGTCGACAATCCAGGATTAAGAGAGGTTGGTGTTGGCGATGCTGAAGAGGGTCTAGAGTCGACGTTTAGCCATATTACCGAGCTTGGTAAAAGCTGTAGATTTAATGATTGTAAGCACGTGACAGAAAAAGGCTGTGCGATTCTGGATGCGATTGATTCGGGTGACGTAGATAGTTCATCATACGAGAACTATATGCGAATGCAAAGAGAGGTTGAACATTATCAATCAAGCGACCTTGATAGGCGTCAAAAAGGTAAAGCACTTGCAAAGATAGTAAAAGATGCCAAAAGATTTAAAAAGTATAAATACTGACCAATCTGTCATGTATCTTTTTATCCAAGAGCTACAAGTTTACGAGATTGAAGTTTGGTGGCGTGGAGTGGTTGCAAAAGCTGGCCTTCAGACATTGCTATAATGAGAACTATGAATAAAAATCTACAGCTTTATAATAAATTTTTTGTTGAAAAAAATGCCGAACGAGTAGACCTATTCAGAAAAATGAAGGCAAAATATAATCTTGAATCAGCTATATACCCTGGCAGTTTTGTGCATATTGCTCCGAGTTTGGTCTTTAGACAAACCGCATATATAGATAGCGATCGACGTGTAAGCTCTTTTTTTAATGATCCCGAAGTAGTCAACTTTGTTGAGTCAAAAAAAGACTATCAAGAAAAGTCAGTTATTCAGGCATTTCAGCAGGATTATTCCAAAAAGCTCCCCATAGATGTAGGCATGTTTGATTTGATGATTTCGCAATATGCGGGCTTCGTGTCACAAGAGTGCAAGCAGTATTTGAAAGTAGGAGGGATATTACTCGCAAACAATAGTCATGGTGATTCTGGCTTGGCATTCTTGGATTCTGAATATGAGCTTATTGCCGTAACGGATCAAAGTGACGACAATTGGACTATCAAAGAAGCAGGTCTTGGTGAGTACTTCGTTCCCAGTAAAGGGCAGCATCCATCGGCCTCTTCGATTCTAAAGACGATGAAGGGCGTGGGTTATAAAAAAACGGCAGCAAATTATATCTTTAGAAAAATATCAGAAGACCAATCTGCACTCATTGCAAGCTAGAAATTGGACTTGTACTGAGGGATTGATAATTATGCGCTCTCTTTGGAGGAGTGTTTTTTTGTTTTTGGCCACTTTGAATCATCAAAGCCGAGCCAGATCATCCAAGCGATTGGTAAAAAGATGGCAAGTAGCACAAACCAATCGCCTTTGCCGAGTTTTTTCCCAATGTTATGCATCGCAATAAATATAAATATGACCGATACGAATCCAACAAAGGGGAGTAGTGCAAATACTGCCCAAAATCCCTCTTGGCCGCCGAGCTGGAGTAATTTCCACATATTATAGATTGGAACCCATGCGATCCATTGAGCAACGCCTGCCTTTTTGAACAGGCGTCCCAGCAAGAATGCGCTAATTGCATAGGCGATGAGCCAAAAGACAAGAACAAAGCCAAAGACAGCAATGATGATAGCAAAATCTACGTTTTCACTATTGTAGGAGTTTGTCATAGGCTGGTTACTCTCATGCTTGTTTCATTGTAGCACGGTCAGAGGTGTGCTACTCTAACAGGGATGAAGATACTAAATGGCAGTGAATTGGCTGCGTATATGAAAGAGCGTCAAGCAAAGCAAGTGAGAGCCTTGCGTCAGGCACACCATGTCCATCCTCGATTGGCGATTGTGCAAACGATTGATAATCCTGTTATCGATGCGTATGTTCGATTAAAAAAACGATACGGTGATGATATTTTGGTGGATGTTGATGTATATAAAGTTAACCAAGGTGAACTACAGGATGTCGTCAAGAAGCTCAATCAGGATGATTCGATTCACGGCATTATCATTCAATTACCATTGGCTGATGAATCTCAAACGCAGGTTGCTGTTGACACGGTTGCTCCGGCAAAGGATGTTGACGGGTTGGGTCAAAATGCAGGGTTAGATCCAGCAACGCCGCTAGCAATTACATGGTTACTTGCAGGCTACAATATTGAGCTATCTGGCAAAAAGATAGCAATCGTCGGTAATGGACGCCTGGTTGGTTCGCCACTTAGTCGTTTATGGAAACAGAGTGGTTATAATGTCACCGTATTTGACAGCAATAGTAATGATATGCGGGCCAAATTAATGCAATTCGATGTGATCGTAACGGCAGTCGGAGTGCCGGGGCTTATAAATGAAAGTGATGTTAAGCATGGGGCTGTTGTTGTGGACGCAGGCACGGCAGCAGAACATGGCAAGATTGTGGGTGATGTTTCGCCAGAATTACGTCAACGAGATGATATCACAATAACACCCGAAAAGGGTGGAGTCGGTCCGTTGACCGTAACTGCACTATTTGACAATGTTATTCGAGCGGCACAAGCAATTGCCAAACAGTCAGATGCTTAGATATCGAGAACTTCTTTAACTCGCTCGACGACTTGGCTAGGAGTCAACTCTGCCTTGACGATATAACGATCAATGCCAAGTGCTTTCAGTTCTTTTGGTGATTCTTCGGCACCTAAGTTTGTCAGGATAATGACGGGGATTTTTTTACCCCATTCTTTGCTGCGAATAAATTTCAGTGCTTCAGCACCGTTCATTTCAGGCATTTGGAGGTCTAGTAGGATCAGGTCGGGTTGATATGATTCAACCATTTCTACTCCCAATTTGCCGTTATCTGCTACTTGAACTTCAAAGCCATCTGCTTCAAATTTCATTCGGTACATTTGGTTAATAACTGCGTCGTCTTCGATAATAGCAATTTTTGTCATGGGTGTATTATAGCATTCTTTGATTAATAATTTAATCATGACAGGCCCTTGTATTTTCGGATAAAAATTTATATAATATAAAATAGCTTTGTCAAACACAAAGTAGAATGAGCCTTGGCTCACGTACTAATGGAGGAATCCGCGTGGTTTTAAAGGTCAATTTGTTCGACCCAATCCGTCTTCTTCAGCTGGCACTTCGTCCTTTCGCTTGGGCGGGTGACTTGCTGGCAAGAGTTGGAATAAAGTACGACAATTTGAAAAACCGTAAGCAATCGCTTCCGGAAGACTAGAGCCCAAGGAGGCCTCATGAAAAAAATCAGACATCGGTTATTCGACAGTTTTGCTTTCGTCAAAAACGGTGCGATGATAGTAGGCGTAATTGGATGCGCGATCATTGATCGTGCTACACATCCAGTAGACACCTATCGAGATCGTGAGCGTTTACGACGAATCTGATTCAACACCAGTTCTGATGTTTTGTGGCGGGGGCACCTTTGTGCCCCCGCCATTTTCAATTTTTTATAATATGTAATAACGACCCTTTTGCTACTTCACCCCAATAAATATTGCAAATATTACATAATGATGTTAAAATATTAATAAATAAGATGACCGAGAATAATAAAGAATAATGTCAGAATTTACCCACAGTCAAACTGAGAGAACGCCCGAAGAACGTGCGGCTGTTACTGCCCATTTGAAACAAGAGGGTGGCGCTTGGACGTCGATGCCACCTGACTATTTGAATTTTTCTCGAACTGATCTTTTGAAAAAAATAGATGAAGTGCGTGATGCAATAATCTCTGAAACAAATTCTGATGAGAGTGAAGTAGATGCTGCATATGACAAGACTCAGTATTTTGTTAATAGTTCTTTTGATTTCTTTGAGGGTAAAAAAGACCTCGGTCGTAAAATTGAGCGGGCCTTTGTCGTGCCAATGCGTTCTACGCGACTTGATCAAGACGAGATAAAGTCAGGTAGTGGTTATGCCAGTGAATCAACCCCGTTCTTTCCGTTGTTAGATCCTATGCGCTTTGGTGTGGCATCTGAAATTCGGATGCGAGCAATGTACGGGTTACCTCCAACAGTTCTCGATACTTATTTGAAGAGTAGTAATGACAAAGAGGCGGGTGCCTTGGTTTTGTCACCTATTTATGCTGACATGACGCGTGATATTCGCCCTGATAGGGACAATATCGCTCAAAAAATTCGCTTGTTAGAAGTCGGTGGTGCTGTTTTGGAAAAAACTGCACAATTTGCACACTTACAACTGGGGGCAAATGTAATTGGACTCGGAGCAACACTGCCAAAGGTTACTTATTTTGGTCACGCTCTTCGCGGTCTGGATGGTATGGAGAACCTTACGACAACGACCGGTCACGGGGGGACTGTCCACATGATTGTAGAAACGGCTCGTAAGGTTATGGAAGAAACTTCTATTGAATCAAATGGAAAAATAGGCATTATTGGTGGCGCAGGTTCGATTGGCTGGTCGAGTACAGTCACGTCGCTCAGCATGATTCCAGATCACAAAATACTCAGCTTTGACATTAATAAAACACAGCTACATGGCAGAATCGGAAAAAACAAGGTGGGCAAAAAGGTCGCTGTTGCCGAGAATGCAATGGAAGTTTTGCGTGATACGAATATTATCTTGACCGCCGTCACCGGTAATATTGATCTCAACGACAAAGAATATAAAGATCTGGATCTGACAGGCAAGGTGATTATCGACGATAGTCAACCGGGCTGCTTTGATGCCGCTCAAGTGGAAGCGCGCGGAGGTAAGTTAGTGTGGGTGGTCGGTGAAGATGCTACCAACAGCAAATTTATTACTCGAGATGGTTATTACACGAACGGTATTCCATATAATTATGGTTCGAATTCGGGTCTTTATGGTGTTCATTCCGAATTTGCTTGTGGGCAGGAGGCTGCTGTTATTGCCCAGTCTGGTGAATTTCATAATGCTGTTACGGCTGAAGTAAAGCCCAAAAATGTGCGAGTTATTGGTGGTTTATTTCGCGCGGCCGGTGTAAGAGTTGCACCATTTCAGGCCTTTGGTCAACCTGTCGTAATTAGCTAACGTATGCTTTAATAGTCATAAGCATTTCGCTTATGACATTATGTTTTCAATAGAGGTAGTCAGTCTAGCACTTGTCATCATCATTAATTTGGTGGTTGCTTTAGTTATTGCTTCGCAAAGCTGGCACACGAAAGTGAATCGCTATTTTGTATTGGCGGTAGCTCTTGTAATTGTATGGGCAATTGGAACACTTCTTTTAGTTGTTGGCTCAACGTCGAATTTCATTGAGGTTGGAAGGTTGCTATTTCTTATTGCTCCGATGTATACAATTCTTTTCTTGTCTTTATTTGCGGCAGTATTCCCACAGATAAAAGGAAGATCATTTACATACTTCAATATGTTTCTCGCCGCCCTGACGGTCGTTTTTTCTTTGTTTATCGCGATTAATCCGACTCGGTTTATCAGTGAAGTGACGGTTGTCCCCGATGCCTATAATAAGATTACTGTTGATGCGTTCTGGTATTCGATCTACGTCGTCTACTTTAATACAGCTTTTCTCATAACCTTTACTGAATTTTTTCTACACATTCGTCATAGCAGGGGGCACCAGCGTCAACGGTTGCTGTATGTTTTTTCCGGAACCCTTTTGGCGGCTGCGTTTTCTCTTGTCACCAATCTCATACTGCCAGTGTTTGGGGTTAGCCAGTTTATATGGCTCGGACCAACGTGGACACTCTTTTACATTGTGACAATTAGTATATCCATCGTTAAGCATCAATTATTTGATATCAAGCTCGCGGTTGTAAGAAGTATTGCGTACATTGGCGTATTGCTTACTTTGTCCCTGATTTACTACTTTTTTGCCTATGTGATATCAGTTTTAATTATTGGTTCGCAAACAACAACCGCAATCAGTGTTAACCCTGTTAACATTTTTCTGGCGCTTGTTCTCGCCTTTTTATTCCAGCCCATCAAAAGCTTTTTTGACCAGGTAACGAATAATATTTTTTACAGAGACCGATATAACAGTGAAGCATTTTTTGGCACACTCAGTAACCTGTTGTCAGTAAGTGTTGATTTGCGTGGACTACTCGAGCGAGCTTCAACGCAAATTTCTTCGACATTCAAGGCAGAGCAAACATTCTTTTTCGTTTCATATACACATGATGGTGAGCATCATGTGTCTGCTGGAACGACGGGTCACGCAAGAATACCTGCCGATGATGTTCGCATGCTCGATCAACATTCACAGATTTCTGATGAAAAGATATTTCTTGCAGAGATGTTGCCAGATGAAGAGAGCCAGCTGAGGCGAATGCTTTTGAGCCATAGAGTGGAGCTTGTTATGCCACTGCGACTCGAAGACAAGATAGTGGGGTATGTGTTTTTGGGTGAGCGACGGAGTGGTAATTATACGAAACGTGATATTGAGGTGCTTTCGGCAATTAGTAGCGAACTGGTCATTGCAATTCAAAACGCGCTTTCACTTCATGAGCTAAAGGAACTCAATGCAACTTTGCAGCAACGTATCAATGTTGCGACGAAAGAATTGCGTGCATCGAATAATCAGCTGAAGCATCTTGATGAAATCAAGGACGAGTTCATTAGTATGGCATCGCATCAATTGCGCACACCGCTGACAAGTGTCAAGGGATATTTGAGTATGGTTCTGGATGGAGATGTAGGTGATGTGGCTCCCAAGCAGCAGGCCTTATTACGAGAAGCGTTCAATAGTAGCGAACGAATGGTACGTTTGATTGCCGACTTTCTGAACGTGTCACGTTTGCAGACGGGTAAATTTACTCTTGAGAAAAAGTCGATTGACATCAAGACTCTTATCAACGGAGAAATAGCAAATCTGGATGTCATCGCAAAGGCGCACAGAATAAAGTTTCGTTTGAATATCACAAAGAAAGACTTACCTCTTGTTGCTGATGAGTCAAAAATTCAGCAGGTAGTAATGAATTTTATCGACAATGCTATTTATTACTCGCGTCCGAACAGTACGGTCATTATTACTCTCGAACGGGTGAAAAATGATGTAGCGTACACTGTTGTTGATACGGGCATTGGCGTTCCTGAAGAAGAACAATCAAAATTATTTCACAAATTCTATCGTGCAAAAAATGCTCGCAAACAACGTCCGGATGGAACGGGCGTTGGATTGTTCATGGCACGTCGGGTAATTGAGGCGCATAAGGGTCAAATTATTTTCAGCTCAAAAGAGAACAAGGGTAGCACTTTTGGATTCCGGCTTCCGTTGAGTGCAGACGCAAAAGTATCGGATGATTCATTAGCAAAAGACGACACTAAAAAATAATACTGACAATGCCAACGACAACGAGAGCGATGACAGCGACAATAGTCGTGATAATAAAAACTGGCTTGGCAAGACGTTTGTGATCGAGCCACCATTGGTGGAGTGGATGACGTTTGACGGCGCTAACCTTGATGACCGTGGGCGCAATGCTCGACGCGCCTCCCTTGTACTGCTTGTTTCGTTTTTTCTTTGAACTCATACAACTATCATACAACAAATAACCCCCGCACAATGCGGGGGTTATTTGGGAGTACGAGCTGATTGCTCAAGAGCGGTCAGACTCGATTAGCCTCGAAGCAAGTTACGGCTACGAAATGCGTAGACTGCACTACCGGTGAGCGTACTCATACCGACAATTGCAAGGATACCTTGATCGATGCCAGTTTGTGGTAGCTCAGTTGGTACATTTTTACATACTCGTTGAACGGTAATAGTAGCGTTGTCTGACTTTTCACCATCGCGCGTTACAACAGTTGCTTTATTAACAATCGTATTCAATCCGCACTTTAGTTTCTCTGCGTCAACAACATTTGCTTTGAATGAGACAAAAGCGTTACTGCCGGGTCCATAGGTACCGATATTAATACCAGATGTAACGACCTTATCGCTAGAGATTTTTACCCATTCACCGTTACTACCAGGGTTTGCAACATGTGTTGAACCCGGGATATAGGTAACGCCAGCAGGGAGTTGGTCTTTGATGACAACATCTTTCTGGTTAACCGAACCGGTATTTTTGTACTCGATTTGGTATTCAACTTTGTCACCAGGTTTCACCTGGACGCTGTTTGAGTAGGTATTTGAACCAACTTTTGAAACAACTTTATCGACTGAAAAGTCTGGGGCGACCGTTTTGAAACGGAAGACAACCCAGCCTTCGTATTCGTTACAACCAGGCAATTTACCGTCAAAGGCGTCATAGCCGAGTAATGCACCAGTCGTCAAAAAACTATTTGGCAATGTTTGACCGTTGATAGCGCCGTTGGTATGAATCTTTGCAGAGTTTTGAACGTATCGAAGGTCCATATCCTGAGAAGCTTGCCCATAAGCTTCGTCCCATACTTGTCCAGGCTGTGCGTTATCGGCACTCACGAAGCCAGTAATTCGGGCTTCCTGACCAGCTTTTACGCTGGCAGGCATTTGTACGCGCATCATTGCGTTCAGTGCGATACCGGCATAGTCATGCTCGGCATCGTTGAGGGTTGATGAAGCGTTGTTATGATAAAAAACAGAAACTTCATATTCTTTACCTGGCTTTAGTTGGATGTCGTCATCGTATGTGCCGACACCAGCTTCACGAACGTTTACAAAATTACGTTCGTCACCTTGGTCTGGGTTATCTGTGATCGAGTTGAAAACAACGTGATCAGCAGGATTCGCCATCGTGTATGTTGGGCGATCTGGTCCCCATGCCAACAGGGTGGCGGGAACAACGATAGCACCAACGAGTACTGCCGTAAGGGCAGCGAGTTTTGGTGACTGCTTGATAGCAGTAAAAAATGCTTTCATACATTCTCCTTTAGGTTAGTCTTTCGATTCCCACCATCGAAAATTTATTTAATTTATTCTTGTTCGAGGCTAATTGTTAAGGCTAACTTGGTTCAAGTCAGATTGTTACAAAACATGGGTTATCCCATGACCAGTCTGGTGGACTGGCCATGGGCCCCGTACTGCTATGTAATTGTTATTTGGACGTTCATGGTGCCGAAGGCGGACGAGTGATCTCCGTTGTTGGAGGCACCGTTGTCTTTGGCAATTCCGGCTCCACTGGAGGTGGAGGCGGTGTCGGATTTACTGGAGGTGCCACCGTTGGTGCCGCCGTTGGCAACTCCGGTTGAATCGGAGTTGGCTCGGGTGGCGGTGGAACAGTTTCGACCGGACGTGGCGGCGCTGGATGCGGCGTCTCGCCCGGAGGTTGTTCCGGGTGATGCGTTGGCGGTTTTGGGGCCAACGTCGTCGTTGGTGGCGTCGTTGTCACCGTTGTTGTTGTCGGTGGCGTTGTCGTCACTGTCGTCACCGTTGTTGGTGGCGGTGTCCACGGTGGCGTTGTCGTCACTGTCGGCGGTGGTGGCGGAGGAGGAGGTGGCGTCGACGTATGTCGAATCACAACTCTCCACCACTGATTGCCACAATCGGCCATCGTACCCGAACCCATCAGAGCCTTAACGACCCTGTTTTTGTCATTGAGTACTAATGGCGCAAGCGTGACTCGCACCTGTCGTCGCTGGCAATCTGCAAACCTCCCGGGATGATCTGTCTCCAGGTCTCGGGTGTTCATGAAGCAGTTCTCCACTCGAACCGGCAACTTATCAGCCTGCTCCCAAGTGAGGATACCTTGACTAACCAGTTCTGCGCGGGCTCGCAGAGGGTCTTCCATTTCTGGCCAGTTGGCGACCATGATGTACTGAGCGTTATAGCCGGGAACGGCCGTTGCCCACTTTTTTACGTCCGCTCGATTAAAACCGAGATCGTTCGCAAAGAAGTCAAAGCTACTCATGTACTCTTCGTCGTCGCCCTTACAGGTTAGGACATCGTCCCATGAATCCCACAGTGCGCCACATTGTTCGACGGTGTCGACCAGTGGGCGAACGTTGGGTAGGTTTGTTGAGTCACCAACCACGTCTGGTCCGTCCACTAGTGGAACATTGTCATATATTCCACCTGGCGAGTCTACCGAAGTAAACTGTTCGGGGGATAGGACTGATTCACTCGTGGGCGGTGTTTCTGCAGGTTCCTCACTCACAGTCTGCGAGCACCCGACAACCATCGCAATGATGGTAGCGGTTGCACCCAGGATGAGTAGCAAGCGTCTCCAATTTTGTTTCACTTTCATGCTCCCTAGCTCCCCCTTCCAAGAGGGCTCGATTTTGACGGTTGTCAGTCGATGCCCTCTATTCAGGCACCATTCTAGCGACCATATAATGATCGGCAGAATGGTGCCTAGGATGTGGGGTGGGTGGCACAAACCAAATAAAAAATAGCGTGTACGGGTTACAGGACAAAAAATGTCATGTCCTGTAACAATCTGACTTGTAAAGTTTCCACCGTTGCCATGAGACTCCACCCAGAACAACTGTCTCTATTAATCTAGCATAAAATGCTCAAAAAGTCAATGCTTACCACACAAAAATAAATAAAACACAAGCTTTTTGTATTTACACCTTAGAACAGGGGTGGACAAAGAATTACTATTTTGGTATAGTGGGCGGAGCTACGAAACATGAATACCTCTGTTGGCGTAGAGATTTATAGACACGGATTCGGTCTCCATTTGGATCCTTCGGACCAAATTGACCCCAAATTCCTCGGAAATGGTTGAAAATGCAAGACATTTTCACTTCATTTCACTCAGAATTTGGTCTCATCGTCTAATGTGAGAACCGCCAGTGGCGGGTCGCAAGATGATGTCACAAATGAACTAGTTCATTTGCCTGACTCATGGGGTCACGGAACGTGACTATGACACCAGGCTGTCCGGTCGTATAACGCAAATTTCTGCAAAACAAAAGAACCGTACATTACAATAAAATCATGGTCTCATCGTCTAACGGTTAGGACACCAGGTTTTCATCCTGGCAATCCGGGTTCGATTCCCGGTGAGATCACCAAAGAAATAAACCCATCCTTGTGATGGGTTTATTTCTTTGGATGATGCTCACGCGGTGAATCTAACCCGGATGCGAGATGCTTTAGCATCGCGCGAATCTGGGTTCGGCGTAGTGAACGAAGTGAAAGAAAGCGCGAAGCATTTTCTTGAGCGAGAGAACGGAGGAGCCAGCTTGCTGGCGATGTCCCGGTGAATAACTTTATTGGACCGGTGAGATCACCCAAACAAGCTACAATAGAACCTAATGAACTTTCGTTTTCTCGCCGAATATATAAAAGACATTCGAAGCGTTGGTGCAGTAGCGCCAAGCAGTCGTTTTCTCGCTCGAAAGATGGTTGAATCGATTGATTTTGAGCGAGCAAAAGTCATTATCGAATACGGACCAGGAACGGGTGTATTTACTGCGGAAATAGTAAAACGCATGAAACCAGGAACTAGACTACTGGTTATCGAAACCAACCAGACTTTTTACCAAAAGCTTTATCAAAAATATAAATCAACAAGCGGAGTAAATATTATTAATGCGTCTGCCGAGCACGTTGATTTACTGAAAAAAGAATATTCACTGGACGCCCCTGATTACGTTGTTTCGGGGCTACCATTTGCTGCGCTTCCGGTTCGGATCTCTGCGAGTATACTGCAGAGCACCTCTAAACTACTTGGCGATAAAGGTGAGTTCATTGCATTTCAATACACTCTACTAAAAAAAGGTTTCTTTGAATCGTATTTTGATGATGTCAAAATATCTCGTGAATTCAGAAATATACCGCCTGCATACATTATTCGTTGTCGGCATCCAAAACTTACAGGAGGAGCCTCAACCTTAAAAAATAGCTTGACGCGAGTCGGTTGAACATGTTTAATAGAGTTAAGCACAAGGATAAAGAGAAAAACATGGTAATAAAAACACAACTTCAAACACTACTCAATAAAAAAATGGATCGCCAGGATTTCCTAAAGCATGCCGCAGTGGGCGTTATCGCTATCGCGAGTGCAGGTACTGTTTCTAGGCTTTTATCTGTACAAAGCCAAAAACCGGTTGCTACTGATTTTAGTTATGGCAACTCGGCATACGGTGGAAACCAACCAACCAAGAAGCTTGTATAAATAATAATAATCTAGGTCAGACAGTAAGCGCGGATAGATCAGGTGCTTTTTTGAGTACGGAGTCTCGTTCCATTTTACGGAGGGGATATGTATACTGGACGTAGTGAGTATAATCTTTAAACGAACAAAAATATTAGCATCAGTTGGGCCTCCAGTCGATAATCTTGAAGTGATGAATACTTTGATCGACAACGGGGTTAATGGCTTTCGTTTTAATTTCTCGCACGCAAAATATGAAGATGTCGAGAGGCAAATCGCATGGGTGCGTGAGGCAAGTCAAAAGAAAGGCAAGCCTGTTGCAATTGTTCAAGACCTTCAGGGGCCAAAAATTCGTCTAGGAAATTTGCGGCATGATGTCGAAGTGAAGGAAGGCGACGTGCTGACGCTAGCGTATGGCATCGAACATGATAGTGATCACGTATTGCCAGTGCAGTACAATCTGGCCGAAAAAGTCAAAGCCGGTGAACCACTTTATATGTTTGATGGCAAAGTTCGAACAACAGTCGTCCAGGTAAAAGATGACACTGTGGTTCTTGTTAAAGTAGAAAACAGTGGTACATTATCGAGTCGTAAAGGCATCAACTTACCTGAAACGGATTTTGCTGGCGACATTCTAACTGCGAAGGATATGCGAGATATTGAGTTTGGTGCTCATCACGATATCGACTATGTTGCTCTGAGTTTTGTCCAGTCACCAGAGGATATTCATGCACTTCGACAGATATTGCTCAGTCACGGATCCACGGCCCATATTATTGCCAAAGTAGAAACAAAGGCTGCAATCAAAGATGGCATACTAGAAAAAATTGTCAAAGCGAGTGACGGTGTGATGGTGGCAAGGGGTGATTTGGCTGTGGAAGCGGGGGCAGAAGTCGTTCCAATTGTGCAGCGAAAAATTATTGCTCTTTGTCGTAAGCATGGCAAACTTTCGATAGTCGCGACGCAGATGATGGCAAGTATGGTGGATTCACCAGAGCCAACACGTGCGGAGGTTAGCGACATAGCAACTGCCGTTGTTTTGGGCGCTGATACAGTGATGTTAAGTGATGAGACGGCAAATGGTCATTATCCTCTCGAAGCTGTTGCCGCAATGAAAAAAGTGATTTTATATACCCAAGAACACAGTGCGGTGGCGACAATTAGTGATTATATTCATGGTGTAAAAACGAGGCAGGATGCGATTAGTACCGCCGCTGTTAGCTTGGCTGATCAAATGGATGCAAGCGCAATTGTTGCAGAGACAAGATCGGGATTAACGGCCGCAAAAGTTGCTTCTAATCGACCAAATTTACCAATCTTTGCCGTTACCAGCGAGCTTCGTTCGGCGCAACAATTAGCACTCAGCTATGCAACTCGATCATTTGTTCGACCCGATGGCGAGAAAGTTGGATATGAACTGGTCAAACAGCTAAAAGCCGAAGGCTTGTTTGGAGACGAAGAAAAAACGACGGTAGTGATTGTGAGTGGTCGACATCCGGGTGTCACTGGAGGGACCGATACTATTCGTGTCCGCGTGTTAGAATAATCCACATCAACGCATCGTCACCCTGCCGTCCAGCGGAGCTGTACGCGCCTGGCGACTTTTGGTACATTGCTGCGTTAGTAGCTCCAGTACTCACCTCACCGTATTTTTATACGGTTCGTTCCGTGCTTCGCTTCTGCCTTGCACTGCACTCAAATGCGCTGATGTGGCCATCTAGTCATAAGCGTTAGAATCAAGTATTATAAAAGCAAAAGAAGGTTTAAGGGTGGGATTTTTCAAACAGACAATTCATGATTTGCCACTTGGCCACGGTCAACATCATCGTGTACTGGTTCGTGTTGACTATAATGTTCCGCTCAAAGATGGCGAAATTGGGGATGATCTGCGTATTCGGGCCAGCTTACCAACTCTCCAGTACTTACTCAACAAGGGCTGTTCGCTGGTTTTGATAAGTCATTTGGGTCGTCCTGAGGGGCATGATTTATCGTTTAGTCTGGAGCCGATTGCAAAGCGACTCGGAGAACTCATCGATCAAACAGTTACCTTTATTGACGATATTGTTGGTGATGGTGCATATCAAGCAGTTCATCAAGCTCGTCAGGGTAGTATTGTTATGCTACAAAATCTTCGCTTTGACGAGCGCGAAGAAAAAGACAGCGATGAATTTGCAGAAGAAATTGCTCATGTGGCGCAGGCAGATTATTTTGTCCAAGATGGATTTGGCGTGATCCATCGAGCCCATACCAGTACTCATGCGATCACTCTGCAGCTACCAAGTGTTGCGGGACTACTGCTCAAACACGAATACAACACCATTAACGAAGTTATGGAGAATCCAAAACGACCTTTTGTGGCAGTGCTCGGTGGCGCCAAGGTGAGTGACAAGATACAAATAGTCGAGCGATTTGTAGAGTTGGCGGATACGATACTTATTGGTGGTGCGATGGCGAATACTTTTTTGAATTACAAAGGGGTTCATGTTGGCGCAAGTAAAATCGAATCAGATCAAAAGGCGACACTAGATGGGATTTATGAGGCAGCACGCAAAAAAGTTGGAGATAGCATCGATGAATTTATTGTTTTGCCAGTAGACACAGCTGTTGCAACCAAAATGGACGAATCAGAAAAACGGCAAAATCAGCAATTGGATAGAATTAAAACGGATGAAATGATGTTGGATATTGGCGATGAGTCGATAGAAAAATTTACCAAAATCGTTGGGCAAGCAAAGTCTGTTATCTGGAATGGTCCACTGGGTGTTGATGAATTGCGTGAGTTTTCGCATGGGTCGGCGCGTATGGCGCTTGCACTTGCAACTCACCCCGAGATCACGTCAATTGTCGGAGGTGGTGATACGGCAGATTTTGTCCTGAAATGGGATGCTAAAAAAGGTAGTAGCTTTACTCATGTATCAACTGGCGGAGGGGCAAGCTTGGACCTGATGGCTGGCAAGAAGTTACCGGGAATAGAGAGTTTGCTCGACAGGAAGAAATAAGATAAACTAGCAACAGAAAGCATAAGCAAAATGTCATCCACCAAAAAATTGATTGTCGGTAACTGGAAGATGAACCTCACTATTCATGAGGCCAGTGTTTACGTGCATCATCTAGTGACAAAAGTGCAGTCGCATCGTGATGTTGAAGTAGTTTTATCGCCGACGATGCTTGCCTTGCAGCCCATTAGTCTTCAGATTGATCGACGCCAATTCAAATTAGCGGCTCAAAACTTCTATTGGCGAGATCACGGTGCGTTTACTGGTGAAGTGTCAGCATCGCAACTGAGAGGTTTGGTTGACTATGCAATTGTTGGTCACAGTGAGCGACGTCATATTTTCCATGAACATCACAAGGAGGTGCGCAGTAAGGTTCAAGCGGCTCTTCGGAATAATATCAAGCCAATCCTTTGTGTTGGTGAAACGGCCCATGAACGAATGTCTGGTGAAATGCGTGATGTTTTACACGACCAAATACTCGGTGGATTGACGAATGTGACCAGTAGCGATATGAGTGAAATAGTAATAGCTTATGAGCCAGTTTGGGCGTTGAGTGACGGTACTAATTATTCTGAGCACAAAGTCCCCACGCCCGATGATCTCAAAAAAGCTATCGGCACAATTCGTAATCAGATATCACATCTGTATGGTGAAAAAGCGAGTAAGGAAGTCCGTGTTCTCTATGGCGGCAGTACAAATGGCAGTAACGCGGCATCGTTTTTATCGGTTGAAGGAGTTAATGGATTATTGGTTGGGGGTGCCAGTCTCAACCAACACGAGTTTGTCAAAATTATTGAAACAGCTCATGGTATGGAGAGCAAATAATGGGTGATATTGATTTTGATGAATTAGATAAAGCTGTTAATTCTTTGATGAGCAATGGCAATACCGCACCGAGTAGCACTCCAGTCCCTGCTGGACAGGTCGCCGTTGCGCCAACCGGAGTACCTACTCCTACTCCTACTCCTACTCCTACTGTTGCACCCCCTCCAGTGCAATCGAGTCGTGGGCAGTTCATGGATATCAAGCCACCCGCAGTTCAGGTACCAGTAGTTCCAAGCAATGTAGCAACGCCACCTTTGCAATCTGCGCCATTAACACCCGATCAGAGCCCAAGCAATCCCAGCGATACAACGCAGCCGGTCACCGAGCCAGCGCCTCAAGCTCCACTTCAGCCAGCAGAACAAGCAGTTTCCTCGCCGTTTTTACCTAATGCTCAAGTCGAAAAACGCCCCCTCGGAGGTGCTATACCTCCAGCAGAAGGGGCGTCAGCACCAGCAGTTGCTGAACCGGCAACAGTAGCCCCAACGTCCAATATGCCGAAATTAAACGATGCGTTTGGCGATAAAGAGGAGGCTCCGGCCGATACGATTATGCTCAATGGTTATAAAAAACCTATTGATACCAGTGGCGACAACCAGCGCGCGCTAGATCCAACGAATCTTAACAAAAAACTAAGTCCTGAGGATACGGAATTAGCAAAGTTGGAATCTCGTGAAGTGTCAGAGACTTCTCTCTCGCCAGAAGATGCTACGCAAGGGGCGTCCGTCATGACTGTTGAGTCTGGTGATACCGAGCATCTCAAGAGTGGAAATCCACCGCAGCCAGAAAGCGCTCCTCAAGCAACGGTCGCCAACAACGCGCATGGTATTTATGACGAACATCAATCACTCAATCATCCAGCAAAACAAAAATCAGGGCATTGGGTTGTTATTGCGATCGTTTTAGTTATCGTTGTCTTTATATCACTAGGTGTCGCTGCCTTCTTTATTCTAGGACCTGGAATTTAGACCAAAAGGTACTGTATACTGGTATAAATGGAATCAATTCTTGAGGGACTAAATCCAGCGCAGTCTTCGGCTGTGCGTCAAACATCTGGACCGCTTTTAATTTTGGCGGGTGCGGGTAGTGGCAAGACAAAGACTGTTGCGCACCGCATTGCTTATTTGATGCAAAAGGAAGATATTTTGCCTCATCAGATTTTGGCAGTTACGTTTACAAACAAGGCGGCTCGCGAACTTCGTCAGAGGGTCTGGACATTAACTGAGGGTGAGGGCGGAGAAGTACCTCGGTCATACATGCCATGGATGGGGACATTTCACGGCATTTGTGTTCGAATGCTACGACAGGATGGTCATGCGATCAATATCCAGTCGAACTATGTGATATACGATGATGACGACCGACAAGGTTTGATAAAGCAGGCAATGAAGCAGCTATCAATTGATAGTCAGCAGTTCAAGCCTCGCGCTGTTAGTGGCATCATCAGCAATGCAAAAAATGAAATGCGTAGCCCTGAGGATATGGAGGGAGCTGCCAATTACCCAAACATGCGTACCATTGCTCGTATATATGCAAAGTATGAAAGCATGCGCAAAAAAGCAGGTGCTCTCGATTTTGATGATTTGTTAATCGAAACAGTGCGCCTGCTTCGTGAGCATGAGGATATCCGTAAAAAATGGCAGGATCAGTTTCGGCACGTATTTATCGATGAGTATCAGGATACCAACGTGGCGCAATATATGATTGTGAAATATCTCGTGAACAAAGACCAAAACATCTGTGTTGTTGGTGATGATTGGCAGTCAATTTATAGTTGGCGTGGTGCTGATTTTACAAATATCTTGAACTTTGAACGTGATTATCCAAAAACAACAGTGATTAAATTAGAGCAAAATTACCGTTCAACAAACGCAATCCTAAAGGTGGCGCAATCCGTCATTAGCAAGAATAAAGTTCGTACAGATAAAAAACTTTGGACGGATTTGGGTGAGGGCGCACCAGTCGAAGTCCATGCAACATACGACGAGAGTGAGGAGGCTAGTTTGATTGCGGGGCGTATCGCAACGCACGTTACGATGAAGGCCAGAAAGTATCATGATTTTGCAGTACTTTACCGCATGAATGCGCAGTCTGCGGCACTTGAACGAGCATTTCGTTTACAGCGAATCCCTTACCAGCTAGTCGGCGGTGTTCGATTCTACGATCGTAAAGAAATCAAAGACATAATTGCCTATTTACGTGTAGTATATCAACCAAATGATAGGCTGAGCTTTAGTCGGATTGTTAACGTCCCTGCTCGTAGCGTTGGTACCAAGAGTCTGGAAAAGTTTTTGACATGGCAAGCAGAGAGCAATAGAGATATCATTGATGCACTGTGTAATATTCACGATAGTGTCGGGCTGACATCCAGGGCAAAGGCTTCTCTCGGTTCTTTGGGTAATCATTTTCGCGAACTGCAATCTATGTTGTCTGATGGTGCGGCGCCAACTGATATTATCGAGCGTTTATTGACGCTTGTTAACTATCGCGATCATCTTCGGGATGGTACGCCACAGGCAGAGGAGCGTGAAGAAAATATTGGCTCACTACTTTCAGACGTTCGAGTATTTACGGATTTACCAGAGTTTTTGGAAGAAACAGCCTTGATCGCGAGTAGTGATCAGCAGGCCGGTCATGACAAGGTGACACTGATGACTTTGCACGCAGCCAAAGGTTTGGAATTTCCTGTTGTTTTCATGGTGGGGCTCGAAGAGGGTATTTTTCCGCACAGTAGGGTTTATGATTCGGGTCCAGCCGAACTCGAAGAAGAGCGACGGTTGTGTTATGTTGGCATGACACGAGCCCGTCAGGAATTACATTTGACATATGCTCGATCTCGATTGCAATTTGGTCAGCGAGCATACAACGAAGTCTCGCGCTTTATTTCAGACATGGGTGATCAGGTTGTGGCAATCGATCAGCCGGTACACGGCATCGATAAGGCGGGCGATGGTTTTTTCAGTGATGAGTTACCTTTTTCAATTGGTGATCGCGTCAAGACTCCTGCTTTTGGAGCGGGTGAAGTTACTGAAATCGATGGACTAGCAGTGACCATTCGTTTCGACAGGGGCGGAGTCAAAAAACTAAACGCTGAATACGCACGGCTCGAGCCGATAGTATGAGGCGGGGATATATAATCGCAGGACGAATCGCTACGCCGTTCTTTGTGGCGGGTCTAATTGTTTACTCCTATCTCACAAAACGTCAACGCGCACGTGTTATCCTGACGGATCGTCAGCATCGGGTGTTACTGATTCAGGGCATTATATCAAAGGGGAATTGGACATTGCCTGGGGGAGGCTTAAAACGTCGCGAATCGGCTGTTGACGCAGCAAGGCGTGAGCTGCAAGAAGAAGTAGGTCTCAGCTTGCCAAAGTCATCCTTCAAATATCTTCGAAAACTTGGACGGCCAGAAGTGAAAATACCTTATATTGCGTCCTTGTACCATGTTCGTATTAACGATGATGAGGTGCAAAAAATAAAGATTGATACTCGAGAAATACGTGAAGCTGCATGGTTCGCGCGGTCTCGTTTGCCAGCAAATTTATCAAATGAGGCGATAGTTGCTTTGGATCAGAATTTGAACGAACGATAGATTGTCTACAGGCCGTATTTCGGCTATACTACAAGTAGCCTTTCAGAGGAGGTTTTTATATCTATGAGGGGAATACAGATTTTTCACCAAACTGTTATCAGAGTTGCCATGGCACTTCTGGTCTTGCTCTCGATTCCCTTCGCGCTGATCAATCAAGTGAGTGCACAAAGCAGTGATCCTGCCAAGGATGGTCGATTGGTGACGTTTCATGATAGGGGTGATGTCAGGGTTATTCTGACATACGCGCAAAGTGTGAGTGATGCAATTGATGATGCGAGGATTGTCTTGGCAAAAGAAGATGTCGTCGAGCCAGGTCTCGATGAACAATTAGTCGCGAACGACTACACGATAAATATCTACAGAGCTCGCCCAGTTATTATTAGTGACGGAACATTGCGAATCAAGGTAATGACTGCTGCACAAACTGCCGAAGGAATCATGAAGGATGCAGGTTTGAAATTACAACCCGAGGACATCACGAGCATATCTGCGAGTACTGATATTGTTGCGGACGGCGCCGGTGAAGTGCTAAACATAGATCGTGCAACCAAGTTCACTCTGGATCTATATGGTACAAAAACGACAACCTATAGTCACAAGGAAACAATTGCAGAGATGTTGTATTCAGAAGGAATTGGTCTGGGTGAAAAAGATAGGATCTTGCCAAGTACAGACACATCAATTATCGCAGGAATGACAGTGTCAATATGGCGCGAAGGAATTCAGACAAAAACCGTTCGCGAGGACGCTCCTTTCACGACAAGGTACGTTCACGATGTTGATCAGCCGATTGGTTATAGTAAAATCAAAACCAAAGGCGTTAACGGCGTAAAAAATGTGACGTATCAGATTGTTATTAAAAATGGGAAAGAAGTAAGTCGTCAGGCAATTCAGACGGTTATTCTGGAACAACCACAGGAACAAGTAGAAGTGATTGGTGCAAGCGGTGGCTTGGCGGCTGCGATGGCACGTCTTCGTCAATGTGAATCTGGCGGTAACTATGCCAACAAGAATAACCCAAGATATCGAGGGGCGTACCAATTTAGCTATGAGACATGGGCAAATAATGGTGGCTACAAAGACCCAGCGGATGCGCCACCTGCGTTGCAAGATGCAGCGGCCCGTGGATTATATGAACGACGTGGCTGGCAGCCGTGGCCAGCGTGTAGTGCGTCACTTGGCTTACAGGATATTTATCGCTGATGCCTGATAAATCACTAGGTCAGCATTGGCTGCATGATCGTGATGCATTGGCACATATTGCTGAATGCGCTGACGTTGATCCCGATGATACAATACTCGAAATTGGCCCAGGACTTGGTACGTTAACGTCAGAGTTATTGCGTAGGGCAGGCCAGGTGACGGCGGTTGAGTTTGATCAAGAGCTTGCTCGCAAATTGCCTGGACAATTCCCGGGCAAGAATCTAAAAGTTATCAATAACGATATATTGTCGTTTGATCTATCCACGTTACCTGAGGGTTACAAAGTCGTTGCCAACGTTCCCTACTACATCACGGGGAAGATAGTTAACATGTTAACTATTTCACAAAACCGACCATCTATAGCGGTTTTGTTAGTGCAACGTGAGGTTGCAGAGCGTCTAGCCGCACAGCCGGGTAATATGAGTATTTTGGCTATAAGCGCCCAAGTTTTTGCTGAGATTTCGCTTGGCGATATTGTACCGGCAAAGATGTTTACGCCGCCGCCACGTGTTGACAGTCAGGTTGTAATACTAAAAATGCGTCATCAGCCACTAGTTGCTCCAGATCGGGAAAAAGCCTTCTTTCACATGGTAAAAGCCGGCTTTTCTGCCAAGCGTAAAAAGCTCCGATCTGCCCTGTCGGGTGGATTGGGTATCTCTAAAGTTGAAGTAGAAAAAATGCTCGAACATGCAGGCATATCGCCCGATAATCGTGCTGAAGATTTATCTATCGAAGATTGGAAAAGATTGATAACTGATCAATAGTCGTAAGGCTAAGCCGAGTACTCTAAAGCGGTATGTTATCATAAGAGGCATGAAGTACCCGTGGGCGTCGCCAAGAAATTCTTCTGATAAAGGCTTCACTATCGTTGAATTATTAATAGTCGTGGTCGTGATTGGTATTTTGGCAGCAATTGTGACGGTTGCCTATACTGGAATTTCAGACAGAGCAAATGCGAGCTCCTTTGCCGATGGGCTTAAGAAGGTTGAAAAGGCCTTCCAATTATTCGTTGTACAAGGGGGGTATGCGGCTTGGCCAAGAGATAACGACAGTAGTTTGACGGGTAGTGGCAACCCAACCATACCTAGTCTCATATCCAGTGCCGCTAATTTTAGCAATTATCTCCAGTCTACGCCGAACGTCGCCGGTATCCCTACTAGTTCTTGGAGATATGATAATGATGGAGATACCTATAACGGGTGTTCTACCAATAGCGCTCCGGGGGTAAGTATTATTGTGTACAATACACCTCAATCTCTTGCGCAGGATGTTGACGGAATTTTGGACGATGATGATTTGGCTTGTGGAAATATACGGTGGTACGCATCTGGTGGTGATCTTTTACTCTATGGACTTAGTAATAACGAATCGTCATTGTAGAGAGTTTCACTCCACTACTCTCATAAATATTTGTCATACCTGGTATAATATTGATTAATGGGAAAAAATCTTTACGTTACTACAGCTATTCCGTATGTGAATGCCAATCCGCACATTGGTAATGCCCTTGATTATCTACTGGCAGATATATGGGCTCGTTATCAAGAGCAGAACGGTCAAAAAGTACGATTCCAGGTGGGTACAGATGAACACGGAAACAAGATTGCTGCAAAAGCTGCGGAACAAAACCTTACCCCAAAAGCCTACACCGATCAGACCTACTTGAACTTTGAAGCATTAATGAAAAAAGTAGGTGCTGGGTATACGGATTTTATTCGCACAACGGATGATCATCATGTTGCAGCGGTTCAGTGGATTTGGCAAAAGCTACTCCCCTATATCTATAAAGGAAAATATGAGGGGTGGTATTGTACCGGTCACGAGGCATTTTTTACCGATAAGGAAGTCGAAGCAACAAACGGCACTTGTCCAGACCATCAAAAGCCATATGAACGAATTAGTGAAGAAAACTACTACCTAAAAGCAAGCGCGTTTACTGATAAAATTCGTGAGGCAATCAAAAAAGACGAAATGAAAATTGTCCCAGAATTTCGAAAAAAGGAATTCCTGGAGATGATAAAGGAAGGTATCAAAGATGTTAGCATCAGTCGTCCCAAAAAGAATCTCAGCTGGGGTGTGCCAGTCCCTGGTGACCCAGAGCAAATAATTTATGTTTGGGTTGATGCACTTCCCAACTACTTAACGGTACTTGGTTTTCCTGATCACCCTGAATGGCAGGATTATTGGCCGGCTGAAATACAGGTTATTGGTAAAGATATTTTGCGATTTCATGCAGGCATTTGGCCCGCTATGCTTCTCGGTATGGGTGTTTCGTTACCAAAGACTTTGTTGGTTCATGGATTTGTAAATGTTGGTGGTGCAAAGATGAGCAAGACAGTTGGTAATGTTGTCGATCCAAACGAGATTATTGATGGGTATGGTGTCGATGCTTTTCGTTATTTCTTTGCTCGGCATATTCCAACGCAAGAAGATGGTGATTTCACGTGGGAGAAGTTTGAGACTGCATACAATACTGAACTAGGTAATGATTTGGGCAATTTGGTTCAGCGTGTCAGCGCGATGATTACTCGCTATCAAGCTGGTGTCATTGGTGGCGCTCCGCAATCCGAACATGACATGCAGCCGTATCGTTTGGCAATGGAAGATTTGAAATTTAACGAGGCACTAGACAGCGTCTGGGGTAATGTCCGCAACTTGAATCAATACCTAGAAAGCGTAAAGCCATGGGAAGTTGCAAAGAACAGAGAAAAAGACAAAGATGCCGAAGAGCACTTGGGTGAGATTTTGGCAACCGCGGTCGGCACGCTATTGCAAATCGCTGACTTGCTAGTGCCATTTATGCCGAATACTGCTCAATATATCCACAAAACATTCGAAACCGGTACAGTTGTTGATCAGGGCCGTATGCTATTTCCGAAAATCTATAAACACACGCCAGATCCACACGCCTCGAGTCCACCAAAACCACAAACACCGAATCCAAGTCAGAATGAACAGTCAGCCCCTAGCGCCTAATTCTCAAGTTCGATTTGTTGATACTCATTGTCACATTCATGAGTCTGATTATCCCCTGCCAGTCGAACAAACGTTAAAGCATGCTACTGATGCTGGCGTGTCAAAAATAATAGTCGTTGGTACGAGTAATCAAAGTTCTGCCAATGCGGTGAAGTTTGCGGTTGAACACAAAAACACGTTTGCAACTGTGGGTGTTCATCCTCATGATACAAAGGATGGTTATGGTGATATTGCTGATTTAGCAAAGCAAAAAACTGTTGTGGCGGTTGGCGAGATTGGATTGGATTATTTTTATAATCATAGCCCGCGTGAGGTGCAGATATTGGCACTCGAGGCGCAGGTGCAAATAGCGCTCGACAATGATTTGCCAATTGTCTTTCATGTGCGCGAAGCTTTTGATGATTTTTGGCCGGTATTCGATAATTTTTCTGGGTTACGTGGAGTGCTACATAGTTTTACTGACAATCAAAAAAATTTGGAAAAAGCTTTCGAGCACGGACTGTTTGTTGGTATCAATGGAATCAGTACATTTACGAAAAATAGCGAACAGCAAAAACTGTATGCAAATATTCCGATTGAACGAATGTTACTCGAGACTGATGCGCCGTTCCTCGCACCCGTGCCTCATCGTGGTACAACAAATGAACCGGCTCGTATTGTTGATATCGCGCAACATCACGCTCGATTACGTGGCGTATCGCTAGAAGAGCTAGCGACCACGACTACACAGAATGCCGAAAAGTTGTTTCGCATATGAGTCTACCTCTGTTATAATAAAGCTCATGAATGTGTATTTGGATTATGCGGCGACCACGCCAATGGATCGCGCAGTTTTGGCGGCAATGATGCCGTATTTTTCTGATGATTTTTATAATCCTTCCAGTCCGTATGCACCAGCAGTAAAAGTACGCCGTGATTACGAAGCGGCAAAGGCTTCGATGGCATCGATTATTGGCGCAAAACCGGGTGAAATTACCATGACGGCTGGAGCGACAGAATCGATTAATTTGGCCTTTAACGCTGGCACTGGTCACGTTGTAACAACGATGATCGAGCATCCAGCCGTAATATCTTCAGCTAGCAAATATCAATTTACCATGGTTGACGTTGATGGCAAGGGTCGGGTGAGCCCGAATGCAATCGAAAAGGCGATTCGTCCAGATACATGGCTGGTAAGCGTAGGTATCGCAAATAGTGAAATTGGTACCGTGCAGCCCATCAGTAAAATAGCGACGGTCGTCAAAAAGATTCAGGTAAGTAGGTTGAAGGAGGGTAATAAAACTCCTTTGTATTTACACACGGACGCGTCGCAAGGTGCGGGGCAGTTGGATTTGCATGTGGCGAGACTTGGAGTTGATATGATGTCGATAAATGCGGGCAAGGTGTATGGCCCAAAGCAAGTAGCCTGTCTATACGCATCACGCAATGTTAGAGTAAAGCCACTGATACTTGGTGGCGGTCAAGAAGCAGGACTTCGCAGCGGAACGGAAAACGTTGCAGGAATGATAGGTATGGCAAAGGCTATGCAATTAGCCTACGATATGCGTGATCAAGAGGTTCGTCGATTAGCGGAGTTAAGAGATAGTTTACAGGCGCAATTGGTTGAGGCATTCCCCGACTCTATAGTTTCTGGTCATCCAAAGCATCGCTTGGCCAGTCATCTGCATATAGCATTTCCCGGAGTTGATGGCGAGCGATTGGTTTTTGGTTTGGAGTCGCGTGGTGTATACGTATCAACTGGTAGTGCTTGTGCTGCGCACAAAGGTACTCGTTCTCATGTACTAATGGCGATAGGTATGGATGAATCCACTGCAAATGGTAGCTTGCGCCTAACATTAGGTAGGCATACCACCGCCAAACAAATCGACCAAGCAGTGAAGGCTATCATCGAAGTCGTGAACATCGAAAAAGAGAGGGCAAAGTGAAGCTGTTGTTAGGTTTTTTCGTTTGGTTAGCCATGTTCATTATCGCTGTGGTTGGTATTGGTTCGTATCTATCACCAGACGGTCTAGATCACTGTGAACAGCAACCGTCTGAGCGATCGGGCTGTCGTTCCGTGGATGCGATTGTTGCTATCAGTGGTGGCGACACGAGGGCACGCACAGCAGAAGCTATCAATATGTATAAAAATGGATGGGCCAATCTCCTTATCTTTTCTGGTGCTGCTGCTGACAAGTCTGGCCCATCAAATGCCGAAGCAATGATGCTTCAAGCGATTAATGCCGGAGTCTCCCCTTCCTCGATATTGCTGGATGAAACGAGTGAAACGACAAAAGAAAATGCGGCGAATACAACCAATCTATTTGTACAAAATAAAATCCAGTCTGTGATATTAGTAACGTCGTCATATCATCAGCGACGTGCAGGATTAGAGTTTGGGCATCGTGCAGGTGCTGAGATTAGAATTGTTAATCATCCAGTCAAGGCCGACAATCAGTGGAATAGTTGGTGGTGGACAACTCCGACTGGTTGGTGGTTGGCGATTAGTGAAATTTTCAAGATAGTTGTTTTTTATGCAGGAGTGAGCCGGTAGTGACGCGTGTTTTTGTCGGTATGAGCGGGGGTGTGGATTCATCGCTGACTGCGGCGTTGTTGGTCGAACAGGGCTACGATGTCACGGGCGTCTATATGAAAAACTGGACTCAAGATATGCCAGGATTGAAGTGCCCATGGGCTGATGATTTGGCAGATGCCAAGCGCGTGGCAGTACATTTAGGGATTGATTTTGAGGTCTTTGACTTTCAAGATGAATATAAACAAAAAGTAGTTAATTATATGATTGATGAATATCGTGCGGGGCGGACTCCGAATCCGGATATTATGTGCAACCAAGAAGTGAAGTTTCGATTATTTTTGGATACAGCGTTGGAGCGTGGTGCGGATATGATCGCAACGGGTCATTACGCTCGGGTTCAAAATCGCTTTTCGCCAACAAAATCTTCAGGAACGGCTTTGCGCCCGACATCTCTTGAGTACGCATCAGGATCTGACGGGGCTGCAGACGTCCCTGAAGATTCAGCGGCGAATGCTCATCTCATTTTGGCGACTGACACAAATAAGGATCAAACCTACTTTCTATATCGAGTAACTGGTGAGGCCTTGCAAAAAACACTATTTCCACTAGGAGAATACACCAAGCCCGAAGTACGAAAAATGGCCGAGGAGCGTGGATTGATAACAGCTGCAAAACCTGACAGCCAAGGCATTTGTTTTGTTGGACAAATCGGTATTCGTGATTTTTTGAGTCAGTACGTCGAGCAAAAACCGGGTGCAATTATCGATAAGCAAACTGGTCAAAAGGTTGGCATGCATGACGGTGCGATTTTTTACACATTAGGTCAGCGTCATGGTTTGGATGTTGGCGGTGGCTTGCCGTATTATGTCGTTGGCAAAGACATGGACAAAAACGAAGTCTATGTATCGCGTGATTTGAGCGACGAGTCACTATGGCGTCAAGATATTCAATTGCGTGATACGCATTGGATTAACAAAGTTCCGTCCGATGGTGAGTACCAAGTTCGCATACGACATCGTGCACCGCTGGTTGCTGCTCGTTTGGAGGGTGAATCTCTGCATCTGAATGATCAGCAACGCGCCGTTACTGCTGGGCAATCCATTGTTATCTATCAAGACAGCATCTGCCTCGGTGGCGGAATCGTTTGTTGAGATATATGCTATAATCAAAACAAGTTATGGTAATAAAAAGTGGGCAAAAAGGTTTTACTATCGTCGAACTTCTTATTGTCGTAGTTGTCATTGGTATTTTGGCGGCGATTGTGACAGTGGCGTATACGGGCATTCAATCAAGAGCACGAGATTCGGCAGTACAGAGCGAATTAAAAGGTTTTGGAAAAGCAGTCGAGGTCTATCACGCCCTGAATGGAGCATATCCTACAGGTTCCCAATTGGCATCGGAAGGTGGAGTTAAAGTGAATAAAGCAATGTACCTCGCTGGTAATAGCAACAACTGGTACTACTGTATCAGTACCGATGGATCGCGTTTTGCCGTTGGTGCTACGGCCGAAAGTTCGAGAGCGGGCTTTAGGTATGATTCGGTAGATGGTCTAGAAGTAAATTCAAATGTATGGGGTGCTACAACGTGTCCGAATGGAGTAGGTGACCCATACGAGGGCACCGGTGCTGCGTCGGGCTGTGTATGGGCCAGTGGTACTTGTGCTTGGCAGGCGTGGATTAGCGGATAATAAATCCAGCTACAATGTTTGAATCATTATAAACCTCTGAAAATTTTTGGCTCGCGGTAGCGTCGGATGTCTTGAATCATTTCATCCATGTTAATCATCCTGTCTGCTGTAAATGAGAGTCTGCCGGTATTGTCGATTCGATCAAGTACTGCAAGTGCCAGGCGTCGTTTTTTTCTCAATGGGATATCGATGATCTTTTCTACTTCTGCATTGCCCAAAAGTCTATTTTTTAACCAAAACTCGTCCGCTATTAATAAAAAGAAATGGGGTATTAATTGAGGCAAAGAATTGAGAATGAGTGTGCGTAAACGCTGGGCGCTGATATCACTCGAGGCATTGATACGGCATTTATCATCTGCACCAAACGTATCTTCCGTCCAAATAGATTTATAATCAACTACATGTAGTCTATCAGCATAGCGACGAGAGGACGTCTCCATATTTGTGAGGGGGATTTTAACCCGAGCTCCTTTTCGTACGAGTTCAATTGCTTCTGATAGTCGTGCTTTTGGATCAAAACCGTTGTTATCAGCATAATAGCTCATAGGTATAACAGTTCCTTCATCGGTGAGAGCAAGAGATCCTAATTGCCGTCTACTTAGCTCGTACCAGAATAAGGCCTTCGAAAGATTGGGTCGTTCGGGATCCATCGCATGTTTTATGACTGTCTGTGTTGGTGGGAGCGGTGATCGTGTCATGAGGAGATTTTTTTTGCGTGATGTTTGCAGGTGGTCATAATAACTATCAACACGCTGAACGTAGCGAGGACTCATCGATACGGTATCAATATCATGATTGATACCTATTATGTCAGCGTCTGGATCATCATAAATCTTTTCGTGATAGCCTAGTAATAATACCGCGTCCCAAATGTTTTTGCGGATTTTTCCGATAATTGGATCTTCGAATTGCTCTAGGTCGGTATAGCGAAAATCCAGCGAGGGAAATAAATCTTTGCTTCGTTTGAGGGCATCAAATGTGGGGCCAACTGATTTGCTTGATACATATTCTGGTGCATTCGGATACAGAACGACCGTAAAAGGTCTTTTTGTTTTTTGCCTTGCATAGAGACCTAGAGAATGTTCGATATTCGATGCTTCTTGATGGGCGGCGACGGGAATCGGTACGACAGTGCGAGCCAGGGGGGTGTGGGGGTCGTGTATTTGCTTTGCGAGATAGTTAGTGTCGTCAAGGTGCGTGGGGGATTGTTTCGATAAATAGTGTCGGACGATATTTTGCTTGACAGCTCCACTGCTCTCGGGTGTTTTCATATACAAACTATAAAACAAATATTGTAAAATTACAAACACCAACCGGTGTTAAGGGTTGCCTAGGTTGCATCCATCCCCCCCTTATGCTATAAACTTAAGCATAGAAAGTCGTTACATGAGCATTATTGAGTGGGTAAAACAACATCATAAACCAAACAAACATTCCGGCTTTACCATCGTCGAACTATTAATCGTCGTTGTTGTCATTGGTATCTTGGCGGCGATTGTTACGGTTGCGTATACGGGAATTTCAGCAAGAGCAAATGATGCTGCAGTAGAGAGTGATCTAGCAAATGTAGCCAAAAAACTAGAATTATATAAGGCGACTAATAGTGCGTATCCATCAAGTAGCGCCCAACTTGATGCTGCAGACCTCAAGGTTAGTCAGGGTAGTACCATGAAAGATAGGAATAATTGGTACTACTGCCGTAGTGATGACTTTTCGGAGTATGCTATAGGGGTTCAATCTATCAGCGGGTCTAGCTATTTTCTCACCAATGGCTCGGTAACATCGTCTGGTGGCGTTAGCGGAGCGGCTACGTGTTCTCAGATTTCAACACCAAATACCTGGGCATCAACGGGTATGAATAGCAGTAATGTTTGGGCGGCATGGACTCAGTAGTTTTTTAATCGATAGCGCAATATGTTAGTCTGAAAGTAGTTATGTTAAATAGAAATGGGCAACATTCCGGCTTTACCATCGTCGAACTATTAATCGTCGTTGTTGTCATTGGTATCTTGGCGGCAATCGTTACAGTGGCATACACAGGAATAACTTCGACTGCTCACAAGTCTGCTGTGCTGAATGATTTGGCAAATTTTGCGAAAAAAGTAGAATTATACAAGGTTGAAAATGGTGCATATCCGACGGATGCAACCGGGTTGGTAGCCGCTGATGTAAAAGCTACGCAAGGAAGCTATGATGTTAGAAATAATTTGTATTATCGGGTAGATACGAGTGGTCGATGGTACGCACTTGCTGGTATAACTCAGAATGAAACGAATTGTTTGGAGAGTGGCACAATTGTGGAGGGTGGAAACTGTGCTAACTGGGGCCTAACTGGTGATAATGTTATAGCCCAAGCTGCGGCTGATGGTGTGGCAATAACCTCCGGCAACCTTTGGGGGACTGTAGGATATGACTATCCTGGTGACGGCGCGGGTGCTGGTTGGGCAACCTGGTGGAGCGGGTAGTCGGGGTAATAGTATGAAAAAATTTATGCTAAAAAATATGCAAAAAGGTTTCACGATTGTAGAACTACTCATCGTTGTTGTTGTCATTGGTGTTTTGGCAGCCATAGTCACAGTTGCATATACTGGCATCCAACAGCGAGCACAAGTGTCTGCAGTCGCAAGTGAGCTAAAGCAGTGGCAAAAACTGTTTGAAGCTTATAGAGCAATCAATGGTAGTTACCCTGCTCCATCTGCAACACCAACAACCGGGGGTGGGCCGGGGGCAAATGTCCTTAGTGTTTACTGTCTTGGGACGGGATTCCCAGTGGTAAGCGGTACGAGATATTGTTATGCGTACACCAACGGACCGTACCAGGTTGCAGAATCGGGGGGTGCAACACTTCTCGCTGAGCTATCCGAAGTCGGGAGTCCTCCGAATAACTCCCCAAAGTATGCTCAAGGTAGCCTAGTGGGGCCGTATGCGAGGTGGACCAGTGCTAGCGACCTATGGTTGGGTAGTATATTTCCATCTGGAACGGATTGCACTGAGATGGGATTTACCGCTGGGAGCCTTTGGTCCAACGGAACACAAGAATGTCGCATAGTATTGAATAATTAAGCCAGGGCGTGTATTGGGCGAAAATGGTGCAAAAGGCTTCACTATAGTGGGACCTTTCGTGAGCTCTGCGTCCAATATCGAACTATCTGGCTTATTCTGGTACAATAACAGAGATGAACACCGAAACAATTCGAAACGAATATTTGAAATTTTTTGAATCGCGCGGACACAGGGTTATTCGTCGTGCGCCGTTGATCGCTGATGCTAGCGATCAGACCGGGATATTATTTACCGGCAGTGGTATGCAGCCAATTATTCCCTATTTGTTAGGTGAGCCACATCCTGACGGAAGGCGACTCGTTGACAGTCAGACATGTCTACGCGCTCAGGATATCGATGATATTGGCGATAATCGCCATACGACGTTTTTTGAGATGTTGGGTAACTGGAGTTTTGGCGATTATTTCAAACAGCAACAAGTCGAATGGATGTTCGAATTTCTCGACGAGGTTGTTGGTCTGGATGTGAGCAAACTGTATGTGACGTGCTTTATCGGTGCACCAGAATACGGTATCGACAAGGATACAGAAGCGGCAGAAATTTGGAAGAGATTATTTGAGGTAAAAGGTCTGAGTAGTGGCACGCAGGACATTGGTAGTGAGGAGGATGGCTACCAAAAGGGCATGAATGACGATGCTCGGATCTTTTACTACGATGGTAGCAAAAACTGGTGGAGTCGAAATGGCGATCCAGAACACACCCCGATTGGTGATCCATGTGGTCCGGACAGCGAAATGTTTTATGATTTTGGAACACCGCATAATCCTGAATACGGTGAACATTGTCATCCGAATTGTGATTGCGGTCGGTTCATGGAAATTGGCAACAACGTGTTTATGGCGTACAAGAAAGTCGCCGAGGGTACGTTTGAAAAGCTGGATAAACCAAATGTCGATCACGGTAGTGGATTAGAACGAATTGCAGCTGCAAAATTAAATGATCCTGATGTTTACAAAATTAGTTTGATGTGGCCGATCATCGAAAAGCTACAAGAGCTATCTGGCAAAAAATATGATAGCCATCAGGAAAGTATGCGTGTGATTGCCGATCATTTGCGCGCCGCAACATTTCTGGCTGTTGACGGTTGCGTGCCGAGTAACAAGCAACAAGGTTATGTAATGCGGCGATTGATTCGTCGTGCAATGGTCAAAGCATTTGATTTGGGTGTCGAACAGAATTTCATGCAAGAAATCGTACCCTTGATTGCTGACTTGTATCACGATGATTTTCCAGAAGTTGCCGAAAATCGCGATAATGTAGTCGCCATTTTGGTGAAGGAAGAAAAAGCGTTTCGTCAAACTCTGCGGAAAGGCTTGAAATTCTTACTTAACTATATAAACAGGAATGAACTCAAAGATGCGGATGGCATTATAGTTGTATCGGGTGAAGTGGTTTTTGAGGCGTATGACACTCATGGTTACCCACCCGAGCTAACTGCCGAGCTGATTTCTATTAATCCTCCTCGAACTGATGAGGAATTAGCAAATAGTAATCAGATGTCGATTGTAAAATTAGCTCAAAACTGGCGACAAAAGTTTGATGAAAAAATGCAAGAACAACGCCAACGTTCGCAAACTGCAGCAAAAGGTGACTTCGCAGGTGGGCTGGGCGGACAAACATTGCAACACAAGAAATACCACACGGCGACTCATCTATTGCAATCAGCCCTTCGCGAAATATTTGGCAAAGAATTACGCCAACACGGGAGCAATATCACCGAGGAACGTTTGCGTTTTGACTTTAATCTCGATCGCAAAATGACAGATGAAGAAAAGGCTCGCGCTGAAGAATTAGTGAACGGTTGGATAACTGAGGATTTACCCGTCACATTCAAAAAATATCCTACGCAGGAAGCATTGGATATGGGAGCGATCGGTCCGTTTGGTGAGCGTTATGGTGACACGGTGAAAGTCTATCAAATGGGAGAGGGTGAAAACATTCCATCACTCGAAATTTGTGGTGGTCCGCATGTTGACCATACGGGGCAACTAGCCGAGGATGACAAGAAGTTCAAAATCAAAAAAGAAGAAGCGTCATCTGCGGGTATTCGCAGGATCAAAGCAGTCTTGGTTTAGTAAGATCTGTTTTTTAACGCATCGGTAAGGAGTTTTGTGAAATATGAAAGCTCTTGTATGGTTGCCAAGCTTTCTTTCTTTTCGTTGAGGATGTTTTGTCTATAGCGTATGAACCATTGTGTGTCTGGAGTCATTCTTAGTGAAAGTTGATCCTGCTCTTCGATAATCTGATTACCATTCACCTCGTGGATTATTTCTTTGAGGATAGAAAGTGCCATTTCATTTTGAGGTGAATCATCATTGTCTATATATTTTTCATCAGGCACACTCTGAGTCCGCACTACACTGATATGCTCAGAAGTGTCGCCCAGTTCATTTCGGTGTAATCGCATTTTTTCGATGAGCTCCCAGCTTTTTGCTTTGGTGAGTATATGGGCACCGAGCCATATGCGATAGTGATCTTCGGAATTGGGTCGCGCCACCATGTCATGACCCTCGATGATATTTTTAGACAGCGCATCTTGCCAGCCTGGTCGCTGACTAGGTTCGTACGGAATGATTGATTGATTTGGCAATTGGACGTACGAGTGATATTGAGTTTCCGAGGAATATTGAGAGCCACGTCGTAGATTAACAGATGCACCGGGTCCATCATCATGAATGATTGGAATACTCAGCTGGTTGAGCACTAATTGTCGTGATTTTTGATCATAGAAAAGTTTCATATTTGATCCAACACTGGGATCTATTTCGTGATTAAATCGCGCTTCAATTTCTTGCTTTGCATGGGGCAAGGGAGAAACGTCTTTCAGACTCGCCAATAGAGAGTAGTCCTTGCTCGGGCTAAATTGTCTCGTAATATTGTGTAGTAGTGATACCAGTTTTTCATCATCTGGAGCACTCCCTGGCATTCCTTCGGTAGAAGTCATACAAGCAGGGTAACATTTATACCGGTGTCAGGCAATCCTTTTGCCACCATAAGCATCACTGGTATATAATAGTCACATTCATGGTTTTCAATAAACTACGCGTAGCCAAAAAGAATAATTCCGACAAAGATTACATTGTCGGATTAGATATTGGCACAGAATTCGTCAAAGCACTCATTGCAAAAGTGAAGGGTGAAAACATCGAGATTGTTGGTGTCGGTCGTGCTCGACAGGGTGTGAGTGATATGCACAGCGGTGCAATTGCTGATATTGCCGGTGTTGTTCGCAATTGCGAAGAAGCACTTGCTCAGGCAGAGGACCAGGCGGGATTACAGGCGAAAAAAGCAGTCATAGGCATCGCGGGTGAGTTGGTTAAAGGCGTAACAAACACTATTAAATACCGTCGTCCACAACCAGATAAGCCACTCGACGTTAGTGAAATGCAATTGATTATCGAAAAAGTGCAAGAACGTGCCCAAAATAAAGCTCAGCGACAAATTGCACTAGAAACAGGCAATGAAGATGTCGAGATAAAGCTGGTCAATAGTGCGCTTGTCAGCATACATATTGATGGCTATAAAGTATCAAATCCGATTAGTTTTCAGGGGCGGGATGTTGCTGTCCAAATCTACACAGCTTTTGCCCCAATGGTTCACATCGGTGCACTCGAACGAGTGGCTGATGATCTGGCGCTTGAATTGGTGGCAGTAGCGGCCGAGCCCTTTGCTGTTAGTCGTAGCGTACTGGGCACTGATTCCAGTAGTAATTTCACGGCAGTTTTGATTGATGTCGGTGGTGGCACGACTGACATTGCCGTTGTCAATGATGGTGGTGTTGAAGGTACAAAGATGTTTGGTGTGGGTGGCCGTAGTTTTACCCGTACGATTATGAGCGACTTAGATTTGAATTATACTGAGGCCGAAAAGCTAAAACTACACATTGGTCATGAGCAAATCAAAGAGAATGTAAAGAAAAAAACCGAGAGTGCTATCGAAAAGACATTAGATGTTTGGTTGGATGGTGTTGAGTTGGCATTGAGCGAATTTGATTCAGTCGACCACTTACCTAGTCGCATTTTGCTGTGCGGAGGTGGTGCTAGTCTCGAGTCGTTGGTTGATGTTTTGGCAAAGCGTGATTGGTACAAAGAGCTGCCATTCACAAAGAGGCCGACGGTACATCACATCAAGCCGACTGAAGTTGTTGGCATCACAGATGAAACAGATGGCGTTACCGACCATACGTTCATTACCGCCATGGGTTTGCTGAGGGTCGGCTATGATACAATTATCGGAGGTGATAACAGCGATACGATCAAAGAAAAAGTTAATCGTATGTTGAGAATTTAGAAGAATTAAAATGCAGAAAAAAGACACTATATATATCGATGTCGAAGACGACATTACAGCAATTATCGGCAAGATCAAGGGTTCAAAAGAAAAAATAGTTGCCCTTGTACCGCCAAAACGAGCCGGTGTTTTGCAGAGTGCAGTAAACCTAGGTTTGCTGGCACGGACAGCCAACAAGGCAAGCAAGCGTCTGGTGATTATCACACATAGTGCTGCACTATCTAGCCTTGCGGCGAGTGCAAAGATTCCTGTCGCAAAGACATTGCAGTCACGACCGGAACTTGCCGAAGCTCCCTCGTTGGATGCAGATGAAGAAGATGTTATTGATGGTAGCGATGTTTCGGTTGGTGATCATGCCGGTATCTCTGACGATGCGGATGATGACGATAGTGACGAAGAGTCACCTAGCAAAATTAGCGATATCGACATTGATGGTGAAGTAACTTCGGTTAAAAAACCAGCTCGCGGGGAAAAGCCATCCAAGCAACGAGTGAAGGTACCTGATTTTGGTAGTTTTCGTAAAAAGGTTGCTCTAGGAAGTATTGCTGGCGGGTTATTAATTGCATTTTTTGTCTGGGCGATTTGGTTTGCGCCGAATGCGACGGTCATCGTGAGCGCTCGTACAACTGATGTAGAAGTACAAACGCCATTGACAGTTGGCGAAGGCCTAACGGCAGATAGTGCGAAAAAGACATTACCATCCATTGTGCAGACTGAAAAGCAAACCGATACGATTGAATTCAAAGCAACGGGCGAAGAAGAAGTTGGTGAGAAGGCAGAGGGAACAGTCATCTTCACGAACTGCTATTCGAGTGTACCAGTAACGATAGAGGCAGGAAGGGTCATTTTAGCGGGAGGTAATAATTATGTCGTTCAAGCAACCGTTGTTATTGAGGGTGCAGTAATTATCGGCACTTGTGTTGATCCTGGCGAATCTGGTCCGGTTAAAGTGGTAGCAGAAGACATAGGAGACGAATATAATTTACCAGCTAATTCAGATTTTACAGTGAATGGGTATAGTGGTGATGTGACCGCTAATTCTAGTGAAGGTATAAGTGGCGGAACAAAAAAGACTATTAAAGTTGTATCTGTTGATGACGTCAAAAAGGCTCGTGAAGAGTTGGCTCAAGATAAAACAGCAGAAATAAAAGAAGCTTTATTAAAGAAATTTGACAGCAGTACGATTGTCATTGAAGAAAGTTTCAATACAACGGTGGGTGAGCAAAAGATTGAGCCAAAGCTTGGTGAAGAGGTAACGGGTGACACAGCTTCGATCACCGTCGAGATGGTATACACGATGCATGGTATTGCCGAACCTGTTTTGAATGAATTTTTGAAGGATGCAATCAAGGATCAATTGGGCAATCTAGATAGCAAGCGCATATATGATAGCGGAGCAAAAGATGCCGAGATGACTGATTTTGAGCTAAGTTCAAATAAAAAGAAAGCCACAGTCCTGTTGGCGGCAACTGGCAAGATTGGTCCAAAGATCGAAGATGATGATATTCGTGCCATTGTGAAGGGTAAACGCTATGGTGAAATCGAAAAGGAGCTGAAGGCGATCGACGGTGTTAGTGGTGTCAAAGTGAATCTGTCTCCGTTTTGGGTCTTTACCGTACCTGATGATTCCAAAAAGATTACTATTGAATTTAATCTAGTCGAGGACGATGCCTAACTTTTTGGCGCTCGATGTGGGAACCAAGCGCATAGGTGTAGCCTTTGCCGATTCAACGGTTCCAATTGCCATGCCAGTTCGGACGCTTAATGTTGATGGAACGGAAATCAAAGAAATTCGCCAGTTTGTTCGTGACAAATCAATTGACACCATTGTTATTGGTTATCCCCGCAATCAATTGGGTGACCCAACCGCGCAGACAAAGGTTAGCGAGCAATTTTCTGAAAAAATCAGTTCGTTTGTGAATGTTGAGTTTCAGGATGAGTCTTTGACAAGTGTTTTAGCCGAAGACAGGTTGAAGGCAGATGGAAAACCTTATGATAAAGCAGATATCGATGCAATGGCTGCGGCAATTATTCTGCAAGATTATTTACAGCGTATGGAGCGTCAACATGGTTGATAAACTAAAGTTATCTCAGGGAGTGTCTGTCGACGGCATCCGTCGTATGTCTCGCCCCAAAAAAACTGTACCTGATTCGCAATCTGATCACGATTCGCCCGAACCAAAGCCCGTTGAATTGCTAGATAAATCTATGGACGATGAGATTGTTGATGAAGGATTATCAAAAAAACCAAGTCACTGGAAGCGATGGGTGCTGATCATTCTTGGTCTCTTCGTGACTCTACTGATTATTGCGGGTGCGGTTGCTTATTCTTGGTATCAGCAATTATTAAAACCTGCATCAGATGACACTACGAAGTATATTCGTGTGACTATTGAGTCCGGTTCGATACCTAGTGCAATTGCTGAGCAGTTAGAAACCGCAGGAGTAATTCGGAGCAGTCTGGCATTTACGATATACACCAAACTAACGTCAACGGAGAATAGACTACAGGCTGGTGTGTATACGTTGCAGCCAACTTTGTCGACGCCAAAGATCGTTGATTATTTGGTAAGCGGCAAGCAACATACATTCAAGGTGACATTTTTGCCTGGTGACACGCTGGCAAATAATCGTCAGCGACTGATAGATCTGAAATTATTTGATACGGTTGATATTGATGCCGCGTTGTCGAAAGCGTATGATCGTCCGTTGTTCGATACCAAGCCAGTAGATGCGGATTTGGAAGGATATATATTTGGTGAAACCTATCATTTCGATGCAGCGGCGACACCAGAGTCAATTCTGAACCAAACTTTTGATGAATTTGAAGCCGTTATCACAGAAGAAAACCTCGTTGAGGGATTTAAAAAACAAAACCTAACACTCTTTGAAGGTATCACGCTAGCATCAATCGTACAGCGAGAAGTGCCGAATGCTGAGGATCAAAAACAGGTTGCAAGGGTCTTTTATAATCGCATGGCAAATGACATGAATTTGGGTTCGGACGTTACATATCAGTATGCTGCAGATAAATTAGGCGTGCAACGTACGCCAACGCTAGATTCACCATATAATACACGTGTTCATACAGGTCTACCTCCGGGTCCGATTGCTGCTCCAGGGGCGAATGCACTCATTGCTGTCGCAAATCCAGCCAAAAATGACTATCTATTTTTCCTAAGCGGGGATGATGATCAGACATATTTTGCCGTGGATGAAGCGGGACATCAACAGAATATCGATAGGCATTGTAAAAAGAAATGCCAAATCCTATAGTTTTTGCACTAAAAACACAGGAATAACAGGGGTGATTATCAGTTGAATTTCAACTAATTATATTACAGAATATATTGACACATAATACAACTATTAGTAAAATGGTAGGTACACATTTACGATCTTTCACTCCTATTTATGGCAGAATGACAGATGATGCTGAACGGAAGACGATAGCGTGATACGTAGATGGGTCTGCCGATAAATGTCGTAAGGGTATCGAGTAAGATATTCAGCAATAATTAACCATAATAGGTCGATCGCACACCCCCGCTTCGTCTCAACGGAAGCAAGACAAAGTAAGGTAGAAGCCTTTGTAGCAATACGGATGGCAGGAGAATCGGAATTAGTAATCAATCGAACGCAGATAACGATCAATCAAAAGTTGCTTATTTGAAGCAGCGGGTTGTCGATCATCCATTGCGCCGCAAGGTAAAAATGCCAAAGCTTTCAGCGTGGATGGTATATGGCAGTGTGTTTGCGATTATTATTGCTATCATTGCTTTGGGCTACAAGCCACCTCAGCAGGTGGCGACTGAATCAGTAGCAAATGCGACGCAAACCTCCGAGACAACTCCGCTTGTCATTGAGGGTGATGCTGTTGATAAGCTAGTTGCATCAAACATTGCATCAAACATTGCCCAACAGACAAATATGCCTGTAGCAGATAATGTCGCTGAGCGCGTTGCATCGTTGGCCATCGAAAGTAAACTGGCACAGACAGACGACTCTGCAATTATCAAACCACAGATCATACAACCAACAGCAAGTAGTCGCGACGTTATTACCTATAAGGTGAAAAAGGGCGATACGATGAGCTCGATCGCCAATGCTTATGGTGTATCAGCAAAGACAATTCGATGGGCGAATGACAAAACCAATAATACGATTTCTGCTGGTGAAAAGCTCAAAATCCCTCCAGTTGACGGTATCCTTTACGAGGTTAAATCGAGTGACACCCTAGATAAGCTTGCCAGTACGTATGGCGCAAACAAGGCACGTATCGTATCGTTTAATGACTTGGAGCTGAGTGGTCTCAAGGCGGGTACAAAAATTGTTATTCCAGGCGGTAATTTACCAACGACTCAACAGCCGGGCTATACTGCGCCTGTACGCCAAACTCAAACTGTCGTCAATTCCGGTACAGGATTTGGTGGCACGTCATGGAGAATCAAGATCGGCACACCGGGACGTGCAGGAAACGGCTATGCGTATGGAAACTGTACTCGTTATGCCTATGATAGGCGTATTGAATTGGGTCTGGCGGTTGGTACGAACTGGGGTAATGCGGCCAGTTGGTCGTACTATGCGCAACTCGACCCTCGATTTACAGTCAACAACACGCCGTCGCGAGGGGCGATCGTTCAGAACGGTGGTGGGTATGGGCATGTTGGTATTGTTGAGCAAGTAAAGCCAAACGGTGATATTGTCGTGAGTGAAATGAATGCGTACGTCGCTGGTGGTGGTTGGAATGTCGTGAATGGCCGAATCATTCCCGCGAATCAAGCTCGCTATTACGCCTATATTCATTAGAATTTCGTTTTACGGCACACCTATGAAAAACCTCTAGCCTTTTGTAAAAACGTGAATTTATGGTATAGTTTACTTGTATGTTTATTGATACGGCAACAGTAAAAGTTCGGGCAGGAAAGGGCGGCGATGGAGCCGTTAGTTTTCGTCATGAAATCTATATCGATAAAGGCGGTCCTGATGGTGGTGATGGTGGCAAGGGTGGTAATGTCATTTTTGAAGCAACGGAAAATTTGAATACTCTTCTTGATTTTCGATACAAACCAGAACTAAAAGCGAGTGATGGTATGAACGGCGGCAAGAATAGGCGAGCTGGTAAGTACGGAGACGATTTGGTTGTAAAAGTACCAATGGGAACGTTGATAAAACGCGACGGCAAGATAATTGCTGATTTAACCAAACATGGCCAGCGGCAGATTATTGCTGATGGTGGTGATGGCGGGTTTGGTAACGCGCATTTTAAATCATCGGTTCGCCAAACACCACGAATGGCCGAAAAGGGCGAGCTTGGTGAGTCGTTTGAGGCAGACCTAGAATTAAAATTACTGGCAGATGTTGGTTTGGTTGGATTGCCCAATGCGGGCAAATCAACGTTTCTCAGTGTGGTGACAAATGCTCGACCTGAAATTGCTGACTACGAGTTTACGACATTGACTCCCAATTTAGGCGTTGCGGATATTGATGAATCAACTTTGCTCATTGCTGATATACCTGGTCTTATCGAAGGAGCAGCTGATGGCAAAGGACTTGGTGATCAGTTTTTGCGTCATGTTGAGAGGACGGCCGTATTGCTTCATCTGATTGATGCGTACAGCAATGATATTGCTGGAGATTATAAAACTATTCGGAGTGAGCTGGGGAAATATTCTGACATTTTGGTGTCGCGACCAGAAATTGTTGCACTCACAAAAACCGAAGGGTTGGATGACGATATGATCACGATGCAAACGGACGAATTGCAGAAGGTAATCACTAAAGGCACTCAGGTTATGACAATTTCATCGACTGCGGGGTATGGACTAAACGAACTACTCAGGCAATTGAATCAGCAGGTAAAAACTGCACGAGATAGTCTTGTTGAAGAAAGTACCTCATTAAATAACGTCCCCGTTTTGACTCTAAGCAACGAGCAAAACACAAAGGCGTGGTCAGTCACAAAAGAAGGCGATCAGTATATTGTTACTGGCGAAAAGATTGAAAAATTTGCTCGCAGGACAAATTTTGACCAATTTGAGGGGGTGAATCGTTTGCGGGATATTATGAAAAAAATGGGCATTTCGCACGAATTGGTTCGGCAGGGTGCTCAAGGCAATAGCCTCGTTCGCATTGGATCATCCGAGCTAACCTTTCTTGAACAATAGTTTAAAAAGCCTTCACCTAGATAAAGTACGCGTTTTGTATTACGATGGCTGTAATGGCTGAAACATTCTTTTTCTATGATCTCGAAACAAGTGGTTTATCTGGACGTGATGATCGAGTTATGCAATTCGCCGGTCAACGAACTGATATGGATCTAGATCCTATCGGTGATCCTGTGAATGTTCTTGTTGCTCTGAATGACGATACACTGCCTAGTCCTGATGCGTTGATGGTAACCGGAATCACTCCTCAGCAAACAGTAGCCGATGGCTATACCGAGGCTCAATTTGCAGAGCTATTACTAAAAGAGGTTTTTACAGAAGGCACGATTGTTACTGGCTATAATAATGTTCGTTTTGATGATGAATTTGTCAGGCATTTATTATGGAGGAATTTTCATGACCCATATGAATGGAGCTGGCGTGATGGACGTTCACGATGGGACATGTTGGATGTGGTGCGTATGACCCGGGCACTTCGACCGGAGGGTATCAAATGGCCAGTTATTGATGGTGTGCCAACAAATCGATTAGAGTTATTGTCAAAAGAAAATGACATCAGTCATGAGAATGCGCATGATGCAATGAGCGATGTCGTTGCGTTGATCGGCATTGCAAAACTCATCAAGTCAAAACAGCCACAACTATTTGATTATCTATTGAAAATGCGCGATAAAAAAGAAATCAAAAAACTTGTTAATCTTGATCAAAAACAACCGTTCGTCTATTCGAGCGGACGCTATGATTCTGAGTTCCAAAAGACGACCGTTGCCTTTCCATTGACATCGGGCAAGAACGGCAATGTCATTGTTTATGATTTACGCTATGATCCAGCACAGTTTATTAATCTGGACGGCAAGGAGCTAGCCAAAAAAATCTTTGCCACCTGGGAAGAGCGCAAGGCGGACGATTTCGTAAAGCTACCAGTCAAAGAACTACAATATAACCGTGTGCCTGCGGTGGCGCCCTTGGGTGTGTTAGAACAAAATGATGGATGGTCAAAAATTAGCATGTCACAAGATATAGTCGAGAGCCATAAAAAAACATTGCTGTCGGCTCCGCACTTTGCCGAGAATATACGGACATTACTAGAGAATAAACCTGATTATAAAAAATCACCAAATGTCGAGTCACAGTTATATGATGGTTTTTTGGATGATGCCGACAAGCTTCGTGTTCAGGCTGTAGCATCTGCTGACGATAAAAAGCTTGCGGATTTTCATCCAGAATTTCGCGATGAACGTCTGGATCCCCTGCTGCTCCACTACAAGGCGCGAAGTTTCCCGAAATGTTTAACTGCCGATGAGATGATCGAATGGGAGAAGTGGCGAGTTGCGCGCATAAAGAGTCAACTGCCATCTTATATGAAATCAATAGAACGCTTATCCAAACAAGAGTTAACTGAAAATAAACAGTATGTGATGCAAGAACTTCAACTATGGCTAGAAAACATTGCTCCAACTGATATATCTAATCTGAGTGGTCAGGATTGATCAGGTTACTGAGCAAGAGAGAGTAGTCGTCTTCGCCAATGGCGAATTGTATTGTAGCGCCGCGCTGCAATCTCGAATATAACAACTCCCATTGCAACTGTTAGGAGTGCCATCATGAGGGTGGGTGACAAGCTTATGTTAAGGCCCGGGACTTCACCAACAAGGAGAAAACTAAGAAGCATCTGGGGTGCATGCAATACGTCGACAGCAAGCCATATAGACAGAATGATTGTAGCGATATTCAGTAGTTTGCGCATGGTGTCTCCTGCTAGCGTTTAAAATCTAGGTAATATTATAGGGACAATGTTAGAAATATCAATTAATTACATTAATTTGATAGAAAATCTACGAAGTGCTATAGTTTGATTAAGCCGAATTGGTACGTTGTGACATGGATTGGAGATCCAGATGTTAATTGGTGAAGGGCGCAATAAGCGTCGCGTAGGATATGGCTGGCTATTTGTCATCGGATTGGTGCTTGCAGTTACTCTCGGTAGCGCACTCGTGAATGTCTATGCGGATCCACCAAAATATGTTGAGGATACGCAGTACACACTGAAATATAATGGATTGGTATGGGGTAACCCCGTTATAGTTGACGATACTGTAACACTTGAAAAACTCGGTCCATTTCGCAGTGATTCATCTGTTCCTCCATATTATAATCCGTCAGAGAACGAAACTGAGGTGTTGGTTGGTAACAAAAAGTTTGTCTGTCGAGGAGACAATGTCATCCAGGAAATTCTCGCCGGTAAAATGATATGCTCACCGGCGGAATAGCATCGGTTACAACGAAACGATTAAACTAGGCGAATAGCGCCATCTACCTCCCCGGCAGATGGCGCTACTTACTTTTAGGATACTGGAAAAAGTTCGTGAAAGCCTGTATAATACTTGGGTTATGTCAGAGGTGATTCGAGTTACAGGTGCACGCGAGCACAACCTAAAGAATATTTCGGTTCAGATTCCTCGTGACAAGTTAGTTGTCATTACGGGACTGTCTGGTTCGGGTAAGTCTAGCCTTGCCTTTGACACGATCTACGCAGAGGGTCAACGACGCTACGTCGAAAGCTTGTCTAGTTATGCGCGTCAATTTTTGGGCACAATGGACAAGCCCGATGTTGATCAAATCGAGGGCCTCAGCCCAGCGATCAGTATTGATCAAAAATCAACGAGTCGTAATCCGCGCAGTACTGTTGCAACGGTTACTGAGATCTATGACTACTTGCGGCTGTTGTTCGCACGTATCGGAGTGCCTCATTGTCCAATTGACGGAAGTGCTGTCCAGCGTCGAACGCCACAGGATATTATCGATGCTATTTTGCAATATAAAGAGAGCGAGCGCTTGATGATTTTGGCGCCGATTGTTAAGGGTAAAAAAGGTGAGTTTGCGCATATTCCCGAACAGTATCGCCGTCTCGGTTTTGCGCGTGCTCGCGTAGATGGTGTTGTCTATGCGCTGGACGAATTCCCAGATCTGCAAAAGTCTTACAAGCACTCTATTGAAATTGTCGTTGATCGTATTGCCGTGAGCGATGAAATGAAAACAAGAGTATCGCAGTCAGTTGAACAGGCGCTTGATATTGGTGGTGGTATTGTTGAAGTATTTCGTGTTGATGATGACGAAACTGACATTTATTCGCAACGGTATGCTTGCTTGGATCATCCGAGTGAAGAAATTCCTGAACTCGAGCCACGTCTATTTAGCTTTAATGCACCACAAGGCGCATGTCCCGTCTGTACCGGACTGGGCAATAGATTAGAAGTTGATCCCGAACTAGTGTTTAATCAAAGTCTGACAATTGCTGAGGGTGCGATCCGTCCTTATAATCGCGTCAATAGCGATGCTTGGTATATGAAAAAACTTGCACAAGTTGGCGAGGCGCATGGTTTTGATTTACGCGTGCCCGTGAAAGATTTATCCGATGAAGCAATCGAAAAAATTCTCTATGGTACGGGCGATCAATCGTATAGGGTGATGTTGGGAACAGGGCGTCACTACGACTCTACGTACGAGGGCGTCATACCAAATTTGGAACGGCGACACAAAGAAACAGACAGTGAATTTATGCGACGTGACATTGAACGGTTTATGCGCGAACGTGAGTGTCATGCGTGTCACGGTGCTAGATTAAAGCCATCTGTTTTGGCGGTAACAGTGCATGACAAAAACATTATGGATATATGTGGTTTGGGCGTGGACGAGGCATTAGAATTTTTTGAGAACAAATTCAAATTGACTGAAAGTGAGCAATTCATTGCATCACAAATTCTCAAGGAGATAGTGGCACGGCTAAGTTTTATGAGTAATGTAGGTTTAACCTATTTGGAATTATCACGGGCCGCTAATACATTGAGCGGCGGTGAAGCCCAGCGAATTAGGTTGGCGACTCAAATCGGCAGCGGCTTGCAGGGGGTGCTGTATGTACTCGATGAACCATCAATTGGTTTGCATCAGCGTGACAATGATCGGCTGATCGCGACGCTTAAACGGCTTCGCGACTTGGGCAATACGGTGCTTGTCGTTGAGCATGATGAGGATACAATTCGACAAGCAGACTATCTACTGGATATTGGTCCTGGTGCGGGGGTTGCAGGTGGCCACGTTGTCGCATCGGGTACACCCGATGAGGTTGCCAAAGACGATAGTAGTATTACCGGATGTTATCTTGCAGGTAAAGAGAAAATTGATATACCCAAAAAACGCCGTCAGGCGGTGGCTGATCGTAAAATTATAGTTAAGGGTGCACGCGAAAACAATCTCAAGAATATCGATGTGGAATTCCCGCTCGGCTTATTGACAGTTGTTAGTGGTGTGAGTGGTAGCGGCAAGTCAACACTTGTAAACGATATCGTCGCCAAGGAATTATCAGCGCGTCTTCATCGTAACCAAGAGGTGTCAGGTAGCCATGATGCTATTGAGGGAATTAAACAACTGGATAAAGTAATCGTGATTGATCAGTCTGCGATTGGGCGCACACCACGCAGTAATCCCGCTACCTATACGGGCGTTTTTACGCCAATTCGTGAATTGTTTGCAGGCACACCCGAAGCGAATATTCGTGGTTACAAGGCTGGAAGATTCAGCTTTAATGTTAAAGGCGGTCGTTGCGAAAACTGTCAGGGTGATGGTGTCATAAAAATTGAAATGCATTTTTTGCCAGATGTCTATGTGACGTGTGATGTTTGTGAGGGTAAACGTTATAATCGTGAAGCACTCGAAATAAAATACAAAGGAAAAACGATCAGTGATGTACTGGGTATGACAGTTGAGCAGGCTGCTGAGTTTTTTGCAAATGTACCAACGATTGCACGTAAATTGGATACACTTGTTGAAGTGGGACTAGGCTATATTCGCATGGGTCAGCCTGCAACTACATTTAGTGGTGGCGAGGCACAACGCATCAAACTTGCGAGTGAGCTATCACGTCGTAGTACTGGTCGGACAATGTATATTCTCGACGAGCCAACGACTGGTTTGCATAGTGCAGATGTGAAACGCTTGCTAGCAATATTGCAAAAATTGATAGCAGGTGGCAATACAATGATTGTTATCGAACATAATTTAGACGTTATTAAAACAGCTGATCATATCATCGATATGGGTCCAGAAGGTGGTAGTGGCGGTGGTGAGATAATCGCTCAAGGATCACCAGAGCAAATCGTAAAAGTTCCTGCATCTTTCACGGGTCGATACTTGAAATCACTTATTTAGTGTTTTCGAAACAAGGTTTTCATTTCGCGTTTTATGCTAGCCCATAAAGCGTTTCGCTGCTTTTTGTTACGTATTAAGTGAACGATGCCTGGTAGTAATGATATGAGTAATATCAAACCAATCAACGGTAGCAAGACCTGCTCAACGCCCAGGCCAATACTATGAAAATAGCTACCGGCAAAATAACCCAAGTAGGTGGCACCAACTGCCCAGATGAAAGCTCCAATGACATTGTAGGTCAAAAATGTACTGTAGCGCATTTTTGCTGTACCAGCGATAATTGGTGCGAGCGTACGAACGACAGGTATAAAACGAGCGATGATAATCGTTTTGCCGCCATGTTTGTCGTAGAATTTTTTTGCTCTTTGGACGTTCTCTTGTTTGAATATGCGGGAATCGGGTCTCGTGAATAAACGCCAGCCTAGGCGGTTGCCAAAAGTGTAGCCAACGCTATCGCCACTGACGGCTGCGAGAAAAAGTATTAATGCCAAAATGTTGACATCAACGTTTAACACGCCGATGCTTGCTAAAAAACCTGCGGTGAAAATCAAAGTGTCGCCGGGTAAAAAGAATCCGATCAGTAGGCCCGATTCGGCGAATATAACCAAGGCGACAGCTAGAACGCCGCCCCATATAATAAAATCAGTTAATTCTACGCCCGGGATCACTACGTTATTTTAGCATTTAACTAAAACAAAAACTTCACGGCTATAAAGCCAAGAATAATGAGGATGATGAATACAAAACCTAGAGTATCAATATACTTTTCGATTTTATCCTTGTATCGTTTACCGAAATGATGCATAAGATATGCTACCAAAAAAAACCGACCACCACGACCGACGAATGAGGCTAATGCAAATAGGGGTAGATTAACGGCAAAAACACCAGCCGCAATCGAGAATAGTTTATAGGGAATCGGAGTAAATCCAGCCACGATAACGGCTAGAAATGTGTACTCTGCGTATAGACCACCGACGGTTATGAATTCTTCTTGGAGGTGATAGGTGTCGATAATGAGCCTGCCAATAGTTTCTTGCAATCCTGCACCAATGATATAACCGAATACGCCACCTATTACGCTGGCGACGGTAGTAATAATTGCGAACCGTAACCATTTGTTTGGTTTTGCGGTAACCATGGCAATCAGCAATGGATCGGGAGGGATTGGAAAGAACGAACTTTCGGCAAAACTAAGTCCTGCAAGAGCTTTTTCGGCTTGTTTTTTTTTCTGCCCAAGAAATTACCCAGTGATAACTTGCGCGCATCCAGCGACGGGGCGTATTGAATATATTTAGTATCCGCCAACCTAGTTTGGCATCACTGAACCGCCTGTAGTCGGGCGCTTTTTTTTGCTTTAACATACATTGCTAGTATAGCACTGCAGAATTGAAATATTTATGGTATAATCGAATAAGAAGAATTGCAAGGAGACTGAATTTAATGGATATTTCTTTAAAATTGAGCGAGAGAACTGCTCAAGGCAAACAAGTCAAAAAATTACGCGCTGATGGCATGGTGCCAAGTGTTGTTTATGGTGGTCATGCTGATCCTATGCACACGCAGTCACCACTTGTTGAAACAACAAAGGTAACTCACAGGGCCGGTAAACATTCACCGGTTCATCTGATGATTGATGGCAAAAAGAAGCTAGCAATTATTAAAACAATTGACATTGATCCTGTTAAGCACCGCGTTCGACACGTTGCTTTTCATACTATCAAGCAGAATGAAGTCATTACAACAGAAGTGCCTATCCACTTGTTCGGCATAGGTGAGAGCTTGGCCGAAAAAGCTGGTCTTGTCGTTCTACAGGCACTTGAGCACATTGAAATCAAGGCAAAGCCTGCCGATCTGCCGGAGTCACTGGAAGTTTCAATCGAGAATCTCGAGACAACAGCTGATAAACTAACTCTCGATGATATCAAATTGCCAGAAGGCGTTGAATTCGCCGAACAGGAACAAAATCTAGATATAGTAGTCGCGAACGTTTACGAGCCAAGTGCTTTGCAGGCGCAGAACGAAGCTGCAGCTGGTGACGCAGAAGGCCCAATCTCAGAAGAAGAAGCTGCCGAGGGTACTGCGGCTGAAGGCGAAGGCGGAGAGAGTGAAGCAAGCACTGAAGATGCAGGATCAAAAGAAGACAGTAAAGAATAATAACTTTCTTCCATCACAGTCTTTAGTTAATTGTAAGGGTATAAATATCTATCGATGCAAAAAATAATTCTTTATTATAAATTTACACCGATTCGTGATCCAGAGGCCGTCAAGTTATGGCAGAGAACACTTTGTGATGCCTTGAATTTGAGGGGGCGGATATTGGTAACCCGACATGGATTGAATGGTACGATTGGTGGTGATATTGATGACCTCAAGAAATATATAAAGGCGACAAAGCAGTACTCAGGATTTAAAGGTACCGTTTTCAAGTGGAGTGATGGCGGGCGAGATGATTTTCCGCGAATGAGCGTTAAGTCACGTCGCGAGTTAGTCGGATTCAAAAATAGTGATGATGAATTTGCGGTGGACGAAAATGGTGTTATAGGCGGCGGAAAACACCTCAAGCCAAAACAGGTGCATGAACTCATTAAAGAGTATGGTGACGATGTAGTTTTTTTTGATGGACGCAATGAGCATGAGGCAAAAATAGGTAAATTCAAAAATGCCGTTGTGCCAAATACTAACACATCGCGTGATTTTATTGCCGAGTTAGAAAGTACAAAGTACGATGATCTAAAAGATAAAAAAGTCGTAACATATTGTACGGGCGGCATCCGTTGCGAGGTTATATCTGCAATGATGAAAAAACGTGGATTCAAGGATGTATATCAAATCGATGGGGGTATCGTAAAGTACGGTGAAGCTTACGGTGATGATGGTTTATGGGAAGGGAGCTTACGTGTCTTTGACAATCGTATGACCGTTAATTTTAGCGATCACGCAAAAACGATTGGTGAGTGTACTCATTGCGCTGGCAAGACCAGTAATTTTGAGAATTGTGCACGTGCAGAATGTAATGACCTGGTGCTTATTTGTGAGGAATGTAATAAAAATCCTGATTTGCTATACCATACGCTAGCTTGTCGGCCGAAGGTTGACGTTCGATAGGACGGGTGGTATCATCACTCGGATGAGTGAACGCATATCATTTCAAAATGAATTATTAAAGCAACGGCCAATTGGTCGTTTTTTAAAATCGAGTGAGGAATCAGAGAAGCTTCATCATGAAGATGGATTTGATTACGCGGCGGACTTTGTGCATTATTTCGGTCCTTTATTACACAAGAGAAAACGGTCATATTTAACGCGCGTTCGGCTGAATCAGGATGACAGTATATCCTTTCCACGGGATATACCAGGTATGAATGATGCAATTTGGCTTGAATTTGAAAGTATCTGCGAAAGTGATGCGAGCGAAAAGTACGTATGGCACATAAGCGGAGGCCGGGAACAATATGATTTGGAGATATATGAAAATTCCTGGTTGTGTACGTACGTCGAAACGAATGAGCAAAATGCGATTCTTCGGCGCTATCAAATATTCGATGAACAGACTATTAGTGGCATCCAACGTTTGGCTATGCTGATAACAAAACATAGCAACAAAGATGACCCCTTCGTTGTGCTTGCAGATGAGTTATCTAAAAAGATTGTGGACGACACCAAAGAAAAAAGGGAGCTGGAGTTATTGGAGGCTGACAGGCTGACGGTAGCTGGTAGGAGGCGGCTTGAGTCACTACGGAGTAGTTTGTTTAATGCTGGTTTTTCGGCTGGTTCGGTAGACAGGAGTAGGATAGAGCCACTTCTCAAATCACCAGACCCTATTGATTCTGGGTCGCCACAAGTTGCTTTCGAAAAATGTACAGTTACTGAACCAAGTCTATAAACATTCGCGTTCGATCAGTCAACATTTCTTGATTTGTCTGACCAAGTGTTTTGACAATTTTTCCACGTAATGCAGATAGTTCTCCGTTGATACGAACGGGTATCTCATATGCAAAGTAGCTATCATGGCGAATAACAGGAATTGATAAAGGGACATTTTCTGCATGTTTGCCATAAAATTGCATACTACAGTTTCGACAAATACATTGAACAATCTTATAGCTTGCTTGGGCGTATTTCCATGCGGGATAGCGAAATTTGCGAACCTTATCATGATGAATTCCGTCTGTTCCGTGACACCATAACAAGCAATTTTTATCCGTGACCCCTCTGTATGTTTTTGATAATGCCAAGTTGACCATATATTCATGGTAGCATTTATAAAAAGGTAACGCTTGCGAAAGTGCTATAATATGTAAAGTTATGGTAAAAAATATGAATCATGGGCATGCAAGTGCTGTTTTGGCGCGCCGTGCTGCGCAGGTACAGCGTGGTGGCGCTCGTGCTGCTGTTCTTGGCGTGAACGATGGTCTCGTCAGTATTTTGTGTATTGTTATTGGTGTTGCCGCTGCTGGTGCGGACGGTAAAGCCGTATTGATCGCTGGGTTTGCTGGTGCCCTTGCTGGTGCCATATCAATGGCCGCAGGAGAGTGGATTTCAGTCAAGGCTCAAGTAGAACTGTTCGAGAATGTATTATCTGATTTGAAAAAAATTGTTCGAACGGACAAGGAATTACTCGAGCAAAATCTTGCGAAAAGCTTCGAGGAACACGGTATTGATGCAAAAACAGCAAAGCACGCTGTTGTTGATGTCGCCACGAGCGATAAAGAGTTTATGTCGATGTATTCGTCGCAGGTTATTGGCATTAACGAGAGTGAATTGGGTTCACCATGGATTGCTGCGTTTTCATCTTTTCTCTTGTTTTGGTTTGGCGCGATCCCGCCGCTTCTGCCGTGGATTTTTGGCTGGCATAGCGTAGAAGGAATTTTAGGTGCAATTATTTTGACTGGTATCGGTAGTTTATTTGTTGGTGGTTACACTGCAAAATCAAGCGGCAAAAGCATTGTCTATGGGGCGATACGTCAACTTCTCATCGTTATATTCGCGTCGGTTGTAACATACGGAATTGGCGCTGTCTTTGGCGTCGCTGTTAGCTAATCCGTTAACGAGATACAATGATATTGCGATGAGTTCTACGAAATTAGATGCAAAACTAAAAAAACTTCCGTCAGGTCCTGGTGTGTATTTTCATAAAAGTAAGGACGGAGAGATTTTGTATATTGGAAAAGCGGCAGTGCTAAAGAATCGTGTGCGTCAGTATTTTCAATCGCAACTTGACATGGATATAAAGACTCGTGCACTTGTTGCCGAAATCGTTGACACAGATTGGACTGAAACAGAATCAGAAATTGATGCATTGTTCTTGGAATCTGAAATGATTAAACGTTACATGCCACGGTACAATATTTTGCTTCGAGATGATAGGTCGCAAATGTATGTCCGTATCGACATGAAATCCGAGTGGCCATCAGTTACTTTTACGCGCAATCCAGCAGATGATGGCGCCGACTATTTTGGCCCCTACTATAATGGCTACGCCATCAAAAAGGCGTTGCGTTATTTGCGTCGAGTATTTCCGTATTACACTAAATCACCAAAATCAGATCAGCGCGTGGATTTAGATACGCATATTGGCTTGAATCCAACACCCGGAATAACTAGCGAGGAGTACAAGGCGACGCTTCGCAAATTAGTTCGCTATTTTCAAGGAGGAAGAAAGACGCTTGCAAAGGAAATTGAAAAAGAAATGCGAGCAAGTGCTAAGTCGCATGATTTTGAAAATGCAGCACGCCTTCGTAATCGTCTAAAAGATCTTGCTGAGCTACAGCGCAGAATTATGTTTGGTGATCGTGAATTTTTGGATATTAGCAAGGATCGGGCATTGAGTGATATTGCAAGTTTGTTGGGACTAAAGAAAGTTCCTGTTCGGATTGAGGGCTATGATATTAGCCATATGAGTGGCGCTAATGTTGTGGCGAGTATGGTCGTTTTTACGAACGGGGTCAGTAATCGTCGTGAGTATCGCAAGTTCAAAACAAAGCAAGAACAAAACAATGATACAGCAAACATGCACGAAACAATCCTGCGACGTTTTGGTCCAAAGAACGTTAAAGCTTGGGGTATGCCTGATTTAGTGCTTATTGATGGAGGCAAGGGTCAGTTGGATGCGGCGATCAGGGCGGGTCGTGAGCGTGAAGTACCGATCCCAATTGTTAGTATCGCAAAGCGTGAAGAAGAATTAATTGTTCACAGCAAACATTCAAATGTCGATGTATCGGTACTCGAAAATCTAGTCAAAAATCCGAGCGAATCTATCAATGTAGAACGGAGTGGTGAGTATTATGTTGTGAATCTTCACCCAGGACAACGCAATGCTTCTGCGCATTCCAAAAATTTACGTGGCGGTTCAGCTTTTGGTAAATATAATGATGTTATTAAACTATTCCAGCGTATTCGCGATGAGTCTCATCGTTTTGCGGTCAGCTACCATACAGTACTCAAGCGACAAAAGCAGACAGCTAGTGATCTGGATAACATTCCGGGAATTGGGCCTGTAACTCGCCGCAAACTAATTCGTACTTTTGGTAGTTTACGCGCAGTCAAATCTGCGACTCAACAACAATTGGTTGATGCAATCGGTGAATCAAAAGCTGCAAAAATGCAACAATATTTATGATATGCTGTAGTCATGACAGAGTTGGACAAAACTTTCTTTGCTGGTAATCGTGAACGTGTTTACGATGAGTTAAAGGGCGGCATACTGGCTGTTCCCGCGTACAAAGAAATGCAACGTGGCAATGACGCGGCTGCGCATTTCGAGCAAGAGGCAAACTTTTGGTATCTTACTGGCGTTGAACATCCCGATTGGTGGTTATTGATGGACGCACAGCGTCGCCGTTCTTGGCTAGTCGCTCCACAGGTTGATTCGACGCATGAAGTTTTCAATGGAAGCTTGTCACTCGATGAGGCGAAAAAAATCAGTGGCGTAGAAGAAGTGATTGATCAACATGAAGCCGATAGCTGGCTTCGTCAAGCTGCACGATCACACCATTTGATGCACATGGTCAATAATCTTTCAATTGTTGACAAGCTTGGTTTTACACCAAATCCAGCAGCACATGATATGCATGAAAAACTCGACAGAATATTTACACGAGTCAGTGATTTTAGACTCGAGTTGGCACGTTTGCGAGCAATCAAGCAAGAGGTTGAAATAAAGGCTATACAATCTGCTGTTGATCTGACAGTGAAAAGCTTTAAGTACGTACGGAAAAATATAGATACCTATAAACATGAATATGAAGTTGAAGCGGATTTTACTTCTGATTTTCGACGGGCGGGTGCATCGGGGCATGCCTATGATCCAATTGTTGCTGCCGGCAAAAATGCCTGTACGCTACATTATGTTCATAACAAAGACAAACTAAAAAAAGGCCAGATGTTACTTCTCGATATAGGTGCTAGGCACAATGGTTACGCTGCTGATATTTCACGTACCTACGGATTGGGCGCTGTAACAAATAGGCAACGAGACGTACATGATGCAGTGCGCGAAGCCCAACAAAAGATTATTGATATCATAGAACCTGGTTTGCCGAGTGCTGAGTATCACGGTAAGGTTGAATATATTATGAAAGAAGCACTTATAGGTCTGGGGCTTATGGCTGATAAAGATGATTCGGCTTATAACAAATATTTTCCGCATTCAATTGGTCACGGATTGGGTATTGATGTTCATGATTCACTGGGCGGAGCAAAAGTATTACAGCCAGGCATGGTTATGACGGTTGAGCCTGGTATCTATATCCCGGAGGAAGGAATAGGTGTGCGGATCGAAGATGATATTTTAATTACAGATGAGGGGCATAAAAATCTCAGCGCCAAACTGTCGAATCAACTATAGGTTTATGCTAAAATATTAGCAGTGATACAGCGTCAATTTTTAATTTTTTTAGTTAGGTGGCCACTAAATTCATTTGGTCTGTGGATTGCCGTTCGTTTACTTGGTACCGGATATAGTGATGCGCAAGTTGATGCAAGTATCGGCGTTTTCTTACTCGCTGGTCTCATCTTTTCCATTGTTAATAGCATTCTTCGCCCAATAGTGGTAATTTTGTCACTTCCAGCAATATTATTGACGCTTGGTTTATTCATTTTGGTCGTAAACGGTGTAATGGTTTATATCTCATTGCACCTAACGCCAGGCCTGCAAATGTCATTCGGTAACTCAATTCTTACCGGAATGATACTTGCTCTGATAAACTATATAGTGAGTAGTGTGGTTGAAATGAATGTGCGACGAAAGGGAACGATATGACAATAGATTCAATTTTACAAATAGTAACACTCGGTTCTGCCATATTGATGGTGGCGAGTATTTTGCTGCAACAGCGTGGTGCAAGCTTGGGTGCCGGATTTGGTGCTTCGGGCGAACTTTATACGACTCGTCGTGGACTAGACAAGAATCTCTTTGAAGCAACAATTGTTTTGGCGGTTGTATTCGTGTTATCAATCTTGGCAGGATTACTACTCCCTTCATAGTCCAAGTGGGTTGGGGCTAACAATGAATGATACTAAACCAACATGGAAAAATCGGCTCAGGTTAAAGCGTCATTCTCGACTTATCAAAAAACATGCTCGACGCGCAGAAGGCGCGACCACTCGACATGCTCGACGTTTCTTGATCAATCGCTGGGATAAAATACAAGAAATTCGTTGGCATGTTATTGGTTGGTTTGCTGGTGTTGGGTTATTGATTGGTATCGTGGGATTGCAAATGATTTGGTTTCAACAGAGCTACGTACAAACTGCACCTATCAGTGGAGGTACGTATGCTGAAGCAGTTCGCGGTCCGATACAGACACTTAATCCTCTATATGCAGCTACGCCTGCAGAAGTTTCTACCACAAAACTTATCTTTTCTTCGCTATACAAATATGACACAACGGGACATCTGCATGGTGATGTTGCTACATCTATTAAAAATAAAGATGACCAAGAGTTTACAGTTAGTCTGAGGCGAGATGTAAAGTGGCACGACGGAAAACCACTAACTGCGAGAGATGTTGTTTCTACAGTAAATCTTATGAGAGACCCCGCTAGCCGTTCTGTCTTGGCCACTAGCTGGCAAGGTATCGCAGTGGAGTATGTTGATGAGTATACGATTCGATTCTTGTTACCGGCATCGTACGCAGCTTTTCCTCATGCACTCACATTTGCAATTCTTCCCCATCACCTATTAAAGTCTGTTGAGCCTGCGGCGTTACGCGAAAGTTCATTTAGCACAAACCCAATTGGCAGTGGTCTATTCAGCTTTCAGTTGTTACAAACAGTAAATAATGTTGTTGATCGTAAAATCGTCTATCTAAATGCAAATCCTGAATACTACAATGGTCGGCCTAGACTTGATCGACTCCAAATACATACATATAAAGATGATGATTCAATTTATCAAGCACTCAAGACCGGAGAAGTAACTGGTGCAAGTGACATATCAAGTGATATTGCTAACATGGTCGGAGCAGATAAATTCCAGGTTATCACACGACCTGTTAATAGTGGCGTCTATGCTATCTTTAATCTTTCGAATTCTTTGTTAGCAGACAAAGAAGTTCGTAGCGCCCTGAGAATGGCAACGGATACAAATGCAATCCGTAATGATTTGTATGGTAAACCAAATCAATTACATTTACCGTTTATAGCAAGTCAAGTCACAGGAGCTGATGGGATACCAGCACCAAAGAGTGATGTATCGTCGGCTATAAAAATACTGGAAAAAGAAGGCTGGAAACTAAAAGATGGGGTTCGAACAAAAAAGAACAAAGAGTTGCGATTTCGCCTTGTGACACGGCGCAATGTTGAGTATGAAGTGGCCTTGCGAGCGCTCATTAGTCAATGGAGTAGTTTGGGTATCAAGATTGACGCAGAGGTTTTTGATACAAATGACACATCAAAAAGCTTTGCGGGTGACGTATTGCAACCACGTAACTACGATATTTTATTAGATGAGTTGGTTATTGGTGCCGATCCTGACGTCTATGCATTTTGGCATTCTGGTGGCTTATTGAATTTTTCAAATTATGGCAATGATGTGAGCGATGATGCGTTGGCAAGCGCGCGGGAAAAATCTGATCCAGCCCTGAGGTCTGCCAAGTACCGGACTTTTGCGCGTCAGTGGATCGCAGATATACCGGCGATAGGTCTCTATCAATCAAATTTGATTTATGTGCATACAAAATCAACGAATACTATTGGTGACGATGAAGTGATTATCATTCCCAATTCTCACTATGCTAATGTGAAATATTGGACAGCAGAAAAAGGAAGAGTATACAAAACTCCATAAAACAGAGTACTATTAGTACAAATGGCCGACTTGCCGCGAGATTTTTCGGATCTAACATCTCGACCGCCCGAAGAGGAGCGTCTATTCTACAGTCCTGCAATTGAAAGCGTTATTCAAACAACCGCCTCAAAAATCCATGATCCGATCATTCGACGAATGTTCGAACAGTGTCTGCCGAATACTCTCGATACAACCGTTTACTACCATGAAGATGTTGACGGCACGCCAGATACTATTGTTGTGACGGGTGATATTCCAGCAATGTGGTCTCGTGATTCATGGGCTCAATTCAAGCCGTATTTACCCTATGTAGATCGTGACAAAAAATTACAAAAAGCGTTTGCTGGTTTGGTGTTACGTCACACAAAGAACGTTTTGGTGGACCCATATGCAAATGCGTTCGTTGATCCATACGTAGACAATCCACCCAAAACACCGCATTGGGAAGTTGGTGATAAGTGGCATTCAGGCGTTTGGGAGCGAAAGTATGAACTCGACAGTCTAGCGGCGTTTTTTAGCCTGTCGCACAGCTACTACGACAAAACAAAGGATGCTCGTCCGTATAATGATCAATGGGTTACGGCATCAGTTACGGCCCTTGATGTTATTCGGTCCGAACAGCGATCTCTAGATAAAAATACAAAACATTCAATGCATCGAGCACTTCAGCCAAATGGCGCTCCTTTTCCTGCTGTACAAAATCGTGGCTATGGACATCCCAGTGCAGAAACCGGTATGAGCCGGACCTTGTTCCGTCCATCCGACGATGAAGCAATATTCCCATTTTTAATTCCTGCCAATGCGATGGCAGTCGTATCGATGAGCGGTATGGCGCGGATACTCAAGCAAATGCACAAAGTAAAATTGGCAAAAGAATTCATGACGACGGCGCACGAAATTGACGAAGGTATTAATCGATATGGGATCATCGACCATGAAAAATACGGACACATGTATGCTTATGAAGTTGACGGCGCCGGTTCGCAGCTACTCATGGATGATCCAAATGTCCCCAGTTTGCTCAGCTTGCCATACTTGGGGTACGCCTATCGAGAAACGCCGATTAATCAAGCAACCCGTCAATTTGTATTGAGCGAGGATAATCCATATTACGTGAATGGCAAAAAATCAGAGGGCTTGACGAGTCCTCATGTTGGCGAATTCGATATGGCTTGGCCTATCGCAACGATTATGCGGATTATGACGAGTGAGGATGACGATGAAATCAAACAGAGTTTGTTGCAATTACGAGATACGCAAGCAGGCACATTCTTTATGCATGAAGCCATCAATGTCGATGACTCATTAGACTACAGCCGTCCATGGTTTGGTTGGGCAAATTCGTTGTTTGGTGAAATGATCCTAGATTTACATAGACGAAAGCCATATATATTAGCGTCTGCACTGTAAATGGCGGCGGCGCTCACTATTCATAACCATAATAAATCTGTATAATTAGTAAAAACGGAGGCTTTTGATGCATTGGTTACGGCTCGGTAAAATTGGTAAAAAAATTGCCGAACAAGCGCAATCTTCTTTGGCGCATATTATAAAAGCTGACGAAAAGTTGACGCCAAATTTACGAGCACTTCACTTGACCATGACAGTTTGCGACACGTTATTGTCTATGGGTGTGTCTGCCAGCAGTGTCGTATCGCGAGCTCTTGATATTACAGAAACTTACTGCAAGCGACCAGTATATGTCGATGTGAGTTCTAACACGGTGACATTATCTCAATTACGTGGATTGACCAACGAGCCACTCACCCTTATTCGCCCGGTTGCCATGCGCAATATAAACAATATGACTGTACAGGCGGTGCAAGATTTGGTGTATCGCATTCGCGCCGGAGAGCTTGAACTAAAAGACGCTGAAATCGAGATGGACAAGATACTTAAAAGTCCGCACAAATATCCAGGGTGGTTAATTCCAATCGCGCATGCTGCTTTGGCGGCGGGTGTGGCGTTAATGTTTACCGACAATTGGCGAGTTATATTAGTGACATTTGTCATCGTTTGGTTTGTTGATCGGATTGTGGCGTATTTGTCTAAAAGGGCTATAGCGACTTTTTTCAGACAAGCAGCAGGTGGTTTTTTCGTTACGCTAGCAGCCGCCTTTGTTAACTATCTGGCTGTTAATGGAGTCGGTTTTTTCGATGGAATGAATCCGTCGTTGATAGTTGTTGGCGGTATAATCATGTTGCTATCTGGACTCGCTATTGTTGGGGCGATCCAGGATGCAATTGACGAATACTACATCACTGCCAATGCGCGTATTCTCAAGGTCATTGTGCTGACGTCGGGCATCGTGCTAGGTGTATTGGTTGGTCTTTATGCGGCTCGTAAACTAGGCATAGGTATCGCTGTCTCGCCCGATCCACTGCAGTCAACTGGTTTGCAATTACAGATTCTAGCGGGTGTCGTGATGGCTAGTGCGTTTGCCGTGGCTACCCAGACTCGAAAGCGTGCTGTTCTATGGGCCGGAATAGTCGGTGGCTTGGCCCTTGTGGTAATGTATTCAGCCGGTCAATTGGGTATTGCAACAGTGCCAGCGAGTGGTATAGCTGCTCTGACGGTTGCTGTACTTGCAAAACTATTTTCGCGATTGTGGCATACTCCGTCTTCTGGTGTCATTGCTGCGGGTATTTTACCCCTCGTTCCTGGCCTTGCCTTGTACACTGCACTGATGCAGTTGGTGAACTATCCTCCTGGCGACCCACTGTTTATGCGCGGTGTCGGTACGTTATTCCAGACCGCGTCAATTGCGCTATCTATTGCCGCCGGTACATCACTTGGTTATATTTTGGCACGTCCGTTCAGGCAACGACGCACGCACGCAAGAAACTTGGTTCCATTCTCTAATTTCATGCATGGTCAGCTAAAAGCATCACACAAACATAGCTTTGTTCATCACGAGTTTGATCAAGATAACAGTAAAAACATAGATAGCTAGAGTGAGACAAAAAGGCATTACACTCATTGGTATGCCAGCAAGTGGCAAGTCAACGGTAGGCAAACAGTTAGCAAAGACTCTTGATATACCTTTGATCGACATCGATAGCGAGATGGAGCACCTTGAGGGCATGTCAATGAGTGAAATGATAGCAACAAAAGGCGCCGAGGAGACGCTTGCTATTGAAACTAGCTTTATTCGCAATAAAGATTTGCATGGAATGGTTGTGTCGACTCCGGGCAGTATTGTCTATAACGATGTTTTGGATGTGCTGCGTGAACAAACGTGTATTGTTTGGTTGAATGTAACAAAGCAAATGATTGCAAAACGGCTAGATACAGGTGTTAACAGACGTCGGATCATTGCCCTGGAACAAAAAGGTTTCGACACCCTGTTTGATGAACGAACACGTCTATATAAAAAGTGGGCAACGTATACCATTAATTGTGATAACAAGAATGTCGCAACTATTGTCCGTGAGATCATTTCAAAGGTTGGGTACAATAGCAAGGGCATCGACTCTGCTCGTCAAAGATCTATGTTATAATCAAAACAGTTATGGTAATCAAAAGGGGGCAAAAAGGCTTTACCATCGTCGAACTCTTAATCGTCGTTGTTGTTATTGGTATTCTTGCAGCAATTGTTACTGTCGCCTACACCGGTATTACAACTCAAGCAAAAAACGCAAAAACCCTTGCAGCCGTAAACAGCTGGGCTGCAGCTATCCAACTATACCGTGCAGAGAATGGTAGTTTTCCTACTTCAAACTCATGTCTTGGATCAACTACAACATATCCGGATACGGGTAACGGTGTTTTCTGCTGGGACGTAACATATTGGGATGTGAAAACAGCCTTTTTAAATCAGATGGCCCCATATATAGGTAGTACTTATCCCGAGCCTGATATTACGGATATAGACAGTAGCGCAACCAATAGGCGGGGTGCCTTCTATCATATTGTTAATGCAGCGACAGATCATAGGATTAGAGCAATATTTTCAGGAACAAGCACATGTCCTTCTAGTAGTGCTGGGGCTCTCATTGCTACAAATACTTACGGTAGTGGTGTTTATTGTCAGTATCAACTAGACTAATGAATAGGAACAATATGAATTTTATTTCCACGCCCAAGCCAACGAGAAAAAATACGAGAGGCTTTACCATCGTCGAACTCTTAATCGTCGTTGTGGTCATTGGGATTTTGGCAGCGATTGTGACGGTTGCGTATACGGGCATTCAGGGCCGAGCGCATACTTCTGCGGGCAAGTCATTGGCCAGCGAAATCGCAAAGAAAGCAGAGGCGTTTAGGGTATTTTATGACCGCTATCCTCGTACATGTGAGTTGCAAACCGATAGGTATGGCTCATCGGGATCTCCTTGTTCGGCCGGAAGTAGTGATGTGCCAGACGAAGCCCGTTTGAACAATTCGAGTTTAGTTGTTTTTTCGAGTAGCGCTACGGGTGCGGATTATACTGTGGGTGCTTCGAACAACAATGCAACGATAGGATATTATTACTGCAACGCCGGTATAACAGTCGTTAATCTGTATTATATTGATTACTCGAACGGCAATGCGGTTGTCAAAGTACCGCTTAATGGCGGCTGCTAAGTTTTGCAACTAAAATAACCAACCAATCGGTCGGTTGTTTTAGTTGGTGCGCGCGAGAGGACTTGAACCTCCACGTCCCGAAGGACACTAGCCCCTCAAGCTAGCCTGTCTACCAATTTCAGCACGCGCGCACATCAGAGGTGTAACTTTGACGATTATACAATAGATTGCAAAATTACGCTAGATGTGTTATAATGAAAGGATAAGGCCCTGACGGGGCATATTTTTATGAAAGAACCAAAACTTATCCGCAATATCGCAATTATCGCTCACGTCGACCATGGGAAAACGACGCTTCTTGATGGGCTCTTGAAACAGTCAAATACATTTCGTGAAAATCAGGCTGAAATGTCACAATCACTGATTATGGACAGCGGTGACCAAGAGCATGAACGTGGAATTACGATTACCGCAAAGCAAACATCAATTTATCATGGTGATCACAAAATCAACATCATTGACACACCGGGTCACGCTGATTTTTCTGGTGAAGTAGAGCGAACGCTGAATATGGCTGATGGCGTGTTGTTAATTGTCGATGCGCAGGAAGGTCCGATGCCACAAACAAAGTTTGTGCTATCAAAAGCACTCTAACTCGGACTAAAACCAGTTGTTGTAATCAACAAAATTGACAAACCATCACGACGCATAGCAGAAGTAGAAGATGAGGTCGCTGACTTGTTTTTGGAGCTAGCAGTTGATGATTCTCAACTGCATTACCCTGTGTATTATGCGATTGCCCGTGAGGGCAAGGCATGGAAGTCTATGCCAGATAATACCTCTGAGCATGCCGACTTGACGACAATCTTTGATGCGATTATTAACGATATTCCAGCTCCAGACGTCGATACTACGGGAACGCTACAGCTGCTGGTAACATCGTTGCAATACGATTCATTTTTGGGTAAATACGCGATTGGTCGTATTACGCGAGGTTCACTAAAAGCTCGACAGCCCGTTACGCTCGTTA
>JAUIFG010000012.1 GCA_030429445.1 bacterium | reverse complement strand
GAGGAGAGGAATACATGGACAAGCAAAGTAACGCCGGAATGAGAAAACGTCAACAAATGGCAAAGTCCAGTAGAATGATGTTTATGTGGATTGTTGGCGTATCTGCTATTGTCGGGTTTTCTGTGGTGCTAATCATCTTTTTGGCGCAACGTATATGGTACGGAGAGAAAGTAATAGCCGAAAAGCAAGAAACAGTATCTGTCTTAACAAAGAACTTAGAGGTTGTTCCAGATCTGCAAGATAACGTTCGTCTACTCAACACCAACGAAAGTCTACAGTCAGTTCGATTGGATGAAAATGATTCAGCAATTCAAGTAATCCTAGACGCACTACCCGCCGACGCTAATTCAACAGCGATGGCGTCATCGCTTCAGACGAAGTTGTTGTCTGGCGTGAACGGCGTTGTCGTTGAGTCTATGAGAGTCGAGCCAGTAAGTGGTGTCGAAACCGATGCCGAGGGTAGTGATGCATCATCGGGCACAATTGAATTTTCGTTTACAGTCAGTGTTGATAGTGGCAACGAAGATGGACTCCGCAATATATTACAGCGAATCGAGCGATCTATCAGGCCGTTTACTATTACGAACCTTGTAATTGAGGCACAAGAAAAACAAGTTAGTATGTCGGCGACAGGGTTTGGCTATTATGAGCCAGCACAAAAGGTTGAGTTAGTCGAAAAGGCGGTAAAACCATGAAACAAAGTGATATTATGGCACTCGTTCTGGTTGCATCAATCAGCGTAATAGCGGCGTATTTTGTTGCGGGTGCGGTTATCGGTAATCCAGCAACCGAACCTCAGCAGATAAAAACGACAATGCCAATTACCGCTGACATCGTGGAGCCAGACGATGCAATATTCAACAAGGATGCAATCAATCCAACAGTCGAAGTGGTTATCGGTGAGAACCAGTCATCGTAGGGGGAATCTCGCATGGCGTTACTGACCGCAGACATGCAAGACAAACTGCTAGAACTTCTCAAGGAAGAGGGTCTTGTTTCGAGTACCACGCTTACGTCAGCTCTTGAAGAATCAAAGCAAACCAAGCAACCCTTATTCGCACTATTATCTGATAAGCATATTATCGATGACGAAATGCTTACTCATGCGACTGCTCAGATCTCAGGGGTGCCATACGTTAATCTCATTAATAGCCTTATAGATCAAAAGGTCTTGGAATTAATTCCAGAGGACGTTGCGGAGCGCTTTATGGTAGCGCCATTGGCTGAGGTGCAAAATAGGCTAGCCGTTGCCATGGTAGATGCCAGTAATGTCCAGGCTGTAGACTACTTGTCCAGTCGTATCAATCGACCTCTTAAGGTTTTTATGGCGTCTGAAGCCGGCATTCGTCATGTACTCGATCAATATAAAACTGATCTGTCATCAGTTGATGTTGCTGCCGAGGCTTCGAAAGAGGAGGCTGAAAAAGAAGAAGCAAGTAGTATCAAGACGATTGTTCAAGACTCACCGATTAGTAGGGCATTATCAACAATTCTAGAGTATGCAGTAAAGAGTCGAGCAAGCGATATACATATTGAACCACTCGAATCTGCATTGAAAATTCGTTGTCGCGTCGATGGAATCTTGCGAGAGGTCATGCAGTTACCAAAGACGATAGAGCCAGCACTCGTGAGCCGAATCAAGATTCTATCTAATCTAAAGATAGACGAACATCGGGTACCTCAAGACGGTCAATTTGCAGTCAAGATAGCAAATAAGGAGGTTGATTTGCGTATTGCAGTCAGCCCTGTGGTGTGGGGTGAACAGGTCATTATCCGTGTACTCGATAAATCAGGAACAATAATGAATCTCGAACAGATGGGCTACGCCGGTAGGGGGTTGCGTGCTATTCGAAAGGGTATACATCAACCGAATGGGATGATTCTCACCTCTGGCCCTACTGGTAGCGGTAAGTCAACCAGCTTGTATGCGCTGATACAAGAAATCAAAGACGATACGGTAAACATTGTGACACTTGAAGATCCTGTAGAGTATAAGATTTCAGGCGTAAATCAAATTCAAGTAAACACTGATGTAGGTCTCAATTTTGCAACGGGATTACGATCAATTTTGCGACAAGATCCTGACATCGTGATGGTTGGAGAGATTCGTGACGAAGAGACGGCTGGTTTGGCTATCCAGGCATCGCTTACGGGACACTTGGTTTTCAGCACATTGCATACCAATAGTGCTGCGGGCGTGCTGCCTCGTCTGTTGGATATGAAAATTGAGCCATTCTTGATCGCAAGTACAGTCAATACGATTATTGGTCAGCGACTCGTTAGGCGCGTTGCAGCAAAGCGTGACACATATCAATCGACCCCTATTGAAACACAGAATATATTAGCAACCGTAGGGCACTTATTGCCCAAATCACCAGCCGAAGTTGCGCAGATTTCTCAAGATTTGGGGTATAAAGACTTGCCACTTGCGGGTCAAAACGCTTATACTTTAGTTAAGGGTAAAGATACCCCTGCAACTCCACGGGGTTACAGTGGTCGGGCCGGACTTTATGAGGTTATGGATGTGAGCGAAAATATTCAAAAACTCATCGTCAACCGAGCGACCAGTAGTGAAATTCAAAAACAAGCGGTTGCGGAGGGTATGATCACCATGCGCCAAGACGGCTATCTAAAAGCTTTACAAGGCCTTACGACTCTAGAAGAAGTAAACCGAGTAACAGCGGATACGGTGTAGAAAGACGAGAATATATATGGCAAATCAAGAAATTAGAATCGAAATCTTGCTAGAAGAAGTTGTCCGACGTCAGGCATCGGATTTACATTTACAGGTAGGATTACCACCAATGCTTCGAGTCGATGGCGCGTTAGTTGCAATAACGGGCTATAATCCTCTTGATGAAGCAGCGGTAGAATCCCTCATATTTGCGATACTAGATGCTGATCAGCAACAAATTCTCGACAAGGACAAGGAGTTTGATTTTAGCTTTGCGTTTGGTACTTTGGGGCGATTCCGCGTGAACGCTTATCACGAGCGAGGTAATTTGGCTGCTGCGCTTCGTCTGATTCCGAATGAGATTAAATCTGTCACAGAGTTGGGATTACCTCCGGTTGTCTTGAATTTTGCGAGTTATCCAAGAGGTCTAGTGTTGGTGACTGGTCCTACTGGCAGCGGTAAATCAACCACGCTTGCATCACTAGTGGACAAACTAAACGAAGAGACTTCTCAGCATATTATTACGATCGAAGATCCAATTGAATTTACGCATAAATCAAAGAAATCTGTTGTTGTACAGCGTGAGGTTCACTACGACACCTATAGCTTTTCTGCAGCTCTTCGCTCCAGCTTGCGACAAGATCCCGATGTTGTGCTTATTGGTGAGATGCGCGATCTTGAAACCATGAGTGCCGCTATAACGATTGCCGAAACAGGACACCTGGTATTGGCCTCGCTCCATACCAACAGCGCTGCGCAGTCTATTGATCGTATGATTGACGTATTTCCACCGCATCAGCAGTCGCAAATTCGTGCTCAGCTTGCAAATATCTTGATGGGTATTTGTTCTCAGCGCCTCGTCCCGACTATTGGTGGTGGACGAACGGTTGCTGCAGAAATTCTGATTGCAAATCCGGCTGTTCGAAATATCATCCGAGAGGGTAAAAGTCATCAATTGGATGCGGTGATTCAAACGGGTGCGGATGCTGGCATGCAGACTATGGATAGAACGCTTGTGAGTCTTGTACAGAGTGGTACTGTTACATATGATGAGGCGCGTAGTTTTTCCGTTGACTTGTCGGAGTTTGAAAGGTTAATGAGAGGATAGAAATGCGCAGTTTTGATTATGAGGCAAAGGATGGTACGACAAACAAAGTTGTAAAAGCGACTGTCCAGGCAGAGTCTGAAAGTGACGCAGCAAAATTATTGGTTGCTCAAGGCTTTGCCCCGATAAATATCAAAGAGAGTGGATCTCGAGAAAACTTCCTATCTAAGTTGACTGGTCGTATCACGACAAAGGACAAAGTTATCTTTACTAGACAGTTGTCAACATTGATCGCTGCCGGCTTACCTTTGTCGCAAAGTTTGCACACGCTTGTCGATCAAACAGAAAACCGTCGATTCAAAGTAGTAGTCCAGGAAATAATTGCTTCAATCGAGAGCGGAAAATCATTACATGATTCCTTCGCAAAGCATCCAGATGTGTTCGACAAACTATTCCTTGCCCTTGTTGCGGCGGGAGAGGCATCAGGAACGCTAGACGAGGCTTTGCAGCGAGTTGCAGCACAACAAGAGAAAGATGCGGCTATTGCGGGCAAGATTCGAGGAGCTATGACGTATCCGATTATTGTGCTATTCGTTATTATTGCCGTCATGCTATTTATGTTATTCACCGTTGTCCCTCAAGTAGAGAAACTGTATGCTGATTTGCACAAAGAACTACCATTTATTACTCAGATGATTGTGTCTGTTTCGCAATTTTTGGCACAGTTTTGGGCAGTTGTTCTCGGGGTTCTTGTCGTGGGTGGTTATTTGTTCTTTCAATACCTTCGTACAGCTAACGGTCAGAAATTTTTGGATGCCGTCAAGTTGAACACCCCTGTTTTTAAGGGCTTGTACAGTCGATTGTACATGGCACGGTTTAATCGAATGGGGCAGACATTGCTAAAGACAGGTGTGAGCATGTTAGATATGCTGGCCATTACCAGTGAAGCAGTCAATAACAGCATAATAGCAGCAGAGATTACTCGATCTGCGGAAAAAGTAAAAGGAGGTAAATCTCTTTCCTCCGCTCTTACCGTAGAAGAGCACGTTCCGAGCCTTGTACCCCAGATGATTAGTATCGGAGAGAAGTCCGGTCGAATCGATGAAATGATGGGCAAGACGGCTACAATATATGAAAACGAACTCGATGAAAAGGTTGCCGCCCTGTCGACTGCCATTGAGCCTGTCTTGATGGTTGTTTTGGCGCTCGTAGCAGGTGGTATGGTGGCTGCGATTCTGCTACCAATCTATAGTCTAGTAAATACATTGCAGGTATAGAATTAATATAATAAAAAAAGCTATAGACTTTATGATAATATTTTTGTACGATAGACATGAGCATTTTGTAGCTTTAAAGAAACAAGTAAACTAAAGTACTGTTTATCAGAAAGGTGGAAATTTCATGAACAAGCACAATCAGTTATCAGGCGTCAAAAAAGGCTTTACGATTATCGAAGTTGTATTGGTGCTTGCGATAGCGGGACTCATCTTTTTGATGGTCTTTATCGCACTGCCAGCGTTACAAGGTGCACAGCGAGACGCCCAGCGGAAGAATGACTTATCACGTGTAAGTACACAGATTAGTGACTTTCAGGCTTCAAGTAGGGGTAAGGTCCCTACTAATACAACGCTTGGAACATTTGTGTCGAAATATTTAGGTACAAATGCGACTACTGTTTGTGCTAGTGATGAGTATGTTGATCCAACTGGTCCGGCACAGAATTGTAATAATCGTGGCTACCGTGTCACTTTTAATAATAACCCCACTTCATCTACTATTCCAACCGCTACAATATATTATGCAGATAATTCCATCTGCTTGGAAGATGGGTCTGGTGGTATAGCTGTTTCCGGTAGTGGCGTTAGCCCTCGTAATTATACTCTTCGTATAGCTCTTGAGGGTCAAGGAGTACCCTATTGCTTAGACAATAAGTAACAATCAATTGTATACTGAATACATGTTTGAATACTCGTTTAGCTTCCTACTCACCATAGCCTTCGGATTCGTGGGTCTAGCGATGGGAAGCTTTGCTGGTGCTATGGTATGGCGATTACGTGCTACTCAGTTGCGTGAGGACGAAAAGGCTGGTGAAAAAATTAACAAAAAAGACCTCGCAGAGGTCAGTTCACTCAAAAAAACCAAAGCCGTAAAGGATCGTTCAGTTTGTTTGCACTGCGGGCATACATTAGCTTGGTATGATCTGATACCGCTACTTAGCTGGCTAGGTCTCGGTGGAAAATGTCGGTATTGTCACAAGCATATTGGTTGGACGGAGCCCGTGATGGAAGTCGCCGTCGCTTTATTCTTTGTTGTTTCATATTATTTTTGGCCGTATCAGCTAGATACATGGTGGACGATAGTGCAATTTGCGTGTTGGTTGATTGCGGGTGTAGGTCTCAGTATCCTCTTTGTATACGATAGCAAGTGGTTTTTGCTGCCAAACAGGATAACATTTGTACTTATTGCGGTAGGCGCTGTCTATAGCTTGGCTTCCTTTTATGGACAGGCCGATGTGTCGTTGCAGATCTTCAACATAGCGCTGGCAGTGATGATTTTAAGCGGTCTCTATTACGTCATTTATGTCGCGTCAAAGCATCAGTGGGTTGGATTTGGTGATATCAAACTAGGACTTGCATTGGCGTTACTGCTTGCTGATTGGAAGCTTGCGCTGTTGGCGTTATTCCTCGCAAATGCTATAGGAACCCTCGTTCTGATGCCAATGATACTCGGTGGTCGGATAAAACGTCGAGCACACGTGCCTTTTGGTCCCTTTTTGATTGCAGGTTGGTTTTTTGCGGGGATATTTGGTGCGCAGATTATTGATTGGTATGTTCTGTTTACCCTAGGAACAGTATAGTGCTTGTGCTATAATCGGGCTATATGAAGAGGGCATCCGTAAAAGGGTTCACGATTATTGAGGTAGTGCTATTCCTTGCTATTACGGGTGGCTTGTTCGCTGCATTGATGGTAGGGGTAAATTCAAACCTTACCCAGCAACGATATCGTGAAAGTGTGTCTAGTCTCTATGCCTTTCTACAGGATCAATACAACGAGGTCAATAATCCTCGGAATGAAGAGCGTAACAAGGCCTTGACGTGCACAGATGGAGCGATTGTAGTAGATGAAGTAGCCAGTGGAGACGCACGAGGAGCATCAGATAAGTGTGTTTTGCTAGGTAAGGCAATAACTGTTGAGTCTAGCGGAACGGTACTCAAGGTATCATCCGTTATTGGTACCGAAAGATCGTCAATTGATTTATCGGGCGATGATATAGATGCCTTGCGAGAGTACAGGCCGTTCCTTGAATTCAACAATTTGAGTCAGCAGAGTAAGGAGCTGGATGCAGGCCTTTCCCTGAAGCAACGCGATAACAAACCGTCAGAACTTTCTATATTAATCGTCCGTTCACCAGTAAGTGGCTTGTTGTATGTATTTGCATCAAAAGACGCTGGTGATTTAAAAGATCAAAGTAATTTGGGAGATATGATTACGACAGCTAACCAGAAAGATCTAAAGCAATGTATTTGGAGTAGCGATATTGCCGGTTTGCTGCCTATTTTTTCAATCGAAATAAAACCACAAATTGCTGGACCCGAGGGAATTATTATTGATGGAAATGGAGCATCATGCGCAAACTTATCGTAACTGGCATTAGCAGAGGCGACACTATCATTGAGGTATTATTTGCTGTAACTATCTTTAGTTTTATTGCTATTGGTGGAATCTCGCTCATGAACAAAGGAACTGCGCTGGCTCAGCGTGCTCTCGAGATAAGCCTCGTTAGGCAGCAAATGGATGCTCAGGCGGATGCGCTGCGTTATTTGAATCAAGCATACGTAAATAATTATGGAAACGAAACGAGTGAAGCGGTTAAGCTCTGGGAAAAATTAACCAGTACCGACCCGGATGGGGGGTTTGCAGTGGAACATAGTACTGGGGCTGATAGTTTTGACGGTATGGTAAATGACGAAAATAAGTGTGAATTGCCCACGAAGACTCCCGTTTTTGCACTTGACTTGAAAAAACTAGATCGTGTTCTTTATCCATCGAATCGTAACGTACCATCAACGTATGCGCAGGTTAATTATGAGAGGGATCCTCCTGTAGCAGAGGGTATTTGGGTGCAGGCAGTTCGCTCGGCGTCTGGGAATTCAACTGGTTTTTATGACTTTCATATCCGTGCTTGTTGGCACACCCCAGGTCAAGAAAGGCCGGTAACACTAGGTACGATTGTGAGGCTATATGAACCGAGACAATAATTTACGAATACGGGGCTTTACTGTTGTCGAGCTAACTCTCGCCATGACATTTATTTCTGTCTTGTTGCTCGTGATCGCTATGACGGTCATTCAGATAGGAAGCATATACAACAAGGGAATGACGTTCCGGGCAGTTGATCAAGCGGGCCGTGTAATAGTAGCGGATATTAGGACAACGATAGGTCAAGCAGAAGAGCCTTTTGATGTGGATAGAAAGTTTGTAGTGCAAAAAAATACAGGAAGCAGTCATGGTGAATCTGAAGGTGGTCGACTTTGTACGGGTGAGTATAGCTATATATGGAATTACGGCAGGTCAATAGCAAAAGATTTACAGGTTAATCGTTATGACGGTGGAGGTGATCAAGTAGGATTTGTCCGCGTAAGAGATGGTGTAGGAAAGTATTGTAGCAGAGATAGTCATAATAAGCTTGAGGAAGTGACGATTGATAAGGATGATGATCCGATTGAGCTTTTGTCGGGAAGTGGTGGTAGTGACGTAACCGTAGCAGTACACAGCCTAAAAATTGTTCAAATTTCGAGTAATTTTGATAGCAGTCAAGGGCTTTATTCCATAGAGCTAGAGATTGGCACGAATGAGCAGGATGCGATAGGGTTAGTTAATCCTTCAGGCTCCTTGTCGTCAATTTCGTGCAAGCCACCAAAAGAAGCTGGTGCTAATCAAGATTTTTGTGCAGTTAATAAATTTGAATTTACAGCCCTGACGGGAAGTGGAGGAAGTATATAGTATGAGTAGTGTTCGAACTAAGCAACGTGGAGCAGTTGCCTTATTTATAGTTGTCTTTGCGGCATTACTGATTACAACGATTACTGTCGCTTTTGTTCGTATTATGACGCAGAATCAGAATCAGGCATCGACGATTGATCTATCAAAGAGTGCGCTAGACTCGGCTTTCGCCGGTGTCGAAGATGCGAAGAGGGCTATTGTCGAATGTGAGAATAGCACTGATCCAAGCGATGATCCTGTATGTTTAGCGCTTAAAGAAGAAAACGTTGGCTGTAGAACAATTCAGGAAGCTGGGATCGCTTCCGGTGAGAAAGAAGTTTTAATTAAGCAGCAGACCGCAGGGACAGTTAGTGATAAAGATAAAGATGAAGCTTTAGAGCAGGCTTATACCTGTGTAAAAATTATAAAAGACGCGCCAAATTATTTGCAACGCCTCGAGTCAACAAATTCACGACTTGTTCATCTCAAGGGTGTAAGTACGTTTGATAGGGTAGTTATTGAGTGGTTTTCAGAGGAAGATCAGCGAGATTCAGGCTCTTCCAGTCTTAACCTTGGTAATAGCAGTGGTTTACTGCCGTTAGGTAACTGGCCTAATAATCGCCCCCCCATGATACGCGCTCAACTGATTCAGTACGACAGAAATTCATTTAAAGTCACCGATTTTGACAACAGTGATACGAGCAAGACAAACAATGCTAGTCTATTCTTGATGCCGAGTAGCCTCAACCCTCCCGCTTCTTTGAGTTTTGTTGATGACCAGCGAAGGTCGCGTAATGCTCAGCCGGTTTTGATCAAGTGTGAAAGTGCAAGTTATGCATGTGAGGCAGAGATTGAAGTGCCAGGTTTATTGAACGGTTCAACGTCCAGGAAAGATGCATACCTATTAATTAGCAAGATATATGGGGGGAATGTAGATTTCCGCGTCACTCTAAAGGACGGCGGTAGCAGCGTCAATTTTAATGGCGTACAGTATATTGTTGACTCAACTGGTCGAGCAAATGATTTGTTTCGCCGAGTTCAAAGCAGGGTTGAATTAGGTGACAGTGATATTCCATTCCCAGAGGCGGCAGTTGATTTGGCTGGACGTCTTTGTAAAAAATGGGAACTCACTGATACCACTGGTCGAGATAGGTGCTAATCTCGATGACTATTCGGTTTTTCCATGAAATTTTTCGAATACCTCGCGTAAGTGTTCATCGGTAACGTGAGTATATATCTGAGTCGTACTGATATTGCTATGTCCTAGCATCGACTGGACTGAGCGGATGTCCGCACCATTCATTAGTAGAGCGGTTGCGTAACTATGTCGGAGTGTGTGCGGACTGACATGTTTGGTGATTCCCGCTAGGCGAGCGTATCGGTTAAGGATTCGCTGGATGCTTCGTGCCGTTAATCTGCGGTAATCTCCACTGTTGGCTGTTACTTTGTTACGACTGTAATTGAGGAATAGGGGCGGTAGGCTATCTGATCTTTTAGCTAAATATTTTTCGATATGCATTGCTGCGGCTTCACTGATAAATACTGGTCGATCTTTTTGACCTTTACCCCTAACCATGAACTCACGGCGCTTTGTATTCACCTGATCGCGGTCGAGCGACACCAGCTCGGAAATACGGAGACCACTCGTAAATAACAATTCGATGATTGCACGATCACGGAGTCCTTGTTCGTTCGATACGTCTATCTGATCAAGAAGACGTTTGATCTCGTCATCATAAAGGAAGGTGACTTGTTTTCGAGATATCTTTGGCAATACGATTTTATTTGGCGCAAGGCTGGGGATGTCACGTGTTGATAGGTAGTGTAAAAAACCACGAAGTGCGATGAGATGGTAGCTTTGAGTGATTGTGGATAGGCTGTCGCCATTATTGTTCTTGTAACGATTGAGCCACAGTCGGTATTTGCGTACAATCTCACTAGTGATCTTATCGACAGTAATGTCGTCACTAAATTCGACGAATCGTTCGATGTACAGTCTATAATTTTCGGCTGTTTTTGCTGATCGTCCGCCCTCTACCTCTAGGTGTTCAATAAAATCAATCAGTAGTTCCGAAGTAAACATACTTTTAGCATAGCGTAGATAGCCCAAAACCGATAGAATGATAACAATGAGCATAATCGAAAGCATCCTACTCGGACTCATTCAGGGGTTAACGGAGTTCATACCGATTAGCAGTTCGGGGCATTTGGTTGTTGCACAAAACTTTTTTGCAGGGGCATCAAACCATTTATTCCTAGAATGGATCAATATTGGAACGATGTTGGCGTTGATAGTTTATTTTCGAAAAAAGATAGCTTATATTTTTTACGAAATTTTTTCCAAACACCAGTATGGGTTGGCTCGTAACATACTATTAACGGCGTTGCCTGCTGGTTTGATAGGATATCTCGCAGCTGACTTTATAGAGGAGAGCAATTTCTTTGGCAGTGTTCTTGTAGTGGCTATTATGCTCGCAGTTGTCGGCGTAGTCATGATATTTCTAGAAAAATTACCTCGTGCATCCGCAGTAAAGAACGGAGAAAAACTATCACCCAAGCGAGCGATATTTATAGGTATTTTGCAGGCGATAGCACTCATTCCAGGGACGTCACGATCTGGAATCACGATTATCGCAGGGCGTCTGAGTGGGCTGAATCCAAAAGAGGCGGCAGAATATAGTTTTTTGGTGTCGATCCCTATCATGTTAGGGGTAACGGCAAAAGTAGTCTTGCAAGATACGAGTTATTTTATGGCAAATATTGACATGCTTGTTGTGGGGAACATTGTGGCATTTGCGTCTGGTCTGTTTGCGGTTGGTTTTTTGATGAAGTATTTGTCGCGACATAGTTTGGCTGTTTTTGGATGGTATCGACTTGGTCTGGCCACTATTATCATCGGCACTCTTTTGCTATAATGACCAAAAAGGCAAAGGAGTTTTATGAGTTCTAATAATGTTGAGAAGACATTGGTACTATTCAAGCCGGATACGGTTCAGCGAGGTCTTGTTGGTGAGATATTGTCACGATTCGAGCGAGTTGGCTTGAAAATTGTTGCGACAAAGATGATAAAACCGGACAAGGAGCATTACCATCGTCATTACGAAGAGATTGGGCAGATGATAACTCGTCGAGGTGAGCATGCATTCGATGTAACGCTAAAGATGATGATCGAAGGGCCGGTTATTGCAATGGTTTTTGAGGGTGTCGAGGCGGTTGCACTGGTCCGTAAGTTAGTAGGGACGACCGAGCCAAAGTCTGCACTGCCTGGTACGATCCGTGGCGACTATTCACATATGAGCTTTGGATATGCTGACTCTGCCAACAAGGGCATTCCGAACCTCATACATGCGAGCGGTGATCCTAGTGAGGCTGATCAGGAAATATCACACTGGTTCTCTGATGACGAATTGTACGAATATCCGTCTGCGCACGAGAAGTTCACTCGATAACAGGGGCTATATCTGTTAAAATACGGATATGCCCCGGTAGCTCAACTGGATAGAGTAGATCCGTCCTAAGGATATGGTTGCAGGTTCGACTCCTGCCCGGGGTACCAATGAAATAAGGCCAGTGAACTGACCCAATTTCATTGGTAGACTTGTGGCACGCTCATGCATTGATAAGAATCAGGGGTACGAAGCGTATACATGCTAAAATGGATACATGGGGAAAGTTAAACGTGATTTTGATGGTCAGCGCGATGGCGAAAAGTTATTGTTTGTTTTTCGCAGACACATAATCTCTATGCGTAAAGGGTTTTGGCTCCTTCTTATTCCGATTGCCGTATCTTCTATTCCTGTATTCATATGGCCATCAACACTTTCAGTCTACTGGATCCCGTTGGGTGGTTTGATATTAGGACTGACACTATTTCTTTACCATTACCTCATGTGGTACTTTACGATATTTATTGTGACCGATCAGAGATTGCGACAGGTTACGCAAAAGGGCTTTTTTGGTAAGGATGTAGTCGAGCTAGGCCTGTCAAAGATTCAAAGCATAAGCTATAATATTCCTGGATTCAGTGGAGAAGTATTGGGTTTTGGGACAATTGTTGTCCAGACGTACGTTGGGGATTTGATTATCAAGAGAGTAGAGCATCCACAAGATATATATAATAAACTGCAAGACGCAGTTGCAGCGGCAGAGGACGCACAGGATATAGATGAATAATAGGTTACATCGATTCAGAAAGAAAAAGCCCGATACTTCGGAACACGGTCGCCGTATTACAAATGAAACGGTTGCGGAGCATAGAGAGCGAGTTCTTGCAGGGGGTAGGCGGTTTAAATATCCAGTGCAATATGCACGTCATCGCCTGGTAATCAATGCTGTAGCTATTAGCGTAGTGGCAATTGTGGGGCTCGCGGTAGCTTTGTGGTGGCAGTTGTATCCGGCACAAAATACGTCGACGTTCTTTTATAGAATTACGCGTGTTCTTCCTCTTCCAGTTGCAACTGTTGATGGCGAGCAGGTTAGATATGGCGATTATCTCGTTGGGTTTCGTTCGCAGGAGCATTATCTACAGAATAAAGAAGGAATAAATCTATACAGCAAAGAATTTAAGCAGCAACTTGAGTATATCAAGCGAAAGGCGCTTGATAATGCGATAGCCGATGCATATGCAGCAAAGTTGGCTAGAGAGATGGGCATTTCAGTAAGCGATGCTCAAGTTGATAGCGCCCTAGAACAACAGAGAGTTTCAAGGGATGGTGTTACTTCGCAGGAAACGTATGATGCGATTGTCCTCGACCACTTTAATTGGACGCCGACCGAAGCACGAGAAGTCACAAAGGCAAGGCTATTGCGACAAGAAGTTGCTTATCAGATTGATAAAGTTGCCATGAAACAAAAAGACCAGGTAGTTGCGTTGCTCAAGACAAAAAAGGATTTCGATGAAGTTGCAAAATTAGTAGATGTCAAAGGTGGTGCGAAGATTTTCTCCAGTGCTACTCCACTTGTACCATCTAACAATCAAGATGGTGGCTTGGCGGCTGCAGCTTCTCGCTTGTCTAAGGGTGGTGTTTCGCAACCATTTCGTTCAACAACAGGTGACGGGTATTATGTTGTCAAGTTGCTCGAAAAGGATGATAATGACCGGGTGAGCTATGCATATCTCAAGATACCATTGGCAGAATTTGAGTCACGATTACAGAATGTCAAAAATGCAAAACGTGTTTCAGAGTTTATTGATGTTCCAAAGATAACAAGTGCATCAGCTGAAAAATAGAGGAGGAAGACCATGTACGAGTTGCCGAGACTCTCTTATGATTACAATGCATTGGGGAAGTATATTAGCAAAGATATTATGTTATTGCATCACGACAAACACCACCAGGCGTACGTCGACAAGCTAAATGCTGCTCTGGACACGCATCCTGATTTAAAAAAAGAATCACTTGATGGACTGTTGCGAAGCGTAAATACATTACCTGATGATGTTCGTATAGCTGTGAGAAATAATGGGGGTGGACATTACAATCATTCACTTTTTTGGGAGTGGATGTCGCCCGATGGGGGTGGTGAACCTTCTGGTAAGTTGGCTGATCAGCTTGTTGAAAAGTACGGTGACTTTCAGAGTTTCGTTGATGAGTTCACTGCAAAAGCGTTGGCTGTTTTTGGTAGTGGCTGGGTGTGGTTGCAGCCTGATCTCAGTATTATCACAACGCCAAATCAAGATACTCCATTGATGTTAGGTCAGCCAGAGCCACTACTTGGTTTGGACGTATGGGAGCACGCCTACTATCTTGACTACAAGAATAAACGGGATGACTATGTGCAAGCATGGTGGAATGTAGTGAACTGGAATTTTGTTCAGTCACGTTTAGACTCTCAGACTAGTGTGAAATAGTTATGCCTGAATCTGTATCGTCGTTTGAGCTCGACTTATTTTGTTCGGCGGGTGCTTTTGGTGGTTCTGTTGCTTTTGGTTTGATCTCTGTATTTTCGACAGGCTTGTTTGCTTTGTCAAACATATCTTCTGGTTCCTCATCATCAATATAAACCGAGTTGTTATGTGTAGGCGGTTCAGGCGAAGGGGCGGGTGGCGGTGGCGTTGTTGTCTCTGGGGGAGGGCTAGTTGTTTTTGTCTCGTGCTGATGCCAATCATAGCCATCGTCAACGATAACTGATGGTGCTGAACTTGACTGGACTGATACATCGCTCGTTTCAAAACGTCGTCTGCGGTAGGATATATACCCAAAGAAGCCAATACCGAGCACAACCGTTCCTAACGCTAGGATACCAATAAATGCCAGAACCGAGACTCCCGATCCAGGACCTTGTTCTAGGATTGAGCTAGAGAGATTGTATGAAAATGATTGCGTTTCTGGTGATTCGTCATCACTTGGTATGTTTTTTGATGATACGGTCAAGTTAATATTAAGAGTCGATGTATCGGTTGTAATGGTACCTGAATAGTCGCCTTCGCTGAGCGAAAGGGCTAATTTGCCGTCTGTATCGGCAGCACGGTTTATGTTACCGATGCTTACTTTTGCGTTCGCCGCTGGAACATTGTTTTCTGTAATTTTGAGGAGAACGGGGTAGCCTTGTGTGTACACAATGCTACTGTATTCACCATCTTTTTCACCGCTTTTTCCAGAAATTGTAAAATAGTATTGCTTTCCTGGCTCCAAGTCTTGTATCGTAACGCTAAATACGTTTAATTTTTTCGTTACTTTTGCACTACTGTTTAGATTTATAGCATCTGTGCCGTATTTTAATGTTGATGCACCATTTTTGCCGTTTACATTCCATGTAATTACTGCAGTGGTATAAGAGGTATCAATAGTAACTTCGTCTATTAGACCAGTTGGATCGGGCGTTGTAACCGCGGGTTCTGTCTCTGAGGAGTTATTGTTAGTATCGGTTGAAGAATCAGGTTTTGAAATAATTGGCACGGGCGCTGGACTCGGTGATGGGTTCGGGCTAGGGCTAGGGCTTGGACTTGGACTCGGTGATGGGTTCGGGGTTGGGGGTGGACTCGGGTCGTTGATTGTATAAACACCACTATTGTATGTAGTGGTTGTTGAGTTGACCCTGCTATCGTCCGTAAAGCCAACGATTGCGTTACCAGCACCAGTTGCCTTGAATTTAACTGCCATGATTTGTGCAATACCACTTGGTGCAGGGTTGCGTGATGCTGTGAACGTGATTTTCCCTGTTTGCTGATTAATCGAGGGGTTTCCATAATGACTGCTTGTACTTCCTTGGCATTTGTTACCGTTGGTCAGAATACTTGTCACTTGCAGTTTACTAGAGGGGTAGGTCAGGCTACCATTGGCTGTCCCGCTCGATTCGTCAGTATCCGCATAGCTCTTTATATCCAGGCAGAATGTCGTCCCTTTATTCATCTGTGATGAACTGGGTGTAACAAACAATTGATTAGCACTGGCAAAAACCTGACCGGCAGGAATGAGTGATAACACAAGGCTTAACGAAAGGAACGTCGAGAATAACAACTTCGTTTTTGTGTAGATTGAGTGTGTTCGTTTTTTTATCATTTTTTTATTTTGAGTATTTACTGTTGTTATCCTATCACGCTAACGGATAACGGTCAATTTAATTACCCCTGTTTTTTTAAATAAAATCACCCATGAGGGTGATGTTTACATTCTGGCGGGCCCGACCGGATTCGAACCGGCGATCTTCTCCGTGACAGGGAGACGTGATAGGCCAACTTCACTACGAGCCCGTATTGTTGACTTCAGGTATCATAACAGCTTTTCGCCTCTGATGCAACGACTATAAGTGCGTTTATTTCTCGTCTTTGAAATGCTATAATTATGCTACGAACTTAGCGGATTCGCCGCTGTAGCTCAGTTGGTAGAGCGGCGCTTTCGTAAAGCGTAGGTCTCCGGTTCAAATCCGGACAGCGGCTCCACGTCGATATAAGCGGGTATCGTATGGTGGTTAATATGTGACCTTCCCAAGGTCAAGAGCAGAGTTCGATTCTCTGTACCCGCACCAAGGATCTAACATATGAAACAGCGAGTACTCACACATATTCAAACGATAGCCGAGGATAAACATTTAGTTATTGCTCTCTCGGTTTTTTCTCTAGTATGTATCGGATTGATCATATTCTTGGCGTTTGGTATTCAGCCTAGTGAACGACAGGTTGCGGTACACTATACGAGCTTTGGAACAACAAATTTCTACAGGGATAAATGGTACTATCTGCTTGGTCTGATAGGTTTTATCTTGATTGCGGCAGTGTCACACAGTGTTATTACCTTTAGGATTCTCAAGGAAAAAGGACGTCATCTTGCACTTGCGTTCGCTTGGTTTGGAGTGATGATTATGTTTGTATTTTTAACCTTCTTTTTTCAACTACTAAAGATAGCATCAATAATCTAGGATCATGAACGACATTGAGATACCTCTAGGAAAACGCAAGCCAGCGTATCGTTTCTTTGAAATGGTACCTGCCTTCTTTAGTTATGGGGCAATTATTCTTCTCGTTGTACTGTCGTTGATAAACCCTACAATTGCCGCAGCTTACCTTTTGATTATAATCATCACAACACTCGTAAAGGCAATAGGTATTGCGTATCATACAACTGTTGGACGCGATCGACTCGAGAAAGCGCAGCGAACCGATTGGCATGAACGTCTCTCGCATCTAGAAAATCCTCATGAGCATAGGAATTTTCAAGATTCGGAAAAATCGCTTAGTTTAGCTACTCACATTAATAATCTCAATGACATCATCGAGGAGCCGGAGCTTTATCCGAAGCCCTCACAGATCTATAACGCAGTTATAGTGGCAATCTATAATGAATCCTATGAGGTCCTTCAGCCGACAATACAGTCATTGGCCGACAGTACGTACGACAAGGATAAACTAATAGTGGTGATTGGTTATGAAGAACGGGGTGGCGCTGAAATTGAAGAGACGGCAAAGCGAGTAGCAAAAGAATACAAGAAACACTTCAGGGCAATTCAAATTGTTAAACATCCAGACAATATGCCGAATGAGGTACGTGGCAAAGGGGGGAATATCACCTTTGCGGGTCATTACCTAAAGAATTGGTTAAAGAAAGAACATATTCCATATAGCGATGTTGTTGTTACAACGCTGGATTGTGACAATCGACCCCATAAAACATACTTTGATTATGTGGCATACGAATACATTGTTCATCCAGATCGTAAGCATTTGTCATTTCAGCCGATAAGTTTGTTTCTAAATAATATCTGGGATGTTCCAGCTCCAATGAGGGTTGTAGCTACAGGTAACTCATTCTGGAATATCATTAGTTCTGTCAGGCCGCATGTCATTCGAAATTTTGCGTCTCACTCACAGCCAATGGACGCACTGGTTGAGATGAACTTTTGGAGTACGCGCACAATAGTAGAGGACGGACATCAGTATTGGCGTAGCTATTTTCACTTTAATGGTCACTATGGAATAGTTCCAATTTTTGTGCCTATCTATCAAGATGCAGTTCTGTCATCAACGTATTGGCGGACGCTCAAGGCTCAGTTTGTTCAGCTGCGCCGATGGGCATATGGTGCGTCAGATGTGCCGTATGTAGCAACGCGTATTTTTAGTAAAAAACGAAATGTGCCCCTTGGCCCTGCCTTGGCTAGACTTATTCGATTACTAGACGGTCATGTAACGTTAGCCTGCATCGCTATTCTTATCGCAGTAGGGGGTTGGATTCCATTATTTGTTAGTATGGAAGCTTCACAGAGTATCGCGGCTCAGCAATTACCTGAAATTGTCAGTCGTATACAGCAGTTTGCACTTATAGGACTGTTCATAACGGTTTTCTTTGCCTTCAAATTATTGCCTCCTCGTCCGGAGCGCTATAAACGTCGCAGGAATGTATTTATGCTCACGCAGTGGCTTCTAATGCCTTTTACTGCCATTGTATACAGTTCCGCTTCTGCGTTTACGTCTCAAACGGCACTGCTTCTCGGAAGATATTTTGATAAGTTTGACGTCACCGAAAAAGCTACCGTCAAAGATAAAACAAAAGAGTAAGACTAATTGTTGAATAGTAAGAGGTACGCCTCTATTATTTAGATGGTCGCTGAATGTCTTGTTTAACGTCTGACCATGAACGGTCATATTCAAACGATAGGTGAAACTTGGCAAGTGCTGAACTGCTAGGGTTTACACCTGTATTCGTACGTGTTTTTGTGTCTGATTTCTTAGACATACTTACATATTAGCATAAGAATTAATAATTGTCAATGGAACGGTTGAATATACGATATATCACAGGGCGGGATTTATAAGAGTAAATAATGTAACAATTGATGTGCAAAAGTAACGATAAATGTGGAAACAAAACGGATCACCTCTAGTGATCCGTCTATTTCTATAATGGTGGGCGATGAGGAATTCGAATCCCCGACCTTCTCAACGTCAATGAGACGCTCTAGCCAGCTGAGCTAATCGCCCATAACTTCCATATCTTAACAGATGCAAGAAAGTGTTGCAATAACTGGGGTGAGTAGAGTATTATAAGTACGAGCGTTGAAGTGGAGTAACTACCCGCCGAGCTCCGTGGGATGTGGTGATGTGCGTAACGTCACCTCACGAGTGCCTCCAAGAGCTAGCTCTGATGAGGAAGTCCGGTGGAACCGCCCTTGATAACAGGGGTCCGAGACATGCGATGTATGGATTTATGTGACTAAATCTATCAATCGCATGTTTTTATTTATTAATTTAAAAGAGGTAGAGAATCATGAGTAATGAAGATTTGCATGCAATGAGGCATAGCCTTGCGCACATTACGGCGGCGGCCGTGAAGCGGATTTGGCCTGAGGCTAAATTTGGTGTCGGTCCAGTGGTGGAAAATGGGTTTTATTACGATATCGACCTTGGAACAATGAGTATCAGTGAGAGTAATTTTTCAAAGATAGAGAAAGAAATGAGAAAGATTATTGCAGAAAAGCAGACTTTTGAGCGTTTCAATATGGATATCGATGATGCTATCGCAAAGATGCATAACGAAAATCAGCCTTACAAAAAAGAATTACTTAACGATTTGAAGCGAAGTGGCACTACTGTAGCAAAGGATATGGATGCGGATGAGCTCGGTACGATTGCAGACAGTGATACTGCCATAGATAAAGTTTCGTTCTATACGAATGGGGATTTTACTGATTTGTGTCGCGGTCCTCATGTGGCGAATACTGGAGATGTGGGTGCGTTTAAGCTGATGCGTGTTGCGGGAGCGTATTGGCGTGGCAACGAGAAGAACTCACAGATGCAGCGTTTGTATGGTGTAGCATTCGAAACCCAAGAGAAGCTCGATGCTCATCTGGAGCAATTAGAGCAAGCAAAATTGCGTGATCACCGTAAACTAGGCAAGGAGCTTGATCTTTACACTAATTCATCACTTGTTGGCGCTGGATTACCACTGTTTACTCCACGAGGGACAGTACTTCGTGATCTTGTGTCGCAGTATTCAAATCAACTACGGCAGTCTAAGGGTTTTGAAAAAATTTGGACACCACATATTACAAAAACCGATCTATACGAAAAATCTGGTCATTGGGCAAAATTTGGTGACGAACTCTTTCTCGTTACAAGTCAGGAGACAAGTGACAAACTGGCACTTAAGCCAATGAACTGTCCACATCATACGCAGCTTTACGTGAGCAAACCTCGTAGCTATAAGGATATGCCAGTTCGCTTTCTAGAGACAACTACTGATTATAGGGACGAGAAGACGGGTGAGTTGGGTGGTTTGAACCGCGTTAGGTCACTTACGCAAGATGACAGTCATGTATTCTGTCGTCAAGATCAGATAGAGGAAGAGATTAATAATCTACTTTCGGTTGCTAGTGAATTGTATACGTCAATTGATATGAAACTTCGTGTTCGTCTTAGCTACCGAGATAGTAGCGATGGCTACTTGGGTGACATGCAGCTATGGACATCGGCACAGGAGCAGCTAAAAGCAGCTGTAGAGCGGAATGGGCTCGACTTTTTTGAACAAGAGGGGGAAGCGGCTTTTTATGGACCAAAAATTGATTTCATGGCTACTGATGCGATAGGACGTGAGCATCAAGTTGCAACTGTACAGCTAGATTTTGTACAGCCGGAACGTTTTGGGTTGGAATATACAGATGCCGAAGGTAATGTAGCGCGTTCTGTTATGATTCATTGTGCACTTTTGGGTTCGATCGAACGATTTTTAAGTGTATTTATTGAGCATACAGCTGGCTGGTTCCCATTTTGGCTTGCGCCCGAGCAGGTTCGAATCCTCACAATCAATGACACAGTGATTGATTATGTAAAAGAAATAGAGGCAATACTAAAAGATACAGTCTTGATGAAACCTGTAAAATACAACGAAGTTCGTTTTACGCGGGATGATCGCAATGAATCTTTGGGCAAAAAGATTAAAGAAGCGACCTCAATGAAAGTTCCTGTGCAGCTAATTGTTGGCCCTCGCGACAAAGATTCTCGTGAAGTGAGTGTGCGAACACGGAGTGGAGAGGAGAAAGTATCAATCGATCACCTCGAGGATTACTTGAAAGGACTTTAAATGAGTGAAAGAAGCCTTACTCTCGCGATAGACTGCGATGATGTACTTATACCGTTTGCTCATCGAACGGTTGAACATTACAACAAGACTTGGGGCTTGGATGTAGATGTGGCGCATTATTATGATGGTCCAGAGCACTGGGGCGTTGCTAGTTTGGATGTTGCGAGTAAACGTGTAGAACAATATATGAGGGAACATGCACATAAAGAGCTTGTGACGCCTGATTTTGATGCAGTAGTTGCCATTAAGAGCCTGGCAAGAGTACACAGGCAGCTACTCCTGACAGGTAGGTCTGATTTTATGGCGCCTATTACAAACGCCATGGCGACAACCCATTTCCCTGATTGTTTCCAAAAGATAATTCACACAAATCACTATGGAGAGAATGCACGAAGTAAGGGTTCGATATGTCGGGATGAGGATGTGACCATTCTTGTAGATGATGGCTTGATGCACTGTGAGTCTGCCGTGGAAGAGGGTGATGTAGAAGTGGCACTGCTATTTGATAAGCCATGGAATCAGTCAAAGACCCTCCACCCAAAAATAATTCGATGTGCAGACTGGCATGTGATTCAAGAGGAGATTGCAAAGGTTGCAAGAAGCTAATTTTCGTCATCAGATAGAATTGTTGGTGGCATGTGTTCCTAGCGGTCAAGTGACGACATATGGGGATCTTGCGGCGCTAGCCGGTAGTCCAAGGGCAAGTCGGATTGTTGGAGGGATAGCGCACTATGGAAATCCTGCTTTGCCGTGGCATCGCCTCGTAAACCGATTCGGTGGTTTAGCTAGTGGATTTCACGGAGGTAGGGATGCGCAAGCTCAGATATTGGCGCAAGAAGGTGTATCGAGCACGAAATACATAGTTAATAACTTTGAGGAAATCAGATGGAAGCCCAGCCTTTAATTGTTATTGTCGGTCCGACTGCGAGTGGTAAAACATCCTTAGCAGTTAGTGTCGCAAAAAAATTTAACTGTGAGATAATTTGCGCCGATAGTCGAACGGTATATAAGGGTATGGATATAGGCACCGCCAAGCCAACTGCAGCAGAGCAATCTAATGTTAAACATTGGGGATTGGATATCGTTGAACCCAACCAACGGTTTACGGTTGCAGACTTCAAAAAGTACACTACGAAAAAAATTGCTGATATTAGAGCACGGGGGAGGGTACCTCTTTTGGTGGGGGGGTCGGGACTGTATGTCGATGCGGTCATTTTTGACTATCAGTTTGGTCCGGATTTTGATAAATTTCTTCGCCAATCACTCGAGTCGATGAACCTAGAACAACTTCAAGAATATTGCGTAAAAAACAACATTAAATTACCCCAAAACCACAAGAATAAACGACATCTTGTGCGGGCAATTGAACAAAAAGGGGTTAATAAACAGAGGCGAGAAAAGCCTATACAAAACTGCAACATTGTAGGAATATCAACAAATACTGATGTTTTAAAACAACGAATTATTAAGCGATCTGAACAATTATTTAAAGACGGAGTTATCGAAGAGGCAAGAAAACTAGGTGATATGTATGGCTGGGGTTATGAATCGATGACTGGTAATATATATCCACTTTGTAAACAGTACATAAATGGAGAGATATCACTTCAGCAGATGCAAGAACGCTTCATCACATTGGATTGGAAGCTCGCAAAGAGACAGCTTACATGGTTTAAGCGAAATGAGTACATTAATTGGTTTAATCTCAAAGATGCCGAAGAATACATTGTCAGCCTGCTTGAATCTGAACACTAAAATTTGCGAAAACTTGACTCTATAGATGCGGACGAAGCCCAGTCGTGATATATTGAGTATAAGAAAGTTGTACGGGAGCATTATGATTGACGCACTATTCGGTTCAAAGACAAGGGTAAAACTGTTGCACTTGTTTTTGAATAATACAAACAAGTCGTTCTATGTGCGTGAAATTACGCGTATTGTTGATGAGCAAATAAACTCGGTTCGGCGTGAGCTTTCAAATATGCTCTCTGTTGGTATTATCACAAGTGATACATCAGACAATAAACTTTACTACAGGGTGCGCAAGGATTATGAGCATCTTGAAGCTTTGAGGGCAATTTTTTCTGATAAAAAGTTTATTTCTAAAAAAGGTCAGAAGTCGGGTGCCGAAAAGGGGATCGCAACGGCAGATGGTAATTCACAAAAACTTTCAGATGATGCAGGTTGGAGTGTCATTCTGGGTGATCTGCCAGGGGTTAGGATTGTGGTTGCTGCAGGATCTTTAGTTAATGGCTCCAAGTCTAATGTTGATTTGCTCATAGCTGTGGACTCGGTGTCATCGAAATTAAAGGACTCAGTCGCTCTTATCGAGAAAGATCAGGGTAGGAATTTGAATTACAGCATACTACCTTACGATGAGTTCTATTATCGATTTAGTATTCATGATAAATTTATTACAGATATATTGAGAAGTGTTCACGTCGTTGTAGTGGATGCAGATAATGTGCTGAAAGGATAGAAAATGTTCGATATTGAGTATAAGGGTGGTAATTGTATTACGATTAACAATAAAAAGAGAGATTTTATTTTTGATCCAAAACTTTCGGTTGTTGGATTAAAGGATGCTGTGGTCAAGAACTACGTTAGCGTTGCTACAGAAGAGCGTTTTGTAGTCGCTGATCCTGATGTGGCACTGCAGTTAAATGGACCTGGTGAATATGAGGTAGCGGAGGTATCAATTCGTGGCGTGCGAGCGACGAGACATATTGATACGAGTGAAGATGAGTCAATCTCTACGATGTATCGAGTTGAAATTGGTGACGTACGCTTGGCTATTCTTGGCAACATCGCACCAAAGTTGAGTGACGATCAATTGGAGAGTCTGGGTGTCATTGATGTACTTATTATCCCCGTCGGAGGTAATGGCTATACTCTTGATGCCGTGAGTGCCGCTACAATAACACGTCAAATCGACCCACGAGTTGTTATTCCGGTGCATTATGCGGACAAAGCTTTGAAATATGAGGTTCCTCAAGACGAGGTTGATTTATTTGTAAAGGAAATTGCTGCAACGGTTGAGGAGGTTGGAGCGAAATATAAGGTTAAATCATCGAGTTCAATCCCTCAAGTTTTAACAGTAGTTAAGATAGAGCGAAGCTGATACGTCAGCTGTCTCAGATAAAAAATATGCTCTGATTTACAGAGCATATTTTTTATCTAGAAAGAAACTATTTTGATGCAGTAAGGACGCCTTTTTTCTTGAGTGTTCGGATAGCTTGAGTGCTCAATGTCATTGTCACCTTTTGGCCATCAACGACAAAAGTCTTTTTTTGTAGGTTTGGTTTGAATACGCGTTTTGTGCGACGCAAAGAAAAGCTCACATTGTGGCCGAACTGTTTTCCTTTACCGGTAAGGTCGCATTTTGATGCCATATTACTTCATTAACTCCTTGTAATCTGTACCAGTGTACGTTTTTTTTCAACTTTTGTCAATGATTTAACCGATAGTCATGGATGATATAATAGATGTGTATGGTTGAGGGTCTATTTATTAACATCGTAGCTATTATTGGGGTCATTCTTGTATCCATGACGTTGCATGAGGTAATGCACGGATATATTGCGTATTGGCTTGGTGATGACACTGCAAAATTGCAGGGGAGATTGACATTTAACCCCTTGAAGCATATTGATCCATTTCTCACTATTCTTTTGCCAGTTATGTTGGCAATCGTAGGGGCCCCTATATTCGGTGGTGCGAAGCCTGTTCCGTTTAATCCAGCTCGAGTTCGTCATGATGAGTGGGGCGCTGCGCTCGTTGCTGTGGCAGGGCCATTAACAAACCTTGTTATTGCATTTGTTGTCTTTGGCATTGCAACAATGATGGGATATAACTTCACGGGTGTGTTATTCGCTGGTTCCGTTGGTAATGTATGGGAGCTTGTTCTTGCATACGGTGTTATTGTTAACCTAGGCTTCTTTGTGTTTAACATGATACCCTTACCGCCACTGGATGGATCAAGAGTGTTATATGCCTTTGCTCCCGAGCCAGTCCGTCGATTCATGGAAATTGCAGAGCAGTATGGCCTGATAATTGTATTTGCCATTGTTCTACTCGCTAGTTCTGTAATTGGAACTTTTATGTTTCGCTCAATAGATTGGTTTTTGCAGCTTTTCAATGCGATATTTATAACTTGAAATGCGGTATAATAAAAATGTCCGGGTTACCGTGGCATGTATGATTTTCCTAATATCATACAATAGGGAGTTTAAACGATTTCTTTTGAGGAAGTTATCGGGGGACGCCCACCTGTCAATACACGGGGAATATCAAGCGTCACGGCCAGTCCGGGCAATGTCGGGATGTGGCGCAGTCTGGTAGCGCGCACGGCTGGGGGCCGTGAGGTCGCTGGTTCAAGTCCAGTCATCCCGACCATGAAATTGTATGAATCAACGTATATCTGTTAGAGCAATAATATCTCAGGATTCAAAGAACCTGTTACTCAAGAGGGCAACAGGACGAGAGTCTATTCTTGGTCTGTATGAGCTACCAGGTGGAAGAATCGAATACGGGGAGCAGCCAGAAGACGCTTTGAGGCGCTATCTTCATGATGATGCCGGTTTACATATCGATAAGTCATCTTTGTTCGATGTCGTGACGTATATAGATCATGACGATCGAGACATCCAATATGCGGTTATTACTTTTCAGGCTACTGTTGCAAGCGGTCATCATGAGCTACATCTTAGTGAGAATTATAGTGAGTACATCTGGGAGTCTACTGGCAACGTGCAAACAAATACCGTTACCGATCTCACGCAGCTTTTACTCGGAATAATCAAACAAGAAGAGTTAATTGATAACAGCATTAAAAAAACAAAGGTTACAGCGTCGGAAGGTGGAGGTGTTGTTATATATGCCGATGGCGGTTCAAGGGGCAACCCAGGCCCATCTGCATCCGGTTTTGTTATTATGGATAAAAATCAGAGTATCATTGCCAGGGGCGGGGAGTATCTGGGGATCACTACAAACAATCAGGCTGAATATCACGGGGTGCGTCTTGGGCTGGAAAAAGCTCTTGAGCTAGGCCTCAAGACCGTCGATTTTTGTTTGGATAGCATGCTTGTTGTTAATCAGATGAATGGCGTGTATATGATTAAAAATCGTGATCTGTGGCCAATTAATGAGCGCATTCGTGATTTGATGTCACAGTTCGATAGCGTTACATATCGTCATGTTCCACGCGACATGAATCAATTAGCTGATGGTGAAGTGAATAAGACCCTCGATGAGCATAGCAAGGCTGACTAGTGTTATAATTAGTGCGGCAGTCCGTTAGGCGATCGCCCGGTATTTTATACCGGGAGGAAAGTCCGGGCAGCACAGGACAGGACAGTTGTTAACGACAACCGGGGGTGACCCTAGGGAAAGTGCCACAGAAACAAAACTACCTCGTGAATAACGAGGCAAAGGTGAAAAGAGTGGGGTAAGAGCCCACAGCGACGCCTGGTGACAGGC
>JAUIFG010000001.1 GCA_030429445.1 bacterium | reverse complement strand
GTGCAAATGCTGGCACCATGAGGGCCGTCGATAATAACTTTTTTAACTTTTTCATTCTGTAATACCTTTCACTTTTGTATTAATCTATGTCTACTTATACCAAAAAGCTTATGTTTTGTTAAGCCCTAGATAACTTAACCCGAAAAGGCATCGAGGACAAAGCCAACAATGGCATAAGAAAGTATGGCAACAACGAGACCGACAACGGCATAAAGAATGATGTCTTTTGCGGCCTTTGTATTGTTAGCGTCACCGTTACTCGTTGCATAACGGATGCCGCCGATGATAATCATCAGAACGGCAATTGCACCGAGTAGAAACAACATTATGTTCACAATAGTTCTAATCTGCTCCTCTAGGGGTACGTCATTACCGTCATTAATCTCATCAACACCGCCCTTGATGACACTCGCGGCATCGGCATATACGACAGCTGTTGGCATTGCAACAACCCCCATCATAATTAACAGACTTACTGTGATTGCCGTGATTTTTTTCATATTCCTCCTTTTAGTCTCTGCCTACTATTTATGTAAAAAAGCCGAGGACAAAATTTACTATTGCATATGCCAATATAGCCACTACCAGACCAACTACGGAATAAAGTATCGTATCTTTGGCTGATTTTGTGTTATTGGCATCACCATTACTGGTCGTGTAACGAATACCGCCGATAATAATCATGATGACAGATATAAAGCCCAGTATGACGAGTAGTAGATTGACGATATTTTTCACCAACACAGGAACGGTTTCGTTCTCGTCGTTTGCCGCGTCACAAAGAGGCGAACCACTTCCGGCCGTTGCTCCTCCTCCACCTGCACTACTGCCTGCACCAGCACACGATCGCCCAATTACATCAACTGCTGACACTTGTTGAGCAAGCGGAGTAGCTAATAGGCTAACAGCGAGTACAATGCCAATAAATGTGGTTTTGAATATACGTTTCATGTTGTATTCCCCCTTGCTACAACTTCTAAGACAAAGTTCGTTATTGCCGCAGCAACGATGACAACTATCAAGCCAATGACTGCGTACATGATTGTATTCTTTGCGGATTGAATCCCATTGCTATCACCGTTACTGGTTGCATAACGAATGCCACCGATGATGATAATGATGATTGCCGTCATACCCGCCACTATATAAACCAGGTTCAGAATAGCTCCAACCTCACCGCCACCGATAGTTGTCGGTGCACCACCCAATCCCAAATCGCTTTGCGAAATTTTGATGTCGGTCGAAGTATTACCGCCACTGCTACCGCCACAAAGCCAAGCAAACCAGCCACTACATTCCATGCTATCCAAACACTCCTGTCACAAATTTAACGATTGCCACTGCCATTATCGATATTACCAATCCAATCAGTGCGTTTGTGATTGTCTTGCGTGCAGCCTGAGTACCGCTACTATTGTCGCCAGATGTCATGTATTTGAACCCTCCGTAAATAACGTAGGCTAACGATACATAGCCCACAACGGTCAACAATAGGGTAACGAGGTTTATCGCAATTTGCGCTAACCATGCACCAATGTTACTGCCTGTTGTACCCGCATCACCACTGCCACTCTCGTTGGGCGAGACTATGTTTGGATTAGTCTCGCTAACGCACATATTGTCATACCAGCTGGGCAAAAAAACGTTTTGATTGGGACATGGCTTGCCGACAGCGGCAGAAACCGTTGTCGCTGGCACAAGAGACAAGCTCGCCACAAACGTGATGGCAATAACCGAAAGAGTAGCGACAAACCGTTTCATCATGCTTATTCTACCATGCGCCCCACTATCAACCAATTCATATTAGCCCGATGTCCCGTTTGAATCACTCGGTGGTGGAGCTTCTATGACACTACCTGGGATCAACCAGCCTATGATTGCTATGGTCAGGACATACAGCAGCAGCCCTACGACAACATTGCGTATTATACCTATAGCTTGGCTGACCTTTTCTTTATCATCACGTGCACTCGCATATAATATGCCGGCATAGGCAAGTGCACCGGTCGCCATAATACCAATTAATGTTGTCATGACAATGAGTGTTATTCTGATAATTTCGCCAATGGCTTCAGCGCCAGTTTTGCCATCACAACCCACGAGGTGTGTCTTTGTATCGCCACAACCGCCTCCAGTACCGCCACTGCTACTGCCACCACCAAAGATTGTTTCCCAAAAACTTTGGGCCTGCACCGGTGTTGTACTCATTAACAACAGTGTTGCGATGCTCATCATACCTAGCGATATTTTTTTAAACATTAGAATACTCCTCCTGGTACTAGCCAGTTTATTAATGCAACGAGCAATACGTATAGTATCAGTCCTACAACGATGTTTTGTATCAATGTCTTTGCTTCGGACACACTTCCTTCGTTTTCTTCTGCCTTTGAATAGAGTATCGATGCCCATGCCAAACCACCAACCGCGGCAATACCAACGATGATTGATAGTATGATGACACCGATTTTGAGAATATTATTCAACGCTACGTTGCCGCCAGCAGAGCCGCATGCAAGAATATTAACGTTCGCCTCGCCACATCTATTGCTTACGGATTTAATGCCCACACAGTTGTCGTCAGCGTCTGTTTTTGGGCATTCCGCTTCTTTGTCAGGCGATTCATCATCTTCAGTAGTACCCTCCTGACCGTTCTGAGTCGGATTTACACAAACACCCTGTCCATCTGGCTGGCCATCAGTGCTCCATTTGCCCCCTAAGCGCCCGCATTGATCAGCATTCTTGGCACCTCTAATAATACAGTCGTTAAGTGACGCGACTTGTGTATTTGATATATATGCATTGTCACCCTGTAATTTTGAGTAGCATTCATTAAACAAATCCTCGTTTTGGTTCTCGCAGTCTGTCTGAGCCGTGAGCCTAGAGGATGGCGTTGTTTGGCTGGCCGCCGCCTCCTGACACTTTGCCTTTTGCGTAGCCAAAAAATCATCACGCCTAGCTTCCATAATTGCATTATTGTCATCAAAATCATCCGGCCCATCGCCAGGATTGTTTCTATTTGCAACATCAATCGCTTGGTCCAAACCACAATCACCACCATAGCCAACAACTCCATTATTCGAACAGGATGCTACATATGACAATGCCTCCTTGTCAACGCAAGCACGCGTATCCACGACAGCATGAAAACATGAAAGCATGGCATTGGCACAATTACCCTGGTTTGTAGCATGATGATAATCTGCAAGTATATCCCCGCTGGTTGACTCACATGCCTGAATTGCGCTTGTAAAATCATCCAGAGACAATGAAGATTCATATTGTTCAGTTATTTCGCTATAGATGGAGTCGAAACAATTATTACCATTTGAATCCGTTGGCGCTGTGATTATTTGATCATCCTTATCACACGTTGCAGCATATATAGGCGTACTCGTAAAAAATCCGTAGAAGAAGCTAGCTATTATGACAACTGCTGTGCATTGAATCAATCTAGCAATGATTGCGTATATCGAGCTCATTTCTTTCGCCAATTCATTGTTACAACTATATCAGGGTATCCGTAGCGCAAGTTACTATCTGCACTTCTCATGACTTTGTCTCTTCAGAACTTAAGCTGTTTATTAAGTCCGGTTCAGTTATTGAAGATGTGGACGGATAGGTAACATTGACTTCGTAGGTTGCAATGTCAGCACCTAAGCTTGTTTTTGTATCAACCCTCGCTTTTACGATTCTGTTCGTTGCATCATCAACCCACAACTTATAACTTACGGTGTTCTTGCCATTCTTTGCAAATATTGAATCTGCGGACAACTTAGTGATAGACGCAATTTTATTATCGAGCTCCTTTAGCTTTGAGTAGGTAGATGAGAGCACAAATACGTGAGCCTGCTTTCCGTCTATAACTTCACTGTCTCGACTAACAATATTGAATGTTTTGCTTGTCTTCATAAGGCTCACGACTCCATCGCCAGAGACTATGCCTACGGGAATTCCGGGAATAAATGTGTTTTTTACATATCGCAAATCAAGCGGATCATAAATCTCCATAGATTCATCGTCATCGTTTGACATTGAATACCATAGGTCTTTTTCGATATTTTTTGTGTACACTATGTCAGGATATTTAGACAAGCTAAATAATACACCGTCCTCGTTTAGTACCTTTTCAGCACCTATTAGGCGAAAGGTTTTTTTACTAGGAAGCATGTAGGAAAAATCGAACTCAACGCTACTCTTCGAAGTCCCTTCGGTCGAAAAATCGGATATGGCCATGACAGACAGTAGACTGCTTGGATCATGATTGGTCTGGGTGAGAGTTCTTGATACAATTTCTGCACGCATTGTATTTTCTATCGCTAGATAGAATTGCCTTTCAGATTCACCCTGTAACCACGACCAACCAAATAGCCCTCCCAAACCAACCAATGCAATTATTATCAGTCCGACAAGTACACCAAAAATCTTGTTTACCCTCTTTGGTTTTTGATTATTAATCGGCTCCATACCCAAATAATCCGGGACATTCGAACTGGTCTGAGGGGTTTGAGTTTGCTGTTCTGGTTGCATACTTACTCTTGATTATATCATTGACAGCACAAGCGCAATAACAGATACTAAAAGGGTATATGATGCAGCGCTGGTCGAAACGTCTGACCGAGGTTCTGCACGCAAATCTTCGGCGTGGGGCATTATTTTTGTTGGGTACATTCATTGCCGTCATGATGGTTATGACACCATTCATGGCTCGACCGGCACAAGCGCAGGGAGTCGGTGACTTACTCTCCCTTGGTGGCTCCTTCACCAATGGTCTGTCCAGTTGTGCAATCGAAACAGTCGGGTGGGTGATATGTCCGACTATGCGTTCAATCGCAAAACTTGCCGACTACGGTTTTTCTTATATGAACCAAAACTTCCTTAGAGTAGACTATGCCATCGCCTCGAACGACAGTGGCACCTACAAGGCGTGGGAGGTGATGCGTACCATTGCCAATGCTGCATTTGTAGTTGCTTTTATGGTGCTAGTGTATTCTCAAATATCTGGAAAGGGGTCCGGCGGTTACAGCATCAAAAGGCTATTACCTCGACTCATCATCGCCGCAATTGCCGTGAATGTGTCGTATTTTTTGTGTGTTATTTTGATAGACATATCAAACATCATAGGTGATTCGCTGATTAGCATATTAGTGGGTATTGCTGATCGTGTCGGCAATACAATCATGCCTATTGGCAAACAAGGTAGTGCATACCAAGATGGAACCCTTACCACCATAACAGCGGCAGTTATGCAAAAAGCGGGTGTCGCTTGGGTTCTCTTGACGCCAGTTGCAGCGGTAATTATATCTGTTGCCACCATTAGCGCCGCAATGCTGCTTGTCCTAATTATGCGCAAAACTGTGATAGCAATGCTCATCTTGGTATCACCCGTCCTGTTTGTTGCCTATTTACTACCAAACCTTGAGCGCTTTTTTACACAAGGCGTCCGGTTGTTCCTCCAGCTGCTTCTTTTATACCCAATCATTGCGCTGCTACTCGGTGCTGGGCAAATCGTCAGTGCAACAATCGTCAGCGTTGGAACGAACGATGCCAACTATCGCGTCAGTAATGATGGTTATCTATCAAGGAATGGTGGATCGGGCAGTGCAATTGTTGATTCGACTGCTGCCGCTGCCGCTGTATTACCCCTCCTTGGAGTATGGTTTTTATTCAAGAATATGTCATCTATCATGAGCGCTGCCGGTTCACGATTAACTGCGGCAGTCAAGGGTCGACGTGGAGGTAGTGATGACAAAGAAGCCCGCGTCACAGGCAAGGCGACGATGGGCGCTCAAAATATCAAAAAAATGTACGGAGGCGAAAACCCCAATCGTCGACAAGCATACTCGCACAAGCGACGGCGCGGATCCCCTGGTGGTAGTGTTTTGACTAGCGGTAGCATTACAGCTAGTGGCGACGAGGTCAACAAGCCAAAAACTACCAATCAACCACAGCCAACACCATCACAAAATCTATTTGGCGAACCGTTGTCTTCTGACGTTGATGTGGTAACAGGCGAAGAAGAGTCGAAACAACGCGACAAACAAGAAAGTGCCTCGCTCAATGCAGATGCTAAGGGTCTCGATCTTGGCAACCCGGTCGGAGAAGGGGATGAAAACACCGAGAATAACGAGAACAACGAATCAAATAATTTTGGCAAGGATGTTGCTAAAAAAGAGAGACAAGAACAAGGTACCGCAAAGGAAAATACGAAAGAAAATGTAAAGGAAATTATTGGAAATAATGAGCAGGAAAATCATGTTACGGCAAAAGATCTGTTTAGCCAACTGAACCGCAAACAGGGTCATCAATCCAAAGACAGTGAACGCAAATTCAGCGCTGGTGCACCAGCAGCTGGCAATGGAGGTAGTTCTAGTGGTGGTGCAACTGGCGGAAGCGTTCAGCCATCCGCACCAGTTGTCGGCTACAAGGCTCCACAAATTGCTCAAAATGAAAACATCGTTAGTGGAAGTTCAGCGCCTCAACAGCCTACGCCAGTTGTTGCAATACCCGTACAGGTTGACGCGTCTTCGTTGCTTGGTCAAAACTCAATACAGCAACCACCAGACAACGTGACCCAGCCACCAATAAGTGGCACTGAAGAAAAAGCAAAGGCACGAGCACAGAAATATATCTTTGACGCAGAAAGAGACCTTGACGAAGCACGCAACAGGCAAGACATTCTAGGTCACGAAGACCCTAATGAACAAGAAAAGAACGAAGACAAGGATGGTAAGTAATGGCCGACCGGTTAAATCCGGCAGACCGAACAGTAGCCGAGTCGGATTACGAAACTAAGTTCAACCGAAAAAAAGAGGGTAGCGAATCCGAAAAAAATTCCGATGTAAAATCTCAGGAATCCACTCCTGACACAAACTGGAAGGGTGAAGTAAAAAAGAAGACAGCCGGAAAAAGTGATAGAAAGGGTGTCTTTCGATTTGCAGGTCGTCATGCTGGCAAGTTACGTCGCGGATCTCCTATAGCGTTTGTTGCTGTCTTTATTATTATCGGTGTCTGGTACAGCTCTGTCTTTGCGCCCAATATTCTCCTCGTCAATATCAAAGAGATGTATACCAACGACCTTGCCGACGCAACAATTGCACTCGATACTTACTACAAAAAAATCATGAACTACAAAATTGGCCGTAGTAATTGTGGCGATAAGGAATCGATCAAGTGCAAGTTATCGACGATGAGCCGAGCCCAAAAACAGGCATTTGAGAAACAAGGCTTTACGGTACTTGGGCAAAAGGTTTCAGAAGACAACTTGGACGACCAGGTAGGGAACAATGATTTACCCGAGGAGCGATATCAGGTTACCGCAATTATTCCACCGATCCAAAGCCCGGGGCTTATTGCGACCGGTGACATGCTGTTTTTGTACGCCAACCTGAGTAGCGCAAACAAGTCGCTTGTTTATAGTGTGTTCAATCCAAAATCTAGCTTTTTCATGGATGCACGATATAGACAGGTTATAAAACAACGGTACAACATGACAAAAAGCCCAACTGTCAGTGGAAGCACCGAGCAGGCCGTTAATAAGTCGTTCGACAAGGCGGTTCGCAATGGTGGTGGTATTGATCTTTATGGTAGACCCGATCCAAAGAATGGTATTAGCCTGGGCGCTCTGAGCAACCCCGTATCACTCGCTCAACTACAACTCTTCATGCAGCCACTAGCACTCCAGGCTAACTCGTTCGTAGGGCTTCAGTGCGCATGGTATTCGTTCGGAAAGGCAGTCACAAATAATGCAAAGTCTGCAAAGGCAGCTACTGTTGCGCGGTTCGCTATGCAATACCTCAAGGCCGCTGATGCAATCAAGGCAGGAGTTGCCGAAGAAATACCAACAAATGTGCTCGCCAGCAAACTTGCCCAGAGTACGTTTGGTGGCTATAACGGACCAAACGCAACCGACTCGACCATGTATCAATCAATTGTTTTCGGAGAATTACCGATTCCTTCGATATACGGATTATTGTTCTATCTCGACACCTTTGACTTAATTGCCGCCCTTACTCCCGCATGGTCGCAAATAATGGCCTCGGCGGCGGCACAAGGCACCGCATCAAATGTTCCGGGTCAACTAGTAATGCCACCTCTCAATCTCGCTGGTGGCGACCGCGAGTATTGCTTGGGTGGTGAGACACTTGCCAATCATGCTGCAATAAAAAAAGATCTCGATACAGCCTGCTACCCACAAATCGAGGCCAGCGCAACACCCGGATTCCAGGGTACCCTGGAGGGTGCGCTAGAAGTTGCACACGAGACATGCCCTCCACCACATTATGATGACAAGGAAAGAAGACAACGGGGTGAATACATCATTCAACCCTCGCTCAAGGTAACAGCAGAAACACTTTCGCCCATCGTGGCCGCTATATTTGGTGCAAACTCCCTCGCATGGGCAAACGCCACTTCACTCTTGTTTACCTCTCAGACAAAGGGTGTCGCTGCCAGTGATGCGTTGTTCGCGGGTACAGGTCAAATCCTCGGTGACATGGCAATGTCGCGAGGTATGATGCCAAGTAATGCACTCTTTATGGCAGAATATCTGGCTCATCAAAAAGATGTTGAAAAAGATTACGAAGAAGTAGCTCGCTATAACGCTCGCAAGAACCCGTTTGATCCCTACAATAAATTCTCGTTCATCGGTTCAATCATGCGAAAATTAACACCTGTTTACGACGAAAAGGCTCCGTTATTCGCAACAGTCGCCAATGTTATGTCTCTGGTTTCGGATGGCATAAACAGACTCAATCCAAATGCAAATGCAATTTACTACCTACAACCAAACCCTTTCAATCCACTTCGACTATCATGTCCTGATCCTGAATACCTCGCTATCCTTATTATGGCCGACACTGCCTGTAATGTACGATACAGCTTTAGCCGACTCGAACTCGCAGCGCAGATTGATAGTGTTATAGACTATATGACCGATACCCACTCTGACGAATACCAGGAAAAAATTGAAGAATTAACACAACGACTGGCTCAAACCGACCCTGAATTTGGTGGTGATTCCTTGAATGTAGGGCGACAGCTGGCAGAGGTTACCGCCGTAGCCAACAAGCCCTATATAGACGAATCTACTGGACGCGCAACACCGAACAGCGAATACGATAAATTCCTCCAATATTGCGTCAACAGGCAAGATCCATGGGGCAGAAGCGCAATGCATGTCCAATATAAAGAATTATCCAAAGAGCAACAACGAGATAGGCTAGAGGACAAAGCGGCGGGCATCGAACCAATTAGTCCACGCGATAGTGGTGACCCTTACCAGCGCTATCCAGTTGCCGGCTATGCATCCATAACCGAGGGCGCCTCTGCCGACCAAGATTGGTACACGGGCAAAAAATGCACCGAGCAAAGTGAAATGCTCACTAACTTCCGCGCCTGGACAATGATTTGTTCTGTCGATGGATCGCTATCTGGCGGTACTGACTGTACAGATCTAGATAATGCACCTGCAGCAAATTATAGCGATGCGTTCTATCTAAACAACGATATTTTGTATACATCGTGGTACTAGCCTAATTACAGTAGGTCAGCTTTTTGGGCGAGTCGTTTCAGAGTAGCCACTGCTGAAACTTCGCTAAACAAAATGTCGCGACTTGGTTGTACAAAGGCAAATACATAGGCATTGAGGCCTTTTGTGAGTAATAGATAGTACTCGCGTTTTTTGCCAAACGTAAAGGCGCGCATAAAATATGCGTCGTAATCACCAACCTTTCCAGCTTCAGCCGTCCCCTTCAGAATGTTTGCTTTTTCTAGCGTAGTTGAATTCGGAAACGTCTTGAGGTCAATATAGATACTTGCACTGACATCATCCGTCCGAACAAAATCATACGTCACCATCTGACTTCGAATGCCAGCGAGATTAAATACATCAGTGACATCGGCATCACTAACTCTCTTTGCTTTTTCGCCGAGCACATCGACAACATCACTTTTTGTGACAACTTTGTCTATGCCCAGGTCTGTACCTTTTTCTGGGAATGCACTAAACCCATTTGCACCTATACCTCGCTGATCGTCACGGACCGTCGGCATCAAGACAACAACGATGACCGCCAGGGCAATTACTCCTAGCGAAATTGCCACCATCACAGGCAATGCAACAAATTGCACACGACGACTCAAAACTCTTGGCAGTTTTACTTTTGATGGGTGTCTTGTCATAGCTTATGTATATACTACCACAAGCAAGATGCATGTTGAACAAAGCGCTTGTCCTTGTATAACAGATGGTGTATTCTGAAATCATAGTCGTATGAGCAAAAAAATAAACCGACTGCTAGTGCCTTTTGGTCACACCAACCGTCGTGGCCGTGGTTTTTTTTACTCTACACGCCTCGTAGCGTTTGCGTGCCTTGTTGCGGTCGGAAGCGTAGTGGGTATTGTGCAACAAGTCTACGCAATCAGCGCCGATGACTACTGCGCTAAATACGAGAATAGTGTCGAGCGCAATGCTTGCATAGATGCTACTCGCGATAATGTCGATGATGACATTTGTCTTATTTATGCAGAACTTGGTGAATCTTTTGCCTCAATTTGCCGTGAAGCAAAAAAGGGCAAGGAGAGTGGCGAAATTACCAACACTCCAACCTTTGACCCAAGCAACCCCTGTAGAGGATTTTCGGGTGATTTATACACGGCGTGCAACACGGGAGCATTGGTTAAAGAATGTGAAATTTTCATCGCCGATACGGATGTTGAGTTCTACAATGCTTGCGCAGAAGGAGCAGGACTATCCCCGATTTCGGTGCCACCAGAAGCAACCGATCCTCCACCAAATACGACAAACACCCCTAGCACCTATCGCGATCTCATCAATGATGCTTGTACTAAGTACAAAGACCGTCAAAATCTTTTGGATCTATGTACTCAAGCTGGGGGCCTAAAGGAGGATGGAACACAGAGCAAACCGTTGTCTGCCGCTGACTGCATAACCAACTCAGACTTAAAATCACTCGCTCAGCGTTATGCCTGTCTAACCGGTGCCGTGTCTGGCCAAAACTTTCTGACGTCTATCGAAGAGCAAGAGGCCTCCGACAATCTAGAACAATTAAAACTCCAGGATCAACTGGATCAATCAGCATCACTCGACGAATTCATTGACCTCCTGCACAAAGCAGGGCCAGATGCAGATGTAGATACCAGTGAGATTCCCGATGGTTATGGATATTACATCAATGGCGCCGGTAAAAAACAAGACATTAATGTTTACTTTGACAACCCTGCACCAAATTCCCCTGCCATTTTGTTCTTTAATGGTGGTGGTTGGCATCAAAACGATGGTGTTGGCAAACAGGTATCGGAGGGGCATACGAGCGATACAACAGGCGGCGGTAATTTTGTAGGGCCAACAGGTGGTGGGGCAGCAGCTCGAGGCTTTACTACTATTGATGTGACGTACCGCCTCGGATCGAGCGGTGTGTATTATATGTTCGAGGATGTCATGCGAGGAGTTGCCAGTGTCATTAAAAATGCTCATCTTTACGGCGTTGATCCAGCAAAAATTGCGGTATGGGGTGATAGCGCCGGCGGTAGCTTATCAATGCGCGTTGCTGCAAGTGGCAAATCTGGTGCCAAGGCTGCCGTTGGTTGGTCTGCACCAACGAACGGCTATACCGCCCTGTTTCGTTCGTTTTATAGCTTTTTGATTGGTATGGATCACTCGACATGTATTCCGACAGATCTCGCTGGTCTCACGAACTTCACCGACCTGTTAACAGGTGGCAGTGGCGATGTTGCCGAATATGGCCAAGGTCTCAGCAGTAATGACGTTTCGTCACTCGGTATTAATCTTGGTGGTGGATCTGGTCCTGGTGGAATTGGTTTTGATGCGAACAATATAAACCCACTTGGGCTGCTGACGGAAACATTGGTAGCTGGGCAAAATCTATTGAGCACCGGAAGAAGTCTCGAGTCTATCTCGAGCCAGATAGAGAGTGGTGGGCTGCAGAGTTTATCTGGCGGCGTCATCAACCTCGCGACCAAAAAGATATTTGAATGTCTCGACAATTTCAAAGCACTTTCGCCAGCACTATATGCCAGTCCAGAATCAACACCAAGCTTTTTGGCAGGATTCGAGAACGACAACCTCGTTGGACCAGGTCAAGCCTATGACATGCGCGATAAACTTCGTAGCCTGGGCATTCGTTCTGATATGACAATCATTCCTGGCGACAAAACACATGATGCTATATTTGGAAACCACCTCGGATATGACGCTCGGTTCGTCTGCCCATCGCTCAATTTTATAACTGAGGTTATGAACACGGGCGGGCGCACATTTGAGTGTGACACTGGCCTGACAGAATAAACCAAGAAGTCAACTCCGAGGCACTACTGACCTCTCCAAAAAATAAGCGCTTGTTGCGTACACCCCTCCCTATACTAGACTCCAATGGTCTTCGGTTGCTAGACAAATCTCGATTTCAATCCTAGAGATAAGTGACGCGATTCTTTCTTGAGTCAGTGATTCAGCGATTTGTTTTTTTGTTGTAATAATCCCCGTATTTCGATAGTAGTCAACTGCAAAGTTATTCCAATTTGGCGTAGTGAGGAATCCTTGAATATAGGATTTCAGTTCGTCTGGACGTTGTTTTATATCTATAGCAAGACTTTCGAGTGAATGACGAAGATTTTTCTCGATCTGCTTGTTTGTACTGCCGCCACGCTTCATTGTGTTAATCGATACGACAAGCATCCCATCCAATACGGGCTTACCGATAGCCCAACTTGAATCATCACAGTAGGAGCCCAATTGATACATGCAATTAAAGATAGCGTCGTTTAAGAGGGGAGTAAGGCGCAAGAAAGCCCTTTTTTCATCTACCGTCATGTTTCGAATTCCGAGTGTAATTGCTATCGTGCGAAACTTACTCTTTGATTTACGCATTTTTACAACATCTGATTTAATGTCGTTCTGTGTTGTTTTTGGAGGCGCTATCTCTGTGTTGTTGGCGTGATTAATAAAGGTGTCATTATCAAGCTGATGAAGTTGGCGCATGAGCTCCGCTTCGTCAAGGTCGCTGATTGTGATTCTAGCCTCTGCTTCAATTCGGAGAAGTTCATTTTTTAGAAGTGAAGAATCAATTCTGTGAGATTCTTGCATGAATTTTTGAAATATTTTTTCAACTTTTTGATCATAAAAACCATATTCAATAAAAATGACGTCTCGAAATGTTTCTCCGCTGACCCAGCCGAATAAATATTTCGAAAAACCATGTTTTTCGAGAGATTGCCTAAATGTTGCTAGAAGGAGGTGCTCATAAATATGCGCAGCCTCAACATCAACACCTTTGATGGGTAGATGGTATAGGCCGGTATGGATGATGTTTTCGTTCTTGTTCATTACTTTCGTATCATATTCTAAATAGTAAAAATGAGCCAGTTTACAGACATGGCTCGGGTCTTTACTCTAGCGGTATTGCCCGCCACCTCTGCGATTTGTACCGTGGCTTTTTACTGTATGTCGCTGAGCGTTACGCTGTTGGTTGCGTCGAGCACTTTGTTCGCGTGACTGCTGACTCTTGTTGCCATTTGACCGGAAGTTGGGCTTTCTGCTACTACCAGTCAATCCTGCAAATACCGACGGGCTACACTTCTTACACGTGCAAGACCACTTGTGTCCCATTATTACCCCTTAGGGTCGTAGATTAGTCAATTTGACTCATCTATAACGGTAGAGTGTCGGACACTCCAGAACTTCACTTTTGAAGGTTCAATTTCAGACTATATCAGTTTAGTAGCATTTTGTCAATAGATAATAGTCGTTCAATACGCCCCCTTAAGCTAGAGTTGATTTGTAAAATGAATTACCCAAAACGCTTGCGTTAATCTAATTTTTAGTGTATAATAGATAGCATGAAACACCACAACAAGCACGAACAACCTCGATATACCCGCGAAAAGAAATTTGTTGCCGTATTGGCCGCTGCCGGTGCACTAGGAAGTGCAGCCTTGGCTAGCTGTAGTACTGAAGCCACATCTTTTCGAGTTGGTGATCCGAATGGACACAGCGTAAGCCTAGATGAGTTTGAAGATGGTGTAATGCCAATCAACTCAGAAACATCAAAAAAAGGTTCAGCCCTAACCGAAAAACAACGATTTGATTCAACCCCCGAACAGTACCAACAGTTTGATGTTTCTTTACGCGTTAATGACTTAGCAAAGTACGTATACCGAGACTTCGATAGATCAGCAGGTTACGTAGAAGATGGTCTAACCGACAGTGAGCGGTCTTTCTATAGCAAGCCCGACTTGAATGTTCCACGTTCTCAGTGGAATGACCAAGACTACGCAAACTACCATACCACCGCTATCCAGTATGCAACTGGCCAAAAGGACGCAAATACCGCTAAGCAAACTGCTACAATAGTTGCGAGCCCAGGAACAAACACTTACGACAATATATGGACATGGATTGACGAAAGACGAGATAAGGCAGCGCGCTCTGTTTACGAAGTCCTGCCGACTCCTCTTTCAAATAAAGAATTACAACCTGGCATCTATGGCGAAGTAGAGATATCTGAACATGGTGGACGCTTCGTCGGTATGCAATCTAAGCACGATGGACGCACCTTATACTCCGTCATGGTAAACTATGCCGATAACGAAGGACGGGTAATTTCTATCCAAGAATTAGTCGTTGACAATCTAAACGACCATCGCATCAAAGCATTGCTAACAGGCAATCGCTCTTAAAATTCATTCGATAAGTAACCTGCTTATGCTATAGTATAGGTGTGAATAGAAGCACCAAGTGGGTTGTGAATATTTTTGCGTCCGTCGTGGTCGCTATTTCTGTTGTTGGCTTTATTCCCTCATTGGGTTTTGTTTCGAACACTGTATATGCACAACCATCTGGTGACCAACTAGAAAACATAGGAGCAAACCCCGACGAGGAGTCTGACAATGGTGATGAACTCTCTTGTGCTATCGCAAAGATGGGCTGGATACTGTGCCCGCTTATTGAGACATCTGGCGAAATCGGTGATCGAGCATTTCAATTGTTAGCAAAGACATTCCTCGAAACCGAGCCCGAGCTGGTTGCCGTGAACGGTGCAGGTAACAGCTACTCGGGCACCTACCAGTCATGGGAATTGGCACGAAACATTGCAAATGTTATGTTTATCATTGCATTTTTAATCATCATTCTGTCACAGGTTACAGGACGAGGACTAGACAATTACGGCATCAAAAAGACCTTGCCACGACTAATTATCGCGGCGATTGCAGTAAATGTTTCGTTCTTTATCTGCCAAGTTATGGTAGACCTGTCAAATATCCTTGGGTATGAAATCCAAAACTTCCTGGTCGACATGGCGCGAACCGTATCTGATCGTACCGCCATGCCAGTCGCGAGCGATATCGACCTCCATACTGGCGGAGAAGGCCTTGGTAGTGGTACATTGGCCGTCATTGCAGCGGCTGTCCTCGCAACCGTTGCAATAGTGTGGCTCATTCTACCGCTACTAATCGCAGGAATCGGCACAATCGTGATTACTGCAATTATTGTTGTTATTATCCTCTTGCTCCGAAAAGCCTTCATAGTACTATTGGTGGTCGTATCACCTGTTGCATTTGTACTGTACCTGCTACCGAATACCGAGCAGTATTTTCGCAAATGGCTCAGTATGTTCTGGAAATTATTGATGGTTTTCCCTGTTATCGGATTATTGTTTGGTGCTGGGCAGTTAGCAAGTGCTGTTGTGCTAGTGGCCGGTACAAATACCGGTGCGAGTGAAAGTGCATCTGACAATACTTACTACGACGGTAGTGACAAATGTATTACGCTACCATCATCCGCAAAAGATGCGACGAACAATGAGGCCAAGGTTGGATCTTGCGGTACGAGCTCTACTCCACTGATGCTAGGGTTAATAGCGGCTGGTATCGCCGTTGCCCCCCTTCTAGCTGTCTGGAGCGTACTCAAGAGTGCAATATCGGGCGCAGGTACGATTGGTGGAAAGATTAGTGGCACTGTCGAAACATACACTGGCAAAGGCGTTGATAGACTTGGCAAGGGACCTGGAGCAAGGTTGTCGAAGCGAGCTGGCATCTTGGCTAATAAAAGTCGCGTGGCAAATATTGCAACTGCAGGGGTCTATAGGGGTAGATCGAAAAAGAAGGCCATTGATGGTGGATTGGACAAAGAATTGAATCGAGCCGAGGTGGATTATACAAGCGCTAAAGCAAAGAATAGTGAGAAGTTTCAACGTCAGCTCGCAGGTGGTAGACTTGCAGGAAGCGACGGTCAGCAACGAGCAGAAGCAAATGCAATTTCTCAACAACGTTCACTAGAAGACGAGAATAAAAAAGCCGCACACACAACAGTCGACTTACTAACACCCGATCAACTTGTAAGCATAGATAGTAATGGTAACGCTACTGGGCAGTTAATTGATGCAATAAAGGACAAAAAGACGGTGGATAGCGCTCAAACTGCAGCTATGATTGAACGTGCTATACAGGCTGGAACTGCAAAACAAAAAGAGGCTATAATTGATTCTCTTCGTGACACTAAATTTGGCCTTGCTACGCGAACAGCTAGTGATGCACTAGCACAAAACAACCCTGGATATATCGGTGCCGGACAGCTTGATGCTATTAGGTTGGGCAAGCAAGAAGGCCAAAGCCAACCTTCTTACAAGGATATGTCTCTGAATAGTATTCGTGCAGGTAAGTTTACGCCGGAGAAAATGGCAAGTGCTGATAGATACGATGCTGAATACGCCCATGCAATATCTCAAGGTGACAGTGGTGCAGTAAGGGCTCTAGGACAAGCGGCACAAGAAGCGCTATCTAACGAGAAGATTCGCGGTGCAATCAAGGATAATCGTGACGCTATAGTAGCGATGTCAGCAGGATATTCTGGCTCATCGCAAGCTCCACCCACTCCGCCAACAACCCCTTAGTTAAAGGTTGCTACCTGATACTCGAAAACCTCGCAAAAGCATAAGTAGTACGATATACTATTAACAGATATGGCCGTATACAAAGTACCTCAGGATGTCGAGGCGGACGATAAACTCATCGGTCCGTTCAGTTTTCGTCAGTTTGTGTACCTGATCATTGTGGCTATTTCTATGGCTGGAGCATGGGGTCTGGGTCAACTATTTCCAGTGCTCGCCATCTTGCCGTTACCTGTTATTGTCTTTTTTGGTGCACTGGCTTTGCCACTACGCAAAGACCAACCAATGGAGGCGTATCTATCCGCTGTCGTTTCATTTTATTTCCTCAAATCACATAAACGGTTTTGGCAACCGGACGGTATTGATTCATTTGTCACTATCATTCCTCCAAAAAATTCTGATCGCATCCTTACGAAGGGATTCGATGAGGATGAGGCAACAAAACGCCTAGATTATCTAACGAGCCTCGTTGATTCGCATGGCTGGGCAATCCGTGGCGCTGCGAGCACCCCTGATACATCACTCAGTTCTGATTTATATTTCGAAGCAAAAGACGCAACCGATATGATGGCCGAGAATAGCGCAAAAGCACAGGCAATGACAGAGCGTCTGCAGAATGCGGCTGTCACTCAAAAAGAGGAAGCAAGCAAAAACATGAGAGCGTCTGCAAAGACACAAACAGCCTCGACGCCTGCAACAGCAAAAGGTAGCGAGTCGACTCCGGATGCCTATGTTCCATCAAACGACAAGCTTCGTGCCAGAGAGAAGGCTGTTGCCAAAAAACTAGCAGACAAAAAAGCCAATGATGCGATTGCTTATGCAACCGCCCTAGCCGATGGAACAATCAAAGGGAAACCCGCATCAAAACAAGTGCAATCAAAGCCATCAAACACTAGCGTTTCTACCCCTGAAAATGCTACAATGGAACTGACAAAACAACAGGCGAAAGATCTATCCGATCAAGAGGGTGTGACGATAGCAACAATCGCACATCAAGCAAAGCGAGTTGCCAGTAATAACAAGACGCTGCGCGAAGGCGAAGAAGTAACAATTTCGCTACATTAAACAAGGGGACTATGGGTATGCCCGAACAACCACAATCACAACCAGGAACGACTGCACCAGCACAACCATCTGTTGCTCAAGCCCCTGTTGTCCCAGGAGCACCTGCCGGACCCCCGCCACCAGCGGCCGACCAACGAGAAGCACAAACGCCCGCACCACCCGTAAATCCAAATACGACGCAAAACAGCCTGCATTTTTCAGAATTACGCGACAACATGGTAATCATGAATGACGGTAGTTTTCGTGCCGTTATCGCCTGTAAATCAATTAACTTTGACTTAATGAGTAGCAAGGAGCGTGAAGGTATTGAATACAGTTATCAAAATTTCCTCAACTCCCTTTATTTTCCCGTTCAGATACTCATTCGTTCTCAGCGTGTTGATATCGGTCCATACATTGAGCGTCTGACTGATATCCGTCGCAATCAAGAAAATATGCTCCTCAACGTCCTCACTGATGACTATATTGATTTCATTGATACACTGTCCCAAGAGGCAAACATCATGGACAAGACTTTCTATGTTGTCGTGCCATATTGGCCTATGGGTGATTTAGACTCTATCAAACGAGGTAGCAAGAGCTTGTTCGGAACTATTTTTGGAGGAAGCAAGCAGCAAAACAAAGCAATTGTTGTTAGTCACGAACAGTACGAAAAAGCAAAAGATGAGATAAAGAATCATACTGATGCTGTCATGAGTGGGCTGTTCCAGCTGGGGATTAAATGTGTACAACTAAACACCAAAGAACTCGGTGAGCTGTATTACAATTTTTACAACCCCGATACTGCTGTCCGTGAGCCGCTGGGTGATTTTGGTAGTGTTACCGCAATGTATGTTCGCAAGGGTGAGGGAGAAGCACCAAAAGCACACTTAAATAGAGAGATCGATAAAGATGGCAAAGAATAAAGTTGATGCAGCCGCCCAGCAACGAGCCCTAGAACAACTAGAGGTCGAGCAGGCGTTTCAAAAGGGTATAACAACACTTCGCGACCTCATTGCACCATCTAGCCTCGAGATTCATGCTAGTTATTTCCGTCTTGGTACAAAATACGGCCGAACCATCTATGTCTATGCCTACCCTCGGCAAATCTATACAGGATGGCTGAGTAGTATTATCAACATCGATGAAGTACTCGATGTTAGCATGTTCTTTTACCCAGTCGAGTCAGAGGTTGTCCTAAAGAACCTGCGCAAAAAGGTGACACAGATGCAAGCAACGATGGCTATTAATGAGGAGAAGGGGCGCACTCGCGACCCTGGACTCGAAGCTGCTCTCAATGATGCAGAGGAATTGCGTGACGAAATCCAGGTTGGCTCGGAACGATTCTTCCGATTTGGCCTGTACATCACAATGTACGCCGACAGCTTGGATGAACTAAACTTTATTCAACACAAAATCGAGACGATTTTTGGTCAACAACTTGTCTTTAGCAAGGTTGCATCCAGCCAACAAGAGCAGGGAATCAACAGCACCATCCCTCAAATGACCGATCAGCTACAGATTCGACGCAATATGAATACTGGCGCCATATCAACGTCATTCCCATTCACAAGTGCCGACTTGACCCAAGAAAAAGGCATTTTGTATGGCATCAATATGCACAATAATGGCCTGATTATCTTTGATAGATTCTCATTAGAAAATGCCAATATGGTAGTATTCGCAAAGTCTGGTTCTGGTAAATCATTCACTGTCAAATTAGAAGCAGTGCGTTCGATGATGATGGGAACTGACGTATTAATTATTGACCCAGAAAATGAGTACCAGAAATTATCTGATGCAGTTGGTGGTAGCTATATTCGCCTGTCTCTTAACTCGGACGTTCGGGTAAATCCATTTGATTTACCTCATGTTGTCGACTCCGAAGAAGCCGACGATGCTCTGCGAGCAAACCTTGTAACTCTACACGGCCTCCTTCGCTTGATGCTCGGTGGCGCACAAGTACAAGCAAGCGGGCAAACGAATACAACAGCTATGACCCCGGCCGAAGAAGCCGACCTAGATCAAGCACTTATCGATACATATGCTCGTGCTGGTATCACGAGTGACCCTCTGACTCATACATCACCACCACCTACAATGGTTGATTTATACGATACGCTCGTTCATATGGAAGGCAACGGACCCGCTCTTGCGCAACGTCTACGTAAATACACTACCGGAACATTTGCAGGTATATTTAGCCAGCAGTCGAACATTGATATTGATAATCAGATGGTTATCTTTAATATTCGTGACCTCGAGGATGAATTGCGACCTGTTGCTATGTATATTGTCCTGTCTCATATATGGAACGTGACTCGCAGTCATCTAAAGAAGCGCATGCTAATCGTCGATGAGGCATGGCAACTAATGAAATATGAAGACAGTGCAAACTTCCTGTTCAGCTTGGCGAAACGTGCTCGTAAATATTATTTAGGAGTGACGACTATCAGTCAGGACGTCGAGGACTTTATGGCCAGCAAGATGGGTCGTGCAATCGTCGCAAACAGTTCGATGCAATTGCTGCTCAAACAATCACCAAGTGCTGTTGATGTGCTAGCGGACGTCTTTAAACTAACCGACGAGGAGCGCAAGCGTCTGTCAAACTTCCCAGTTGGACAGGGATTATTCTTTGCCGGTGCAAATCACGTCCACGTTCAGGTGGTTGCATCACGAACAGAACATCAATTAGTCACAACCAGCCCTGTCCAGATGTTACAGCAGCAAGAAGAGGCACGAATGAAGGCTGAAGCTGACAAAAAAGCGGCGGCAGAAAAAGCCGCAGCCGACAAATCAAAACCAGCAGGCGGATAATAGTTACTCATGGCACTTCGTGGAATAAAATCTCCCGAATCTGACGAAATTGCCGATTCAGAAGATCAGGCAAAACCTATTGATTGGGAAAGTTCGGACGATATCAATCCTGTTGATGATTTTTATGCGAACAGACTAAAAAAGGCCGAGAATGATGCCGTTACAGACGAATCAGACCCAGACAACATTGATGACCAAGAAGAAAACCCCGAACCCGTTCCTACCCGACATGTAAAAAAGGGAAGGACTCGGTTTGATCGGATAAAAAGAGCCGTCAAAAGAGGTGGGCCAACCGGTGGGGTTATTGGTGTAATTGTTGGCACCTTCGGACTCAGTTCGGTTATATTGGGGCCCTCTAGTTTACTCGTAAACCTATCCAGTATACTTGGTAATCATACCGACCTAGGGAACCATCTTTTTACCAAAACAGGTAATTCATACATCGCATCCGTGCTAAAAGGCGAGGGGCGTAATTGTACTACATCTAAGATAAAGTGTAAGTTTACTACCGTCAGCGAAAAGCGAATAAAGCAATGGGAGAGTCGAGGTATTAAAGTTGATGTTGGCGATGGGAAGAAGAACGCACTTGGACGCTACAAAGTGCGTGGATTGGAGTATAAAAACAACAAAGTAGAAACCATTCGTCAATACAAATCCCTACGCTATACAAACCCTGAATTCAACAGCTTGCTAAAACGATTTCCTGTGCGTGCTGGCTATCTAAATATAAAAAGCTCCGTAAATAAATCAGTTGCCAAATTCGGTAAATCTCTAGGAAGTAAGTTTACTTCTAGCAAAAATAAAAATAAAACCGAAAGGCGTACTGAAAATAGCAAAAAGATGAACAACCACACTGGTGCAAAGGTTGATGCCAGGGGTAACATTGACCCTACAAAAGTAAGTAGTTCCGGGCAAAAGAATATAGATGAGGCAAATAAAAAATTTCAAAGTAAACTAAAGAGTTTTCGTAGTGCACTAACCGCAGCTGGAACGGTAGGATTAGCTGAAATGGCTGCATGTATGGGTTATAACGTTATCAGGGCGACCCAAGCAGCCGTCACGCTATATTGGCACTCAGAATTGATTGCATTTGCAATACCATTCCTTCAGGCTGGTGCCAGTGCCAAACAGGCCGGAGTGGAAGGTGAGTTTGATTGGGAAACGGCCGAGTATTATGGAGACCGCTTGACGCAACCAATAACACGCGAAATGGCAGAAGCAGACGATAATGACAATATAACCTTGGACATGGTTGGTAAAACAGCCATGGACTCCAAGGGTATAGCGGCAGCACTTCATGGTGACACCTCTCTGAATAAGGATTACGCGGGCTGGACACCTAGTGTTTTTGGCATAGGCTTAGTGAGGGATGCTCAGAACGCATTCGGTGGTGACAATATAAGAACTGCGTGTATAGCAGCGAAGTATGTGGTCTATGCATCCGCTGTGCAATGTATACCTGCTTTTATCAAGTGTTTTACTTTCGCAATAGCGCAGAATCTTATTTCACGATTCTGGAGTGATGACATTATACAACTAATTACAGATAAACTATCAAAACCAGCATTGGAAGCTATAGCAAAAGCTAATCTAACCGACTCATTAGTAGGTCCACCATTAGGAGATGCGTTGACATCTGGCGCTGGGGTTTTGGGCAGCTACATGGACCGATCATCCGGATTCGCAGTGGCTAGTGACAATAATCAGGCGTATCAAGCATACAACTACATGATGACTGACGAAGACTACATACAGAATCAAATTGTTGATGCCAAACAAAAAGCATCCAAAAACCAATTCGACCCGACCAACAAATATTCTTTCGCTGGTCAGTTCGCATCAAAGTTTTCTAGTGTTCCGTGGGATGGCACGCTATTCTCGGTTGTGAAAAATATGACGTCAGCCGTATCTGGACTGAGCAACACATCACATGCCGCCAAAGACGGTTTGTTTATGCCAATAGAAACATATAAAAGCAAACAAAGTTTTAATGATACACTAGCTAACTGTGAAGACTTTAGCCTAAAAGAATTAGAAATTCCTTGCATGGGTGAATCTGGACGTACAGTGCCATACATACTACCAGATGTACAAAAGTGCCTAGACGCAGAACAAAATGATAATAATAAGATTTGTATCGAAGACGCGATAGATTACTTATCTACAAAAACCTACGGTAAGGATGACGATAAAAAACCATATATAGACGAAGATACAGGTAAACCGAGTGACTGGGAAAATTACAGTAAGTATAAAGAGGGTGAAAAAAGTGATAATCCATTTCTAATGTTCATGGCATATTGTGGTAGCGATCGAGAATATCCACTGGGTTATACTGATAGCGATATTGAAAGTGACAATGACGACTGGCACGTAGGCCTAAACTGCGCTAGTGATCCAAAGAATAAATACAAGGATATTACCGACACTGACCTGGGATGGATGTCCTATTATTACAATATGTGTATCTCCCTCCTCGCTAGCGAAGAAGATCAGGATTACTGTTGGGAAGAATCAAAGACGACAACAAGTGTGAGTGGGGGTGACTGGGAAATCCCTACCAGCGGACCATGTACATCTCCATATGGACCTCGTTGGGGTAGCCTCCATGCAGGTATCGATATAGCCCCCTCAGAAGGAACTCCTATCGTTGCACCCACTAACATGACAATCACTTTCGCTGGTTTTAACTCTGGAGGGTATGGCTATATGGTGACAGGCAAGGCAGAAGACGGATCGGATTATAGCTTCCGTTTTGGACACATGCTTGAGCAACCTCCTGTTAGTGTTGGTGACAAGGTGAGCAAGGGCGAGACCATTGGCAAAGTTGGTAATACAGGTGATTCTCAGGGTGCCCATCTACACTTTGAGGTTTTCCCACCAGGTGCCAGCCCTGCAACATTCAGCGGTTCTGTTGATCCAGTACCTATACTGAATGGGAAAGGTGCATCAATTTCATGTTGAGGAAGCTAGCGATTTTTGCGATCATACCGGCTCTTGTTAGCTCTGTTTTTGTTGGCGCTGAACCAACAAGAGTTTCCGCGGCAAGTACACTCTTTTGCGAACTAAATTCAATATTATATGGTGGCTGTATCGATCCTTGTAGTGCTAGTGGGAATACCTCAAGCGGGGGGCGAGTCATAAATGGTGGCGGTGACGGTGGTGGATGTGGTGGTACGGCAGAACAAAACAAAGAACAAATCTGGAATTTTTTACGCTCAAAGGGATTGAGCGAAGAAGCTGCCGCTGGAATTATGGGGAATATGGAGCAAGAATCTGGTTTCATGCCAACTGCTGATAATGCAAAAACGATAGGTTTTTCCGATTCCAGTGGGCGAGGATGTCGCGGTATCGTTCAATGGTGCCATGAACGCAACACTCAACTTGACTCTTTTGCGGCAGAGAGAGGAAAGAGCTGGGACTGTCTCGGCGTTCAGCTAGAGTACATGTGGTATGAAATGACCGAAACCGAACAGGGAAACCGCAATGGTAATGGTGATGTGCTGGAAATACCTCTTGCGGACGCGCTCAATGGAAGTGATTTTTCTAGAAAATCAAATTATACAGGTAGTGGGGCTGCGAATGCGGCAGCTATATTTCATGACTACTTCGAGAGAGCTAACACGGCAAAAGGTGAGCACCTAGGCCGAGCGGACAGGGCAGAAGAAATCTACACCGAATTTACCGGTAAAGCTCCTGTTGGTATTTCCGAAGAAGCATCAAGCTCCACAAACGAGTGTGCTAGTAGTGATGTCTATACAGGAGAAATCCCATCCGAAGAGTGCGCGGCACTAATCGCACAGTACCGAAGTCTCGTTGCCGACGGTAAGATAACTTACTATGGTGAAGGTAATAGGGCTTTTGTCGAAAAAGATCTCCAAAATTGCACAACCGACCAGATCCAGTGCGGTACCGGTGGCTTAGGTGGTGTTCACCCAAGGATTCTACGTGCGACAGTATCTGCGGCAGCGAATAGTGGCGCAAGTACCCTACAGCAGTGGAATTTTAATACTGGGCATGCCTGCGACGGCTTGAATCATCCCCGCGGTATGGCGATAGATATTTATTGCCAGGGAAACAATTCTAGCGGTCAGGGCGCATCCGATGACTGTAACAAATTATTCAGATATTTCTACGTTAATTATAGCGAACTCGGGCTGACTGAATTAATATGGCAATATCCACCATCTGAATATAGTTGTGGTGATCCAATAATCAGTTGTGATATTCCCGGTCATACCGATCATATACATATAGGAACATGGGTTGGGTAAATTATGATAGAAAAAACAACAATATGGGCACTTAATCACAAGAAGTTACTAGCTACCTTGCTAATTATTGGAGCTTTCCTTGTATCGATAGTTACTTTTTTTTCGAATAACGCACTCGTCTATATAGAGGTTGACACATCTATCAACAAAGATATTGCGGTGTACACTAGCTCTGATGCAGAAACAAAGAAAGTTAGTGACAATGCAGGTTTACTACTTGTATCAAGAGACTCTAAAAGTCTCATCGTATCAGCAGGTGATTATTCAAAAACTCAAACAAAACTACAAATACCTTGGTATGGTTTTGTGACAAAGAATGTAGTGTTAAAACGTGACAAAGACGCCCAAAAAATTGCATACCGCAGTACATTGGCAACTACTTGTTCTACATATCACCCAAAATCAGATCAATTAGCCTACTATGACTGTACGAATCCTATCGCACTGATGAAATATACAGCACCACGCGACAAGCCATGGATGGTTAAAAAGATAGCCTCTATCTATTATTCAAACAAACAGGCCGTTCCTTATAGGGGTGGAGTTATTGGGATATCACATACAAAGAATACTGATGGACCTAAATTGGCAGACATTACATATGTCACAAAAGATGGTGAAAATATTGCCTTTAACGCCCCCACTGGTACTAATCGCGAAAATATTCTTCACGCAAAACTATTTACTGATACTAGTGATTCTGACAATAACCGTTTCATTTTTGCTGATTATAGTGGATTTGTTTATCTGGGCATTCCAAGCTCCGATAATACCGTCAAGTACACGAAGGTTTCGCCTCCTTTAAACTACAATCCCATATTTAATCAAACCGTATGTGCGATTAATGGGGAAGTTTCTCATTGTTACTACGGCAAATCGATAACTGGCGATTATCACCCAGAGGAATCGAACAAAACCATAGAGCTCGCCCAAACATCGATAAGCACTCTTTCTTTTAGCGATGGCGTTAAAGAAACGAGAACCGTCAATGAATTGCCCGTCGTTGATAGCCTTTATACTACAGACGACGGCAAACTTTATGCAAAAAATTACAAACAGCTTTTGTATCTCGATGTCTCTGGAAATACATTTGTTCCCGTAGAAATATCACAAAATGTCGACAGTGTCGGGAGTAATGACAACTTGTATTTCGTGCAAGATGGCGGTGTTTTTGAATTAGACAAAAGTACGCTCGACTCATATCAAGTATTCTATTCACCAAATATTGCTATAAAAAAGGTTTACGCTACTACTGACCATGTTTTCGCTATCGGTACAGCGGGGGATAATAGTTCGATCACCTACGCATATGCAATCGATAAAGATAGCGAGAATACAAACCCGGGCAAGCGACTCATTGATAATTTTCCATCACAATCAACTATCCCGGCAATACTATCAAATGATGTCGTTGGCGATAACCTTTACGTTCAATTAAGCATTTCGTACGATAAATCATCTCCAAACCCAGTCAGTCCTGGCGAGATTGCGATACGAAAAGAGGAAGTATTGTACTATTTGAAATCAAAAAATATAGAAATAGATCAAAAAGATATCATCTTTACTTACTGATTTTTATCGTCTTTGCATCTTTTAGATTCTTTGGCGCAGATACACTCGTCATGATAATTTGATGATTCTTGAGATTCGTTACTAGGTGTGTCTGTCGATCCTGATCGAGCTCACTAAACACATCATCCAGTAGAATAATTGGCTTTTTTTCCAGCACTTTCTCGAGTAATTCAACTTCGATAAATTTGAGAGCCAAAACCATTGTTCTCACTTCACCCCTGGATGCATCACGTGATGCCAGGGTGTCATTTAGTGAAATTAATATATCATGTCTATGAGGCCCAACACTCGTATATCCAATAATTTTATCTTTTTGCACCTGACTTTCGAGTTCATTGAGCAATCGCTGTTCTGTATATACTTGTTCGTCTTTTAGATAGTCTATATGTACAGAATCATCCGTTTTTGCGATTGTCATATATATTTGGTTGAACTCCGCTTCTAACGCTCTGACTACCTTTATTCTTGTGTCGATTATCTGAGAGCCATACTTTGCCAAACCAACATTCCAGGCAAACAACTGGTCATTATCTGCATTATTTTTCAGTAATTTATTTCTTTGCACTAGATTCTTATCATATCTATTTAATATGCGCGTATAACTTGGGTATAGCTGCGATGCTAACTTGTCTATGTAATTTCGTCTACGAGAGGGTGAGCCATGAATTAATCGCAAATCATCTGGTTCGAACAACACGACAGGATATCTTTGGACGTTTGGTAATCGAGCGGTCTTTTTACCGTTTACCTCGAAGCTTTTTTGTTTTTTCTGGTTTGATTGCTCGTATTTCACAACCCTTTCTTGATCACCAAGACTTATATCAATGCGCCACCAATCAGCTTCGTGTCGCAACAACTCACTATCCGTGCCTTTGAATGACTTGCCTATAAGAGCAACGGCAATAGCTTCTAGTAGCGTTGTCTTTCCACTACCATTCTTGCCTGTTATGATTGTCGTCCGTTCCTGTAACTGCGTAGAAAAAATATCGTGGGATCGTACGTTTTCAACTTTGAGTGACCGTACGGCTGTCATTCTAGCTCTTGAGAGGCATAATTATATGCTGATAGTTACTGTCTTTTTTATCAATCGAGAGAACACATGGTGAAAGTTTGCCGCTAAATCGGAATGTAACAGATTCACCATCAAGCACATTCAGTGCCTCGATCAGATATCGTGAGTTTAGCGTCACCTGACCGTCGGCGGTAACATCCGCCTTTGCCTCTGATGTATTCTCACCAAGTTCACTTGCGACAGAATGAAGCGACAGAGTACCCTTTGTTGCATTTGCAGTTATCGTCACGCTTCCACCAGACTCACGCGCGAATAGACCAGCAACCTTTGTAATTTGCGAAAAATCAGCTCGTGGTAATGTGATTGTTGATTCGGAAGTTGCAGGGATCAGTTGACGGTAATCAGGGAAGTTACCATCAATTAATCGGCTCGTTATTTCTGCATCATTTATTCGAAAACGAACTTGCGTATCATCAAATAAAACTTCGATTTCATTCACATCATCATCTATTGTCCGCAACACTTCCTGCAAAGTTGTCGTTGGAATAATAGCCGATACATTACTCTTTGTCGCAATCAACTTCCTTTCAGATAGTCTATAGCCATCAGTAGCGGCAAGATAGAGTGCGCCTTTGTGTGAGTGCCAGAACACACCCGTCAGAACCGGCCGTGTCGAATCGTTACTAGCCGTGAGTACTGTTTGCCCAATCGATTGCTTGAGAAGTCCCGTTTCGATACTGTAGCTAACAGCTGTCTTTTCATTAATCGTTGGCAATTCCGGAAAATCATCTGCCACCATTCCATTTATTGTTGACGTATATCCATCTGCCTTGATACTTAGTTTGTTATCTGCCACTTTTAATTTAACAGTTGTCTTTGGAAGGCTTGATACAAATTCAGTTATGAGCCGAGCAGGTATGGTAATCGCCCCTTCATTGATAATCTTTGCACCTATCATTTGGGATGAAGCAATCTCTAAATTGGTTGCTGCAATCATCAGGCGATGACCTTCTGTTCGAAGGAGGATATTACTGAGAATTGGAAGCTGTGTTTTTGTACTTGCAACACGAGATGCTGCACCAAGTGCTCGAGCTAAGTTTTCCTGAGTAACCGAAAGTTCCATTATTATTACCTTTCAAATAAATTTAAATTAGTAGTACTTATAGTAGTTATTGTGGAAACTGTGAAAAAGCACGAAATAACAGATTGATTTTTGGAAAATTGGTGTGGATAAGCTGGTACATAAAATGGGGGAGTAATTGGTGAAAAATCGCAGTTATTCACTGGCTGGTGGTTGAACGGTGAAGTCATATACACAGGACGACGGATTCTATCCATACATAAGGAACATGCAAACCACACGAAAGCCACAATTTTTCCCCAGGTCACAAGTACTATACTAGGCATACAGACGCTCCCTTATTTCGGCAACTTGTTCGCGGATAACAAAATCAAGTTTGATCGACTTCTCTATCTTTTCAATTGAATGTATTGCTGTTGTGTGGTCTTTTCGGCCAAGCTCATTTGCAATTTTTGGAAAGCTGAGATGGAGCTCGCTGCGAAGTAGATACATGGCGATTTGACGGGGTGTTACGATGTGCTTGTCGCGTTGTGCGCTACAAATCTCGACAGGTGAAAGTGAAAAGTATTTTGCTGTTTTGTCGATAATTTGTTTTGACGTGACATGCTGAGGACGTGTGCGCCGCACATTTCCCAACAGGCCTTCTGCTGTTGTTATGTCTGGCGTAATTCCACGCATTTCAGAATAGGCGAGCAATTGATTTAGTGCACCTTCCAACTCTCGGATATTTGTCTTGACGTTATTTGCCAGATATTCGATAGTCTCTCGCTCCAATTCTACTCCAGAGAGCGAAGCCTTAACTTCAATGATGGCACATCGCGTTTCAAAATCAGGCATCTGAATATCAATAGGCATACCCATTTCGAACCGACTACGCAACCGTTCGGTTAGTGTAGGGATGCTTCGAGGGGGTTTGTCACTCGTAATGATAATCTGCTTGTTGTTTTGGTGGAGTGCATTGAATGTATGAAAGAATTCTTCCTGAGTCTTTTCCTTGTTTGCAATAAACTGCATGTCATCAATGATGAGCACATCAACATTTCGATATTTGTCTGAAAAACCCTTCTTTTTGAATCGAATGCTTTCCAAAAATTCTTTTACGAACGTTTCTGAACTAATATACACAACGCGCGCTTCGGGCTGTCTTTTGACAATTTCATTACCGACTGCTTGTGCGAGATGTGTTTTACCTAGGCCGACCCCGCCGTAAAGAAAGAGGGGATTATACTTAGTGCCAGGGTGATGGGCGACCGCTTGGCATGCAGTGTACGCAAGATCATTACTAGAGCCAACAATAAAATTCGAAAAGGTGTAGCGTGGATTTAGTCCACCAGTACTCACTGAAGACGCAGGGGATTTTGCAACTAGTCGATCGGCATTAGATTCACTCGGAGCGGTGGTTTCTCTATTCGATACCACCTTTTTATTACCTGATTTAACAATAAAATCAATTTGTTTTGGCTCGAGTCCATGTTTTGCGAGGATTTGTCGAATTTGATCAGAAAATTTTACCTGAAACTGTCTTACTGCAAAAATATTAGGTACCGCAATGGTCGCAAGTTCGTCATTTGATTCAATAAGTTCAGTATTCTTGAACCATGTAACAAATGTGGCATGAGGAACCGTCAATTCGATTTCTCCCAAAACACTTTGCCATAACGAATGTTGCACTAACTTAAACTCCCTCGACTTGTTACTTGGCGCCACTTTCGCGGCAACCCTTACTAAAACTATAAGTGAGCGACGACTTTTCCACAAGCTATAAAATAAACAACAAGAGACAAGCGCCATAGGTGTATTACTTTTCCACAACTCAGACCTAACACCGGTAAATGTGTGGATAAAAATAAGTAAAAAGTGGAAAAGAGAAAACCAAACTTAATAAATAGGGTCAGAATATTGATAAAAACACCAAAATAAGCTAAAGTATCTAATGATATGCCAAAAAGAACACACCAACCACACACTCGTCACCGTGCAAAAACACACGGCTTTCGAGCACGCGTTGCATCAAAGGCGGGGCGCGCAGTACTAAAGCGACGTCGCACAAAGGGTCGCGCAAAGATTTCTATTTAGAAATAATATACATAAAAATCTCCGCTGATTGGCGGAGATTTTTAGATGGCCACTACCTACCAGTAACCATATACCATATACTAATTACATATGATCCCATTCAAGAATCGTTTTCATGGGCATGGCAGCCTAAAGTATGTATACACGAACGGAAAGTCCGTCCGCTCTCGTTTGGTTACCCTCAAGCATACAACTCATCCAAGGCGAAAAGAATCTCGCATTGCTGTTGTTGTCAGCAAAAAGGTAATAAAAAGCGCTATAGGGCGCAATCGAATTAGGCGTCGCATGTACGAAGCTATTCGTCTTCAGATTCCCAAGATTCAGCCGAGCAAAGACCTCGTACTTATTGTTTTTTCTGCAGAGCTACTGACAATTAGCCACGAAGAATTAACGAGTACAGTTGAACAACTATTCAAAGACGCGGACATCTATAGATAAATAGCAATTGGCTTTGACAGGTGATATAATAAAGAAAATCACCATATTATCTACGTGGAGTAGCAAAAAACATGAATATTTTTGAACTATTAATTGTACAGCCGCTTTTTAACTTGTTGATGGCTCTTTACATTGCCATCCCCGGTGGTGACTTTGGTATTAGTATTATTATCTTTACCATTCTTTTGCGTATTGTCATGTACCCGCTGGTCAAAAAGCAATTGCACCAGACAAAACTCATGCGCAAGCTACAGCCAGAACTTGAGCGGATCAAGAAAGCAACAAAAGGCAACCGACAGATGCAAGGTATGCAAATGATGGAGCTTTACAAACGTCATGGCGTCAGCCCTTTTCGGTCAATTGGAATTCTGCTTGTTCAGCTTCCGATTTTTATCGCGCTCTATCTTGTTATCCAGGTGTTTGTTCATCGAGCCGAATTCGCTAAATACACGTATGACTTTCTGGAGAACTTTGCTTCGATTAAATATATCGTAGATAACCCCCAATCTTTCAACGAAACACTCCTTGGAGTTGTTAATCTAACGCAACCGGCGTTCGCTAACGGAAGCGTCAACCTCATCCTTGTGGGCTTGGCTGTTGCGGCTGCCGTCGGACAATTCTATCAGTCAAAGCAAGTAATGCCTCAGGATCCATCAAAAAATCGTCGCCTTCGCGACATTATGAAGGATGCCGCCAACGGCAAAGAAGCCGACCAATCAGAAATTAATGGCGCGATCATGGGCAAAATGATTTTTGTCCTGCCGTTCTTTATGCTGTTTATCATGCTCAGCCTACCGGGTGCCATTGCCCTCTACTACGCGACGATGACATTTGTTGCCCTTATTCAACAGACGCATATTCTCAAGCAGGACGAAGAAGAGATGGAAGAGATTGCCGAGCATCCGCCAAAGCAGACTACTGGCAAGAAAGCGACTGCAAAAGCACGAGCAAAAGCTGCGAACGATGCGACAGTAACCCGTATCGTTGCTAAACCATCAAAAAAGAACAAGCAAGCCAAGGGAGGTAAACGATGAATCGTGAAGAAGCTGTAGAATTTTCAAAGAAATACCTTGCCGACATTTTGTCATTTTTTGAGGTGAACGTAGAGGTAGAAGCAAATCTGAACGAGGATACGATCGAACTATCTGTTCCATCGACAGAATCAAATAGTTTATTGATTGGTCGAAATGCCGAGACACTTCGTAGTATGCAATTAATTCTAAACACCGCACTTCGCAGTAAAGAGGCGGATGTCGCACGAGTTAACATTGACATCGCTGATTACAAAAAACAACGTGCAGAAAAGATTGCCACACAGGCGAGAGAGTGGATAGAGCAGGTACGAGAAACAGGTGACTCAAAAGTCGTCAGTCTCAACGCAGCCGATAGGCGAATTGTTCACGGTGTTGCCAGTGAATATTCGGACATTAAAACATTCTCCGAAGGCGAAGGTCGCGATCGAAAAATCGTTATCGCTCAGCAGAGTTCGTAAGCACTTCGTTATAGATCTCTAGCGTTTGCTTTGCCATTCGTTCCCATGAATATTTTTTCACTTGCTGATAACCTTTTTCAATCATCTGTTTTCGAAGTTTTTCGTCTTTCAGTACTTTTTCAATCATCTTTGACATCTCTTTTTTGTTTGAGGGGTCAAAGTATACGGCAGCATCACCTAGGACTTCCGGTAGGCATGTTGCATTACTGCTAACAACAGGCGCTCCGTAGTGCATTGCCTCGAGAGGTGGTAGGCCAAAGCCTTCCATGAATGATGGAAACACATACGCCTTGCAGTTTTGATACAGCCATGCCAATTGAGCGTCAGACATAAACCCAACAAAATCTATATTCGTATATCCGTTTTCTCGAGCCCATTTCATGTCACTTAGGCGTATTTCATCTTTTTTGCCAACAATGACGAGACGCAGATCTGGGTATTTTTCCAACAATTCTTGATGAGCTTTTATGAGGGCGCGGTTATTTTTGTATGATTCTGCCCGGCCAACGTACATGATAAAATCCCGTTTCTTAAACTTATCAACAGCTTGTGCACGCGCATCAAGTTGTTCGGCCGCTTCATACGTACAAACGACTCTATTTTTAGGAATAGATTCAAAATCTAGGACATCTTGACGAGTATATTCCGATGGAGTAATGATTCTTTTGGAACGCTTCACGACAGAACGTAACATTTTTTCAAAGACAGCTTTTTTGAATTTCAAAACAATAGGCGACATCTTGTTATTTTCGGTAATCCGTAACAAATTTAGATCGTGAATTGTCGTTACCGACGCACCTCGATACAGCAGGGGTTGTTGTGGCATACAAAAGTGAACCAAATCAGGACCTAGCTTTTTCAAAAAGAAATAAAAGCCAATCTGCTCGGCGAAGGAATAATCTGCATAATCTGCAACGACAACTCTAAAGTTCTTTTTGCTCGGCTTCCAGTAATTCTCGTCCTTTTTACGGACCAGCACACTAAATCTATGAGGTGAATCAAGTTTTTCCAGGTGAGTCAACAAACGCTCAATATACCGCCCGGTACCACTGCTAATAATCCGTGCATCAACTGCAATGTGCATTATTTCAGTACCTTTCCAGTTAATAATTTACGTAGTTTTCGCAATCCCGTTTGGTCTGGTGGTAGGTCGTGCCATAACATTGATTTTATGTATGACGTAGATACTTTCTTCGACCTTTGTATCCCGATTCGTTGCCAGATTGCCCTGGGCGTATAGAATATGCTCAACAGCCATCCTTTTAGTGCGTACTTACCTCTTCCTCGCTTTACGGCATTTGCAAACATCATACAATATGCAAAGACGAACCGGATTCCTATAGGAAATATTAGGCCAAGCGGAACATTCTTTTTAAATAAGAGCGGTAGGTTTTGAAAAGTCTTTTCGACAGCTATACCAGGGATCTTTTTACTAGTTGCACCTTGCTTGTGATAGGCGATAGCCTTTGGTGTGAATATAACCTTCCATCCCGCTAACTGTGCACGAAAACTCACATCGACATCCTCATAGTAGGCGAAGAAATCTTCATCAAACAGCCCAATTTCACGAAACATTTTAGTAGAATACAAACTACTACCTCCGCTTGCGCCAAAAACAAACTCCTCATCTGGTGAATCAGATTTTTTGTCACCACGATTACGCGGAAAAGGGAGCCCCCATGTAGAGTACCAATCGCCAGTGCTGTCAATTCTTTCACCATCCTCATCTAAGAATAAAGCAGTAACTACACCCACTTGCTTGTAACGTCCCCGGGCATCTACGAGCGACGCAAGCCATTTAGGGTCGGCAACTGCATCGTTATTGAAAAGGGCAATACTGTCGAATTGATTAGCTATAGCCCAGCGAATTCCTGTATTTACGCCACCAGCAAAACCAAGGTTTTTATCATTACAAATTACAGTTACATCATCTGATTCTAATGCTTGAAGTTTTTCGGCTGATCCATCGTGCGAACCATTTTCCACGAGGACGATATGAAATTTTTTGTACGTCTGCTCTCTGAGTGAATCAACACAAGCGAGGGTATCTTTAATACCCCTATAGTTTAATACAACAACCGCAACCTTATTTGTGCTACTCATAATGTCCTTCATATCTTATAATGATTACAGATAATATGAAAATTTCTAATATATTTAGTCGCCGTAACCGTATACTTTTGCGTGAGCTAGTCATAACGGATTTCAAACTACGCTATCAAGGTTCAGTTTTGGGTTTTGCATGGTCTTTACTCAAGCCGTTATTTCTATTTGCAATCTTGTTTACGGTATTCGGTATGCTTTTGAAGATTGGTGGCACACTTCCACACTATCCGGTTTATTTACTACTCGGTATTGTGCTGTGGACATATTTTAACGAGGCAACAAGTCAAGGGTTATCAGCTATTGTCGACAGAGGCGATCTCATTAGAAAGATTAACTTTCCTAAATATATCATTGTTATTTCGAGTACTCTCTCGGCGCTTATAAACCTTTGCTTTAATTTAGTTATTGTCCTGTTTTTTATGTGGATAAATGGAGTTGACGTCCATTGGTATGCGCTATTATTACCTTTTGTTATATTAGAGCTTTACATTTTTAGTCTTGCACTTGCGTTTTTCCTATCGGCTTTTTATGTAAAATTTCGGGACATTAGTCATTTATGGGAGGTGCTTTTGCAGGGCGCATTCTACGCAACCCCCATACTTTACCCGGTATCTATAGTTATTGATATTAACGAATTTGCTGCAAAGGTACTTATGCTCAATCCAGCAGCGCAAATTATTCAGGATGCTAGGTACTTATTGATAACACCAGAAACGACCACTACGAGTATAATATTCAAAGACTTTTGGTATATGTATATTCCGTTTGTAATAGTTGGTCTGGTAATTATTGGTGCAAGTATTTATTTCAAGCGTAATTCAGGTAAGTTTGCGGAGAATGTGTAATGTCTAAAGAACCTGCAATCATAATTAAAGATGTCGAGAAAAGCTTTAAAATACCTCTCGATAAAACAAGCGGAATTAAACAACACATAGTTAACTTTTACAAAAGAAAGAAAGGCTACAGAGAGTTTACTGCGTTAAATGGTGTATCTTTTGAAGTAAAGAAGGGTGAGTTTTTTGGCATTGTTGGCTGTAACGGTAGCGGTAAGAGTACGCTATTAAAGATACTTGCTGGTGTCTACAATCCTGACACCGGTGGTGTTGCCGTTAACGGCTCACTAACGCCATTTATTGAATTAGGTGTTGGATTCAATCCAGAACTCTCGGGACGTGAAAATATATTCCTTAACGGAGCACTTTTAGGATTCAGTCGTGAAGAGATGGAAGCAATGTATGACGATATCGTTGACTTCGCTGAACTGCATGATTTTATGGAAGAGCGGCTCAAGAATTACTCCTCGGGCATGCAGGTTCGGTTAGCATTTTCTATTGCCGTCCGCGCAAAATCAGATATTTTGATACTTGATGAAGTGTTAGCAGTGGGTGATGCGGCATTTCAGCAAAAATGTAGTAATTATTTTGAAGATGTTAAGAATGGCGACCAGACGGTCGTACTTGTATCCCACAACATGGAAGCTGTAAAAAGATACTGTACACGTGCGGTATATATAAAGAATGGTAAGATACACAAGGAAGGTAGTCCATACGAAATTGCAGATGCCTATACGATGGATAATATTCTAGGTACAGAGGGTGTTGAAAACGATGCATTATACGAGAACAAAAAAAACTACGTGCGAGTGTCTATTGAAGATGAAGATAGGAAACACGTTAAGGTTAATGTCGACTACAAGAACACAAGTGGTGATGATTGTTTTGCTCGTTTGTCAGTTATGAATAATGGTCAAGGTCTTGCAAACATTGATAGTGACAAAAACAAACCCCTAAGGGGCGCGGGAAAGTTGCAGTTTACGATCGATAAAACACTGTTTAATCCGAATGACTATAGCGTTGGTGTTGGTTTGTATAAAGTTTCAAATTTGGAAATGATGGCGGCAACCAGGGCAATGGGCAGGAAGATTTTTGTTGTTGAAGGCACCGATGAAGATAGAACCGGCGCATTAAAGCTAAAAGACACCTGGCAATATTGATAGATAGTGAGAAATTAACCAAAAGTAGTTAATTTATAGCTTGTCGACATTTGCATGCTTTTTTTACGAACTTTTGCCACCTTGCCACTCAACTTAAATTTAGTATAAGGGTGGTCTTTGTCGCGATATAAATCCCACGTGTGGTGATAGGCCTTTGCTTTTTTTGTTCTAGCCCATTTCATATCAACTACACCATAACAATATTGGTGTAGTAAGCTATCATGAAATCGATCAGTGCTGTTCAGCCATTTCCACTCTAGGAAATCTACAAATTGCTGCCCACGGAACATCAACAAATGAACACCAGTTATACCATCATCGAAGTCTTTATAAATTGTTCTTGGTGAAGGTATCCAATCAGTAGCCTTTGGATAAATGTCTGTTGGAAGATTTTCCAAACTCAAGTCGACGGCACAGGTAAAAACATCGGCATTTTTATTTAGTATTGATTTTTCTTCAGACAGCCAGTTATTATCTGCAACAGTTAGATCACCATCTGTTACAATCACGCGAGAGCTCTGAGAAATAATTTGCTTCTCTGCCATAAAAACTTCATCGAATGCTCTACCGACAATGTTTTGATCAAAAAGATAATATCTTTTTAAGAGGCCTCTGTCACCCATACTAGCTACAAGTTTCTTTATTTTTGGTGTATTTTTACTTTTATTCTCAACAATCACGATATCAAGTTCATTAGAAAATTTAGTGAGAAATTCAAGAGAAGGTTTAATTACAGAAATTTCGTCATAGACAATAATGTAACATGGAATTTTTTTACGAAAAAACATACTAAGATTTAAGTATACCTGTAAATGCACTATAATAGAAACTAATATTAGATATAGATAAGTACGTCTGGACCGGCTGAGTATGGGAAAAATATACGTTACTAAAAGTTTTTTGCCACCAATTGACGAGTATAAACAATACTTGGATAGAATATGGGACAGTGGCGAATTAACAAACCAAGGCTTACTCTTAAATGAGTTTGAAAAAAAACCTCTGACTATTTGGGTGTAAAAAATTTCCATTTTGTCACGAATGGCACGTTGGCACTACAGCTCTCCCTGAGAGCACTGGACATAACTGAGGGCGAGATTATTACTACGCCATTTTCGTATGTAGCTACAACCTCTGCAATTTTATGGGAGCGTTGTCAGCCGGTATATGTAGATATCGATCAAAAAACATTAAATATCGATCCATCAAAAATTGAGGCAGCAATTACTAAAAAAACCAAGGCAATTGTAGCCGTTCACGTCTTTGGAAATCCATGTGACATTGAAGCAATAGAGAAAATTGCAAAGAGACACAGCCTAAAGGTCATATATGACGCCGCCCATGCTTTCGGAGTTACCCATAAAGGGAGATCAATATTAAATTACGGTGATATATCTATATGTAGCTTTCATGCTACGAAGTTATTTCATACAATCGAAGGTGGCTGTCTGGTCGCAAAGGACGAAGACATATATAACAAGATAGAGTTGTTAAAAAGATTTGGTCATAATGGTGATGAGCATATTCAACTAGGCATAAATGCAAAGGCATCGGAATTTCAGGCCGCAATGGGATTGAGTAACCTAAAGTACGTAGCGGATATTATACGAGAGCGCGAAAGACTTACTAATCTTTACGATCAATATCTTGATGGATCTATTATTAAACCAAAGGGCAGCACACGAGTTAAATACAACTATGGATACTATCCTGTAATCTTCAATAATACAGAAAAGCTTGAAATGGTGATGGAAAAGCTAAATAGTGTAAATATCTTTCCTCGTCGCTACTTCTCCCCGTCACTCAACAAGCTACCCTATTTAAAAGTGAAGGACAGGTGCCCTGTATCCGAAGACATAGCCGATCGCATACTGTGTTTGCCACTTTATGTAGGTCTAGACAATGTAACGATAAGAAAGATATGTGAGGTAATAAAAAAATGAGACAAGTATTGGCAAAACTCAAACAAAAGGTAATACAAGGCAACGAAAACCAGATTAATTTACAAGTAGCGCAACTACTCAAGAAACATAAAAAGGTAAAGCTGAATGTTGGCTGTGGAACCGACTACAAAAAAGGCTGGATAAACATCGATAATAATTCCGATGACAATATCGAGGCGAGCAAATTAGACTTGAACTGGGATCTCCGCAATCCTTTACCGTTTCCAGATGATAGCGTGGACTTTATATTCAACGAGCACTTTATAGAACACTTAACAGTAGAAGAAGGACAGGCTGCCGTAAAAGATTTTATGCGAGTTTTGAAACCTGGTGGCGTACTACGAATGGCGACACCAGATCTTGAGTATGCAGTGTATAAGTACCAAAAAGTTCCGGTGGAAAAAGATCCAACGATGAAGCGATTTAAAATGGATTACATAAAAACAAAAGCAGAACGCCTAAACGTAAGTTTTCGTTGGTGGGGGCACAAGTGGCTTTATGACTGGGAGGAGCTACAGAGACGTATGATTGATATAGGCATACAGAAGAAGAAAATGACACGCAGCAAACTAAACAAAAGTAAGCACAAGGAATTGCAAAATCTTGAGACGAGGGATGAATCACGCTTAATTATTGAGATTACCAAGTGAAAAAAGTTGCGATAATGCAACCATACCTATTTCCATATATAGGTTATTTTCATTTAATAAATAGTGTTGACGAGTTTGTCATATATGATGATGTTCAGTGGATGAAGGGTGGCTGGATAAATAGGAATAGAATTCTGGGTGCTGAGGGACCTGAGTATATAACTTTGCCGATACAAAAAGATTCTTACAAAAAAAATATAAACGAGCGGCAATTTACCGAGTTAATTGATGTGGCAAAAGAAGATATTTTGGAGCGTATGCAAGAAGATTACAGAGAAGCTCCATATTTTGAAGATACCTTTAGCTTCGTAAAGAAATGCTTCGACAATAACGAAAGGAACGCCTCTCGTTTCATCTCGTCAACGATAAGGGATTGTAGCAAACACCTAGGGTTGAAAACTGATTTTATCGAGTCATCTACGTTAAAGATAAAAGAAGGCCTAAGGGCTCAGGAAAGAGTGATATATATAAACAAAATCCTAGAATCGGATCAATACAACAATGCTATCGGCGGAAGAGAGTTATATAACAAATCTGTATTCAGAGAAAATAGTATAGACCTGTACTTCGTAGAACCCCAGCTCGAAGCCTACAATCAGGGTCGTGATAACTTCTATCCCGGGCTATCTATTATTGATGTGATGATGTTTAATTCACCAAAAAAAATAAATAAAATGCTGAGGGATTATCAACTTGTTTGACTCTATAGGAGGATACCAACCCATAGAAATAGATGGAGGTAATCGCTCAATTCAGCATGCGGACGGTGTATTTCTTAATACCGGCAGGAATTGTTTCGAGTACATTTTATCTTCAAAAAAAGTCAAGCTCGTACATCTTCCTGAATACACGTGCGATGCAATGTATCAGCCGCTTGAGAAACTCGGCATACCTTACAAGACCTATTGTATAAACGACAAGCTTGAGATAGACGAACAAATTAATACCAAGAATGACGAATATCTCGTCTACACGAACTACTTTGGTCTTAAGGACAAATACTGCAACCAGTTAATTAAATCGTATTCAGATAAATTGATTCTTGACTGTAGTCAGGCGTTCTACTTCACACCAAACACTAAATGTAATGTATTTTATAGTCCTAGAAAATACTTTGGCATACCCGATGGCGGAATACTAAATATGATAGACCCCACTCCCTTGAAGGGTATATCCTACGATACCTCATTTGAAAGAGCTAACTATCTGTTGAAAAGTATTGATGTTGGAAAAGAAGGTGCATACAACGACTATAAGGAAAGCGAGAGAAGCCTAGATAATCAGCCGATAAAGAAAATGTCAATGCTCACAAAGTACCTGATGAGCAGTATAGATTTTGATGCAGTAATGAAAAGGCGCATTACCAACTACAATATTCTTGAAAAACAATTTGGCGAGAAGAATGAGCTTGACGTAACATTAAATGGCTCAAGTTGTCCGATGGTCTACCCACTTCTATTAAAAGGAAAAAATATCAAAGGAAAGTTACTAAATGAAAAGATCTACATAGCAACGTATTGGCCAAACGTCCTTAAGGGGAGCAAAAAATCGAGCTTAGAATATACACTAGCAGAAGAGCTTGCATGTCTTCCTGTTGACCAGAGATATGATAAAACCGATATGGAAAAAATGATAGAATTAATCAATGACATTATCTAGTGAGCATATACATAATGTTGCATTGTTTGGAGTGCCGCGCTCTGGAACTACCTGGCTAGGACAGATATTTAATAGCTCCCCTAATGTATTTTTTTGCTACCAGCCACTTTTTTCGTATGAGTTCAAGGATAGACTAGGTGAGAATTCGTCAAAGGAAGATATTGACAAATTTCACAATGACCTTCTAAGAGCAAAAAGCGACTTTGTTATGCAAAAGAAAACCCTAAGTGGTGGAACAAACGTTAGTTTTTCCAAAAACAAGATTACTGCCCTAGTGTGGAAGGAGGTCCACCACATTAACATTATTGATAATCTACTGAAAAATTCTGACACCAAGCTCGTGTTGATAGTTAGAAATCCAAAGGCAACAATTGGTTCATGGATAAAAATACCAAAAGAATTTGACCCAAGCTGGAACCTGGCGGATCAGTGGAGGTCGGGTTCAAACAAGAACGATGAAAAAAGAGAGAACTACTTTGGTTACGATAAGTGGAAAGAGGCTGTAAAAATATTTTTAAAGGCCGAGAGAGACTATCCCAACAAAGTAATGATAGTTAGCTATCCGGAATTAAACGACAATACAGAAGAAATGGTAAATAGACTGTATAAGTTTATTGGCCTAAGGGTTGGTAAACAAACCAAAAATTTTATCTCAAGCAGTAAACAAACAAATAATGACGACCCCTACTCTGTGTATAGAAATAATCACAAGGATGACAAATGGAAGATGGATTTACCAACAGAAATAGCGAACGAGATAGATAATGACCTAAAAGGTACCGAACTCGAACGATTTAATAGATAATATATATATGGACCTAAGTAAAATACCGGGAAAGAGCAAAGTTATCGAATACAAGAACGATGTACCAGATAAGCCTGTGGTCTCGGTGTGTGTAACAGCCTACAATCACGAAAAGTTCATCAAGCAATGTCTGGACAGCATTTTGGAGCAACAGACGGGCTTCGACTTTGAGATTCTGTTAGGTGAGGATGATTCAACGGATAAAACAAGGAGAATTTGCAAACAGTATGCGGATAAATATCCGGATAAAATAAGACTGTTCCTTCATAATCGCAAAAACGTTATAAGTATCGGAGGCAAGCCTACGGGAAGATATAACTTCTTGTATAATTTCGCACAAGCGCGTGGTAAATATATTGCTCTCTGCGACGGTGACGACTATTGGACGGATGTGACAAAACTACAGCGTCAGGTTGACTTCATGGAGAGCCATCCTGACTACGCATTTTCTTTTCATCCTGTCACGGTTATATATCAGGACGCGAGTGAAGCAGATTCTGTATATCCTAAAGACAAGCCTACGCTTACCACGAGTGAGTTATTAACCCGCAACTTTATACAAACAAATTCGGTAATGTATCGCAAGCAAGGGTATAAAGACATTCCAGTAGACTTTATGCCGGGTGATTGGTATATGCACTTGTACCACGCCAAGTTTGGCAAAATTGGTTGCATAGATAGAAAAATGTCGGCGTATAGGCATCATAAGGGCGGGATTTGGTCTGGTTCAGGTAGCGACCCGAATGGATTTTGGTCACGCTATGGCTATTCACACCTCATGCTTTTTATACGTGTGTTGGATATGTATGGCCAGGACGAGCATAAAAAAAGCATTATTTATAATAATATATCCGAAACGGCAGTGCTAATTTGTGAACACGCAGACAATAGCCAGGTAATCATTGAGAAATTTATTGATACATACCCAAATCTTGCATCTGTTGTTTTACGAGCTTTGACGAGCGGGTTAGCCTTACTAAGGCGTGACATTAAAAATCGTGACAAAAGTATACAGGAGCTACAAAAAGCATACGAGGCAAAGCAAGCTGAGCTAAATGATATTACATCATCAAAAGTGTGGAAAATGCGGAATAAAGCCGTTAGGGCGCTTGGTAAAAAAAAGGTATAATTACAGGTATGCATAAAGCAAAAAAACTTGCTAAAAAAGCCTTTCCGCTTCACACAAAACGAGGGCGAGCACTAAAGCGTGCCGCCGCGACCGTAGGTTTAGCAAAACCTATCCAGTTCAGTTTGAAGTACCAAAATTGGATAGATACAGTAGAAAAGGAACTATTTCTTCCTGTTGTGCAACATAAGACTTCTAACAAACCACTATTTAGTATTGTTATTCCCTTCTACAACACTAAGTTAAAATACCTTGATAGTTTATTTGATTCTATTGTCAATCAATCATTTGGTGATTGGGAGCTCATCGTAGCTGATGGTTCTTCTGATGTTGAGAGTTCCGTTGTTATTAAGAATCTATGTGAACAGGATAGTAGGATTAAATACTATAAACATACTAAAGACACCGACATATCCGGCAACACGAATCAAGCACTTGATCATGCGGTCGGAGAATATATCGTGTTTTGCGATCATGACGACACGCTAGACTCGCACGCACTCAACGAGGTGGCTGCCGCACTACAGGCTGATCCATCAATTGATATTGTTTATAGCGACGAAGACAAAATAACTGATGACGGTAGGTGGCGTCACGAGCCACTATTTAAGCCAGATTGGTCTCCGCACCTGTTTATGTATACAAATTATACAAATCACCTTTCGGTCGTGCGCAGTACGTTAGTTGAGAAGGTTGGTGGTTTTCGAAAAGAATGTAACGGTGCGCAAGACTATGACTTTTTGTTGCGACTTCACGGAGCCCAAGAAAACTTAAACGTGCATCATATTGGAAAGATCTTATATCATTGGCGCCAAGCCGAAGGTTCTACGGCGGCTGAATTCGACAGCAAGTCGTATGCGTTTAATGCAGGTAAAAAAGCCATCGAAACGTTCATGGAGACAACGGGTATTCAGGGAACTGTTGAAGTTATGGAAAATCGACCAGGATTTTACCGCGAGATTCTCGACCCATCATCAATCAAAAAGGTGCTTGTTGTCTCGGCAGTTAGTGACGTAGAAAATGAACGTAAAGCTGTCATTGAAAGACTAAAGTCGAACACTGTAACTGATTTGATTGTTGAATATATGTCCATCCAGCCCAATAAGCTAGATGATGTAAATAGTGATGGTTATGATGCGGTTTTTGAATTTACGAAACCATGCTACCCGGAAAAGTCTGACTGGCTTGATCGACTAGTGGGGGTTTTGGAGTTATCCGATGTAGCTGACGTAGCGCCGCGTATATTGTCATCAGACAGGCAGAAGGTTGTCGACATGGGTGTTGTTTATGGTAGCGACGGGAGTAAGATTATGCTGAACAAAGGAAGGCGAGCATACGATATGACGTTAAATGGTCACTGCGAATGGGTGCGTGACGTTGATGAGCTAAGTGGTGCGGTCAAAGGATTTAAAACAAAGCAAACAAAAACTGCCAATCGTTATCATGTTGTCTGGTCGCACGTTGACTTTAAACACTACCCTGTTTTTGGAAAGTCATCAATGTTTAACGCTAATTTACAACTAAGTAAAAAAGGTAAAATAATCCCAAATGGGCAATAAACCCCCAAAGGTAGCCTACCTAGTAGTTTGTTGGAATAACCGCGAGATTATTGATAAGTGTCTAGAGTCACTATTCAATCAAACATATCATTCTAAAGATATCCACGTGATCGACAATGCATCATCTGACGGATCGGCTGATTATATTGAAGAAAAATACCCTGATGTTAAATTGACTAAATCTGATATAAACAATGGCTTCTCCATAGGAAATAACGTACTTATAAAAGAAGCGCTCAAAGACAAAGAAGTGTCATTCGTAGCATTGATAAATAGTGACGCAACATTGGATGCTAAGTGGACGTCGGAAATAATGGAATTTTTAAAAGATAAGCCTCGGGTTGCTGGTGCGCAAGGCATAACTTTAGATTATTACAATCATGCCGTCATTGACGCCGAACATGTGTATATGGCAACGAATTTTCAGTCGATTCAATATGGATACGGTGAATACTTCAAAAAACAACACGCCTATCCCCGCAAAGTCTTTGGTGTAAATGCCGCCGCCGCCGTCTATAGCAGGAAGTTCATTGAACAACAGTACAACCAAAAGCTTTTCGACGAAAAGTTCTACATGTACCTAGAGGATGTGGATGTTTCATTTCGTGCGCTGATGACAGGTTGGAGTAATTATGCGATTCCAAGTGCTCGTGCATACCATATGGGTTCCGTTAGTTCGAAGAAGCGCTCGAATGGATATAACATTCAGATGACGTTTCGTAATCAGGCTGCACTTTTGTTTAAAAACATGCCATTCAAAGTTTTTATAGCACACATACCCGAGGCTCTACGATTTGAAATGCATTTCTACAAACATCTTTATAGAACCCACGGTTCATCCGTTGCGTGGAGAGCATTAAAAGGCCGCCTTGTTGGTATAACGCGTCTACCATTGTATATTCCTGATAGATGGCGACTTCGCAAGCAACGAAAAATAACGAATGCAAGCCTAGATAAATACATGCGTAATAAAGGTGTAGGGTGAAAATAAAAAAAGCACAGGACTTTTTGAAACAAATTCCGCGTCATGCAATTTATCCATTGATGTTGACGTTGATTTTTATAATTATGACAGCCACTGCCACTAGTGGGTCATCGATAGGTATGTATCATACCTTTTTGGGCGACAATCAACCAGATAAAGATCTAATTTTTGGCGAACCAAGAGGCGTGAGGTCCGATGAGTGGCTTCTTATTACGAGCAAGACAATTGCACAATCATATAACAACTACGACTCTATCAACCAGAACATTGGTATTAATGGTGAAAATGTGTCCCTACGCCCCGATATACCGACAAACAATATTAATACCATCTTTCGTCCACAGAACTGGGCTTTTTTGGTAATGCCTCTTGAGAACGCCGTTGCGTTTAAGTGGTGGTTCTTTACGGTACTTGTTTTGATTACTTCATATTATTTCAGCCTAAGATTTTTTACAAAAAGTATCTTACTATCTATATTTCTGAGCCTGTTTCTTGTGTTCGCACCCCTGCCTCAATGGACATACAGGGAGTTTATATTCTTGACACTTGGTTTCGGTATGTTGGGTATTATTGCTATGGATTGGTTGCAGTCGTTGGTGTTGCGCAAAAAGAAACAAAGAAACAAGAGATTACATTACGCAAAGCTTTTTGCTGGAACTGCGGCCGTTGGCTACCTAGCAGTTGCTTTTATACTTGTTCTATATCCACCCATGCAAATATCCATAGCACTTGTACTCATCTTGTTTTATTTAGATATTGTACGCAGACGCATGCGTGAATACAAAGTTAACCTTAAAGACGTTTTTAAAGCACAAAGATATACAATCTTTGCACTCATACTTACTGCAGTCATTGGTGGTGGCATATATATGCAGCAAAAGTCAGAGATTACTGCACTTTTACACACAAAACATCCCGGAGTTCGTCATTTTGAGAGTGGTTGGACTGGAAAAAGTCCAGACAGAACGAGAAACTTGTTTGTTGGTGGAAGTGTGCCCTTTTTGCTTCAAAAGGATTCAGCACTGGGAAATACTGATTATTTTAATAAAACAAAAACAGGCAACCAATCTGAAGCGTCAAACTACCCTTGGCTGTTACCACTATTAGTGATAGTTGCAACGGTTTCCTTTTGGTTCGAGAAAAGGAAAGACTTGCCAATCTATACAATTCTTGGCTCGGTATTCGTAATGGCCTGGATGTTAATACCAGGAATGCAGATACCGATTATTGATCAGGTTCAACCGGCACGCTGGAATCTTGCGATTGGGTTACTTACATTTTTATTGTTAGGCCTACTTAGCATTATCATGGAGCGTGGCAGGGGACTAAAGAATAGAGTCGTGGGGCGGGGCCTTGTAGCTATTGGAGCACTATACATACTTATCAATACCTGGCTATTCATATCGCTAAAGAGTGATTTCGGAACTCTTGTTGGAAAGATTGATGTTGCAACATTTACGCTACTTGCAATTATACCGATTCTTTTGATTGTTACATTTAAATACTATAAAGTAGCGCTTGGTCTGCTAGCAACAACGTCACTACTCGTCAATATAAATGTTAATCCCCTGTATCACGGCGTTGCTGCTGCGACTCAAAATAAACTCGTATCAACAATAAGAACAATCGATGAAAAAAATAAGGGCACGTGGCTGATGGCGACGGGCGCAGAGGCATACGAGGCTGTACCTACGCTAGCAGGGGCAAAGAGCTTTACGTCACACTTCTCTTATCCTCAGCATTTTTGGAATTACCTCGATACCAATGGTACACAAGAATTTGTTTATAATCGCGCTGCTCACACGGTAGTTTCACTTACGGATGATCCATCGAATATATATCTAAAAAGTACAAATAGTATAGGTACGAATTTGAACCCCTGTAACTCACGAATATTTCAAAAGCTCAGTATAGATTATGTTGTCACGAAAGGTGAGTACAATGGAAAGTCTGCAGAATGCCTTATCAAGCTACAAAATGTGGATACAACGCAGTTTATAATTTATACGCTGAAAAAGAACCAACACTGATAACGCCTTACTGGTTAAGATGCGGGAGGGGATTCAGCAAGTGCCGTCGTCACGTCTAGGGTATCGTGTATACTTGTGCCATCAAATTGCGGATAAGGATCGCTCGATAATGTTCCAAAGCTCCAGTTGTCTGCGGTTGTTTGTCCGGGTACCCAGCGTGCTTCACCACTTTCAACGTAGTAGACTTTACCTGTTGTTCGTGATCGAATGAGTTGCTGTAGTTGTGATGCATAGGTTGGGTAGGTGCATCCCGGGTCATTGTCAGTAAAGTATTTATTCGTAAAGTTCCATTCAGTCAAAACTGTATTATCTATTGGTCGTTTTGCTCTTCTGTAGCGTTCTACCATATATTTTTGACCAGAGCACTCAATAAGCCGAACGTTCCCATATTGCCAATATGTAAATTCACTACTTGTTATCTGGGGCAATAGTTTGTTTGTGAGTAATTGTGTAATAGTAGCTATTTTGCCTATACCCCATTTTTGAGCAACGAATAAATCAGGAGTTATGTCTACGTCTGTTGTTCCGTCAAATAAATGATAAATACCATTTCTTTGGAAGCCATTTCCGAGATTTGCGGGTGCTGAAAACATACCAAGGATACCATCGGTAAGAGTAGGTCCACTGACGAACGATGTCCAGGCAGCTTTATTATTGATTTTGCGCACCTTACCGAAGTCGAGTAAATACCAGTCACTACCAACTTTGAATGCGTAATTAATACGAGTGGCATTTTCTGCATAGTTGGATAAAAGCGAAACGGATAGGGTTTTTATCGCACTGTCATTATACCCGTGGACAAGTCGTGCCGAACTATTATCACCAACGTCCGAGCCTGTTAGCGTATATCTTTTGCCGTTGTTGATTATATATATCTTTGTCGTTGTTAGGCTGTTTGAAGTAACTATGCGGCTTAAAGTTTCGCCTGTGTCTAGATTATCCAGGATGCTCTCGCTATCAAGTTGCGGTAAATCACCACCTATATCACCAAAATTCCAGTCTGATGCTAGGGCTTGGGAGGTTATCCAAAAGGTTTTGTCATTGTCAACAAGGTAAACCTTACCAGAGTTGCGTGATCGCATAATGATACCGAGATCGACCGCATAAGTTGGGTAGGTGCACCCCGGGTCATTATCGGTGAAATATTCATCCGGAAAACTCCAAGCGGTTATTGCTTCGGGAGAGATATGGCGTTTTGCTGGTCGGTAACGCTCGACTAAATAAGGCTCGCCGCCACAAGTAATCAATCGAATATTATTTTTCTTTTGCGTACTACCGAACCAACTAATGAAGTATAAGAAGAAGTTACGATTACCATAGGAGCTACATGAGTTGCCAGTCCCGAAACCAGCATTTAGAGCCGCAGAGTTTGGCCTGTATGGCGTATAGTTATAGAGCGCCTGAGTCGCACGATTCTGGATATTTACAGTGCTATAACCACAGGCAGAAGTGTTTGGATTCCAAGGTATTGAATTATTACCGAGGTTGTATGGAGTATACCAAGTTGGCGAATCGTTCATAATCGCGCGAAACATAGTCGCTGCCCAACGCACCTGATTAGTGAAGCCATAGTAGTCTGCGTCACACGCCGCTGTGTCGGGGCATCCGTAGCCCGTAGCAGACCGGTACTGTATATTTAGTGGCCAAGTGTCATTTACCAAGCCCTGCTCTTTTTGTAAAAGGACAATGAGTACTTGTGGATTGATAGAAAATTCTTTTGCTGTTTCGTTGATAATCTTTGCTGCAGACTTGCCCCCCTGACTATAGTCTTTTAGGCATGTAAATGTCGTTTGTCCATATTTCTTTTTTGCCCATTCCCAGCGTTGAATTGACCCGTTACTGTTGTAATCTGGTACACCAGAATTATCCATCTCGGAATTTTGCGAACCATTTGAGTCACAGTTACTTACTTTTTCGTCAAGAAAAGCCTGAATCTTTGATTCTGTCATTGAGTTTTTGTCTGTAAAGACGACGTCACTGATAATGTTGCCAGCTTTAAAGTCGGCAATACTCAGTGCCCGTGCGTGACTATTGAAGAGCAAGGATAGACTAAGTGATGAAAAGACAAAAAAGACAAAAAAGACAAGCCAGAGTGGTAGTGACCTTCTTTTTGTTGTGCTTTGATTCATTTTCTAACCCATCTCCATTATATTGTTACGCTAGTTGTAGCTGAACCCGATTCTGTTCCATTTTTGTAGTCTAATTTAATATCCCACTTACCAGCGGGGTAGTCGCTGATATTGACAGTGAAGCCTTTGCATGTTGAGTAACTTGATAACGCCTGAACACCCGCAGTGTATATACGCGGCGCATATTCTGTCGAGAGGTTCTCTCCAGATATAGTAAGGGTACACTCACCGGAGTTGGTAACCGTGTAAAGTGTAGATTGAATCCGGAGTTCATTGCCGTTTTTAACGGGGGGTGCGATCACTACCTTTATGCCATCTGTTGAATCTGTAGTTGTCTGTGGTGTCTGTTCTTTTGTAACGGTGTTTTCTTTGATATCTTTACCACCTTCGGTCTGCTGCTCGACAGTTGTAACGTCATTGGTTTTCTCTGATGTCGAGTCGCTTGTCGACTGTGTAGGCGCCCAAGGGATTTTGTTACCTAGCTGCAAGTATGCAATAGCCCCTATGGCAAGAAGGAATGCGACACCTATCAGGGCGGTCTTTCTTTGTTTTTTTCGTCGGATTTTTTGCATATTTATTTTTCCAATTTTCTATATTCAACATAACCTTTTTCGTTGCAAATGTCAACGGACTCATCTCTAATAAATCAGCATTGTGTTAAAATATCCAAAAGTGGATATAAAAAGAATCCCCCACCTTATAATACGAATCATGTCGAGTAATCGATTTACGTGGTTTGTCATTGGTTTTTTTGTATTTCAGGCGCTTTGGGTTGCAATTAGTTTTGCGGGGATGATCTATGATGAAGGTTTTCATTTTGGGATTATTCAAATATATACTGATCACTGGTGGCCGGTTATATATGACCAACCAGAGACTTATGATAGGTTTCGAGATTTTGCAGGTGAAGGATCGAAGTTATTTCACTATGTAATGAGCTACCCACAACGTCTATTCGATTTCTTTGATTTTCCTAGAGAGATGGCAATATTTGTCCATCGCGCTATAAATATCGGTTTGGTCGCGGGCGGCCTTTATTTCTTCGTTCGTTTATTTGATCGGCTAGATGTCAAGCGTCAATATACAAATATTGCGCTTGTAATTACAACCTCATTACCAGTATTAATAATCATTGCGGCAACAGTTAATTATGATAATGCGCTGTTCTTCCTGTCACCACTCTTTTTTATATATCTTGTGAAAATAATACAAAGCAAAGAGATTAATTTGATGGACTTTGCGTATCTAGTAATCATCGGAATGATTGCATCGCTCGTGAAGTTTACCTTTTTACAAATATTTGCCGTCGGTCTAGTAATAGTCAGCATCTTATGGACGAGGCGCTATAAAAAGTATCTAGTAAAGAAGATAAAAAAAGCTTTTCTGGCAGTAAAGTCAAAACGGTTAATACTTATACCAGTTTCAATTATTTTGCTTTTGTTTTTCCAAACCTATGTTATGAATATTTTTTTATACGGAACACCTCGTCCAAATTGCCAACAAACATTAGGCATTGAGCGTTGTCTGGGCAATGGTGTTATAAAGAGAAATGTCAGACTGCTGGACACTTTAAATGAGAGAAGTGCTGTCAACTTTCCGGATTACACACTAAGGTGGTCACAAGGAATGGTTACAAATGCATCGCAATCGAGTGCAGTAAACAAAGGTAAGGCATATTTTGCCAATCCGCTACCACTCTATTCATCAATGCTATTTATTGGAATAATTTTTGGAGCGATGCTTACGGCATATGCATGGCGTGAGCTAAAGCTATCTACGAGCATGAAGTTGCTCACTGTGGTTGCAGGCAGCTATATTTTAACGATATTGGCAGAGAACCTAGGGCTTTATTATAAGTACCACGCAAATATCGCCATTCACTCTCGATATACGCTTATAGTTATGCCTATATTTATACTACTGATAGTATTGTCGGCGCATTATGTATTACGAAAAAGCCAGTCTCTTCAGGTGGCTGTGATTCTACTTTTTGCCATCGCTCTTTTACAGGGTGGCGGGTTGATTACCCACATAGTCAGAAGTGAAACAGACTGGTATAGAGACAACGATACAATTCGAAGTGCGAATAATGTAGCAAAAACGATTCTCAAGCCCATAGTCAAGGAGTAAACCCAAAGCAACAAGAGGCCAAATATAGTATACTGACAGGCAGATACTATATGAGCAGGGATGTTAATAAATGCTAAAAAAACTCAAAAAATTTGCGAAAAATGCGCTAGCAATTCCACTTGTTCGAAAATCATATGAATTTACGAATAGGGCGGTCCTTGAAGTATTCGCAAGTAACAGGTTGTTTGCAACAATTTATTCGATCCCAGGCCTACTAACGTTTAATCGCGAACAATATGCAGTACTTCGTGCGCGAAGAAATTATTATAGGAATCTAAAGCGTGAGCGCAGAACTCATGTTGAATTGCGACGAAATATTCATCGCCTAGAAAAAGGCATTATTATGCAACCTCGTCGACCTATCTTTGCAGCAGATTATGCGGGCGAAACAGTTGAATTTTATCGGATTGCAATTACCCAATGCGCAGATTCACCCGATTCAATTGACATGAGCGAGCTAGAGTGGGCCCACGATGTATTAAAGGAATATTTTGCTGTTGTTGAGACTGGCGATAGCAAGGTGGACAATGCCCGAGCTGAATTTGAGCAATGTGAATCAATATTTTCACCAAGTGGTGATGGCAAGAAATCTCCCTACGCCAAAGAAGATGCTGTTAAATCAATGGTTGGATTTGACGAAATGTTACAGCTGGCAAAACAGCGTCGATCGGTGCGCTGGTTTAAGGACAAAAAAGTTTCGCGTGAATTGATCGATAAGGCACTGATGGTTGGGCGTCAGGCACCGACTGCGTGCAATCGCCTGCCATATGAATTTCGTATTTTTGACGATATGAAACTTGCAAAAAAGATCGCAGGTATTCCTTTTGGTACTGCGGGGTATAGTCAACAGGTGCCGGCGGTCGTTGTTGTCGTAGGAAAACTCGAAAGTTACTTTAGTCCGCGCGATCGCCATGCAATATATATCGATTCATCACTGGCATCGATGTCGTTTATTTACGGCCTAGAGACGTTAGGCCTTAGCTCATGCGTTATTAATTGGCCGGACTTCGAACCCCTAGAACAAAAAATGCAAAAAACTCTCGGCCTAGACACGAGTGAACGGGTAGTTATGTTGATTGCAGTTGGGTATGCGGATCAAAAAGGCGGCATACCTTTTTCTCAAAAGAAATCAATCGATACACTCCGAACGTATAATCGACTGGCCGAATAATGAAAAAATGGCTTCTACGCATACTTCCCTGGGTCGTTATTACGACCATAGCATATTTTTTCGGCAAGACGTTAATAGATAACTGGCATAAGGTCGAAAGCACGACTTTTTATTTTAGCTGGTTAGCGATACCAGGAGTCGTGCTACTCGTGATGGCTGTTGCTATGTCGGGAATATTGTGGGGCAAATTACTATCAGGTCTGATTGGGAGAAACATAGCGCCAGCAGATGCTATACGTATACATTCAGCATCGTGGTTATTGAAGTATATTCCTGGTCAGGTTGGTTCACTCATTAACAAATTAACATGGGCAAAATCACAAGGCATTAGTCAAAAATCAGCTGCAACCTCATTTGTGTATGAAAATGTCCTCACAGCCTTAGCGAGCCTAGTTGTTTCGCTGCCCTTACTGTTTACAACGGAGAGTACCGTTCTAAAAGACGCGTCACTTTTCGTGCCGATATTGGCGGTAATACCTATAATAATCGTTATTTACAGACCAGTCTTTTATGGCTTGCTGAATTACCTGTTTAAAAAGATGGGTAAAAAACCTTTTCGTGAAAGTGATTTTTTGTCGACCGGTCAGTTGTTTGAATATCTAACGCTATATCTAGCACCGAGGCTATTAACTGCCGCTGGATTCGTATTTATAGCCACGTCACTGCTACAGGTTGAGCCACATATGTATGTAGCACTTGGCGCGACCTATGTCCTGGCTAGTATTATTGGACTACTAGCAGTATTCGTTCCGGGTGGAATAGGTGTACGCGAAGCAGTTATTGTGTTGTTCGCGGGAATGTACTTTCCGGTTGAACAGGCGATTGTACTTGCCGTTGTTGCAAGATTGTATGCAACGGTTGCGGACCTAGGTGTGTTTGGTGTATACCTGGTATTGAATAAAGGAAGGATAAAACAGCGGTGAGTTCGAAAGTAGTTATTATAGGGTCGGCGTTTTCAGGCAACAAGGGCGCGGCTGCAATGTTAGAAAGTTCGGTGCAGACGTTGACTGAGCGTGTTCCAGATGTCTCATTTACGCTGCTTAGTATGTACCCTGGCGAGGATGTTAAGCAAAATCCATACAAAAACCTAAAGGTGATAAATGCAAAACCACTGCAACTCGGTGTTGTTATTAATTCGCAAGCACTGCTATACAAATTGCTACCTCCTTTACGCTCATTTATTGCTAGCAAGGCCCCGGCAATAAAGGCACTACGCGAGGCCGATGTATTGTTGGATCAAGGCGGAATTACGTTTGTAGACGGTAGAGAGAAGTTTTTGCTATACAATGTAGCAAGTATTTTGCCAGCGCTACTTGTGGGGACTCCGGTGTTTAAGTGTGCACAGGCATCTGGTCCATTCAAGAATCCGATAAACAGGGCATGTGCAAAGATATTCTTGCCACGAGTGCACACGATCATCTCGAGGGGATCAATTACGGATGGATATCTAAAAGGACTCGGCTTGAAAAATGTTGTTGCTGGTGCGGACTACGCATTTTCGCTAAATCTTACGGATGAGCAGACAGCAAATGCAAAAAAAGCAGTTGACGATAGTTTTTTCAAGAGCAGGACGGTTATTGGAGTATCACCAAGTGTTGTTTTGCAAAAAAAAGCAGAGGCCACAGGCAAAGACTACAAGGGCATTATTGTTTCTTTTATAAATTCGTTAACAGAGCAAGGCTATCGTGTTGCACTGGTGCCTCATAGTGCTCGTTCGGGTGACAAGACACACAACAATGATCTACCGTTGTGCAGGGAGGTATATCAGGCACTTGCAGACAAGGTTGACGTGATGTTCATTGATCGCGAGTTAGACTCACAAGTTCTTCGGTATGTTATCGGGAGGTGTGATTACTTTGTTGCCTCGAGGTTTCATGCGATGGTTTCGTCATTGTCGATGAAAGTCCCAACGCTTGTAATCGGATGGAGTCATAAATACAAGGAAGTATTAGAGATGTTCGAACTAGAGGAGTGGGCGTTTGGGCAAGATAAATTAACTGATGATTATCTACAGCGGCGTTTTCAGGAATTAATTGATAACAACCAAGCTGTACGAGCAAAACTTCAAAAGAACCTTGCGAAGGTCAAAAAGAGGTCTGAGATGCAAGCTGACTTGATTACTAAGGTGTTTAAATCATAAACATCAACCCCTGCTTTGGTATGTTCTGTATGCTACTATTGTAGTAATAGAAACTGCGAGGATAGGGAGATGCAATGGCTAGCAAGGGCATTTCATGTGATGAAAAACCGGTAAATTTATTGGTCGGCGAAAAACGAACCAAAGAACTAAAAAAAGAAAGCGCAAAGCTAAAGAGTTGGGATCTGACACCACGACAAATTTGTGACACAGAGCTGTTAATTAATGGTGGTTTTTCGCCTTTGAACGGTTTTTTGAGCAAAGCTGATTACGACAGTGTTTGCAAGGATATGCGCCTGGCTGATGGAACGCTATGGCCAATCCCCGTAACGCTAGATGTTGATGAAAAGTTTGCGAAGAGTATCAAAAAGGGTGAGCGAATAGCGTTGCGTGATCAAGAAGGTGTGGTGTTGGCGATTTTGACTGCTGGGGATGTGTGGAAACCGAACAAACAGGTTGAGGCAGAATCGGTCTTTGGAGCGGACGACAAGGCGCACCCCGCCGTTTCTTATCTGCACAATATTGCAGGTAGCCACTATGTGGGGGGCAAGCTAGAAGGCCTAGAATTGCCGAGTTACTACGACTTTAACGAGTTACGCTATACGCCGCAAGAACTTCGTGATTATTTTGCAAAGATGGGTTGGTCAAAAATCGTTGCTTTTCAAACCCGCAATCCAATGCATCGTAATCATGTCGAGGCTGTGTTTAATGCAGCCAAGGAATCAGAGGCAAATGTACTCATTCATCCAGTTGTGGGCATGACAAAGCCGGGGGATGTAGATCACTACACTCGAGTACGTGTGTACAAAGAAGTTGTAAAGAAGTTTCCGCCATCGACTGCTGCAATTTCATTGCTGCCACTGGCAATGCGAATGGCTGGTCCACGCGAAGCATTGTGGCACATGATTATTCGCAAAAATTATGGAATGACGCATTTTGTTGTTGGGCGCGACCATGCTGGTCCTGGCAAAAATTCTGCGGGCGAAGATTTTTATGATCCATTTGCAGCGATGAAGATGGCGCAGGAGCATGCTGATGAAGTTGGAATACAAATTGTTACTGCTGGATTCTTGGTCTACGTCAAAGGACTTGATAAATATTTAGAAATTAGTGAAACGACGGACGATATGGAGGTGCTGAAGTTATCTGGCACTGAACTGCGTGCACGCTTGGCCGATGGCCGTGAACTGCCCGAGTGGTTTACATATCCCGAGGTAGCACAAGAACTTCGTCGGACCTATAAGCCACGTGATCGACAGGGTTTCACAGTATTCTTTACAGGCTTATCCGGATCTGGAAAATCAACCATCGCAAATGCATTGATGGTAAAGCTAATGGAGCAAGGCGGTCGTACGGTGTCGATGCTGGATGGTGATATTGTTCGTAAACACCTGTCGAGTGAGTTAGGCTTTTCAAAGGAGCATCGCAATCTGAATGTTTCGCGCATTGGTTATGTGGCATCAGAGGTTGCCAAGCACGGTGGTATTGCAATTTGTGCACCGATTGCACCATATGATGATATTCGAAAGAAGGTTCGTAATATGGTCAGGGAAAACGGAGGCGTATTTGTATTGGTCCACGTAGCAACACCATTAGAAGTGTGCGAGGAGCGTGATCGTAAAGGTCTGTATGCCGCTGCTCGTGCTGGTAAAATAAAGGAGTTTACAGGCATCTCTGATCCGTATGAAGAGCCCGCTGATGCTGATGTAGTATTGCAGACTGACGAGTATTCGCCAGAGGAATCGGCGAATCAAATACTTCTACACCTAGAAAAAGAAGGATTACTACGGTCATTGTAATGCATAAAGAAACACCACTACTTGAGCATATGATTCGAATTGCTCGTCGGGCCGGTGACGCAATTATGGAGGTGTATACATCGGATGATTTTGGTGTCGAGACAAAGCATGATGGTGATTTTGACTCACCATTGACGCAGGCTGACAAGGCGGCGCACGATGTCATCGTGGGTGAACTGGCAAAACTAAATGGCTATGACATAGTGTCTGAAGAGGGTGATAATCGCAAAGTAAAAACAGAGCTATACTGGCTAGTTGATCCGTTGGATGGTACGAAAGAATTCGTTAAACGTAACGGAGAATTTACTGTTAATATTGCGCTGATGAAAGCGAATAGACCATTGCTGGGGGTCGTCTATGCACCGGTTCTAGATGTGTATTATTGTGGTAATGTTGAGCATCGCAAGGCATTTAAGATCGAAAAAGGTGAGCGAAAAGACATCTTTGCAGAATACACGGATGACACGCCAAAGGTTGTAGTGAGTCGTTCACACAAAGACGATCAGACGCAAAAACTATTGAATGCTATTGGGCGGTACAATGAAGTTGCGATGGGGTCTTCACTAAAGTTATGCTTGGTTGCCGAGGGGGCAGCTAGCTTGTATCCTCGACTGGGTCCGACTTCTCTTTGGGATACAGCTGCAGCTGATGCCGTCGTGACCTCCGCTGGCGGTGCAGTCAAGAACCTTGATGGGAGTTTATTATCATATGATCCAACAACGCAGATACTAAACCCATTTTTTGTAGTTGAGCCAGCTAACAACAGCATCGCCTGGACGGATTATTTGAAATGACATCATCGCGGAAACGACATATAACAAAGGCGGTATCGTGGCGAATCATTGGCTCACTCGATACAATGATGCTTGGATGGATTTTTACAGGGAATCCGTTGACCGGTCTAAAGATTGGTTTGGCAGAAACGGTAACAAAGATTGGGCTGTATTATTTCCACGAACGCGTATGGTTCAATCTTGATCTATCTCGATTTGCCCGATTGCGCTCTAGCCGTAGGCGCCATTTATTAAAGACAGTTACGTGGCGCATTGTCGGTACAATTGATACGATGATTTTAGCCTGGCTCATTTCGGGCGACCCGATGGTAGGATTAAAGGTCGGAGCAACTGAGATTATTACAAAGATGGCCCTGTATTATTTCCACGAACGCGCGTGGCATCGTAGTAAGTTTGGTTTAAAGCAACAATCAGACGAAGTTGAAGAAATTTTTAACTAGATTCGCTACTACTTTTTATATTGAATTTCTTTGATTCGTTCCAGCTGATCTTCTAGCAAGACTCTGTTTGTTCGCAGTAAGTCCGCGATGACGACGAGGGCAAATGAAAGTAATGATCCTACCAGCATGGCACTACCAAAAATGAGTGATTGCAAGTGGCCATCAGCCGTTCCTTGGAAATAGAAAATCAAGAAGCGAGTGAATGGTATGGCAGCAAGTAAGAGTAATACGACACCGAGAGTCATGAATACTACATGAGGACGATACATGATGTATATTCGGGTAATTGCCTGGCCAGACTTTAACATATGTTGCCAGATGTTTTTAAACAGGCGTGACTCACGAGTCTTTTCGTTTGTTTTGATAGGCAGGCTGACTATCTCGAGCCGTTTATTGCCAGCCTGAATAATTGTTTCCATACAGTAGCTAAACTTTGTAACGATATTTAGTTTCATCAGCGAATTGCGTGAGTATGCACGAAAACCACTTGCTGCATCGGGAAGTTCAGTGCCTGCTGCAAAGTTAACGACACTGCTGCCAACTCGTTGCATGAGTTTTTTGAATGGTGAGAAGTGAGCGACCTTTGATGTTTGACGATCGCCAATAACGATATCGGCATCACCGTCAATAATCGGTTTAATTAAATCAGCAATTCGCTCTTGTGGATATTGATTATCACCATCGGTGTTGACGACGATATCGGCACCATGCTTGAGTGCATAATCTACTCCGTCGCGGAATGATCGTGCGAGTCCCATCTTTTTACGATGGTGCACAAAGTGATGAACGCCAAGTTTTTTTGCGACCTCGACCGTCTTGTCGGTAGAGCCGTCGTCAATAATGAGCCACTCAACCTCATCGACATAGGGCAGGGTCTTTGGCATTTTTTCGAACACCAATGGTAGTGTTTTTTCTTCGTTCAGACAGGGTATTTGGATAAAAACTTTCATGTTCCTATTTTAACCTAATGGGCGTCATTATTCACCCTAGAAATGATTGTTAAACAGAGGGTCTTATTTGTTGGTATAATTATTCCATGAGAAGCAGCAGTAAAAAACTTCACGGTTTTCTTACGAGAAAAACTAGAATAGTTCTCGCTATATTGTTGCTAGGTGTGCTTTTCATTGCAATGAGCTTCCTATTCTGGCCAAGCGTGATCAAAGAAGACCAGTCAAATAGGTGCATCTGGAAAAACGGCACTCCCGCCGGAGGGACTGATGTCGCAAATCATAACATATATTACTTAGTCCCAGGTATTTTTGTAGGCGGTTATATGCAGCAGGCAGAAAAAGACAGCAAATGCACCTGGGATGACGGACCATTCCAAATCAATCTCTTTGCAATGCTCGATCGTAGTCGAGTCAGCTACAAAGACAAGGATATTCCGATAACATTCGACTATCTGCGATCTTGGACTGTTGAGAAATTTCATGACACGGCAATCAAGGATCGTCTTTACTATAGTTTATCTATCAATAACCCCAATGATCAGCTCAACGACAAGACAAAGACGCGGATAAAAGTGTCCATAATGACCAGTGACAAGTCCGAGGAGAAGCAAGAAAAGTCTGTCGGAACCGTCTGCAAGACAAAACATGGTGAATGGGAGAAGTATTGTACCTATATAGAAAACGATGCCATGGAGCTAGGTTACCTATACTATTGGAAGAACCTGGGCTCATGGAAAGGTAGACTAAAACTCCCAGAGGGCAGCAATCAAAAGACAATCGTCCAAATAAATGTCAGTGACGTGTCTTATCGCGACGAGATCATAAAGATTGGAAGATCTATTCGTCTTGCTAATTAACGATGTTTCCAGGGTTGATTCTTGGAAATTTGGAGAAATGATAGCTTAACTTAAGTTCCTTTAATTTGCCTTGCTTTACTCCCGCTGCAACGCAAGACCAGTGATTAATGGGGTATAATACAACACTACAATAGTAAAAGAGAGGAAGTTTATTAAAACATTATTATCTTCTATGGATTGGGTTAAAAACAGTTTTTCACCACTCGCCCTATCGGTCGTTGTTTTACTGGGATTGATTGGATTTGGGACCTGGTACTTTCAGCAGAACGAATTAGATGAACAGAGTAAACAGATCGCTGAGCTTAATAGGCAGGTAGGTTCATCTCAAGCCGATGAGGCGCAACAGAGTTATACGTTGATGTCACAAAAAGGCGTGACGGTAGAAGTTTACAAACCGCTCAGGGGTTCTAAAGTTACTAATCCGGTTGAAGTGGTAGGGAAAGTTCCTGGGAACTGGTCTTTTGAGGCAGATTTTCCTGTTGAACTCAAGGATGCAACGGGAAAAGTACTTGTTGAGTCTCCAGCTGGACTGCTAAGTGATTGGATGACTGAGGAATTAGTATTATTCACTGTTAATCTAAAGTACGTCGATGCGGCATCCGGCGAGGGTCTGCTTATTTTACACAAAGATAACCCTTCAGGATTGCCAGAGAACGACGATAGGGTTACTATTCCAATCGTCTTTTAGTTCAAGCCAACTGCTTTCCGAAGTATTTTCTTGAACACCAATGGTAGTGTTTTTTCTTCGTTCAGACAGGGTATTTGGATAAAAACTTTCTATCTCAAAGTGACTCTATAAAACAGTGCAACAGGCTACCACTGAGAGTTTGGCTTAATTTTCCAGATACACCGCCCATCCTTTAACCCGTCTTCAATATATTGATCTACTTGGTCCTTTGGAGCCCATCGCTCCTCGAAGTGTTGTGCTGCGAGTGTTGTGCCTCCATCAGGGTTGCAGCGATTTAATGTGTCTTCGCGCAACATGACTCGGTTGTCTGTCGACAATGATTTTAGGATCCTGTTCAGCACCTCGCTATTTACAACATCTTTACCATAACGGGTAAAAGTATACGAATGTTTCATACTGTGCCAAGTATCGTAAGGACTTGTGCTATAGAATGAGTCAACCAAGGGATTGTCGATATAGGCGCAACCGCGGTTGTCTTGCCCTCTGCACGAATGACCAATAGCGGCCACTGGACCGTCCCAGTACACGAGTGTGAAAACGTGCACATCATCAGCCTTTCTGTATGCATCAAGCTCAATCCGGACAGACGGCTTTGGAGGTAGATGCCGATTAGAGTATTCCACAACCTGACTTATTTTTAGTGAGTTGGGGTAATCAAGTGTAAAAGCTGCGCGGTCGCTTTCGTAGGTCATCCAATCTATTCTTGAAACATAAAGAAAAGTAACAAGGAGTGCCGCAACGAGTATAAGTATAGTCAGAAAGGCCGAACTTGCCTTTTGTCTATATTTTTTAGTCAAATTCGCCCTACTCCGACATAGGTTAGCCCTGCCGTGGTTGCACTGACTGCATTGTATTGATTTACGGCATCCATCAAAACCGTACCCTTCATGTGTTTTGCGAGCTCTACTGCAGAGTATTCGAGTATTTCAGCCCACTCGGTCGCGAGGACGGTAACATCGGCATTACCAATGGCATCCTTGATCGAATTGGCCTGCTTTATGTCTTTGTGCAAATCAGCGGCCGCCTCTTCATTTGCCTGTGGGTCGTAGGAAGCCACTATGGCGCCAGCTTTGGCTAATAAATTAGCTAGTGCAACGCCAGGTGATTTGCGCACATCACTCGTTCCAGCTTTGAATGCTAGGCCTAACACAGCAACTTTTTTACCGGATAATTGTCCGCCGACGGCATCCTGGATTTTTTCAACTATATAGCCTGGCATTGCCTGATTTTGTGCTTGGGCGGCCTGCATGATTTCCAAATTAACGCCGTGCTCTAAGCCACTTGATATTAGCCCGCTAACATCCTTTGGAAAACAGCCACCACCATAGCCACGACCAGCGTTGAGGAATGCTCTACCGATACGATTATCGGCTCCGACGGCATCCATTACTTCGACCACGTCGGCACCAGCCTTATCGGCCAGGACAGCGATAGAGTTTGCGAATGATATTTTGAGTGCCAAAAATGCATTGGCCGTTACTTTAATCAATTCGGCACTATTTAGACTCGTGCCAATGTATTGATCACCACGTGGGCCGACGGGTACGCCGGCAATGTGTGCGATATGATCACGGAATTTTTCTAACTGGATATAGATATCAATGATTGCATCAACCGCAGATTTATTGTCACCGCCTACAACCACACGATCAAAGTACAACGTGTCATAGACGGCAGTACCTTCGCGTAAAAATTCAGGGTTAGAAACATAGTCGATTTTTTTGTTTAATTTTTTGAATAATTCTTCAACTTTTTTGCCCGTACCGACGGGTACGGTACTTTTTTGCACGTAGATTGTACCCGGCTTTGCATGTTTCGCTGCTTCTTCGGCGGCTCCAAAAACGTAGTTCAGATTAGAGCTGCCATCAGGATTGTCCGGTGTGCCAACGCACGAGAAAACAACATCACTATGAGGTACGGATTTTTCGTAGGAATTGGTCGGTACTAAGTCGCCAGAATCTAAAGCCAGCTTGATTACTGGGTCTAGACCGTCTTCGTAAAAGAACGAACGTCCTTGTTTGATGACATCTAATCGTTCTTTGTTTGGTTCGATCAAATAAACCTTGTACCCACAGTGTGCTAACAGAGCACCTGTCGTTAGGCCGACATAACCGGCTCCTAAAACGGTGATAGTACTTGCTTTGCTCATACGATTTAACCAACTAGATTCATTAGGTAATCACCATAGCCTGATTTTTTGAGTGGTTCAGCAAGAGTGCGCAACTGCTCTTTGGTAATATAGCCTTCTCGATAGGCAATTTCCTCGGGACTGCCAATAATGAGGCCAGTGCGATGTTGAAGAACGCGGACATAGTCATTTGCATCGGTCATTGAATCAATAGTGCCCGTATCAAGCCAAGCGGAGCCACGGTCAAGTTTTTGAACCTTTAGCCTACCTTGTTTTAAATAGACATCCATAACGCTTGGAATTTCCAATTCGCCTCGAGCACTTGGTTTTACACTTTTCGCAATTTCTATAACATCGTTATCAAAGAAGTAGAGGCCTACAAGTGCAAAATTGGATTTTGGGTTTTCTGGTTTTTCTTCAACCGAAACGGCATTCATACCATCATCAAACTCAACTATTCCATAACGGTTTGGATCGGACACTTCGTATGCAAAGACAACACCGCCATCTGGATCTGTGGAGTCTTTGAGTGAAGTATCAAGGTCGGATCCGTGGAAAATATTGTCGCCCAGAACCATCGCACATTTATCATCACCAATGAAATCCTCACCAATAATAAAGGCTTGCGCTAGACCATCTGGAGACGGTTGAACTTCGTATTGTAAATTAATACCCCACTGTGAGCCATCACCGAGAAGACGTTGAAACTGTGATTGGTCATCTGGAGTTGTAATGATAAGAATGTCACGGATACCAGCTAGCATTAATGTAGTTAGCGGGTAGTAGACCATAGGTTTGTCATAAATTGGCATCAACTGTTTACTAATGCCTTTGGTAATTGGCCAAAGGCGCGTGCCCGATCCACCTGCAAGAATAATTCCCTTCATCGTAACTCCTTGTCTTATTGATTCTCTAGATAATCATTGAGTGCCTGTTGCCACTCGCGAGGTGTAAATCCCGTAGCCTTTATTTTAGCAAGGTCTAGCGTACTTTGTAAGGGGCGGGGAGCAACTTTTTCTTCTTTTTCTTCGTAGTATTTTTCAGTTGTAACTGGCGTTACATCTTCAGAAGCTTTGCCACAATGTTCGTAGACAAGTTTGGCGATGTCGGCCCAGCTTGCGGGATCGCCATCATTTGTTAGGTTGTATGTATCAAACTGCGCGTTTGTTTCTACTAGATGCTTGATGCCTGCGGCGAGATCTTGGGTAAATGTGAGGCGACCGATTTGGTCACTTACTACGCTTGGCTTTACGTCTTTTTCTGCAAGAGATTTCATTGTGAGTATAAAGTTTTTGCCATCACCTATGACCCAGCTGGTGCGTACTATATAGTAACGTGATGCAGTACTGACGATCAGATCGCCGGCGGCTTTACTCTGTCCATATACGCTTAGTGGCGCAAGCGCTTCGTCCTCGGTGTGCGGGTCTTTCGTGCCATCAAAAACATAGTCACTGGAAACATGAACTAATGTAAGATTATTTTCATTACAGATTTTGACGAGGTTTGTGAGGGCAGTAGCATTTGCAAGCCATGAATCACGGCGACCCTCTGGTGTTTCGGCAAGATCTACGGACGTGTAGGCGGCGGCGTTCAGAATTAGTTCGTATTCTTTCCAATTACGTCCAGTCACAATTGTCGGATCGCTCATGTCGAACGTATCGCGATCGACTTGCTCGGCATCTGGAAATATCTTGGCAAGTGCATGGCCAAGCTGACCATGAGAGCCAATGATGAGAGTCTTTTTTGGTTTGATTGGTGTGGCGTTGGCAAGGTTTGGATGATTTTTGTCTTTGTCTGACACTTCACATTGATCGAGAGGGATCGGCCAATTAATATCAAGTGCTTCGTCAAACATGCTAACGTTCGAGTATTGCGCATTAGCTGACCAGTGATCGTTTACCAGGTAGCTGTAAACGGTTCCATTTTCTAGAGTTTGATAGCCGTTGGCCACGCCACGCGGAACATAAACTGCTTTTGAGGCATCTATCTCAGTTGTAAACACCTTGCCGTACGTTTCGCTATTTTCACGAATATCAATCCAGAATCCGAAGATTTTTCCAGCTCCGAGCGACACAAACTTATCCCACGGTTCTGCGTGAACGCCACGAGCCACGCCACACTTATCGTTAAATGAAAAGTTATTTTGAACCGGTTTAAAATCAGGCAAGCCAATTTCGAGCATTTTTTCGCGTTGCCAGTTTTCTTTGAACCAGCCACGATTATCGCCATGGACGGTTAGATCGTAGACGACAAGTCCATCGATAGGGGTTTTGGTTGTTTTCAGTTCTTTTTTAAATTCGATTTCTGCCATGATTTCAGTATATCATTTAGCGACCGACCACCATGTTAAGATTATAGAGATGAAACTGAAAGTTATCAGCCTGAATTTGATGCATGGTGGCGAGTTGTTTGAAAATGTCATTGCATTTTTAAAAGAGCAGGAAGCAGATATCGTGCTAATGCAGGAGGTCTACAGCTGCGATGACCCGACAATTAATCGACAATACCGATCAATGCAAGTAATACCAGGTATCATTGGATACAAATACACGCATTTTTCACCATCCTATCGTGATTTTGACAGGACTGGAGGTAAAGCCGAGCGTGGGAACGGTATATTCTCGAAATATTCACTGGTACCAAAAGATACAGTTTTTTTCGACGGTGAGTACAGCGAAGATTATCGGGATGTATCCGGTCAATTTGGAAACTGCCCACGCAATTTAGAACATGCTATTGTCCAGACATCGGTTGGTGATATAGATCTGTTTAACATCCAAGGAGTATGGGATATGGACGGTGCTAGTTATAGCGAAAAACGTCAAAGGATGGCGCAGATTGTTGTGGATCAAGTTAAGGGTGTGAAGAGAGCTATCCTTGCGGGTGATACCAATGCCACGCCACACAACCAGGCTATCATTGATATAGAAAGACACCTCAACAGTGTGTTCGGCAAGGATGAGCTAGTAACAACGTTTAATATGCGACGCAAGGATAATCCTGGCTATGCCACGGCCGCAGTCGATATGATTTTAACCAGTCCCTCCATCAAGGTTATTGAAAAAAGCTGCCCCGACGTTGATATATCTGATCATTTGCCGCTAGTTGCGACACTAGATGTTTGATTATTGTCCTTGTTGAGCGTATTTTGCTTCAACCTTAGCTTTTTCGGTCTTCCACCATTCATCATTTGCAGTGTACCAGTCGATGGTTGCTTGTAGGCCGGCGCGCATACCTTCTTGGTCGGTGTATTGTGGTTGCCATCCAAGTTCGCTACGGAGTTTTCTTGAGTCCATAGCATAGCGCATGTCGTGGCCGGGTCGGTCGTTGACGTGTTCGTACCAATCGCTACCTTTGCCCATTAGTTCGCAGATGAGTTCAATCACTTGCTTGTTGTTCACATGATCATTGTCGGCACCAACAATGTAGGTATCACCCAGCCTGCCTTTTTCAAGAATAAGATGCACGGCGGAGTTATGATCGTCGACATGTATCCAGTCGCGGACTTGTTCGCCAGTACCGTAGAGTTTTGGTTTGATATCACTAAGAATGTTTGTAATCTGGCGTGGAATGAATTTTTCGATGTGTTGATAAGGTCCATAGTTATTGGAGCAGTTACTAATGGTTGCTTTGATGTTGAAACTGCGGACCCACGCACGGACTAGGTGGTCAGAACCAGCCTTTGATGCCGAGTAGGGGCTGGATGGATTGTATGGCGTTTCTTCAGTGAAGCGATTTGGGTCGTCGAGTTCCAAATCACCAAAAACCTCATCGGTGCTAACATGATGCAAGCGTTTATCGTGTCTGCGGACTGCTTCTAGTATGTGGAATGTGCCGACGACATTAGTGTTGATAAAAGGTAAAGGATCATTAAGTGAATTATCATTATGTGATTCAGCTGCGAAGTGAACGATGATATCATTTTCGCTAACTAGTTTATCAACGAGATCTTTGTCACAAATATCACCAGTTACAAAGTCTATTTTTTCGAGCACCTCTTTGAGATTATCTTGATTACCGGCATAGGTGAGTTTATCTATCACGGTTATTTTGTATTCGGGATGGTTCTTGAGGGTGTAGTGCACGAAGTTTGACCCGATGAAACCTGCGCCACCTGTAACTAGGATTTTTGTCATAGATAGTAGTATAGCGATATTTCATAACTCCTGTCTACATAGATGAAAACTAAAGCATTCAATAATGTATAATGGTGGACATGAAAGTAGCAATTGTTAGCGGTTATTTTAACCCACTACACGGCGGCCACTTGGACATGATTGAGGCTGCAAAAAAATTAGGTGACAATCTAGTTGTCGTTGTGAACAACGACAAGCAACAGATGTTAAAAAAAGGCAAAATAATTCTTGATGAGGATGACCGCGTTCGTTTAATGCGTGCACTAAGAGATGTTGACGAAGTTGTGCTATCGGTTGACGAGAAGCCATCGGTCATCAATACGCTCGAGATGGTGGCAAAAAATCATCCAGATGATGAATTAATCTTTGCACAAGGTGGAGACAGAGATTCGGATAAGGTAAACCCAGAAGCGGATATATGTAACCAGTATGGTATCAAGATTGTCTATGGCGTGGGCACCGATGTGCGCGGGCACGTAAAGCCAGACTCATCAACACGCATCAATCAGGCACTTGGTCGCGAATAGTGTTTGTAAATAATACAACCACGCGGATTACATCTAAAGAAAGAACTCTCTTTATCCGTTAGGTATCGGAAGTACCATAGCATTTATGGTTGCAATTTGAACTGCTGAACAACTATTCTTTTTGATGAATGTAAGCGAGGGGTTCAAATGGCGAGACGATTCTTAAATGTAGCGGTAGTATTTTTATTTGTGCTTAGTAGCATATTTGGCCCGGTAGCGCAGGTGAGAGCGGGCAGTGGGGATAATTATCCTTGGCCAAATATTTCGAGTTGGTATGAAAGTTGTCTGAGCGATGGCTACGGCTATTGTAAAAGATGGTGTACTTCTTGGGTGGCTTTTGCTCTGCGGGATAGAAATGGACACACTATGCCCAGCAACTGGGGCAATGCAGTAAATTGGAAAAGTAAGGCTGACGGCGACAGTCGATACTATACAGACAATACTCCGACAGTGGGATCGGTTGGCTGGTTATCTTCGAACCACGTTGCTTGGGTGAAAAGCGTTTCAGGCAGTCAAGTAACTATTGAGGAGTATAACTATGGCTACAACACGGGCGAGTATAATATACGCACGGTTGATAAAACATATTTTGACAAGTATATACACTTCAAGGATATTGAAACTACGTCTAGTTCCGGTTGGGACGGTGTCGCAGGACTAAAGTTTAAGGGCAGAAACGATCTTGTTCGGGGGCAAAGACTGTATGGCGGAGAGTATCTATTGTCGAATGACGGTCAATTTGTACTTGCAATGCAAACGGATGGTAATTTAGTCATCTATCACAAAAATAGTTATTATTGGGACTCAAACACTCACGGTAATCCAGGTGCCTTTGCACAGCTGCAATATGATGGAAATTTCGTTATCTATAATCTATCAAATAAGCCAATATGGAACACAGAAACAAGGGATATAACACAGATAAGAATACAAGACGATGGCAATCTAGTTGGCTATTCTGAAAAGGGTAAATCTTGGTGGACGGGCGTCATCAAGAAAGATAATACACACAACAAAGGCTCTAATAAGCTAACTCCAGGTCAAAGACTAGGTAGCGGAGAGTATATTACATCGTCAGATGGTCGATACACTACGTTAATGCAGAAAGATGGCAATCTGGTCGTCTATGCTCCGGGATATAAAGTATTATGGAATTCAAAAACTGCGGGCAATTCAGGTTCGTTTGCTCAACTCCAGGGTGATGGGAACTTTGTTGTCTATAGCTCAACAAAAAAGCCCTTGTGGCACACAAAGACAAATGGAAAACAAGCATCACGATTGCTACTGCAGAGCGACGGTAATCTAGTTTTGTACTCGATGACACAGAGTGCACTTTGGGCAACCTACACTCAAAAAAGACTTAGCTGAGAATTGGCCCAAATACAATCAAAGCCGTTATAATAAAAGCATATGCCTCAACAAGGAAGCGAACAAAACAAAAGGCTTGCAATCAGTCTCCTGTTTGGCGGGAAAGTGAGGGGTTTGTAACCATGTGCGGAATTGTCGGATACATAGGAAACAAAAACGCACAGGATATCTTGCTGGAAGGTCTGAAGCGCTTGGAATATCGTGGGTACGATAGTGCGGGAATTGTAACAATTGGTGATGCGTCGGCGACGTTGTTGAGGGCCAAGGGTAAGGTTGCCGAACTACAGTCGATTATTGATAAAAAATCAAAGGACGACAGCGTTGGTATTGGACATACACGATGGGCAACACATGGCGAGCCTTCGGAAGCAAATGCGCATCCGCATAAATCAGGCGACATCTATCTAGTCCACAACGGCATTATCGAAAATTACAAAGAACTCAAAGCTGAAATAAAAAATCATACATTTTCGAGTGAGACAGACAGCGAAGTATTGGCGGCGTTAATCGATTCGCTCTATGACGAACAAACTTCGCTGGAATCGGCCGTTGGGCAGGCTCTGAAATTGGTCGAAGGCACATATGGTATTGCTGTTGTATCGCGTCGTGAACCAATAAAAATTATTGTCGCAAGAAAGGGCAGTCCGCTGATTATTGGCGTTAGTGATGACGCAACAGTTATTGCGAGTGATGCATCGGCACTGATTGGCCACACGACGAAGGCAATTTATTTGAATGACGGAGAGCTGGCCGTTTGTACTGCCGATAGTGTTGATTTGCAAAATTTGTCTGCTCAGAAATTGAGCGCAAAAGTCGAAAAGATCGAAGCCAACATGGCGGCGATTCAAAAGCAAGGCTACGACCACTTTTTGCTAAAGGAAATCATGGAGCAGCCCGAAACAGTAAAGTCGACACTAAAGGGGCGCGTGTCACCTCGAGAGAATAAAGCTCACTTGGGTGGCTTGAATATGACTGAAAAGCAGTTGCGTGGCGTCGAGCATGTGTTGATTGTGGCATGTGGGACTGCGTACTACGCCGGTATGCTAGCCGCCTATTATATAGAGAAATTAAATAATCAAGTTACGGTTCAGGTGGAATTTGCATCGGAGTTTCGATATCGTTCTTTTCACTTGCCCAAAAAATCTGTAGCGTTGATTGTGAGTCAGTCTGGCGAAACAGCAGATACATTGGCGTGCCTCCGTGAAATTAAACGTCGTGGCGTGCGAACCCTGGGTGTCGTGAACGCAGTTGGTTCGACGATTGCCCGTGAAGTGAATGGTGGCGTGTACGTTCATGCTGGTCCCGAGATATCCGTTGCGAGTACCAAGGCATTTACCAGTCAAGTGGCAGCAATGGTGATATTTGGCATCCAATTGGCGCAGGCAAGGGGTAGCGATACCAAAGAAATTAGCAAATACATCAAAGAACTTTGGCAGCTACCTACTGAAATTGAAAATATCCTAGCAACACTACGGCCAGATATAGAAAAGATTGCCAAACGATATGCACACTATGAACACGCGTTTTATTTGGGCAGAGATGTTATGTACCCGACCGCACTAGAAGGTGCACTAAAGCTAAAGGAAGTGAGCTATGTGCACACTGAGGGGCAGGCGGCTGGAGAGTTAAAGCACGGATCGCTGGCGTTGGTTGATGATCGGTTTTTTGAAGTTATGTTGATTCGTGACGATGAACTATTGGACAAGAGTCTCAGCAATCTGGCGGAGATTAATGCTCGTGGTGGGCATGTGATTGTCGTTACAAATAGCGACCGTGATATTGATGCCGAGACAGTCCTGTACGTGCCAACAAAACTAAAACGACTAACACCACTAGTTATGAATGTCGTCCAGCAACTGCTGGCGTATTATGTTGCCGTTGCACGTGGTACGGACGTTGATCAGCCACGCAACCTAGCAAAGAGTGTTACTGTCGAGTAGTATTATCTGCCACAATTTTGCGCATCTTTGTGATGAACAATGATTTTTCGAATCGCTTTGCTTTGCGACGTAGAGTGGCAGGCATAAAGGTAGTTGATTCAGCTTGCTGAATTGCTTTTGCGACAGATTCGGGGGATTGTTCATGGAACAATACTCCACTGTCACTGTCTACGATATCGCGTGAACCGCCACGGTCATAGGCGATGACGGGCGCGCCAGCCGCGAGTGCTTCGATAGCAACGATGCCAAAATCTTCTTCGCTCGGGAATATAAAACCCTTTGCATTGTTGAGTGCCTCGGTCACATTGGTGTCTGACGCGTTTCCATTTCTATCTGTATAAAATTCAACCGACGGTCCTGCAATTTCCACTAATCGTTGATGCTCGCTTCCATTACCATAAACTTGCAGGGGAATATTCAATTTCGTTGCTGCCGCTACTGCTAGGTCGATGCGCTTGTACGGAACCTGGCGTCCAATAGTGACATAGTAGTCACTTCGTTCTCGTGCTGGTTCGAAGCGATCGGTCTCGACGGGCGGATGGATGACGGTTGATGGTTTGCCATAGTATTTTTTGATACGTTGCTGAACTTCTGTACTATTTGCGATGAATACGTCTACTTTTTCGGCGCCAAGCTTGTCGGCCGCTCGCAACATCGGCACCAATATTGGAATTGCTAGTTTGATCAGCCAGTTGAGCCGTCCAAAACCAGGGTCACGTTTGTATTCATTGTAATGCGACCAATAGTAACGAATAGGTGTGTGGCAATAGCAAATATGAACTTGGTCTGGGCGGGTTTTGCGAACCTGCTTGGACTCGGCACTCGAACTGCTAATGATGACGTCAAATTCAGACAGGTCTAGTTTTCGAAACGCTAGTCCGCGAACATGCGGAAAAAATTTGTGCAGTTTGCGAAAGGGCCCCGGAACTTTTTGGAGGTAGGTTGTCCGGATGTCTACGCCTTTTAAGGCATCTTTTAGTTCGGGAGATGGTTGATATACAGAAGTGTACACGGGTGCGTCTGGGAATGCTTCAACAAGTGCCAAAATGACCCGTTCGGCACCACCAAAATCAGTCAGCCAATCAGCAACAATCGCAATTTTTGGGGCTGACACTACTTTGCTCCCGTCCTACGAAAGACAACGGCGATAGTTTTGAATAATATTCTGATATCCATCCAAAACGACCAGTTGCGTGCGTAGAAAAGTTCAAGTTCGATGCGTTCTTCAAACGACAAATTACTTCGTCCGCTCACCTGCCATAGTCCAGTAACTCCTGATTTTACGCTATGCAAAAGAGCTGTTTTTGTTGGTGAAAACTTTGCTTCCTGGGGAAGGATTGGTCGGGGTCCAACGAGGCTCAAATCACCACGCAACACATTGAACAGTTGAGGCAATTCATCTAGGGATGTATCGCGGAGAAACTGACCAAATTTTGTTACTCGTGGATCATTAGTCACTTTGCGATTTTTCTCATATTCTACGGCCAGGTCTTCGCGTCCCATCTGGCGAAATTCTTCTGCAGCATCTAGGTGTGCCGTAGTTCGATGACGCATACTTCGAAACTTTATAAGGTTTACGGGATGACTGAATCGACTAAGGCGTTTGCTGGTATAAAATAACGGTCCAGGATCGAGTAATTTTTGCAAAATAATGATAACAAGAAAAACTGGCGAGAGTACAATTACTATCAGTAAAGCAGCGACTCTATCGAAGATTGCTTTGGCGATAGCTCCCCAACCAATCAACGGCGTCTGACTGACAGATATTATTGGATAACCCAGGAATACATCTACCGTATTTTTGCCAGCATAAAATTCGGGCTCACCAGGAATGAAACTATAATTGATGTGATTTGTTTGTGCAGCATTGAGAACGCGCTGGTTGCGATCGGTGCTATCGTATAAATCGGTTTGGATAATTGTACTGATTCGCAACCTCTTGATTTGCTTGAGCGCTGATTCAACAGATGAATAGTGATGAATCCCTAGACCTTCGGGTACAACTTTTGCGGGTCCGGCAATTGCGACAATTTTGTATCCGCTGCTTTTGGTGTTAGCAAGGTTGCGAGCGATATCGTACGTTGCATCACTATTGCCGACTATCAGTACGCGTCGAATTCCGTGACCAAATCGATAGGACAATCCACGAATAAGTCGCAGAACTTCACGTTCAAAAAGTAATAGCAAGAACGAGCCAAGTAGTGCATATACTACGACGAGTCGTGCGGGAAAGATGCTCTTTTCGCTAATATATTCCCAACCAATAACAACGAGAATACCGATAAATGCACCGAGCGCGATCTTGCTCCATTCAACAAGACGACGGTTGTATACGCTTGCACTGTACAGACCGATAGAAGCAAATATCAAAATCCAAATTGGCACAATGATCAGAGATGCTTGTAAAAAGTCGATCGCATAGACATTTGAAACAAGAGGGCGGTGATCAAGCTGTACTCGTAATATGTATGCGAGTGTAAATGCTGCGACCAGAACAAAGACGTCAGCAAGTACGAGGAGTATGCTGTATAATTTGGCGTTTTTTGTCGGCATAGGTGCTCTCATTATAGCATTCAAGTGGGTAAATCCTAATCTGTTGAGGTATACTGAATACATGAAGCCAAGTGTGGCAGAGCGTCTATTTGCGGGGGTTCTGTTAGTTATTGCGTTTGGCATTGTGTTGCATACACCACTGACCGTTTGGATCTCTACAATATATCCCGATTTTGATTTGATTTTGAAATCATGGAAAGAGTTGTTGATGGGTGTGGCAACCGTGTTGTTTCTTGCGATCGTTTACCGACGAGAAATGTTCGCTCAATTTTTGAATGATCGATTGATTCAGATCATTCTGGCGTATGCAGGATTCCACGTATTATTATTTATACTATTTCAAAACAATCCGACAGCCGAGAATGCAGGGCTACTCATTGACCTTCGATATGTCTTGTACTTTACGTTAATATACGGAGCTGCCAAGTTATTGCCGGGTTTTCGGCGTTTGTTTTTGTACGCTATTTTTTCGGGTGCGGTAGTAGTGCTGGGATTTGCGCTGTTGCAGATGTTTGTTCTGCCGCGTGATACTTTGACGTCACTTGGTTATGGTGCGGAAACGATAGCACCATATCTCACCGTTGATGATAATGAGAATTACGTTCGGATAAATAGTACGCTACGGGGACCGAACCCTCTCGGTGCGTATGCAATCATAGTAGTCACGCTTATTATAGCGGCGGCGATTAAATTCGGGCGCAAGCTAAAAAATGACCATCATTGGGTAATGGGGCTTGCAGTTGCATCGGCGGGTTTGATGCTCGCGGTTTCGTATTCACGAAGCGCGTTGGGCGGATTTTTGATTGCCTTGGCAATAATTATTGCTGTTTTGGCGCAACCCAAGCAACGCAAGCGTTTGTTTGTGGTGCTAGGAATTGGCCTTGTTTTGATTGCCTCACTTTTGTTCATCGCTCGAACCGATCCTGTCATTTCGCATATTCTATGGCACGATGATCCGAATGGTGGAGGTAGAGTTGATTCGAATAGTGAGCATGTCAGTTCGCTCGCCCATGGTGCTATGCGCATGTTTGAACAGCCGGTTGGTGGCGGGATAGGTAGCACGGGTTCGGCGTCGTTATTAACAGACGAGCCTTTGATAATCGAGAATCAGTATTTATTTATTGCTCATGAAGTTGGGTGGCTGGGCCTCGCATTATTTGTTTGGTTGTATGTCGAAATTATGCGTAGATTATGGACAAGGCGACGCGGTGCATTGAGCCTGGGAGTGTTTGCGAGTGGTTGCGCGCTCGCTGCAATTGGATTATTGCTACCAGTCTGGGTTGATGATACCGTAAGTATAATATGGTGGGGTCTGGCAGGGCTCGCAGTCGGAGGAGTATATCGAGGAACAAAGAATGGGCGAAAGAACAACTAAAAAACAACAAGAACTCCTACAATTTATTAGTGATTTTTTGGATGAGCATAATTACGCGCCGAGCTATCGAGAGATCATGCGAGCACTTGGTTACAAATCTGTATCAACCGTCGCAATTCATATTGACGGTTTGATCGCAAAAAATTATCTGACAAAATCTGACAAATCAGCTAGGTCAATTCGCATCGTAACTGTATCAAGTTCTGTCGACAATAAACATTATTCATGGTTGAGAACAGAGATAACAAAGCGTGCGGCCAACGGTGCCGATCAAGCAGAAGTTGATGCACTCAAGAAAGCACTAGACATACTAGAAAAATGATATACTAATATCATGAAGTTGCAGTGGTTCGAACAGGTTAGTTCGCACGTTATAGAACATAAGGTTAAATCTGGTGTGTTTGTGGCAACTGGCCTTGGTATTGCAATGATTCTTGCTCAGTTGGTATACCCTTGGGATAGGCTTCCTCTGCATGCCGTTATTGATAGTGTTCCAGTTGGTGGAAAGTCGATGAAAGAAGCGACCAAGACACTGAACAAGCAGTATGCGAATCTATCGCTGCAACTGTATTTTGGCGATGGAGACAAGCCGTACCAAGAACCAAAACCAGCTGAAGTAGGATTGTCGATTGACAGTACAAAACAAGTAAAAGCCAGTAATTATGAATGGTGGCAACGCCTCATTCCAACCTCTTTGTGGTGGGCGCATTTACTTTCTGATAATCGAGTTGATCCAACATATCAAAATGACTCCAAAAAAATAATGGAGTATATCAATAAGGAATTTGGAAAAGAATGCATAGTAAAGTCACAAAACGCTACGATAAAATACGAAAACGACCGCCTGCAGGTGGTTTCGGCAATTGATGGCGGGACGTGCAAAACTAACGATGTTTTGTCGTTGCTCAAAAATGCAAAGCCACGTATATCTGATGCCAAAATAAAGATATCTATCGAGCCAGAACCAGCGGAAATATCGGATATCAAAGCAGGGAAGTTTGCCGCAACGATACAAGATAGAACTGCAGCGGGACTAACGATTGCAGTGGCTGATGAGACTGTAAACGTAACACAACCAACGCTATTGTCTTGGTTGGATTTCAAAACATCAGACGGCGAACTAGTTGCTATTGTTAACAAAAAACGTGCCGATGAATTCTTTGCAAAACAGGTTGCACCAAAGCTTGCAAAAACAGCAGGCACTAGTCGTATAACGACGCTTGATTTTACAGTTGTATCACAAAAGCTGGGTGCTACTGGCCAAAAACTTAACACAGACGCAACAATAAAAGCGATTCAAGATTGGCTATCTGGATCAAAGGACTCTGTCGATGCAAAAGTGAGTACGGTTGCTCCGCAAATAACTTACACACGTCAGTATAGTGCAACCGACACGGGAATTAGTGCACTTATTTCACAGTTTGCCGAGTCGCATTCGGGTAGTTTTGGGGTTAGTTTTATAGAACTGGATGGTCAAAAGCGTCGCGCCGTTTATCAGGACAAAAAACTTTTTCGAACAGCGAGTACGTACAAACTTTTTGTTGCGTACAGCACCTTGAAACGAATTGAATCTGGTACGTGGAAGTGGTCAGATCAGGTACATGGTGGGCGTAATTTAGCAAAGTGTTTTGATGATATGATTGTCAAATCAGATAACGAATGTGCCGAGACGTTATTGTACAAAATAGGTTTTCAAACAATTACCAACGAGATTCATGCGATTGGACTCAGTAATAGTTCTTTTGTTCATAAGTATATCGAGACAACTGCTGGTGACTTGACGACATTTGTCGGCTCGCTATACGCAGGACAGATATTGTCAAAGACCAGCACGAATACATTGTTGTCTGCAATGGAGCGAAATATTTTCCGGCAAGGTATTCCTGCGGGTGCAAAGGGTACCGTTGCAGATAAAGTTGGTTTTTTGGAGGATTATCTGAATGATGCAGCGATTGTATACAGCCCTACTGGTAACTATGTCCTAACGATTTTGACAAAGGGTAGTAGTTGGGGCGCCATCGCTGAGCTGACACGTCAGATTGAGGCGTTACGAACCAAATAGTGTTTGTTCAAGTGACAAAAGCACAAGCGTAATTTATACTGTTAAGTATGAATACGCTCGAGTTTAATTATTGGCTCAAGACCAATTGGAAACTAATCGTTGTCATTGTGATTGCTCTATTTATTTTGGGCCAGACGGTTTACCAAATAGTTTATCCAAGCAGTCGGCTTATTCCGGGTGTTGTTGTTGATGGTGTACCGCTGGGGGGCATGAAATACGAAGAAGCTTCAAAGAAGCTCGATGGTCTGTATGGTGGATTAAAGCTTGGGATTTACTTTGGCAAAAATGAGGCAGCTTTTCAAACGCCAAAAATGAGCGATGTTGGTATCGGTGTCGATAACGAGTCACGTTTGAGTGAAATTACCTACCCATTCTTTTTGCGGTTTGTGCCCGGATCAATCTGGTGGGTTCCAACGATCAGTGAACCTGGTGAGATTGCATATACCTATAATAGGGATAAGATTTCAGAGTACACAACTAGTCAGGTTGGTGAAGATTGTAGTATTCCGCCACAAAATGCAACGTTAAAATTAGTGGATAGTAAATTGCAACTAGTACCATCGATTACAGGTGGCAAATGCAACATCACCGAACTGCAACAGGCTTTGGCAAAAGTAGAGCCTGACTCGGATAGTGAAAATACCATACGGATTTCAATTGACGAGACGCCGGCGCCAGTGACTGATGATATTGCGCGCGCCCTTGCCGCAAAGCTTAATAGTCGTATGGCTGTACCGATGCCAATCACAGTGGACAAAGAAACAGATGCTATTCCAGGACGGATTGTATTGAGCTGGCTTGATTTTACCGCAGATGTTCCCGAGGATAGGATCGATAGCGTTGCCAGTGAGCTTGCCAGGTTGGTCTTTACAGTAAATGAGGATCGTATGGAGGACTATTTGGAGCAAGGCATTGCTTCAGAGTTGGTAATTCAGCCAGGAGTGAACAAGGTAAAAACACTCGATTTCAAAGAAATATCACGCACAAATGGCAAGAACGGTCGAGCTATTGATATGCCACGGGCCGCAAAATCCGTTACGGACTATATCAACAAAAAGGCTGATAGGGCGGTAGGTGCAACAAAAGTAGTTGGTCCAACAACTGATTATACCCGCGATTATACTCCGACAAGCGTTGGTTTTTCGGCGCTATTGTCTCAGTATGCCCAGGACAACCCTGGAACTTATAGTATGGCATTCCAAGAGCTCAGTGGCGTGCGCAATCCGCGTAGTGCAACGTATCGCGGTGATGCTCGGATGCCCTCCGCGGGTATTTATTCCTTCTATCTTGCTTACACGTATATCATGGAAAAACATGCGGGCAAATCACGCCCCGTTGATGTTATTGTTGGTAGCACCAATGCAGAGGATTGTTTTAAGGATATGTTGCAAAAATTTGACTATGACTGTCGAGTTGGTTTTTATGAACACTTTGGTCACGCAACATTGACGTCGCGAGCGAAAGAATTGGGACTAAAGAACACGGTCTTTGTTGGTGAAGAAACGGTTACATCAGCGAATGACCTACAAAAACTAATAGTTGGCCTATATGGTAATGACATTGCACGAATCGAGGGTGGTCAAAAGATATTGAGTACGATGCGATCTGTACGTGCTAGTGATGGAATTCCGGCTGGAGTTGCGAGCGGTACGATCACCCATGTCGTTGGTGAAGAAGGTGATGTATATAACGATGCCGGAGTCATCTATAGCTCAAACAAAGGCGCGTACGCATTGTCGGTTTTGTCGGAAGGGGCTTCGTGGGATGCTATCAAGGGGTTGGTCCAAAAGATTGAAGCTCTCAAATCAAAAGAGATTCCAAAAGACGCAGTATAAGCGTGTTACAATGTACCAAGTACATTAATTAATTGCGTATCCAGAGTGCAGCGAGAGATCTAGCTCGACGACCTGCCAGCAACCGGTTTAATTCGGTGCTCCTTCTAGCCCTAGCGGGAAGATAATGAACAACTCCTTTATCTTTTCAAAACGGCCGAAGAGATGCGCGAAAGGAGTTATTTTTATGTCAAAATATAAAACCGCTGAATCTGTTAGCCCAAAACATCCAGATAAAATTTGCGATCGAGTATCCGATGCAATTTTGGATGAACATTTGAAACAAGATGTACATGCGCGTGTGGCGATTGATGTTGCTGGTGGTCATGGAACGGTTTTTGTAACGGGCGAAGTAACCTCAAAAGCAAAAGATATTGATATCACGGGAATTGTACATCGCATTGCCGGTGATGTTGAAGTCGTCGAACGTATTGCAGCACAAAGTACCGGAATTGCCCAAGGTGTTGATATGGGCGGTGCGGGCGATCAAGGGATTATGGTTGGCTATGCATGCGATGATACAGATGAACTCTTGCCACTCGAAGTTGTGTTGGCGCGTCGACTAAACCAGCATTTGTATGATGTGTGGCCGTTTGATGGCAAGACTCAAGTGACGCTCACCGATGACAAGATTGTGTCTGTTGTAGCAAGCTTTCAAAACGCACCAAGCAACAAATTAAAAACCAAAGTTGTCGCATGGTTAAAGAAACAATCACTTGCAAAAAGTGACGATAGCGTTGAACTGCATATTAATCCGGCGGGTGACTGGCAACAGGGTGGATTTGACGCCGATGCAGGTTTGACGGGGCGCAAGCTTGTCGTTGATAATTACGGGCCGCGCATTCCAATTGGCGGCGGCGCATTTAGCGGCAAGGATCCGAGCAAGGTAGACCGCTCGGCTGCCTATGCGGCTCGGCGCATCGCAGTAGACTATTTGAAAAAAGAGGGTGCAAAAGAAGTGTTCGTGTATCTGGCCTACGCGATTGGCCATGATCAGCCTCTCGAAGCGACGGTTGTTGTTGATGGTCACGAAGAGCGTGTCAAAGAATATGATTTGTCACCAAAGGGGATTATCAAGCTTCTCGATCTGAAACGACCAATATATGAAAAAACCGCGCAGTACGGACATTTTGGTCATCCGGAGTTTGCCTGGGAGAAATAATAATCCCAGGTTTTGTCATCTTGACGCTCACCCCTATATCTATTACAATGGCATCTGTTATTCTGATCGATTCCTTTTTATATATAGAATCGATCGTTCGGTAACAACTATTCCGGCGTAGCTCAGCGGTAGAGCATTCGACTGTTAATCGAATGGCCACTGGTTCGAATCCAGTCGCCGGAGCCAGACCAAGCACTTGAAAAGGTTGATTGTTTTTCGAAACCTTTAACCCTCACAAGAATTTGGTCAGTAAATATAAATACCACTCCTTTGCGAGTGGTATTTTGTTTTCGAGACCTTTAGCTAAACTAGTCGCTTTTTGAAGACTCTGGTAAAGTTTTCAGCCTGACCATGAAGCCACTCGATAAGCTCTTGTCTAACCTCTTCATCCAAGAAATTTCCCTCATGAGTTGCTATGATACGAGCACCTTTTTTGCCATCAAGCGCTTGCCAGTCAAGTTTATAGCCTAGTTCGGGCTCAATTGCATCTCTCTTGCTTTCAAGTCTATGAAATAGATCCTTGTCATCATGAATATACAGCTCCATTCCGACTCGGTTCTCTCTAGTGTTCACAGTTGCTGCCAAGTTGGCTTTTGAAGTACCAATTGTAATGTTATACCAATGCTGAGGTTGTGCTTTTTGCCAGCTTTTAACGTATTTTGATCCGTCTTCGCCATATTCCTTTAGTGCCTCAAAGAACGCTTGTTGCTTGAGTTTTGTGTCTGAAAGTTCCTGGTTACCTTTAGACGTTTGCTTAACAGTTTTTGCCCACTCATTTGGGTTCGCTATTAAGTTAAACTTGGGAGCTGGCAATGAATCACCAATTTGCCATAACTCAATTTCTACTAAGAAGAAATTTGCATCTTCAGTAGTGTTTTCGTTTAGCCAGTCAATTGCTTGTTCATGCTCTTGTCGTGCTTTTTCAACGATCCAAACTATATACTTTGCATCAAAGCCAGAAGCGTACGTTATGAGCTTTCCAAGATGATCGTGATCAGTCTTACTATATTGATTTTCTACAATTATCTTTTCGCCACGCTCGTCTTCGGCCAATATATCTACCGAAAAGCTGCCTACACCCATCTCGGTCTGAATATTAAACATTTCAATGCCCAGAACCTCGCTAAGGTGCTGTACATTTTCTTCATTTGCCAGCCATGGAGTAAAGTCGCGGGCTTCGTTTTGCCATACACTCCTTACTGGTACTTTCTTCATAATTCCTAATTTCTTCATAAACATATCGTATCAACTTGTAAAGATCTAGCCCAATTAAAGACTTCGCAACAGGGGTAATACCTGCTACAATACAGGAGTCTAAATCAGTTAAATGGGTTAAACATACCCAGTTCATTTATTGAACGATTGAACCAGCAAATGGGCATCCGTTCAATAAACTATTTGGTTCAATCCATTTAGCTGGTTTAGACACCTAGAGCGGGTGTCCTTTTATTTTTGACACCTTCTCAAAGAAAGGTGACATGAATAAAATCCAATCAGCCAGATTGAAATACAAACCAGATAAAATCAAAATTCTGTTTGTAGCTGAAGCGCCACCTGAAAATATTGAACGATTCTTCTACTACGAAAACGTTAAAGAAAAAGATGCGCTGTTTATAAACCTTATACGTCTACTCTATCCAGAATACCGAGATCAAAATGGTGGATCTGTAAAAGAAATACGCAAGAACAAGAAATCTATACTCGAACGTTTTAAAAATGATGGCTACTACTTGATCGACTCCATACCCGATCCCATAAAACTTAGTATGTATGGCTACAAAAAAGTACAGCTGATTAATAATAGGCGAGAAGAATTAGCCAAAGAAATCAAATCACTCATCGCACCCGGACCCTACAATCCTGAAAAACCCCAAGTAGGAGTGGTTCTCATAAAAGCTACCGTGTTCGATGCGCTATTTGACTATCTACTTGTTGAGCAGCGATTACCAGTCTTAAACAACAATATAAAAATCCCATTTCCATCACACGACAATTCTGGAAGATTTTTCGAAGATTTGCACAATGTCTTAGCTCCGTTTGATCGCGGCTATCGGGGTCGTACCAAATTCGTCTCATACAATGGAGATGTGATTATAACTAGAGAGGATTAATTGACTCGAGCTTCTTTGTGAGGCGAAGCTGATCGCTTTCCGACCAATCGTTTTCTGGTTAAGATTATTTTTCCTTTATGTAGTGCGAGCGGAAGGTTTAAGCCCAGCATGAATCGTGCTCGTTCCTGCAGACTTCCATTTCTGAGCACATACATGGCATACATTTTAAAATCACTTTCTACCTCTTCGTGCTCTATGCCACGAACTTCTAATGCATTGCTACTAAGCCTCTTAAAGTTATAGATGTCATACTTTAGCTTTTCAGTCATCTTCACTTTGCTTTCATCAAGATCTTGCATAAAGATGATCAGTTCTTCGATTAACTTGTTTTCGTTGATGTATGGCTCTGGGCAGTAATAATCCACACGACGCGTGCAGTGGTAGTAGATATATCTTTGGGTTTTAGTTCTGACTCTGCCTCGCTTCAGCTTTATTTGCTTAAATTTTTCTTCGCCGATTGCAGCAGTTCCACAGCTCGCACATTTAAGCAGTCCTTTGAAAGCAAATTGCTTTGATCCCCATCGTGCTTTGGGAGGAATACTTCTGGTTGCTTGCACGGCGTCGAACAATTCGCGAGTAATGATTGGTTCGTGCGCACCTTTATATAACGGACCTGTCTTTTCGGGATATTTGAATTCGCCGTAATAGAAGGTGTTATTAAGCGTTGCGAGTACGTGACTTAAAGTAACCCTCGTATCTTTCCTGGTTCTAAATCTACTTTTGCGAAGCCACATATGAATATCCCGTCCGCTCCATCCCATTGCTGCTCGTTCGAACATTTGTCGGACTGTATCGGCTCGTTCAGGATCTTGGATAATTATCTTATTGCCATTTTCCGAGATGTTTATATACCCCATCGGAGCCGCACCAGGTCGCCAACCTTGCTCGCATTTGGCTCGAATTCCTCGCTTAACATTTACGCCCTTATTATCGTTTTCAAGTTTCGCTTGAGAGCACAGAATCATGAGTAAGAACTTTTCGTTGGGTGTATTCGAAAATTGTTGTCCGTAAGTGCGAATTTGTTGGAGCAAGTTGCTGTCCATCATGTCGACAAGTGCACCCAAGTCTCCAGCATTTCTGCTGAGTCGATCAGGCGCCCAGGTAAGTATGGCGTTATATTCTCCGGAACGGAGCTCTTGTACCATCTGATTAAACACTGGACGCTGACCAGACTCTTTTGCAGAGTGGCTTTCTTCGAGCGTCTGCACAATATTAAGCGACTCACGCTCGGCCATCTCTAGCATTTCTTTGGTTTGTGCACCAATGGACATCGCTTGTCGTTCATCAGTTTCCGACGATTTTCGGGCATAGAGGCAGTATTTTAGATCTGTTGTTTGTTGATCATTCACACTAACACTAATGCCGCACTAATCTATGGAAGTCTAGGACTAATTCATATCAATATCCTTGTCCTTTCTAGCCCTTTGCAAGAACGTATCCAAGCTGCCATCGCCCATCATTCGAATGACTTTATCTTCGCCAATAATATTGGTCAGCCAGTTAATGATTTCTTGCTGAGACTTCAACATACTGGATAGTCTTTCGTTCTCACGGAAATGAAGTATGGTTGTAGGACGTTGATAGCGTTTGCTGTTATTGCTAAGCCAATAGGTGATTGCTTGGTGAAGATTAGATGAAACATTCTCGAGCAGCTTTGACTCAGCAAAGTCATTCATTTTATCCAAGCCTCGTTCCTTAGATGATTCGGCTAACTCGCGAAATTCATCATCTTCTGTAAGCCATCTATAGTAGGTCGAACGCGAGACACCAACTCTTCTACAGGCTCGCTCAACTATAGGGTTTGTTTCGAGCTCGCGTAAGAAACGAGATTTCTTTTTACTTCGATTCTTCATCTATATGAACCCGTTTCTCGCCAGTCAGTTTTTCCCAACGTTTCATGATGACTTCAGCGTAGACTGGAGACTTTTCCATGATGTAACAGCGTCTACCCAGTTTAGTTGCCGCTATAAGAGTTGACCCACTGCCACCAAACGTTTCTAGCACTAAATCACCGCGTTTAGTAAGCACTTTTATATATGGGATGAGTATCTCTATCGGCTTTGTACCGAATATGACGCCTTGTCCCGAATTCTTCTCATCATTAGCATTGAAGCTAATGAAGTCAGTTGGCTGCACTCGTTTGCCCTTATCGTAGCCTTCCCACTGTGGCTTGCCAGCTATAGCGTAGAGCGCTGTTTGGTATTCTTCCTGCAACCCATCGGGCTCCTCATCGTGATTGTATTCAACCGTTCCGCTTGCACCGACCATGGCAATGTCGTGCTTGCTGAAGAATTTGTATTTTGATGCGAATCCCTGATGGCGTGTTGGAACATGCCATACGATCATATTCTTGATCTTCCAATGCTTCGCCATTTCCGACCAAATAGTTACGAGGTTCTTCCAGTTCTCATAACAGATGATGCTGAAGTCGGGTTTAGCGACCTTCGCGACATTGGCCATCCATTTTTCTGTGAAGTCATCAGGTAGGACATCAGTTTCTAGGTAACGGCGATTGCGCTTTGCCCCAAACCCTTGCGTCGGCTTACCGTGCCGCTTGGCATTCAAGTAGTCGAGTATGTAGGGCGGATCAGTCAAGCACATGTCTGCTTGCTCATTATTCATGAGCTTTAGAACATCAGATTCGATAGTACTGTCGCCAATCATCAATCGCGATTTACCCAGCTGATATACTTCGCCTTTCTTAGCTTTAACTTTTTTGATGTTGAGCTTTTCAAGCTCCTTTTTTAAGTCAAACTGCTCAGGCTCGGCAGGATCCAGATCAATAATCTCGTCAATCTCCTCGCTACTGAAGCCGACATCACTCAAGATATTTTCATTGAACTCAGCCAAAAGTTCATAATCCCATTCACCAAGATTCTTATTGAGTCGTAGATTAAGCTCTCGCTCTTTAGATTCATCGGCAATGTTTACATATACAACCGGGACCTCATCATGACCGAGGTCTTTTAAAACTTTGAGACGGAAATGTCCACCGATCACATTGTTTTTACGATTGGACGCCCCGTTTACCAGAATTGGATCAACCACTCCGAAACGCACAATGCTTTCTTTGAGTTGAGTAATGGCATCCTCTGACCATTTTCTAGGATTGTACTTTGAAGCCTTAAGCTCCGTTATTTTTACTTTTTGTATTGTTAAGTTGTTTTGCTGTGTCGTCATAAGAAGCTCCTTTCGACGACAGCAAGCGGCTGGCCAATAAAAAAGACCGAGTCACTGCTAAGAAGACAAGTGCACCAAACTTGTATGCTTAGCAACAACGCGGTCTAAAACTACCTTTTTGTTGTTTGCTGAATTATTTAATAGGTGCAATTAAACTTTAGCACCATTTATAATTACTTGTCAAAATACAGGGATGGCGATAACTATAGACCTATGAAGACCTATGAAGATTTATAAATAGTTTTGACAAATTCAAAATCATTTGATAAAATTAAATCATGAAGACATATTCAATAGGTGAAGTTGCAAAGCAGTTCGGAGTCCATGAGGACACTCTAAGAAATTGGGAGAAAAAGGGATTAGTAGTACCTGATAGAGTCGGTCCTCGTGAAGATCGCGTCTATACAGAAGCCCATATCGCCCAAATTATAGATAAGAAGTTGGCGAAGTCGGTCTCCGTACTTGAAGATACCCCTACTCAGCAGAATATGGACCTTACAAAACTTAAAACGTTTCTGTGGAGGTCTGCAGACATTTTGCGAGGTAAGATTGATAGCTCAGATTATAAGAAGTACATTTTCGGTCTTCTATTCTACAAACGCATGAACGATGTTTGGAAAGAAGAATACGATCGAGCGCTTGAAGAGTACCACGATGAAGAAATAGCAAAAGCTGATTATAACCACAGATTCCAGATCCCTGATGATGCACACTGGGAAGTTATTCAAAATACATCTAAAAATATCGGCATCAAACTAAACGAGGTGTTTGACAAGCTTACAAATGCAAATAGTCCTAAATTGGATAAGATTTTTGACGATCTAGATTTTGCTAACGAAGATAAATTCCCTAATGAAACACTTCAGCAACTCGTTAATCACTTCTCAAAATACAAATTCGGCGAAAACTATTTTAGCTCTGATGTTCTTGGGGATGCCTACGAATACTTAATCCAGCAATTTGCAGCTGATGCTGGCAAAAAGGGTGGCGAATTCTATACGCCTCGCGAAGTTGAACGCTTGATAATGAGAATCCTCAAGCCACATACAAAGGATCATGTTTACGATCCAACTGTTGGCTCCGGCGGATTCTTGCTTGAAGCTTACCAGTACCTTAGAGATAAAGATGGGGAGCAAAAGGCCCGTTCACTCTACCTGTACGGTCAGGAAGTAAATATCTCAACCTATGCAATTGCAAAGATCAACATGTTCCTGCATGGTCTTGATGGAGCCGATATTCGTAGAGGTGACACAATTGCTAATCCACAATTTACTACTAACGCTGGTACTCTTCAAAAGTTTGACATAGTAGTAGCTAATTTTCCTTATTCAATAAAAGAATGGCCATACGAGCGATTCAAAAATGATAAGTATGGACGACATGATGGGTATGAAACGCCACCGAACAAGAACGCAGACTATGCTTTTTTGCTTCACATAATAGCTTCTATGAATGAAAATGGTCGTGCGGGAGTTGTAGTCCCTCATGGTGTTTTGTTTAGAGGTAATACCGAAGCACGTATTCGAGAACAAATTCTAAGCAAAGATCTAGTTGAAGCAGTTGTTGCACTACCGCCGAAACTGTTTTACGGTACCGGCATCCCGGCTGCGGTTATCATATTTAATAAAAACAAAGAGCCATCACGGAAGAATAAAATAATCGTGGTAGATGCGGAGAATGAGTATGAATCCGGGAAAAATCAGAATCGATTAAGAATCCAAGATATTGAAAAAATCAGCAACACTATAGACGAGTTTAAGACCGTTGAAAGATATGCAGAAGTAGTCAGCATTGAAGATCTAGAGAAAAATGACTTCAATCTTAATGTGTCTCGTTACGTTGACACATCAGAGAAACAAGAGAACATTGATGTTAACTCAGTAATATCCGATATTTCTGCTTTGAGAGAAAAGTCACAAAAACTTGATGCTGAGCTTGATGCACGCCTTAAAGAACTAGGCTATGGAGATTGAGTGATGAAAAAACCTGAAGCTACTTTGTCTTTGAGGGAGCTCGAAGAACAAGGACTAATTGAGCTGGGTCGTGGAAATGTTATATCCAAAAAAGACATTGCATCATTTCCTGGTTCTTATCCAATCTACTCCTCGTCCATCAAAAATAGCGGGTACTTCGGTGAGTACGGTAAATATATGTTTGATGAAGAACTTATCTCATGGTCTGTGGATGGTGGTGGTAATTTTTTCTATAGGCCAAAGCATCGTTTTTCCGTGACGAATGTTTCCGGGTACCTACGTATATTAGACAGAAGCAAAATCGATTATAAGTATCTGGCGTATCAGCTGAACTTACTCCATCTAAATCACAGATTCGATTATCAGTTCAAAGCTCATCCTAGTGTTATTAGAGATATGTATAGAGTGCCGCTGCCTGGGCTGTCTATCCAGAGAAAAATTGCTGAAACTATTGAGATGATAGATAAGCAGATTGTACACACGGTCAATGGGCTATCTTTCAACACTAAACTTAAAAAAGCAATGATGCAACAACTTTTAATAAAGGGCATTAATCATACGGACTTTAAGAGCACAGTGCTCGGTCAAATACCAGCTAATTGGAGCGTCGGTAGTTTAGTGGACTACACAGATAACGAAAATAATAACGCCATAAAGCCTGGCCCATTTGGTTCAAGTCTAAAAAAATCATTCTACGTGGCTGACGGATATAAAGTATACGGCCAAGAGCAAGTGATAGCCGGAGATGCGTATGCGGGAGACTATTTTATAGATGAAAATAAGTACAAAGAGCTAAATGCCTTCAGGGTACTGCCAGGTGATGTACTGATAAGCTTGGTGGGCACTATAGGAAAGGTGCTGGTTTTACCAAAAGACACCAAAGCTGGGATAATAAACCCACGCCTAATCAAGATTACTCCTGACCATAAGAAAGCAGATCCCTATTTCATCGCTTATTTATTGACATCAGATTTCGTTAAGTCCCAGCTGGCAGCCCAAAGTCATGGCGGCACAATGAACATACTTAATAAAAGGATGCTAACGGGAATCAAGGTTCCGATAGTACCGCTTAGGGAACAGGAAGAAATTATTAAGATACTAAAGCTTGTTGATGAAAAAAATGCCATAAACCAATATCTCAAAAAAGATCAGGAAATACTCAAATTAGGTTTAATGCAAGACTTACTATCAGGAAAGGTATCTGTGTGATGGACGCTCATTTCGACCTTCTGCACGAAAGACTTAAGTTGACTCCAAATCAACGTGATGAAGTTAGTCGTAAACAGAATGGTGTATCACGATCACTCTACAGTGAATTTTATGAAGGCGACTATAACCCTAAAACTCGTTTGATAATTGGTTCGCACGGCAAGAAGACCGAAACCCGTCATCCTATTGGAGACATTGATCTTATATTCAAAATCTCGAAAGAAGACCTGGATCGCTATATGGGCTACGATTCGAATGGACCTTCTGCGTTATTGCAGCGTGCAAAGGATAAGCTAAAAGAAACTTACTCTACAACTGAAAAGGTAAAATCCTGGGGCAAGGTCGTTTTAGTTGAATTTGGAGACGGCCAACATAATGTAGAGGTCTTACCTTGTTACGAAAATGAAGATGGTACATTCACAATACCAAATTCTGAGAATGGTGGCTCTTGGGATAACTTTGATCCTAGAGCGGAAATGAAAATGATCAAAGATTCTCAGGCAGAGACTGGGGTTACACGTGAGCTAATAAAATTCATTAAAAGGTGGCGCACGAAATCGAGTGCAAAAATAAAATCTTACCAAATTGAATTTTTCTGCGTAAGCTTCTTGGACGCGAGTTATAAAAAAGGCATGACATGGCCAGAGATTGTAGAAGGTTATTTTGCATGGCTTGAAAATCAGTCTGCAGATTTTGACGGTGACGCTTTAACAAGGGTTCAATCTGCGCTAGGAAGAGCGCAAAAAGCTCGTGATTACGAGTTATCCGATGATCTTGGAAGCGCATGCCTCGAGTGGCGAAAAATTTTTGGGAGAGTCTTTCCCCTGCATGATCCCGAGCTCAATGAAGTTATGTCGCTAGAAAAGAAATATCCAACTGAAGATGAGATGTATATTCATGAAAAATTTCCAGTCAGAATTGATCGCTCAATAAGCCTAGAAATTGTCCCAATGGTTTGTCGGAAAGGGTTTAGAGAGTATCAACACTTTAAGAGTTTTCTCGGGCCTGCAATTCGTTATTTACCAAAAATGGCTAGCCTTGAATTCAAGGTTAAATCAAGTTTAGGTTCAAAAGCTAATTACTACTGGAAAATTCGAAACTTGAGCTATGAAGCCCGAGATATTGGAGATTTAAGAGGCCAGATTGTTAAAGATCAAGGGCGTAGGTTAAAAAGAGAATCAACAAAATACAACGGTACGCACTATGTGGAGTGCTTCGCAATTGTAGGTGGTGTTTGTGTGGCGACAGCTAGGCGCTTTGTGCCTATTTATGAGGAGGCGACATAATGAAAAAATCAGTAGAAACTCTATTTGACAACTTAAGCTACACACACAAAGTACACGAAAAACAGTGTGAGGTATTCTCTGCTGCATCGGTAGCAATGAGAATTATAAGTGTAGTATTACTGGTCGTGATATTACTACTGCAGTTCTCGCAGCTACTGACCGACGGTGAATCAACGCTGCTGATAAGAATTAGCGTTGGCCTAACATTATTAGAAGTAGGTCTGGCATTTTTTCAGCTCAACTTCAATTTTGAAAAACTACTCGATCAACACAGAACGACCGCAAAGAAGGCCTTAGCGATTAAAAACCGTTTGCTTATAGACAAAGCAACGATAACCAAGGCTAAGCTTGATCAGTATGTGAGAGAAATAAACGAGCTCTACGAATCAGCGCCTCAAACTGGCCGTATTGCTAAATGGATTACAGAAAAGGAGCAGTGAAGTGAAATTTAACGAAGATGCCACAGTTGAGCAGTATGTACTTCGCTTTTTACGCGACAAGCTAGGATATGAATACATAAAACCCGAGGTGTTTAGTAAGCTTCGAGATCAAGAGTCAGAAGTATTAATTTTGTCACACCTAGAAGAGTCCATTAAGAAAATCAACGACCTAGATAATGATACGGTCGTTTCATCGATAATTCGTGAAGTTCGTAAAGCTGATACAAATCAAGATTTTCTCAATTTGCTACGCAATGGAGTGAGCTTAAAAGACCAAGCTACCCAAAAAACTGCTAAGTACGAGCTAGTAGATTTTGACGACCCTTCAAACAACCGATTTGTTATTACTAACCAGTTTTATTTTGCAGGCGACACAGAAAACATACGTACCGATGTGCTTGTATTTATTAACGGTATTCCGGTTGTAGACATAGAGGCTAAATCTCCAACAGCAAGTGAAAGTACCGATTATGAAGAGGCGCTCGGACAAATTAAGAGATACGAACGAGTCGCCCCTAAGTTGTTTATCCCTAACCTCTTCAACATCGCTACTGACGGGATAAATACAGTATACGGAGCCACTTATGCACCTGAGCAGTATTTCTTACGATGGCGAGATGACGAAATACTAAAACAATATGGTGGTAATCCTGAAGACAAAGAGTCATCAGAGGGTCACCTTGAAATGACGCTGCATAGCCTACTCTCCCATGAAAACCTCCTAGATATAATGGCAAACTTTATTGTCTATGAGCAGACCGATGAAGGTATCGTTAAAAAGATTGCTCGTTACCAACAACAGCGTGCCGCCAATAAGATAGTTGAACGAGTACTTGAGAACGAACATCAGCAAGGTCTTGTTTGGCACACGCAAGGTTCTGGAAAGACACTCACGATGTTCTTTACTGCTTGGAAGTTGAGGTTTGCTCCTAAGCTAAGTAGCCCTAAAGTGTTCATCTTGATTGATCGTATTGATTTGGATGATCAGGTCTTTGATGAATTTGTAAATCATGGCGGTAAAAACGTAATACGCGTGACCTCTCGTAAAGATCTTGAGGATATTATTCAGTCACCCGATCGTGGAATATTCATTTCAACCATTCAGAAGTTCAGTGAGCTCGGTGATGAAATTGAAAACCTAGATAAAAACATAATCGTTCTTTCTGACGAAGCGCATCGTGGCGATGAAGGTGTTTCAGGAATCAACTTAAGAAACGCCTTTAAGAATGCTTTTTTCTTTGGATTTACTGGGACACCGATCGACAAAAAAACTGTAAACACTCATCGAAATTATGGTCCACAAGGCGAGCGATATCTTGATTACTACTCAATACAACAAGCAATAGATGACGGAGCAACCCTACCGGTCACTTACGAAGCACGACTGTCTAAATTCGCAATAGATGAGAAGCGCGTTGATGAGCAATTTGACGAGCTAGCAGTTGATTTAACTGATGAACAGAAGCAAGAACTTGTCAAAAAGTATGGTAAAAAGTCAGCAATCGTTAAGTTGCCGCAAAGAATGGAAGCAGTTGCGCGGGATATCGTAGAACATTACAAACTCTACATTGAGCCTAGTGGTTTTAAGGCTCAGGTTGTTTGTTATGATCGTGAAACAACTGCAAAGTACAAAGAACTGCTGGACTCAATGGTTCCAAAAGAATGGACTGCAGTAGTTTATTCTCCTGGTAATCCAAATACTGACACCGAGGAGCTTCGTCGATACAACACAACAAAACGTGAACGTGATCAGATAATTCGTAACTTCAAGAATCCTAACCACCCGCTACGCATGGTCTTGGTTTGTGACATGCTTCTAACAGGGTTTGATGCGCCAATTGAACAGGTCATGTATTTGGATAAGCCATTACAGGACCACACACTTCTTCAAGCAATTGCTAGAACCAACCGGGTATACCCAAACAAAGAAGCAGGAAAGATAATTGACTATTACGGCATCACAAGAAATCTATATGATGCACTGGACTTTGACGAAGAAGTCATTGAAGAAGCAATGATTAACATCGATCAAGTAAAAGACCGATTTGCATCGTTGCACGAAGAAGTGATGAAGCTGTTTGAAGGCGTAAACATCGAAGATCCATCCAATGAGAACTTGAGACGTGTCCTCCGCATATTTATAGATAACGAAGAAAAACAGCAATACTTCACTACCAAATACAATAGACTAAAGTCTCTTTTCGAGTTTCTATCGCCAGATCCTTATCTGAAGCCGTATGTACGATCATTTGAATGGCTAACCTCCGTCTACATTGCCTTTTTGAAGGAATTTAAAGACTCAGACGACAAGCACTTACTCAAAGGCTTTGGTGAAAAGGTCAAGAAGCTCATAAATGAAAATGTCGAATACGAAGGCATTACTAAAAACTTCCGGACATTAGAATTAGGTGACATTTATGTAATGCAACGCCTTGATGAAATGGAAGAAAAAGAGCAAGCACTTCAACTCGAGAAAATGCTGAAGAACGAGATATCTGAACATATTGAATCTAACCCAAAGTTCCAGAAATTTAGTGAACGCTTGCGTGCAATACGTGATGAATTTGAGAATAATCAATTAAGCCTCACCGAGCGTATCAAAGAATACAAATCCCTTAAAAGAGATATTGAAAGTGCTCATAAAGAAGCTGAAGATTCTGGCATGGATCTGAATGCGTACGGCATATATCTAATTACAAAGGACTTCGCGCCTGATGCCGATGATAGTGTGATCAAAGAATACGCCACTGAACTTGCAGGAAAACTTGAGGATGAGGTGCTTGATAAGAATTGGCAGAACTCATCCAAGTACGATCTTTTCATGAAGAATATCAAACGCACTGTACTTGAACTGACACTGAAAGACTTCAGAGGTCGAATTGAGGTTGCTGATTTCCATAAACTTCAGAATCGTTTAACTGATGCGATTGTGAAGACATTCAAATGAGAACAGAAAAGCTCTCAATATACGGACAAACCATAAACTACACTGTTAGAGTGAGCGATCGAGCACAAAGACTTAGAGTGGCAGTATATGCTGACGGTGATGTAATCGTGACTAAGCCAAAGGGAACAAAACTATCCACCCTTAAACATTTTGTTGAATCAAAGAAAGACTGGATTGCTAAGAAACTTGAAAGTCATAAGACAAACACCATACCAGAATTGCGGATTACATCTGATAAACATTTCGAAAAACATAAGAACCAGTCACTAAAATTAGTAAGGCAGAAGGTTGAGCACTGGAACAAAGAACTAGGATATGAATTTGAGAATATAAATGTGAAGCAGTTAAAGTCTCGTTGGGGTAGCTGTTCTAGTAAAAAGAACCTTAATTTCAACTACAAAATTCTATACCTGCCTGAACAACTTCAAGACTACGTTATTGTTCATGAATTATGCCACCTAAAACAACTCAATCACTCCCCAAAGTTTTGGAATTTAGTAGCATCGATTCTGCCTGATTACTCTGACCTGAAGAGCAATATAAGGACAATATGAAAAATTTACCACTAGATCACTATAAGCAATGGCCGTTTGCTCGTAAGGCAGTTATTTTTCTTAATGCAGCAAAAACCTTAGATGAACCCCAAAACAGAAACTGGGATAATTGGGAGGTTTCTTACTATCTCATTTCTCATGCTATTGAATTATCCATTAAGGCCGTAGCTCGACTTAAAACTGGAGCAAGTCCTTATACCCACGACAAACAAGAATTGTCTGAAACATACAGAGAGGAGTGTGGCTTTTCTGATGAAGAGCTTGAAACAATAAAACAGCTCAAGCTTTTAAATAATGGTCGTGGAGGACTAAGGTATGATAATCAAATCAAGGCTGAGTTCCTTCCAAGCTATTTCAACGACGCAGTTAATATTGTCGAGAGACTAATAACCGAAAACTTCCAGGACTAGTTATTTAGCTTTTTCTGCTCGTCGTTTTTCTAACTCCTTCTTCTCCTTCCTAAGTATGTCGCCAAGATTTAGATTTTCCTTTCTAAGCGCAACCATTGTGCCATTGCCTTTAACAGTTCTGACTCTGATTTTTCCTTCACGGATCATTTTCTTTAGTGTTTGAGTTGGAATATCAAACTTCCATGAAATCTTGCTGAGAGTAATGTGTTTTTCATTATCATGATCTTTGAAGCAGTAGCCTGGAATAATCTTCTTTTTGAATGCTTCATGACAGTCCATGCATTTCTGCCCCCATTTATCCCACCACATATCTCCTTCAATGTGATGTCCGCACAGTGAACAGCTTCTCCCTTTGCTCGGGAATGCAAAACCATCGGGTTCATCCTTGAGTCGAGTGTCCTTTCGTCTGTGTTCCATGTCCATTTCTATTAAGATATCGAAGAAGCCTACTAGGTTGCTAGCAGCATCTCGAGCATCTTCACGAGAACTGTATTTTTTACCTTCTTTTTCACTAATCTTTATGAACTCATCTAGGTCTTCGTCACTTATTTGATGGTAAGTCATCTTTCTTCTCCTGCCATATGTCGTAGAGAAGCTCAGCAAGTGCCATTGCATCCCGCTCAATCTGCTCTTTACGCGTTAATTTCTTTGGTTTAGGTACGTCTGCCATATAAAACCTCCTTTAGCTAATAAAAACGAGACACCCTATGTAAGTGTCTCATTTGTCCCATTTTTTCTCGTGCGTACCTCTGTTACATTACTCGAGACCACCAGGCCGAGCCAAGGTTAGAACTAAGAATAACAGAGGTGTTATGCCTCTGTTTTCGTTTTGGGGTATGATAAAGACATGAAATACGTTGCACTGCTTAGAGGAATAAATGTCGGTGGTAATAATAAAATCGACATGAAACAACTCGTTGCCGCTATGAGTGAAGCTGGCTTCAAAGGTGTTTCGACCTACATCAATAGTGGAAATATATTCTTTAGTTCAAATGATACTGAAACCAAGCTCTCCAACAAACTTGAGTATCTTATAAAAGTTAAATTTGGCTTAAATATAAAAGTTTTGCTCAGGAACAAAGATAATATTGATAAGCTTACAGGTTCAATACCGCCAGAATGGACTAATGGCAGTGAGATGAAATGTGATGTAATGTTTCTCTGGGATAGCTATAATGATAAGTCTATCGTGGAGAAACTTACAATCAAACCAGAAATAGATGAAGTAAAGTACGTTCATGGTGCTCTGATTTGGAAAGTTGACAGAAAAAACGTCACAAAGAGTGGAATGACGAAAATAGTAGGCACCGAGCTATACCGCAATATTACCGTTCGTAACTGTAATACGGTAAGGAAGATTAAGGAACGATTAAGTAGCTAAGCTTATTCAGATAGTGACTAAATCCTGCTTAATTGCAGTTATAACTTCCTTGATAATTGTGAGCCAAGCCATGATAGATGAAATCAGAACTGTTAATTCAGTTCTGTTTTTTTGATACCCAGATTAGAATTGAAACCTAGATACAAATACAGATTCGTTCAATAGGCGGCATTATCATTGATATAATACATTCATGAGAAAGAAACTAAGCCTACTTTTTATTGTCACAGGGTTGCTGTTTTTATTTTGGGCGATATTCGGCAGATATGTTGTGCTTCCAGGGTATATCGAATCATTCGCTGACAATGGTGGAGGTTCTGGTACGCTTCCCGATGATGTGGAAGCTTGGAAAATCGCTAGATACTTAGTATGGGCGTTTTCATTTAAGCTTGGGGTGTACTTAATCGCACTGGGCGCATTATTAAAGACAAAGATCACTAGAAAAAGATTTTCAGCGTTTGCCGCAGGCGGGCTATTTTACATCTCAGTAGCATATTTGCCGCTATCTGGGCAGCCATGGATGTTTGGAGCAGCTGGCGTACTTATGACGATTCTGATGGTTATAATTATACTCAGCTCCACGAGTTTAAGGGATAAAGTAGCTAAAACCTCCGTTACGGCAAACGATCTAAGACTTGCTGGATACTTCTTTTTTGCAATGGGCACATATACGTTATGCGGCTTGCTAGGAGTACGAACTTCGGCTCTAGACCCACACAAGATGATTGAGTATGGACTTGAGGCAGATGCAATGTCATTCGCTTTGCACGCACTGATTGAATTTGCACTTGGCTGGATATTTATTGCAGCAAGCTACAAAAAAATAAAGAATGATTAGGTAGCTAAGTCTAACTTAATTGCAGTTATGACTTCCTGTATGGTTGTGAGCCAATGCATATCAGACTAAGTCAGAACTGTTAATTCGGTTCTGACTTTTTTGATACCCAGACTAGAATTGAAACTCTACATCAATGCTTATACTTTCAATATTATCAAGAATGATGGACAATCATCTATATGACAGCTGAGGTAAAACATCCCTACGTAGGTGTAAGTGGCGTGATTAGTCCTGAAATTGAAGCTTCACTCGAATCCATGTCAATTGAATGTGGCCTGCCCGATAGAAATAGGATGCTCGCACTGGGAGTAAAAGCAGTCCATAAGACTCAGTTTCTAGATGTTGAGAATAAATATGGCCAGGATTGGTACCCAGTAGGAGAAGAATCGTTCAGAAATGCTTTGCGTCACAATAAACTTAACCCTAACACTATTGCGGTTGCACAGGCATACTTTGATGTAGAACATGTACGTAGTAGCGAATACCGTGCAAAGTTCCTTAGTAGAATCGTTCAACGTGGTGAACCTTGGTTACAGGCTATCCAATTTGACATGCTTCCATGGCATTCAAATAATGAAATGTGGGGCTTTCTGGAAGAAGTTAAGCAAAATGAGATTGCTGTATTTCTGCAAGCGCACGGTGATGCTATGAATACGCTCGGTCCAAGAGACAGTGTTTGTGTGCTTAGGCAATATGCAGAACTTCTCGACTATGTATTATTTGATTCATCCCATGGCACAGGTACAAGACTCGATTCGTCAGCCCTTGAACCGTTTATAGCTGAGGCCCATGAGCAAATTGATTTGTCTCAAACTGGTATAGCCATTGCAGGCGGTTTGAATAGTGAGATCGTGCGAGAAGATTTACCACAGCTACTTAGCAAATATCCTAATCTGTCATGGGATGCGGAAGGGCAACTACACCCAGTGAACGAAGATGGCAAACGACCATTAGATCTGAGCGTTACTAAGGATTATCTAAAAGCATCATCTGCCATTTTGGGTGAAGTTGTTACTAAATAGTAACCACATTAGTCTTAATTACAGCTATAACTTCCTCTATCGCTGTGAGCCAGACCCAGCAGAGAAATAGGTAGACCAGGCTCCCAGACCCGCCCCTAACTTCTCTCCTTGGTCAGACAAACAGTTCGTAAGGGAACCGTCAGAAATGGCGGTTCTTTCATTTCACCCCCTGTAATTTAGTTCGAATCCAGCCCCTCCCCTCGTGAAGGGGCAAGCAGGTGAAAAGCAGGCCAGGTTCCATGACCTGTACTTTGAATGCCTGTGAGATAATTACTGTATGCCAACATTTATAGAGGAATACAATAAATACTTTTTATCCCGTCATTTTGAGCGACTGGGTTTGTTTGAGCTGCTAAAAAACAAATATGGCATCAAAAAAGCTTTGTATTTAGGCAGCCATATACACATAACGCCTAGTCTTGTTTTCCCTGAAGTTGTATATGTGGATTCCTATGAAAAGTTCAAACAAATGGTTGAAAGCGAAGAAGCAAGGTCATTCGTTGAGAATAACAAACAATACTCCACTAGCCCTAAATATTCTTACATAAAGCAAAACTATGATAACCAGCTAGGCCTTGATCAGGATTTTGATTTACTGATCTCACAATACGCAGGATTTGTATCGCAGGCAGGAAAAAGGTACCTAAAGAGGGGCGGAATACTGGTTGCAAACAACAGTCACGGTGATGCAAGCATGGCAAACCTAGATGACGACTATGAACTTATCGCTATCGCTAATCACGCCAAAGATAAGTGGCGTATTTCGGAACAACAGCTAGCAGGGTATTTTGTGCGTAAAGATGGTCAGACTGATTCCTATAGCGAATTATCCAAAACCGGTAAAGGGCCAGGATATAAAAAAGCAGCAGCAAACTATATTTTCAGAAGAGTTTGAATTCAAGGAGATTTAAAGAAAATATGACAATCGATATAAATGAACTAGACAATGCATACAAAAGGTATATAGAGTCCGTTACAAATCCATCATTATCAGAAAAAGACAGAAGGATTGACCTAAAGCACATGTGCTACTGGTACCCATACTATGCAGGAGTTGTAGAAGCTGTCGCGAATAATGAAAAGCCAAAGATCGAACGAAGAACTCTGACTGAAATCAATGCACAGTCTCAACTAGACAACGAGCACATCAACAATTCACAGATATTACATGACTTAGATGAAGCACAAAAAACGCTTATTCTGTACCTCCCGAAAATTCCTGCTGATAAGCATGTACCGTATAGAAAAAGCACAAAGTACCTACCAGAAAGATATTTGGATACAGTAGTGGATCATTTGCGAATGCACTGGGAGTATCTAGATAAGTATTAAAACGATTTCTACAGTTGATAGGTTTTGTCAGCGCTAGTACGCGTCTATTATGTTGTACAATATCTACAAGAGGAGACAAATGGCATATACACCCAAAACCAAAGTTACTGATCAAAGCGTTGATAAATTTTTAGAAACTGTTAGCGAAAAGCGACGCTACGAAGCATATAAGCTAATAGAAATGATGCAGCACGTTTCTGGTGAAAAGCCAAAAATGTGGGGGTCTAGTATGATAGGTTTTGGCAAATATCATTATGTGAGCAAAAGTAAGTGTGAGGCAGATTGGTTTAAGATCGGATTTAGCCCTCGTAAGGCAAAGATTTCACTATACCTTTCGTGCGATGCCGATGAGTTTGCAGATGAGTTGGCCACACTCGGCAAGCATACGCGAGGCAGAGGATGCATATATGCCAATAAACTTGATGATATCGATATGAAAGTACTAGAGAAAATCGCCACACATGCTTATGAAAATGCGAAAGACTATGATGCTAGTAAATAACTTTCGAGTGGTGTAGGTCTTGTTAAGACAAAAGAAGAAGAGAGTGTATTCTTGTTGCAATAACTCGATGGGCCCTTCATTTTTAGATATAGTTAAATATTAACGCAGTTTTGCAATGGCATACAATGAGGGAAAACGTCGTAGATACCATGTGGATCAAGGGCGTTTTTTCTTTAAGTTATATTTTTAAATTAGTCAACATAGATTAGTCTGCTGGTGAAATAACTATATGATTACGGCCAGTTTTTTTAGCTTGGTACATGGCTTTGTCTGCAGCAATCATCAGTTGAGTAGCATCCATGCCTTCGCGCATACGGGCAAACCCCATACTGGCATGTAGTTGATAGAGGTTACTTCGGTCGATATCAGAATCGTCGTGGTCAAGCTCAATAATTTCTGAATTACCGTCGGGATTTTTTCGGATGTAGAGGCGGTTGATTGCATCTAATGCTGAGTTTGCAAATTCTTCAATGCGCTCGGGGCTAGCGCCATTAATTCCAATTAAGAACTCATCACCAGAGCGGTGGGCGGCGATCATATCCTCGCCTTCGCGAACACCAGAGCTCAAGATAATGCCTATCTGGCGGATGGCATCGTCGGCGCATTCGTGACCGTAGGTATCGTTAATAGTTTTGAGCTTGTCCATATCGAGAAAGCCAACGGTCAATTTTGCATCTGGTTGTGAAGCTATTTCTTGGTCAAGCCAACCTACAAAAGCTTCACGGTTTGGCATGCCAGTCAGCTTGCTGGTTAATTGTTCATGGATGTGTCGGTCGAGTTCAGCCTGAAGATCGGCCTGCTTTTTTTGAGTTTCTGCTACTAATCCACGCATATCCTCTATATGGGCACGAGCAATTGCGATGTCTGATCCCATTCCTTCGGGACTCGATAGAAGTTCAGCTGGTTCGTAAGACTTATCAATATCACTTGGTTCTATGTCATTTGAAAACTCACGTTGCATGATAGCCTCGAATACGGAGTCAATTTCGTGATTTTCTTCAGATCTTCGTTGAGGATCTTTTGGTTCAATTTGTTCTGTCATTTTTTTATTTTTAAACCTTTACCTTTTTATATTAACATAAGCTTGTTAATAAGTCAATAAGTTTGTTTAAGTTCGTGCAAATTGGCTTGGGTATACAGCAATATTTTTTAGAAGTTTTTTTGCACTATTTTTATGAACTTAGATGTATACTAAAAGCATAAGTTTTTAGGCGGGGAATAAAAAAGGAGAACTCTTTGTGAAGTTAATGTTGCGAGCTGGATCGTTAACGGGTTTGTTGCGTTATTCAATCTTTTTCTTGGTTCTGGTTTTTGGATTATTAGGATTTAGTCGAGCACTTGCCTTTGACGGAGAGGGCAATGGCGTATATGGTGATCCATACCTCGTTTCGGATTGTGATGATTTGCAGAGCATAGGATCTACCGAAGATACCGAGGACAAGCTGTACTGGCTTACTGATGACATTGATTGTTCTGCGACTTCATCCTGGAATGCTGGTGCTGGCTTTGCGCCGATTGAATATTTCAGGGGAACTTTGGATGGTCGCGGGCATACAATCAGCGGACTATTTATTGATCGCGAAGAAGACGAAGTTGGCTTATTTAGTGTTGTGAACGAGGCATTCATTACCAGCTTATACTTTGATGAAACCACAGATATCACGGGCGGACAATATGTAGGTACACTTGCAGGTCGGGCTGGCTACTCAACTATCAGAGACGTACGATCAGCAGGCTCTGTCACCGCCATTGATCATGCAGGCGGACTTGTTGGTCGAACTAACGGATGGCAAGATGATTTGGTCATTGAAAAGTCTGCGTTTAGCGGTACTGTCAATGTGCCAGATGGTGACGCCGGTGGTTTTATCGGATTCGCAGAATATGGTCATACATTGGACGACAACCATTTCTCGGGAACGATTACCGCTGATGTCGCTGGAGGTTTGATAGGATCTTCACAAAGTGGGTGTGGATATCGATATATAAACAATGCATACGTTGAGGGCAACATCACTGGTGATAGCACTGTCGGTGGCCTTGTAGGTCTATACTACAATGTTACATGCTATGACAGGGAAATAAACAACAGTGTCTCTGTTGCGACGCTTACCGGATCATCCTTTAAGGGAGGTGTGGTTGGCGTAGAGTCAAATTCGAGTGTTAACATTAGCAACACTTACTTTGATGTCACAGCCGCTGGGACATCAGATTGCGAGGGGGTTGCAGGTTCAGGAACATATGATTGCAGTGATATCGCTGAAAACTTAGCCCCTTCTGATGCACCGTATAATCAATGGGATTTTGATGATATTTGGGATGGCACGGAAGGAGTCGCCTTGCGATCTCCATTTGCGTTTTTGGCTGGCCCTTCAGTGCCACTTAGCCTGTCGACCGTTGAGGGAGGGGGGCTTGATCAGGTAGATGTCAGTTGGTCGGAGCCAGAATCTGATGGAGGTTTTGATCTCAACAATTATAGAGTTGAGATCCAAGAGGTAGGAGGTGATTGGAGTAACCCGCTTGATTATGACAATACCTCAGACACAACAGCAACGTTTTATGATCTGAGATTAGATACTGAGTACGAGGTGCGGGTTCAAGCAGTAACTGATTATGCAGGTGGAGCATGGGCGGAGCAAATATACGAAACTCAAGATTCAGAAATTATTAACGTAGATACCTGCGCAGAGCTAATGGCTTTTGATGATGCGGCAGAAAACAGGTTTGCTACATTGAAGCTGACGGGCGATATTGATTGTACTGGCACCGAAAACCTTGAGCCTATTGGGAGTAGTGAAGAGTGGGATGGTGAGCCATATCGTGGTGTATTTGACGGACAGGCCTATACGATTTCTGGGTTCACGGTTGACATTGCAGATTATGAGATTGGATTGTTTAAGTATGTTAGCAGGGGTGAATTAAAGAATGTTACGCTGGAATCCGGTTCAATTACGGGTGATGGTAGTGTTGGTTCACTTGCCGGGAGTGTCTATTTGACTGATATTAGCAATGTACACTCTACTATGGACGTAACTTCAAGCGACGGAGGTGCTGGTGGCCTTGTGGGTTACGTAGTAAATGATGAGCAGTCTAGCTCTGTTGTGCTTGAATACTTGTCCTATGATGGTACCATTGAGTGTCCTTATGATTGCGGTGGTTTGTTTGGTGAGATAGAGGCTGATTATGGTCGTTCTATCATTCTTCGTAAATCATACTCAACAGGCTTACTGCTAGCTGATTTAGGCTACGAGGGATCAAACTTCGGCGGCTTGATTGGTGACCTTGAGGTATATAGCGAGGATGATGATTATATTGGTGAAATCGTGATAGAAGACTCGTATTCACAAATGAATGTCAGCGGCTGGGAGAATGTTGGTGGTGTGTTTGGTACTGTAGATGTTAACAATGATGACTACGATAACGCCATAGCAAGTATAACTATAGACAATGTATATGCCTCGGGTGATGTGGTTGGCGCTTTTGATGTCGGTGGTTTCTCTGGACAATTAGAGGATTACTACTACGAGGGTGAAATAATCACAATCAGTGACTCCTTTAGCGCTGGCTTGGTAGTGGATGGCACAGGAGGAGGCGGCTCGAATATAAATGGCTTTATTGGTTATTATGACGAAGGTGACATAGCTGTTGATTCCAGTAATAACTACTACGACAATAACGGCGACAGCTTAAATTGCTCAGGTGTTAATGAGCTCGCTGACTGTACGAGTGTTGATGAGTCTAGTACTGACTACTTCCAGCTTGCAACTAACGCCCCGCTCGATGAATGGGACTTTGAGGATATTTGGTACGCTGTCGACGACGATTACCCTCGGTTACATGGATCAGATTACGAACGCCCGGAGAGTCCCAGTGAAGAAGCGGTTACAGACGAAGACGAAGATGGAAAATCACCCGTATCAAGTAGTAGTGACACCAGAAATGGTGGAGTTTCTGATTATGTCGAAGAAAACTCCGAACAAAATGGAGATGACCTCAATAATGACGGAGTGCCTGACTCTGAACAAGCAAATGTAACTAGCATGATCGATCCACTCACTGGTGAGTATGCGGTACTCGAGGTCGATGAACAGTGTTCGGTCGAATCACTTACGATAGTGGCTGAGACTGAAATGAGTGAGATTAATGATGCAGACTATGAGTATCCAGCCGGATTAATGGATTTTCACTTGGATTGTGGCGAAGACGGTTTTACGGCGACTGTTGTACAATACTACTATGGCGTATCAGGTGATTTCATAGTCCGTAAATTTAAGCCAAATACAGGTTACTTCACAATCAATTCTGCTTCAGTTTCTGATCAAACTATCGCCGATGCGCAGGTGAAAGTTGTAACGTATCAAGTAACTGATGGAGGCAATCTAGACCTAGATGGAGAAGTGGACGGTATGATCGAAGATCCCGCTGGTCTTGCACAGGTGTTAAATAAGGCGGAAAGTCGTGATTCTGTATATTCCGAAAAAGATAGTGACATGACAACGACTGTGATTGTTGTTGTAGCAACCACATTGTTTATCGTTATTCTTGTACTTGGTTTACGAAAAAACCACAAAAAATCAGCCTAGTATAACCTTTATCAACGGACATTAATTTTATGAGTGTATTGAAAATAAAAAATAAAAAAAGTACGTGCACAGAATAGTTGCTGGTATTGTATTCATTGTGAGTGTTTTTTTAATCGTCTATGGCTCCTGGGGCTTGTGGCAACAATACCATGCTACGCACGATTCAAAAGTAACAATACCAAAGCAGATAATTACGCATTCCAAAGATCATCCAGATGAGACGGTGCCCCAAAAGGCTTGCGAAGAATACACAGTAGATGATAATGAAGTGCGCAAGATAGAAATACCTAGTATTGATGTGTCTGGTTGTGTCCAAAAAGTTGGCATTGATCAGAATAAAGCTATAGCTGTACCGACAAATATTCATTTGGCGGGTTGGTATATCGATAGCCCAATTCCCGGTGAAAAAGGAAATAGTATCATCGATGGACATGTTTTGGGCAGGTATAACGACGCTATCTTTGCCAATTTGGAAGATATTGAAATAGGGGATATAGTACGGATACAATTTGGTGATAAATCATGGAGGCAGTTTGAAGTAATCGATGCTCGTAGTTATCCTGAAACCAAGGCTTTGAATAAACTTTTCGAACAACTAGAAGAGGTTGATAAACAACTGACTTTAATTACCTGCTCTGGCAACTACGACTCTCGGGCTCAAACTTATAATGAGCGCTTTATTGTGAGAACAAAGCTCGTTGAGAGCTCGACAAGCTGATTATTAGTGGTGACGACGTAGCATATCAATAACCTGAGCGGCTGTCCACGAAAAGTTTGGTGCGCCTAGTCCTTCTGCTGTTTCGGCGGATGCGTATTCGTGAAAGTCACTATAAACAGATCGTCTAATAGACAGGTTCGCAATTTCTCTGGATGCCAAGTGACGCCCGGCCCGATACAGTCCGTCTTGGATCAACCACTCGGGATATGTCCATGCTGATCCAGCCCAGTAACTATGCTCGCGGTAGTAGGGTGAATTGAGGGGTACGGACGGTATTCCGTATCGTGCACCAAACGTTTGGGGATTACGAATGTGGCCTAAAAGCGCAGAAATTCTATCAGGAGGTAAAAGCTCGCCAATATACAATGGTTCGAGTGAACCAGAGGTCGGGACGGGGACAAGCTCATCTGTCATTGTATCTTTGTTTAGATACATCTGAATTTCTGGATCCCACATCGTATCTAGGTTGGCAAGAGTTTTTTGCATATTCTCTCGTAGTGAATCGGGTAGTGTTCTTCCCTGTTCATCTGCGAGTTGTTCAAGTACTTGGTTTGCCCGAATCATAATGCTATTCATATGGACGTCCTCGTGCAAAGGTACCTTGCCGATTAATCGCTTGTAATCGTAGCCAGCAAACAATATTTTTACGAAGGCTTGCGACATTATCCGTCCCTCGTCTTTGTTAGCTCGTTGATCTTCTGGTACGTTTTTAATGTCGGGTCGTAAACGGTGAATGACATTATAGAGTCCCTTCATCGCAACACCAATAACGCCATAGTCATGAGCGCGCATTGGTTCAATCGAACTGGGTGAGTTATCTCGACCATGCTCCCATGGGTGAATCGTTATAATTCCGCCATTTCCGCTAGGACTCCGTTCGTTATAGAACCACTCATGGTAGGGAATTAATCGGTCTAATGAATGATCAAAAAATGCATGTCGTTCATCTCGATCTGGTATTTTTTGTCCGACTCGTTGTACCGCTTCTGCGAGCATGGGGGGTTGCGTGATGCCAGAAGTGTGGATTTCTTTGTGAGCATGAGGGTGCAAGATACGTGTTAGCCACAGGTGTCCGTCAAAACTACCTCGTTTGAATCGCATGTTAGGAATCATGCCATTATTCCATTGTGATTCTAGAATGTGATTTACTTCCATCGCTGCGAATTGAGGATCTTTGTGTGCCATGCCGATAGCATGCGCGGCACTATCCCATAGCCATGCATGTCCGTACATCTCTTTTTTGCTATTCGTTTTTTCTTCACCAGAAGGAACCGTGTGTGTACCGCGATTGTTCATACGCAAGACATCCCATGCGCGCGCTTCGATCTTGTGTCGGTCCAGCTCCATCAGCCTCCTATCGATAAGTCATTATATACATATGATGGTGGATTTTCGCAAAAACGCACCTATTTGTAAGCGTTTTTGGTAGAATAAAGGGGATGTCAAAAAAGAAATTATTTCACCGACTTCGTATTTTGTTGCCAAGTATTCTTGTTGTTGGCTGGATAGCGTTGGCTGGAATCGGCGGTCCATATTTTGGCAAGATTAGTGAACAGTCTAGTACTGATTTGACAACTTTTTTGCCAGAAAATGCTGATTCAACCAAGGTAAATAAACAATTCGATAAGTTTTTTGATGATTCGTCTATCCCTGTTTTACTTGTTTTTGAAAACGGAGGAAAAAAATTTACAGATGCCGATGTAAAAAGTCTGAATGATATTACTAAGGATCTACAAGAAGTCGAAGACGTGGCGGGCAATATTAGTCCTGTAATTCAGTCTGAGGATGAAAAAGCAGCAATTGTCACTGTACCTCTGCAGAGTAATGCTGATTTTAAGACGGCCTTTCCTGCGATAAAGACAACATTAAGCGACGCCAATTTGCCTGTTTCATATACATTGACTGGGCCAGCATCGTTTGCGCACGATTTACAGAAAGCTTTTTCTGGAATCGACAGTACATTGTTAATTGTTGCCTTATCTGTAGTTTTCTTGATTCTGTTGGTTGTGTATCGTTCTCCGCTGCTGCCGATTATTGTTCTATTTTCGTCCCTCTCTGCGTTATCGGCGGCGATTATTCTTGTTTACTATCTTGCTGAAGCCGAGCTTATAACCTTGAATGGACAAGTTCAAGGAATACTATTCATTTTGGTGATCGGCGCAGCAACGGACTACTCATTACTGTACATTGCTCGCTATCGTGAAGAATTACTAAACCACAAGGACAAGCTTCAGGCGACAGTTGCAGCGCTCAAGGCATCATACGAACCAATTATTGCTGCTGGCGGAACGGTCACTGCAGGTCTATTGTGCCTATTATTCTCAGATCTAGGATCCAACAAGGCACTTGGTCCTGTTGGCGGAATCGGCATTGCATTGTCAGTTGCTGCCGCTCTCACTCTATTGCCAACACTTTTATATATTTTTGGTAGGTCGGCTTTTTGGCCACGGCGACCGAAGTATGTTCCGGTTAAAGCAGAACATGATTACAAAAAGAACCATCCCGTGTGGGCAAAGGTCGGGGTCTTCGTTCGACGACACCCACGAAGGATCTGGGTTGGTTGTACGGTACTTTTGTTGACGGCGTGCGTCGGTGTATTTCAGCTAAAGGCTGAGGGTGTTGCACAAAGTAATTTAATTTTGGGTGCATCAGAGGCACGAGATGGTCAAAAGATTTTGGATGCACATTTCCCTAGTGGCTCTGGTGCTCCATCATATGTGATTGTTGATAGCAGTAAGCAGGACGCTGTTGTTCAGTATTTAGATAATGACGAGGGCGTTGACTCGGTCGCAGTGACGGCCAGTGGGGTTGATAACAACGCAATGCCAGTGGGTGATGCAGAGAAAAAATTACGTAGTAAAATTCGGAATGCCGTTACAACAAATCGTGCCGAACAGTTGGCTGAAGTTCGTGCGGGTGTTTTGGAAAAAACAGCCGGGCTACCCGAGTCTGTTCAAGAAGCGGCATATTCATCGGCAATCAAGCAGATTCCAAGTATTGATGAGTTAGCAGAAAAGATCTATCCTTACAAAAACGCCGAGGCAATCGTTGCAGATAACAACGTACTACTACAAGTGACATTAGTTGATCCGGCCGATTCATTGGTTGCTCGATCGACAGTCGAGCGTTTACGTGTTGGTGTTCGAAATATCGACAGCCAGGGACTTGTTGGAGGAATTACGGCGTCACAGCTAGATACTAATCGTTCAGCCCTGCGTGATGTAGAGGTTGTGATGCCATTAATATTGTTGGCTATCACGATTATTCTGATGATGCTGTTACGAGCGATTGTTGCACCGTTGCTTCTATTGCTCACAACAGTGGTATCATTTGGTGCAACGATTGGTATATCCGCCTTGTTATTCAATAATGTGTGGAACTATCCAGGTGCAGATCCGTCGGTGATTATTTTCGGCTTTGTCTTTTTGGTTGCGCTGGGTATCGATTACAATATTTTCTTGATGTCGCGTGTTCGTGAAGAGACAATAAAGAGTGGTGTAGTCAGCGGTACAATCAAAGGCTTGGTTGTGACAGGTGGTGTAATAACGAGTGCTGGTATTGTACTGGCCGCGACATTTAGTGCACTGACCGTTATTCCAATTCTCTTCTTGGTTCAGATTGCATTTATCGTTGCATTCGGTGTGTTGCTAGATACACTTGTTGTTCGTTCACTCTTGGTTCCAGCATTGACGCTGGAAGTTGGTTCGCCAATGTGGTGGCCATCAAAGCTATGGAAAAAGCGCACCAAATAGCGCGCTTTTTCATAAAGATGTTCGTATTTTATCCTAGACCAAAACGCCGAGGATAACAGTCATGGCTGTTATCGAGACGACATCATGACTGACATCTAACATTGTGAGTTCCGCTGGACGACGTGCGAATCCATTGTGAATGAAGTGCGCGCCACCGCGTAGAACGACTCCGATAATAATGCCAAAGAAAGCGCTGTCTACGAGCCCCATGGTTCCAGTTGCTTGCATGAGACTAGCCAACACAACGGCTGTTGCAACGGCAATAATTGCCAGTACTGTGAATGTCATTGCCATGCCATCAGATTTTTCGATGTCTGATTTTTTTAGACCAACCATCTTTGCCCATCTTTTACCATAACCATAATCAAAGCTGTACCACAAAAATCCGATAGGAAACGGTACAAAAGCTGCAATTAGCACTGCCCACCAATTTAGTTGATCGACTGTGTTGAATAGAAATTCCATGTGTTCTCCTGTAATTTTTCTTATGCTTGATAGGTATAACTATACCATGAAGTGCTAGAGAGTTGGAAAATTGACTAAGCATTAGCTGTGTGGTATATATAGTCTATGGAAGAGGATCCGCCGTGCGAATCTACGCACAGGGAGAAAAATCAACGTGTAATTGCTAGAGATATTGGATACGATGCATTCGAGCGTCGTATTTTTCGTTTTAGAGAAGGCGTGCAAGGTGCCTGTAGTGATAAAATAGACGATGATCTATTCTATTCAAATGTAGAGTTGATTGATGCATATAACAAAGCAGAGATCTTGGGTCAAGAAGCAATTGAAGCGTGTGCGAAGTTCAAGGATGCCCTGAGAATGATAACAAATATTAGACGAGAAATTATTACACAACATAAAGAAAATAAACGTCGGGCTCTAGGGTCCGACGTATTAAATAGAGCAGATGTTGAACTGCCACCTAATAATTAACTACAATAATCACTGACTTTACCCTCATTGCCAGTCGGTAAATTCCTTAGACTTTGGTTTTGTTCATTGGGAAGCAAATCAAACCAACAGATAGCATAGTGACCTAGTTCAGCATTGTGATTGGAGGCCCATGTTTTATTTTGCGCAGATTTATTTTTTTGTCGCAGATCGTATACGCCTAGATCATAGAAATAATTTTGTGTATTTTTAAATCCAATCTCGGTTGCAATTAACTCATCTTGTTTGAAAATAACAGGGCTTATCGGGTTGGTTGCAGAGCTGCGTGTTGGTTTCTGCAAACTTGACAATTCATCGGCTAATCTCGGAGATAGTGTTCGCAAATGATCCAAGCGATAAGCAATTCCACAGTTGTTAATGATATCTATCATATATTGAACTTCGTTGTCTTGAATGTAGTTTGCCGCACGATATAGCACGCCATCCATTGGTGCGTGTACGTTTGTTTTGCCAGAAGAATTGTCGTGACGAACACCTCCATGTGGTTTGAAATCATTGCCTCTCATCTGACCTGGCCATATGGTCGATGTTGCCATATTTATGTCGCTTGGTAGTTTGAAATCTAAAGGATTGGTACATGTAGGTATTGTCCCGCTAGATAGCCACTCTTTACCGTTAAATGACCATAGGACTTTTGTTGTTTCCGTCTTTGGTTGTGAGGATTCAGGAGCTGGAACGGATTGTGTCTTTGGGGTATTCTTGCTGGAATCATTTTGTGCAAAGTTTGCTACGTATAGGTATCCGACAGCACCTATGATTGCGATTGATGCAACTACCAAGGTGGTCAACATCAATGAAAAACCGTATTGCTTATGCTTGCTCATGTATCCAGCATAGCACCGATTTGTTATACTGAGATATGAGTACATACGACTATATACTGCTGGACTGGGATGGGAATTTAGCAAAAACACTTGATATTTGGCTGGAATCTTGCCGGCAACCTTTTGAAAAAAGAGGATTAAAATTAACCGATCGTCAGATTGGCGCCAGCTTTGGTGGGTTAAAGACGCACTTGGAGCAGTGGGGTATTTATGATGTCGATGAGTTTATTGACGAGATGGATAGGGCGTCGATTGCAATGATGCCCAGTGCCGAGCTGTATCCTGATGCGTTGGAAGTTCTCGAAGAATTATACAAGCGGGGTAAGAAATTAGCACTTGTGACAACGTCATTTCATGATACGGTTAAATCTGTTTTTGATAGGTATGGTCTGGATGAACTATTTGATGCTGTTGTTACGCATCACGATACAGAGAACCATAAGCCTCATATCGAACCCCTCGATCATGCGTTGCGGTTGCTAGGCGGAACAAAAGACCGTGCCGTTATGATTGGTGATTCCGACAAAGACTTGGGCGCGGCACAAAACTACAAGATTGATTCTATATTATTTTATCCTTCAGAGCACAAAAAATTCTATGACTTGGATGAACTAAAAAAACACAGGCCAACACACATTGTTGATGATTTTCGCAAGATACTCGACACTGTTTAAGCTAAACGGTCTATTCGGTACATGTGCATGTAGCTGGGTGCGATGATGCCGTCCGCCATATCGCAAGGTTCACCAAATAATCCGATACATCGACGCATGAGTTCTTTTTGGATTTTTTCTGGTTCAACCTGGTTGTCGACATTTGCAAGGACATGTTCATTTGTTATGACATCAAAATTTGGATCACTCGGATCGACTAATCGACCGGCCATCAATTGATTGTTGTCGAGTGATTGAATCCGCCAGTTTTGTGCTAGATCGGTAGTCATTGGCAGCTGGTATGCGATGCATTCAGTGCAGGCAGGTGCACCTAGACATGATACGATCCTGTTGGAAATATCCGGCCTTTCCCATTTATCTGGCGGACCCCAGATAAATCGAGCAAAATCAAAAGCACCATTTTTTTGTGCAGTTGGGTGATAGGATTGAATAACCACAGCATCCTCTTTGTTGTCCTTTCTGATGCCAAATAGGCGTCGATTGACGACATCAACAACAGGATAGAGTGCATCCGGATCGAGCGGTTCACCATTTTCACATTTCCATAATTCGTCCGCAGGGATACCTAAGATTCTTTTCATTATGTCACCATCATAGCATTGTGAGGCTTCTTGGGGTTTTGCCGTGATTGTCGAGCTTTAGAACAAAAGATGACTGTCGACTCATAAACATGAGTATAGAAGAACAGCTATAGGGAGGCAAATTATAGGGGTCAATCTGTTACAATAAATAGAGAAGTCTTATGATAACCTATTTACGATCCACACAATACCGAACAAAGATCAAAAAACGGGAGCAACTGCAACCCGGTACTTGGGTGCGCGTTGAGCGTCCAAGCGAGGAAGAAAAAGCATTGCTGGTTGATTTGGGAATGGATCAGGATTTACTATCTGATGCATTAGACCCTCACGAGGTTCCTCGTGTGGAGTTAGAGGGTGGCTGGACATACTTTATCACGCGTCTTCCCGACACAGATGATCAATTCAACGATTTTACAACACCAATTTTATTTGCCTTGGGTAAAAAACATATGTATACGATTAGTCGTGACAACCTGGATCGGATGTGGACCCCGTTTATTGATACCGCTCGAGTGCCAACAATGCAAAAGACGAAGTTTTTTATGTTGATGCTCGAAGCAATCTCGAATCAATATCAAACTCGGGTATCGTCGATCAATCGTCAAATGCGCGCAACAACTAGCGATGTTCATAGGCTAACAAGTCGCGATATTCGGACCCTTTCCGAGTACGAGCGCAAGCTGAATGATTATCTGGATGCATTATTGTCAACTAATACGGCTCTAGAAAAGATATTGAGTGGTCGTCTGTTGGCGCTGTACGAGGACGACAGGGATTTTGTCGAGGACGTGTCGATTGAGTTCGAGCAGGTAATCGCAAGGTGTAAGTCACTACTGCGAACAATCACAAACGTTCGTGATTCGTATCGTGCCGTTATGGATACACGATTAAACGAGACGATTCGTTTATTGACAGTTATTACCTTGGCGTTAGCTATCCCGACAATGCTAGCGGGGCTATATGGTATGAATGTCGATTTACCGGGAGAACATTGGCCATTGACGTTTTGGGTGATTGTAATACTCAGCGCAGGTCTGGCTGGGTTGCTTGGATTTTATTTCTTGCGTAAACGGTAATCTCTTTTACGAGTTTGCAATAGTTGGTTCATCATAGCTGATAGATTCGATGGTTGGTGAAGCTTGTTTTGCTAGTTGAACGATTGTTTTAACCTCTGGCAGTATTCTTTCGTCATCAAGGTCTGACCACGATAACGTGCCATACTGCGAGACATATCCTGCCAATTGAGTGCCATTGCCGGGTAGCTGGTATGTGTACACGAATGCAATCGTGTGAACAAACAGGTCACCAGTGATTTGTTCCAGGTATTGAAAGTCTAGTACGCCAGCAAAGTTCAAGCGAGGTGCCTTGATTGAAGTTTTTTCAAAAAGTTCACGCTTTGCCGCATCGTGTAATTGTTCTCCCTGATGAATCAAGCCGGCAGGCAGACCGTACCATCCTACAAACGGTTGTTTGTTGCGTTCTAGTAGCAGTACCTCATTTTTTTTGTTTGCAACCAAGACAGCAGTGATAAATACTGGAGCGCCCGTTCGTTTATCAGTATCAGTAACGTATTGAATTGTTTTCATTGCCTTTCGGGTGGCAACGTACCCGCCATCAATCAACTGTACATAACCCGCTAGTGAAAGTTTTTTCAAGTGATATGAAAAAGTGTTATTTGGAACATCGTCAGGCTGCAAGTCAGAAAAACGTTGAGGAGCGCGTCGCGCGAGGCTGGAAATGATTTCTTTTTGGATATAATGCATCGCCTTGGCGGATTCCCCTCATTAAACTGTCGTTATTAGAAGTATACGATTCGATTCAACCGCAGTCAATATAATTTGAGTCAGACATAAGCGACTCAACTAAAGTTGAGTCAACAGCAGGTGGCTGAACTATATAATGCAAGTGCATATAATTATAGAAAAGGGAGCGTATATGAGTGGAATAAAAATAGGGTGGCCATCGCAGGGACTGCGAGAGGCTGTTTTATTTTTTAGCAACATAAATATTAAGGATAAAAAAATAGGCTGACAAACAATAGAGGGGGTAACATGGAACGAAATAGGGGAAGCAACGGTAGATTTACAAAGTCGGGGGAATCAGCGCAGGGCTTTGATGAAAGCGATAGTTCCAATGAACAGGTGGTCCTTGACCCGAAAGCTCTAAACGCGTTTGGTTATTTGACAAACAAAGAAGATTTTGAGGGCATGAGTTACGATGAAAAAATGTCGCAGGATGCGGATTTAGACGATATTCAGTCTATAGATCGTAAACTTGGGCGCCAAAAATCAGAACACACATTGTTCATGGCTGATCTACTCGTAGGTAGCAAGTTTAGTGATAATGAACTGTTTAATGAGATTGTTGAAAGAGTTGGTTCTTTGCCCAAGGGCGAAAAGCCCGATCAAGTTGTCATAGCAGGTCTTTATATGGGAGATTTTGGTGGACGCAAGAAAAATAGTCGCTGGATGCTCAAGAATGGACTTCGTAGTTTGGATGAACAGTTCCATCACGGTAAAGAAAAGCTAGACCAGATCAAGACAGAAATAGGCATACCGATTGTATATAGTATGAGTGACAATGATACTGATATTGTCGAAGAAATGACATTTGAAGCATTTGATCAGATGCATCAGCTGGCAAAGAAGCACGCTCGCGAAAATCAAGACAGCGATGATGTTAAGAGGCAATTGTCCAGGTTAGAAAAAGCAAAAGCAAATCCAAACTGGCCTGAATACTATAGGTTTACACAAGAAGTTGCGTTTCCGTATTGCGTACGAAGTGGTCGAGCGCTAAAGACGACCGAGCAGGTAGGTAGTGCAGTTTGGGGCCGTATTCATGATTTAGAGGGTCAGTTGGCTAGCGGTAAACTCAGTGCTGATGAGGCTACTCGCGTGAGTGATCAAGTTGAAAAGCTAAAAGCTGATGTTGCTAGCGGTGAGTATGATGTGCCGGAACGAGAAATTTTATATGATGCGTACAAGCGTCAAGCGAATGGTCGGCGTCTTACCGCAAAACATCGGAATATTCTAGACATGGATGCGCTCAGAAATAGTGACTCCCTACAAGTGGTTGAAGACTTTGAGATGAATACTAAAACTCGCGGTCGAGAGTACACAGACCTCATACGACATAGGTTTCAGACGACAAAACTTCCTGTGGCAAATTATTTCAGTGCTCCTACTAAAATTCGCAAACAAATGGCAGCCGACGGCGAGGACCCGTATGACAACATCATCATGACTGGACAGCGTGAAGCGGCAGGAGTGTTTGGCGTTAACAATGAAGCGATTCACTCCATTGGTGGGTTGCAGGATGCGCGTAAGGCAGCTCGATCAAAGGGCTACATATTGACGTCGCCGTCCAATCAAGCTGGTCGTGAAGTCCTGGGTCGCAAACGTTTCCATCCGGCAAGTGCAACATCGATAGAGCGCCTGGATGATGGCACGCAATTCGTTAAGATTTATAACAAGCATCTCATGGAGTTATCAGAGAGCTTGACTGAGCCCGTGAGCATAATGTTGCAATGCGACTGGCAGGCGGGCAACATAGCATCTCGTCCAGATTTACAATTGAAACAGCTGGATATAATAAACCGACGATTAGGTGAGGGTGTTTTGTACATTGCCCTTGGGGGTGACCATGTAGAGGGGCGTAATTATTCTGACTACAACCGTGAGAGTGGACGTACAGGTCTCGGTGCTATGGATCAGCAGTTCGAGTTCGTCAGACTAATGGTAGAAGGGTCACTCGATCAACTTAGTAGAGAGCAGATGGAAAATCTATTCATTGAGGCTACTATAGGTAATCACGAGTATAATAGCGGAACGCTCAAATGGAATGGTTATTCGTTCTTTGAGCCACTCATTGATCCCTATAAAATTGCCTATGCCAAAAAAGGATTTAACCTAAGTGAGATTCGTGACCGTGTACACATCCAAGACACATTGGTTACTGATCGTGGTGAACCGTTCAAGACATATGAAACTGTATTTCGTATCGGTGAGATAGGAGTTAGCCTGAGTCACTTCTTTGGTGCGGGTCGTGGTACGGGCGGGCAACCACCGGCGTTCACTGGCTTTAATCAGACTACTGGATTGGGTGAAGTGCGTAAAGATATTGATGTTGGTATATTTGGGCATTATCATCATGCATCGTATATGCTCGGTGGCAACAAGTTGTACGTTGGTGCTGGCTCGTTGAATGGCATAACTGGATTTGAATACGATCGTGGTCTTCGTTCGGCTAGTTCGATCGTTGCGCTTCATATGGCTCCAGGTCAGCCACCAACTATAGAGGTAATCAGTGAAGAAGCAATCAACAACTATAAGATCCCAGATGGTCCTTATAGCGACAAGGGACTTCGTGCCAATGATGGCTTCCGCGATGACAAAGGTTTTGATATAAGCAAACACACCCCATATTTAGACGACCGGTATCCAAAGAGTGCATTACAGAAAAAAGTACTTCAATTGAGCAGGCAGGCATCCTACAGTATTGATCGCACTGGCAATCTTGGAAAAGACTTTTAGTACTCCTCTGTTATAATAAGCCCCGAAAGGCTCAAAAAGCGTAATGGAAGACTCACCAAGTCAATCGCCGCTAAGAATTCCAAGGAACTATGACGGTCACCACGCACTATTCTATAGGCGTCATTTTGAGAGTCGTGAAGACACAAGGGAGCTTCGTAACCATCAGGTTATGATAATCCCCATGAACAGGTATGACCATGGGTCATCTGTCCGACGAAAAAACAAAGATGGTCTTCATCATGATAAAGACATTTATCCACTGTCACACGAGATCGACGGTACGCGAGCGTTACCAAATGAATTATTCGTCAAGATTGTCTTGGCACTTTGTGACATTAATGAACCATTACATATGTCTCATGTTGACAGGTTCCGTAATGTGCGTGACGAACTGGATGCATTGTCACAGGATGAATTTGTCGATAAAGAAACGCGTAAGCAAGCATGGCGATATGCGAATAACTTCTCGCAACAGTTAGAGTATATGATGCGTCGACCACTCAAGGGTGAAGAGTATTGGCATTGGCAGTATGTTTCACCTAGCTCATCAGACAAATGAGGTAATAACTTGACGTATTTTTTAAGGTAGCTAGAACGGACATCGGCCACTCTTTTAAGTCTTGTGCTTTTATCAGATATATGGCGCAAGCATGAGCATTACCCCTGTTAAAAGTGTTGACTCTATATGTAAATATTGCTAAGATTAATCTTGTGTCTCAAGTGGGTACGCAATAAAAACATAAGATTTTGGTCGAATCAAAACGAGACACGTGTTGTTAGGAAAAAAGGGAGTAAATAACCTCATGCCAATAGCCATCAAGTTTGTGTCAACACGACGCAAACAGATCGCGGTGGATGTGGTGCCTGCCGAATGGCAGCTATACATAGCACAATAGTCCCACAAGGGAAATAAAAATCGCTCCAAGGCACCGGAGCGATTTTTGATTTGAAATTTTTATCCGATGGTTTTTTCGATTAACTCTTTAAATTTAACAAGGTCAGCCCAAATATTGCTTTCGACCCGTTCGCCATTCAAAAAGATAGTTGGAGTACCGCTTACGTTGTCTTTTCGACCGAGTGTTAAATCAAAGTTAATTTTATCGTTAATTTCCTTGCTACTCATATCGGTTTTGAGCTGATCAATATCGGGTACCTCGATTTCCTCGGCGAGATTTATGAGAAGTGACTGGCGTTCATCTATTGTTGAATTAGCCCAGGTGTTTTGTTGCTCGTACAAAATATCATGCATTTCCCAATATTTACCCTGTAGGCCTGCCGCTTCTGCTACGGCCGCAGCGACCTTTGCGTTCGGATGAATTTGTGTAATTGGATTATTGCGAAAGATGAATGTCAAATCATCTTTGTATTCCTCTTTAATTTCCTGCAGGATAGGGTGAGCGCTTTTACAGGCAGGACATTGGAAATCACCATATTCAACAAGTACAACCTTGCCCTCGCTAGATCCAAATACATGGTCACCAATATTACCGTTTGAGGCACTCGGCTTGACGATTTGATGGGTTTTTATATCACCTACTTCAACTTTTTCCTGACGCGAGACGAATATAAGCCCACCCAAAACGGTCACGCAAATAACAACAAAAATTATCCATGCATTTCTACTCACAAGTATCCTCCATTAACTATCACTACTATACTATAATAGTACCATGACAGTGCTATTGCTAATCATGTGGGGTACCCTGTTTTTTTCCTTGGTGCTTCTGATGGCGATTCGACCCGAGCGCTCTCGTCACAGCTGGTTTGAATTAAAAAGAGGCAACGATCAAAAGGCGATGCGCCGCGAGAGATTATTGAACGACATCAATGCAGTTCTTCGCTTTTGTGTACACCTCTTAATTTTACTACTAGCAATCACATCATTTGTACTGTGGCAATGGGGTGGGCTTGGGGTGGTTGTCATTGCGCTATTTTTTGCAATGATGATGGCATCGCATCGCAGATTCCAGCGAGTTATGACAAAAGCCTACACGCCTTACGAGGGAAGACTGTTGGATTTTGTCGAAAAATTCTCAATTGTTGGCAAGCTATTTGGTAGTGAGCGGTACGTTCCACGTGATCAACATCTCGAATCGACTGATCAGCTGGTTCATTTGGTTGAATCGGCTGGGCATATTTTATCGACACAGCAACAAATGATTATCAAGCGTAGCGTTAACTGGCATAGTACGCCCGTTCGTGACATTATGACACCGCGTGAATCGATCAGGAGCGTGAAGCACAAGGAGTTGCTGGGTCCACTAGTGCTCGATGACTTGCATCGTAGTGGACACACGAGATTTCCAGTTATAGAGGAATCCATCGATGCGATTATTGGTATTCTCAACGTTACTGATTTGCTAGAAATAGATGGTAATCGAAAATCGCAAATTGTTGAAAAAATTATGGTGCCACAGGTACTGCGGATAAAAGGGGAGGATTCGCTACCAGTAGCAATGAAGCTATTACAAAAAAGTCACCAACACGTTCTCGTCGTCGTTGATGATGAGGGCAGGACTGAAGGCATGCTAACACTAACAGACATTACTAGCTCGTTACTTGGAAGATAGTATTTCAAAATTGGGCGTTGCGACTGGCGAATTTACTGAGTAAATGGTAAGATATTCCAGATATGACAAGAACACTTATTAGAGATTTATCACAAAAAATTGACCAGACAGTGACTATTCATGGTTGGTTACACAAAAAGCGTTTGCTTGGCGGTTTAAACTTTCTAACGGTTCGCGATCGTAGTGGTTTGGCACAAAGTTTGATCGAAGATAAAGATGAAATTGAAAAATTACGGGGGCTACAAATTGGCACGGTAGTGAAGTTTACGGGTACGGTCGTCGCTGATGAGCGTGCACCTGGTGGCGCAGAGCTTCATGATGTGAGCGTAGAAATCGAAGTGCCTGTGACTGATGAACCACCAATTGAAATTGACAAACCGATTAGTCATCGACCTGAAAATCTCGATACCTTATTTGAATATCGTGTGTTGAACATACGCAACTTGCAGGAACAAAAGATTTTTAAAATTCGTGCTAGCCTAACTCGATATATCCGTGAGTTTTTGAGCGAACGAGAATTCGTCGAAATAGATACCCCGAAACTTCTTGCCGAAGCAACTGAAGGCGGTGCCGAAGTGTTCAAGCTCGATTATTTTGGCAAGACTGCAACGTTGGCGCAAAGCCCGCAATTTTATAAACAAATTATGGTCGGTGCATTTGAGCGAGTCTATGAGATTGGACATAGCTATCGTGCCGAACCGAGTGCAACAACTCGTCATTTAACCGAACTCACAATGCTAGATATCGAAATGGGCTTTGTTGAAGATCATGATGAAGTCCTCGACACAGTAGGCGAGATGACACAGGCCGTTCTGGAGCGTGTATATGAGGAGCACGCTGGTGATCTGAAATCACTAAATGCCCCAGAATTAAAATTACCAGAAGACGGTAAGATACCTCGGTTTACAATTGCCGAGATTCATGAGATGTATACTCGTGCTACAAAAAATGACACAACTCAAGAAAAAGACCTAACTCCCGATGAGGAAAGATGGATATCAGAGCATGCTCGCAAACAGTTGGGGAGTGACTTGGTTTATGCGGTTGATTTTCCAAAGTCTGCTGGCAAGTTCTATCACAAATTTAAAGACAACGATACGGTGGCTTGGGGAGATTTATTATTCCGCGGACTCGAGATTGCAACGGTTCCTCTGCGTGAGAATAATTATGAAAAGATGATTGAGCAAATGACGACTGCAGGTCTGGACGTAACACATGATGGCTTCAAGCACTATCTACAGGCGTTTAAGTACGGCTTGCCGCAGCATGGTGGTTGTGGTTTTGGTATTGATCGGCTTGTTGAAAAGACAATAGGCCTATCAAACGTAAAAGAAGCAACGCTATTTCCACGAGATATCAATCGACTAACACCATAGCTTAGTGTAGTTAAATTAACATCAAATGATGTTAATTTAACAATGACACAAAAAACAAAAAGGATTACAATAAAAGGATGGAAGATTCATCAACAATTATCGTCCTACTCACGATATCAGTAATATTGCTGTCAGTTGTTATTGTCGCACTGTTGGCAACCGTTACGCTTTTGGTCGTACGAGTGAATCGTATTGCCAAGAATATAGAAAAAGTATCAGACAATGTCGTTGAAGCAACTGAATGGTTCAGCCCCGTTAAGCTTCTATCGACAGTTATAGATTTATTTCGTAAATAAAGGAGGCGCAGATATGTCAAAGCTATTTAAACTAGCAGTTGCAACAGTAACAGGATTTGTTGCTGGTATTTTAGTTGCTCCAAAGAGTGGCAAAGAGACCCGAGAAGATTTAAAGAAGAAGGCAAATGAAGTGAAAAGTGCCGCCGAAGAAGGAAAGGGTACTTTCAAGAAGGGTGCAGGTTCTGTTAGAAAGGAAGCGGCAGAATTTGGCCGCAGCGCAAAGGCAACGGCAGAAAAAATCGCAGCAGAAGCAGCAGAGCTTGGCGGAGAGGCACGTACTCGAGCTCGTCGCGTGAGTAAAGATGCGAAAAGTACGGCTGGAGCAATCAAGACTGATGCTGAAAAGCATTTCAAAAAAGATTAACTAATCTTCCAATTGAAACCATTTTTTGTAGGCCTTGCGTGCCTTGACTATTTTCGGTGCAATAACAACTGAACAGTATCCGTTGCCCGGATTTTGGTTGAAATAATCTTGATGATAATTCTCGGCAGGGTAAAACATGCCAAGAGCTGATAGTGTGGTTACAACTGGATCATCCCATTGATTTTTTGCTCGTTCCTTTGCAGCCTCGAATAGCTTTTTTTGCTTGTCATCAATGTAAAACATTGCTGAACGATATTGGGTTCCAACGTCATTGCCTTGACGGTTTAGTGTGGTTGGATCGTGAATGAGGAAAAACAAATCCAAGATGACATCTGCGGGAACGATGGACTCATCAAATGTAATCTGCACAGCTTCGGCGTGTCCAGTTGTTCCCATTGAAACCTGATCATATGATGGGGTTGGTGTATCGCCACCTGTATAGCCACTAACAACGTTTTTAACACCCCTCACTTGTCGATAAATTGCATCGAGACACCAAAAACATCCACCAGCGAGAGTCAGTTTCATCATGTATCCATTATACTAGTTGTAATGAATCATGACGAATTTGTAAGTGAAGTAGTACGACGTGGTCACGAACTGTATCGTGACATGCCATGGCGTACTAGTCCGACGCCATATTATGTATTGGTGAGCGAGGTAATGTTGCAGCAGACACAGGCGCCTAGGGTTATTCCAAAGTTCGAATCATTTGTTCTCACTTTTCCAAACATAAAGGCACTCGCAAAGGCCTCTTTGGCAGATGTGTTACATGAGTGGCAGGGGCTTGGCTATAATCGTCGAGCGAAATATTTACACGAGACTGCGAAGGCGATTGTGGCGAAGGGCAAGTTTCCTCGTACGAGAGCAGAGCTGGTTAGTTTGCCGGGTATTGGTGAAAATACAGCGGGTGCAATCTTGGCGTATGCGTACAACTTGCCAGAATTATTTATCGAAACCAACATTCGTGCAGTCTATATTGCTCATTTTTTTGCGAAAAAACACGAGGTTGATGATAGTGAGATTCGTGAATTGCTCAAGCAGACGATTGATGACAAGCATCCGCGGGAATTTTATTGGGCTCTCATGGATTACGGAACATGGTTAAAAAAGCAGGGTGTTGGACCGGGGCGTAGTCGACATTACAAAAAACAAACACCCCTCAAGGGTAGTATCCGTGAGGTACGTGGTCAGATTGTTCGGGCTTTGTCTCGAGGTGATTTAACTCAGGACGACTTGTATAAAAAAATTGAGGCGGATCATCGTTTTGACGGGGCACTTACGGGGCTCATTAAAGACAAACTAGTGACGCGTACTGGCAATAAACTTCATTTGACCAAATAACCAACAGACGAGATAATAGAAACAATGAAATTAATAATCAATAGCTTTGTTGCATGTATGGCTTTTGTGGTATTCCTATCGGCTGTCTCCGTGTATGCGCAGAGTTCAATTATGACAGACTCGCACATTGCAAAGATAAAAACGAACTGCACGCTTGCTCTGGGAATAGTGGGTAGGATTCACGTTAATGACGCACCACAGTTTATTAACAGTAACCAAACGTATTATTCGATAGGTGATAAGTTGATGGCGCATCTAAATAGTAGGCTTACTCTCAATAAGTATGATGCGAGTAAGCTTGTCAAAACAGCGAGTGATTATAATGTTGCTTTGTCAAAATTTCGATCCGTGTATAAAACATACGAAGAAACAATGTCCGAGCTAGTACGCACAGACTGTTTGCGTGCTCCGGTCACATTTTATGATAAAGTGGCAACGGCACGAGAGCAGCGGGTTAAGGTTCATGATGCCGTTGTTCGATTGCATCAACTTCTCAAGCAGTATCGAGTTGATGTAAAAACCTTTAAGGCAGAAAAACTAGGAGATTCAAATGGATAACATTAACGAATCTCACGATAGTGCATTAGTGAAAGCACCGTGGTATCGACATCGACTTCTCGTTCTTGTTGTAGGTAGTATTACTATTGCACTAACATTAGTGTCTATCGCATTGGCACTCTATGCCTCTGGCGGCACGGCACAGTTAGATATTAGTCGGCCCGGTTATAAGTCAGTACAAGACAAAGTAGAGCCGACTTCATTCGAAAGTTTTTCTCCAACTGGTGAAGTTGATGAGGGGGTAATTGATGAATTTCTCGATTTGTATGACAAGCAAACCAAGCGGGTGAATAGTACCGACGCATTTTCTGAGAGCGCGCTGGCGGACAATGCACTAGGTATCGATGCACCATAGGGTTATACGTTAATGACCGCTACAGTCGATCCAAATGACTTTATTATTTCACGCAAACGAAAGAAGTACAGGTTCGCAATATTTCGGAATAATCCACTGTGTTTTGAGTTGGATGAATGGAAGAAAAAAGCCGTTGATGTTGTTGAGCTAGGAGCTGGCACGGCACTTTTTGCCGTCGAGTTGGCATCACGATATCCTGATAAAAAATTTGTTGCAGTTGACGTTAAAGCGGATCGTTTACAAAAAGGCGCATGTGAAGCCGACGAAAGAAAGTTGAAAAATATTAGTTTTGTCCGCGCTCGCGCCGATCAGCTTGATCAAGTGACAACCAAGAATTCAATTGAATTGTTGTGGGTAACATTTCCCGACCCTTTTCCTCGTGAACGTTCAGAAAATCGTCGACTAACTCATCCGAAATTTCTCCAACTTTATGCGGGGCTCATTCGACCAAACGGTTCTTTTTTGCTAAAACATGACAACCGTATTTTTTTTGATTGGAGCCTCGAGCAATTGCTACATGAAGGATGGAAGATTATTGAAAAAACAACCGATTTACACAACTCGAGCCTACCAGATGATTATAAGATAAAAACAACGTATGAGATGAGGTGGATGAGTGAAGGCCTATTTATAAATTTTGTTTCAGCAAGGCCTAGTGTTGAAAATAACTAGCGCTATCTAGCGCATATTCAAAACAGTATCTAGTCGGGGCAGGGCGACTCCTGTTCCGTAGATAAACTTCTGATTATTGAGCGAACGGACTCCATATGATCCCAGTTCAATTTTTTGTTGCTTGTCAACGATATCATAAGTAGAGGGTTTTATTTTTTTGACTTGAACGTCCGTATACTTTTCAAAAAAATTTTGAGCATCATAGAGCATTTGTTGTAGATTTTCCTCTGTCACATGAGTGTGAATAAGTTCTAACTTCATAAAGTAAGGGTGATGGAGTTCGTCATATGATTTTTCTATCCGAAAGCATGGTGTTATACAACATGCCTTTAAGACGGCTTCACCGCGTTGCATTAATTCTATAAAACCCTGCTCTCCGCTAGCAACTAAATCACCATATTGAACGGATGTAGCGGGTAACTCAGGGGGTCGTGTTACGTCCATTGCTTCTCGGCTGACCACCCAGGGCACTTCCCTGTATTGATAGCCGAGCGATTCATAATGCTCGAGTCCAGTGGATAATTTCCGGTAATCAATAGCTGGAGGTTCAGAATAGTTAGGATCGATGTCCATTTTTGAAAGCTCTTCTGGTGATTTGTGACATAACAACGAGATCTTCAAGGCTTGTTTCGGGGTGATGTTTTTCCAAATATAATGCGATGGCACCAATCAGGTCTGATAGTTCGACAAGTGCCATGACTTTACATTCTTGAGACTCAGCGTCTTGGAGTTCAAGTACTTCTTCTAGGATTTTGCTCGATTCTCCCACGATGCCTCGCGGTATTTTTCGCAAATGATATCCAGGGTTTTCATGATTTGGCAAAATAGACGCTCACTTTCCGTACGAGATAGGCAATTACATTACTAGCATAACGTGGTACCATATAAATATCTAGACAAAATAATTTGAGTCAAATATGATTGAGCAAACAGAAGTAAAACACAATATACAAAAAAATATATTGAGTATTTTGTTGCATCAAAAAATCGCACGATTTCGTGATATGCGACCGCCACGAGTCGATACAAACTTGTACAGCTATCACCTGACAAAACTAATCAAGAGTGGCTTGGTCAAAAAAATCGATGACGGCTATACGCTCGATACGGCAGGACTGATTTATGTCGATCGTTTAAATACCGAAAAATTATTCATTCGTCATCAGCCTAAAATAGTGACAATGTTTGTCATTCAAAATAGTAATGGCGATTTACTATTGCAACGTCGAAGTAGACAGCCCTATATCGACACATGGTCACTTCCAAACGGTAAAATACACATTGATGATCAATCACTTTTTGATGCCGCAAGGCGTGAAGCGAAAGAGAAATTAAAAGTCAATCAACAGGAAATAGTGCATGCTGGTGACTGCTATATGTGGGTAAGCCAGGATGGTCAGCAGATGACAGTTACACTGGCGCACGTCTTTCGATTTAACCGTGATGACATTCCGACAAACAAGGATACTCAATGGGTACGCCCGCACAAGTTGGCAAATTATGATTTGGCACCATGCGCCGAGCAAATTGCTACGCGAACATTTTTTAAAGACCCATTCTTTTTTGAGGAGTTCAGAGAAAACTGGTAGTATAAACAACTATGAAGATAGAGGAATATTCTAATCAGGCAATGACAACTCTCACGAAGGATCATGCATATGGTGATATTGACGCCAAATTCATGGCTCAAGTGTTGGGTCTTGTTGGCGAGAGTGGTGAAGTGGCCGAAAAGTTTAAAAAAATTATTCGTGATCAGCAAGGTGTATTGACACCAGAAACAAAGAAAGAAATAGTCAAAGAACTGGGTGATATCTTATGGTATATCAATGCTGTTTCCGTGCTTTTGGGCAGTTCGCTGGATGAAGTTGCTCAGTTAAATCTCGACAAAGTTCTCAGTCGCAAATCACGAGGTAAAACAAAAGGCAGTGGCGATAATCGCTAATTTTTTTCAGCGAGCTTTTTTCGGACCCAATCATCAATAGTCCCAGCACCCATTACGAGTACGAGCGCTTCTTCATGGCGTGCTTTTTCGATGTTTTCCCATAATTTGCTGTCTGTATTAGCTATGATAACGCTATCATGATTTGTAATGTTTGCGCTCAGCTCGGCTGGAGTTAACACGATTAGCTCGGGATCTTCTCGTGTGAGATAGGTGGGTAGCCAGTAAACAGTATCTGCCAATTCGAAACAGTCGGTGTATTGAGAGCGTAGTTCATGTTGCCGTACGTTCTGATGAGGTTCGTATACTAACACGACTTTACTGCTCAGCTCACGGGCTTCCTGCAAGGTTGCGGCAATTTCAGCGGGGTGATGACCATAATCTGAGTAGAGGTTTGGGGCCAGTTTTTCAAAGTGACGGTTTGTGCCAGGGAATGAGTTGACTGCGCCCACTACATCACCTTCAACACCCAGTCGTTCCATGGCCTTAACGACCAATTGAGCGTTGTTTCGATTGTGCTGGCCGGGCAGGCTAATTTTTGAAGTATCCTCATTGCCAAGTACCCATCCATTCTTTATTTCGCCAACAAGACTGGCATCATTGCGCCACAATATGCACCATTTGCTTTGATCGATAAATTGGCGGAATGCCGAAGCGTAATCATCGGGCGATTTGTAAATATCTGGATGATCGTAGTCAATGGATGTGATTAATGAAAGTTCAGGCTGAAATTGTAAAAAGTTTCGGTCAAACTCGTCGCATTCGTAGACAAAGTACCTGCTGTTTGGGTCGAAGTGTCCACTTGGTCCAAATGACATTGTTGCCCCAATTGAATAGCTAACAGGAATGCCCAATTGCTTCATTGTCCAGACGGTCATCGCTGTTGTCGTTGTTTTGCCGTGCGTGCCGGTGACTCCAATGAGTTGCATTTCTTTTTCTTCAACGATGGTTTTTAGTAGCTCGTCACGTTTTGATGTCCTGATGCCAAGCGACCTTGCTGCTATTAGTTCGGGATGGTCGTCGGTAATGCTAGCAGTATAAACAAACCAATCAACAGGCTGCTGTTCGTGGACTGCACGCAGATGAGCTCCCGATTGATCATAATCAATGCCGATACCACGACTTTCGAGATGCTGAGTCACTATCCCCTTATTTTTGTCCGATCCTTGAATGGTGTAACCAGCATCAAGCGCGATTTCAGCCAATGGCCCAATTCCAACACCACCGATACCGCAAAAGTATATGTTCATAACACCATTAGTATACTCGACTTACATCTTTGTCGCTACACTGTTGTCTTGGTTTTTGTGCCTCGCAATGAAGTAAAGTAATTTGCATATTCAACAGAGACGCTCATGCTATACTGGTACCAGTAAACGGTGGGATCGTGGCAGAGAATCAAGGAGTAAAACGTAGCATCAGGCATTTACAGTACGTTCGTACGTGGCAACTGCTGATTTTGCTGGTGTTGTTTGGTTTTTTGGCGGCAACGTTTCTGCGTCTTAATAGTGTTGGCATGATACAGCGTCGCGAAGCGGTATTGGCTGCAGATGCGCACGGTGATGTCGATCAGATCAAAAGTAGGCTTTTTGATCTACAGCGGTTTGTAACATCGCACATGAATACCAACATGGGGACTATCTACCTCGAGCATTTATACAACCAGGATAGTCAGCAAATTATCAATGATGCTGGTGGTGGTAGTAATCCAAACGGCAATATATATAAAAAAGCTCAGGACGTTTGTGCACCAAGATACACCAGTTATTCACAGGCGTATCTACAATGTACTGTGGATTACCTCGAGCAGTATGGTTCGTCGGGTGAACTAAAGTCAACTGTCAAATTACCAAAACCGGATGCATACAGTCACAGCTTTGCTTCACCTCTGTGGTCAGCCGATTTTGCTGGTTGGTCAGTCCTCATATGCGTGCTTATCATCATAATGATTTTTGTGAGGTTAATTGGACTGTTGATCTTAAAACTAATCCTTGAATTGAGTAACAGATAGGCACAAACAAGTTCTTAGGTGTTGACACGATGCGTCCGACCCTGTAATCTAACTCCTGTATAGCATTAAAGGAGGTATAAGACCAATGGCTTACAAGCATACTAACTCAAAGGGCGTAACATACTACCTACACAACACAACAGTTACTCTTCGTGGTGGCAAGCCACAGACAATCTACTTTTTCGCAAAGGTAGAAAAGAACGAAAAGGGTCAACCAGCTGATCTTCCAGAAGATCGTGTTGTAAAGGAAAACCCACGTAACGGTTTCCTTACTATCTCAAAGAAGAAATAATACCTTTTAGGTAATTTCACAAATCGCCTCCGTATGGGGGTGGTTTGTTTTTTACGGATATATATAAATAACTCATGGCGAAGGCTTGCAGCATAAGCGTAAACAATGCTACCATAAAATCAAACAAACAGGTGTCATGAACTCCACAGGGATGTGCAGAGCACCTTGTGGAGTTTCTTGATAGGTGGGCTATAATAACCGTATGAATCACAAACAAAACCAATATGACCTTCAAAGCCAACCATTCGACGAAGCGCTGTCTAGGGATGAGTACCTAGATCAGGATGATGACGTTACAACATGGGATGACACGGTAGGAAGCAGTCGGCCATTTGATATTAATACGTTAACGAATGACGAAGTCTTTGCTATGCATCAACAGGGTCGTGGCGGACCAGCTGTTGCCGCACGTGTATCACGCCTTCAGGACGTTGCAGAGCATGATGCTAATATGGGTTTTACCGAGGGAACCGGGAGTGTTATCAAGTCAAAAGAAGATGCAATTCAAGCCCAAAAAGACAGAATCAGACGCAATGAAGAGACAATGCAACGCTATCAAGAGCAAATTGATGGTGTGCAAACACATCTCGATCATTTAGAGTTAGCGAAATTACAAAAAAGATTAACAGAGCGACGAAAGCTACACGAACGGTTTGAGGAACAGCTGAAAAGGCTACAAGCTAACTAGTCGTTACTATCGAGATGCTGTTCAAAAAGCTGGGTAGCTTGCTGGACGGCAGTAGCATAGGCTGGTTGCCATTTTTGCACGCTTTCATCGCACAAGCAGTCGATCATGTATCGACGAATCTCTTCGAAGTTAACAATCTGTTTACCACTTCCAATTGCCTTGTCAGCTCTTGATAAAATTTCTTTTAGGCACCATTCTACTGCATCAAGACTATTGATATCACCGTAAGTATTACGAGCTTGTTCTGCCTCTGTGCCATATGCACGATCGGTGAGATTTGTGAGTTTTTTGAGGATTGCGGGATGAGCGACTGGCGATATGGAAATGTCGTCTGTTGGGATTTTGTGAACAAGTTCGTAGCGAACGATAACGTTATTGGCCGCCGTGAGGTTATCGTAGTTTTTACGAATTAATTCTGCACGTTCGAGGTCGCGAAGCGCAGCTTCGATTGTATCCCGGTCATGCCCCAAGGTGTCACAGGCCAATTGCTCCATGTGACTTGTTTGTTCGCCATCAGTAATTCTCTCTAGTATTTGAGCTTTTTGCTCTTCGAAGGCAAAAAAATCAGCAACACTTGATGTCTCGGGTCGAGCATCTAGGGCATCATAGGTTGCTGTTGCATCATGTAAATTCTCGAACATAATAGTATGTTTATTAAACCACCAATACATTTTTTGGTCAATACCTTTTTAGTGGTTTATCGCTATCCGTTTATGGTATTATCGGTGTAGTAGGAGAAGTAAAACACAATGGCGAATTATAACTGTACCGGTAGTCCAGATAACGCTTACGGCGCAGGAGCGTATGATACTTGTACGGCTCCATCAGCCCCAAATACCGGCTATTTTCAGCAGATTACAGATGGTGCCAGTTTTGCCATTATCGCGCCACTTGTCACGATGATTGTTGTCGCAATCGTTGCCTCATTTGTAGTTCGTCGCAAGCGCACACACGATCGTCAATAGACATGTGATTTCGTTGTCTTTCATTTACTCACTTTTGGTGGGGCTGGTAGGAATCGAACCTACTACCAAGTGGTTATGAGCCGCCTGCTCTAACCGATGAGCTACAGCCCCGTACCAAGAGTGAAAAAACGAATAGTATACGTATCTATTTTAACATCTAGAATGAAAATTTTAAGGTTGGAATTTACCAGCAACAGATTAGATAGCGACTAGCTCTTAGGCTATAATAGAGAAGACCATGCAAAATAGAAAACTCAAGCGTATTGTATATCATCTCCAGCATGAATATCTGACGTCAAACAATCTCGTGCTAACGGTTGCTCTGGTTATTGCTGTTAGTTGGGCGATTGCGTCGGTTCAGGCGGTAGAGCGTAATTATCAGTTGCAACGAGTCATTGATGGCAAGAGTCGTCAGTTGCACCTTGCCGAGCTACAAACTGAAAATCTGCAATTTGAACAGCGTTATTTCAAGAGTGCCGAGTATCAGACGCTCGAGTTAAAGCGTCGTCTTGGACTGGCTAGTCCGGGCGAGCATGTCTTAGTCTTGCCACCTAATTCCGAGCGTGCAAAGGCGGTTGATGATAAATCTGATTCGACCTTTGTACCAACAGTACCCATCAAACAACCTCCTTTCGAACAATGGATGGATTTTCTGTTTGATAGCAAGTCCAATGCCAGTTAAGAGGTGCTACTTGTAAAAATACAGTTAAAGTGCTACTATATAATGGTATATATCGCGGGGTGGAGCAGTGGTCAGCTCGTGTGGCTCATAACCACAAGGTCGCAGGTTCAAATCCTGCCCCCGCAACCAAGAAAAACCCCTCAGTCAAATGGCTGGGGATTTTTTCTTGGCTAGCTCGTTAGGCGCAAAAGGTGTATGATGAGGGTTCAACGAATTTCTTAAATAAGCGGAGGTGTAGCATGCTCGATGACACTCATCGATTCTTGGATCTAGCGACTGGGCGTTTAGGTTTGGACGAAAATGTACAAAAGCAAGTCAAAAAGGCAAATGCCGAACATATATTCAAAATAGACTTGGATAACGGCAAATCATTCAATGCCTATCGCGTACAGCACAACAATCAACGTGGCCCTTACAAGGGTGGTATTCGCTATCATCAAAACGTCACTTTGGACGAAGTCAAAACTTTGGCGACATTGATGAGTTTCAAGACCGCAGCCGTTGGTTTGCCACTGGGTGGCGGTAAGGGTGGAATCGAAGTCAACCCGCGCGAACTGAGCGCAGAAGAGCTCGAAGAGCTGACTCGCAAATATGTACGTGGCTTGCATCAGCATATCGGCCCAGACCAGGACGTACCAGCGCCAGACGTTAACACCAATTCGACGATTATCGACTGGATGGTTGATGAATACGAACAGCTGACTGGCGACACATCGCGAGCCAGTTTTACCGGTAAGAGCATTCCAAATGGCGGTAGTCTAGGACGTGATGCCGCGACAGGTCGCGGAGGAGTATTATCGTTGATTGAGTGGCTAACGCTCGAGGGTAATGGAGAAAAACCTTTGACCTATGCTGTACAGGGTTTTGGAAACGTCGGCTCGTTCTTTGCAGCTACTGTTGCCGAGATGCGCCCAGACTGGACACTGGTCGCTGCTAGTGACTCGCAGGGTGCCGTATATAATGCCGATGGGTTTGATGCTGATGTACTACAACAGTTCAAGGACAGCAAAGGTCGTTTCACTGATTATAAACAGGGCAAGCAAATTACCAATGAAGAATTAATTGCACTCGATGTTGACGTGTTGGTGTTGGCTGGGCTAGAGGATGCCGTCAGCAAAGAAAACATGAAGGCGGTAAAGGCAAAATATCTGGTAGAAATGGCCAATAGTCCCGTGACGTTTGACGCGCACGAATATTTAGGTGACAAAGGGCACGTGCTGGTTCCCGATATTATCGCGAATGCCGGAGGAGTCATCGTGTCGTATTTGGAATGGGTACAAAATCGCGCCGACGAAAAGTGGTCCAAAGACAAGGTCAACCAACGCTTGGCAAAATACATGAAATCCGCCACGAATGATTTGTACGATTACGTTACCGAAAACCACGTCGGCATGAAAGAAGCCGGGTTTGTTTTGGCGTTGAAAAAATTATACGAGTGATTAGTCGGGATTTTTTTACAGTCGCTTGAGCTTAACAAATAGGGCAGGGCACTCAACTACCCTGCTGGGCGTATCGATTGGCGCTTGGTATTTTGTTAATTACTGCCTGTGAGTAAACCAGAGAGAAAATAAAGCTATTTGATACGCAACGCGAATTATTTCTCTACACACAATTAGTTAACATGTTAACTAATACTATCATAGCTATTAGCTGGCTATAAAAATTCCCAAAATGAAAACCTCGTTATCCGATACTGCTGGATAACGAGGTATATTCACGTTGCGTCAGTTTTGCTCCTGCCCGATCGCCGTTTGTCGAAATCTGAACCAATGAAACAAATTTTGGTCACTTTCGGCAATTACGAGCGCAAACATATATGTGTCGGGACGGCTGGTGTGCTTCATTGGCTCTTCGAGATCGAAAAGAGAATACGATTCACTTGCCATCTGTCGAATCCGATTATTGATAGCATCCAGTGATTCTTGTGTCTCAAACCAGTCGTAGGTTGTCGATTGCTGGCCATTTATGCCGGCACATGCCAGTGCTATACCAATACGCATTAGTCGAGGTTGGGTTGGCGGACGCATGAAGCTATGAGTGCTTCAGACACGTTCTTTTCAATCGCCTCGATCGTTATTCGGTTTGGGTCATAGAACACAACAAACAACTGATCGTCAAGCGCCTCGAATTGGCACAGACGTTCGTCGCCACCGCTGAGTTTTGCGATGGAATCCCCGACAAATTTCTGGACCCGTTTATAGTTGGTTACTCCGCTGATATTTAGAGTACTATTCAACCTTTTGATTTGAATGCCAGGCGGCGTCGGGGCAATAGTGCCCGTGGCGGCTATAGCGATCTTCATAATGCTCCTAACGGGGGAGGTGTTGCGACGCAACATGTGTAATGAGCGACCGATCTGATCGGTGGACTTGTATACAATAATATTTTTTTATAAAAAAAGCAAATATAAATAGAATAAAAATAAAGTATTTACCCTAAATTAGTTAACATGTTAATAGTTAACGTGTTAACTAATTTTGCTGGCTGCAACTCGGATAGCTTCACTCCATGTCAGGAATGCATGTGGTGTATTTGCGATTTCAGCTGTCGTCAGGCCATGCTTTATAGCTAGCGCTAATTCGTGAATTGACTCACCCGCATCCGGCGCCATAATTGTTGCGCCGATTAATACGCCGCGTTTGTTTGCGATTAGTTTTACGAATCCGTCGTTAAAGTCACTAACATTGCTGCGAGCAACGACGGAAAGAGGAACAAGGGATTTATTAATATGTAAATCACGACGAAGGCAATCGTCTTCGGTAAGGCCCACGCTTGCGATGGATGGGTAGGTGAAAATAACATGGGGAGTCGCAGTGTAATCGGGAGATATCTTCTTCTTTGTCAGTATATTGTGGGCGGCGATTCGGCTCTGCATCAACGCAGTATGCGTGTGTCCTGATACTTCACCTAACACATCTCCAGTCGCGTAGATGTGCTTGGCGGTTGTTCGCAGATGGTCGTCAACAACGATGCCTTTGTCCGTGTAGGTGACACCAGCATTTTCTAGACCCAAATCGACATTTGGTTTACGTCCGGCGCAGACAAGCACTTGGTCGACACGTAGGGAATGTTCGTGTCCGCCACGGCTATAAGTAACGCGGTGAGCGATGTTTTCTTTTTCGATTGCAACAGTGCGAGCCTGGGTGAGTACATGGGCGTTTTTTTGTTTGACCAGTATTTTTTCTAATAACTCCCCTGCCTCTGTTTCATAATCAGGTAATAGGCGAGAAGCAACGTCGGCAATGATAACTTTGACGCCAAAAATAGACATCAGTTGGGCGATTTCAACACCTGTCGTTCCGCCGCCAACGATATAGAGTGATTTTGGCAGACGAGTCGAATCCAATAGTTTGCGGGGTGTCATCAGCGGGGTAGAATCACTGCCTTGGATATCAGGTATTTTCCAATCAGCACCAGTCGCGATAATAAACGATTGGGCAGAATAATGCCGACGATTCACATTAATTTCGTGAGGGGTCAAAAAATGGGCGAGACCGTGAAGGGTTGTGATGCCCTGGTTGTCATAATACGTACGATTATCACCAGCACCAGTGCGTTTGACAGCGAGTTTTTTCCAGTTGTGGAGGCTGGGATAGTTATAGCTCATTGCACCAGATCGGATGCCGAAACGAGAACCTCGACGGGCTTGATCATACAGGTGGGCGGCATGGAGGAGGGATTTGATAGGGACGTCGCCCCAATTAGGACTATTACCTCCAAAGGTATCGGCTTCGACGATTGCAACTCGCTTGCCTTCGCGTGCGGCGATGGTTGCGGCTGCGCTCCCCCCTGCTCCACTTCCGATAACAATCAAGTCAAAATCAAATTTTGATTTTTTCATAGGATACTCCGTTGGTGTAGGTAATAGTATGCGGCTTCGGGATGGTATCGATGCAGGTGTCCAGCGACTTGTCGGCGGATATCGTCACTGGTGACTGCTGGCTTTTTTTCAACCCACAGAGTCACGATACCAGCTACGTGTGAAGTGGCTGATTCAGCTTCACCTTCCGGCGTACGGACACTCATGCAAGCCAAGTGGATACTACGAGATAGTTTATCAATATCAAAGGCCTCAGACTTTCGTTTACCGGAACGCTTGACCACATCAATGGCTCGTCCCATCAAAGTCCCCCTAGCATGCTGGCAACTATAATTTTTTCGTTATAGACGTAGAGGCCGAGGAGAAACAGGCCACTGCCCGCTGCAAATTGCAAAAAGCGCTTGTTACGCTCGCGCCAGCGCTGAATGTGACTGATTTTGTGACCACTGCCGATTAACAGGCCGATAATGTATAACGGCAACAATGAAACAGTTGCGTATAGCAAAATACCGAACAGTTGCATATCGGGCGACAGAGGGATCAAGATAAGAGCTGCGAGAAAAATTGGCGCAAAGATAAATAGCATTTCGGACAGAATACTCGAAAGCCCCAGGCTAAATGATTCGGTTGCGCTTTTTGTTGCCTTTGAACGAGAGTCAAGATGTTGGGCGAATCCACGCGGGATCCACAGAACCGTTCCTAATTGGCCTCGGTAGTAGAATAACCATACCGATACGCCGACTCCGACTGCTGCACCACACCCGATTGCCCACCACAAGCCTGGTATCGGCCCTGTGATTAGCGAACCGAATAGGTAGGCGACAAATGTTAGGAGAAGGGTGGTCATGACGGTTGCACCAAACAAATAGCCTCCAATGAGATTGATGAGTCGATGCCGTGCGGTTTTTCGACCCAATGCATGTCCGCTCATGAGTGTGAGGACACTGATGCTTAACTGAAAACTAGCATGAATAAATGCAGCCAAGATGACGACTGAGAGAGAAATGTATGTATCAACTGAGGTCATGTTTGTATTATTCCGTTTTACTCATTCTACCACAAGCGTTATTGGGGGTCAAAGCAGGTAGTAATTAAAAAAGTATTAAAATGCTATTGCTTTTTTGTAAAGACTATGTTATATTAATGACAGTTACAAAAGAAAACAAAAAAGGAAAAAGAAATGAAACAAGCATCAATCAAAACAACAGTCGAACAAGCACTCGATGCGATTAGTACGGCATCATGGGAACGGCAACGTTCGAGTAGCGAACTTCGCCAGTTTTTGAGCCGACGTGAAGCAGCGGTTGCTGATATCGAACTATAAACCTGATAAAAAATCAAAATCAAATCAAAGAGTAGAAATCTACGCTCTCATCTGTTACAATCAACTTTGTCCTTGTAGTTAGGCGAACTTGTTCGGAAGCGAAAACCTGAAAGTGGATGTCGACGCGGCAGCGTAGCTCACAGTTGGAGAGCCCTCAGCATTAATGTTCGCGAGACGCTCTAACCAACTGGTCAACTTTGTCGATACCAGTATGGTTGCACCTTACGATAGTCAAACCTATTACGGCAGCGTAGCTCAGTTGGTTAGAGCGTAGGACTCATAAGCCTAAGGTCACAAGTTCAATCCTTGTCGCTGCTACCACAATAAACCCCTCACTTTTTTTGTGGGGGTTTTATTTTACTCAATCTAGATAATTTTCAGTTTTTATTGACTGAATGATCATGGACATAAACAGTTTTGATAAAGCGAAACACATGCTAAGATCGAAACATTATGACCGAAAAGAAATCCTCAGAACCGTTCAATAAGTGTCTAGATTGCCCTCGTAACGGGATGATTGGTAGGTTTTTGGCTCGTACCAGTGGCCTGCCTAGGCTTGCAGATGATTGTGAGGGGCCTGTTCATGTATCTCGCGGGCAGATAGTGACACAATTACGCTATGGGCATGAGCCGTCGCCTCCACAAAAAACATGGAATAGTATGACTGGTCCAGTAAACCATGAGGATGATAGGCCTCGACGCTATAGTAGAACCGACTGGACGAGTGAGGATGTTTGCGGTCGTGACGAAGAAAAAATTAGTCCACATGATGGAGAAGTTCCATATATGGAGGGCGTACACATCAGAACAAATCATGATGGTTCTCGTGTGGCTGCATTTGTAAAAGGCGATCAGGAAGATATATCTAGCTTTCGTTCCACGCATGAAATTATGGATTTATTGGATAGCGCTGATGACATGGTCGATGCGTTTAATACTGGGGATATCGATGGAATGCAGGACGTTCAAAATTCGGTTCAAGCAAGAGGGTTTAGCATTGATGCTATCGCTGGACGGGGTGTTATGCCAAGGCGGGCGGTATTAACCCCAGACCACATCATAAGTCAAAAAAATCAGAGTAAAAAGACTTCATAAATTCATCTCTAGCATGCCTGTTATTTTTTGAACAGGTTTGCTAGAGAGAGGCATATTTTACATATAGTTAATTACATGTTAATGTATATAAACATTCCTCGTACATTACTAACAAGGGAGTTAGGGATGGCTCGAACGAGAACGACGTTATGCGACATGACGGACAAAGAGATCAAGATTGCTCTCGAAGGTATGGTTGCCTCGCGAGATATTATTAGCGCCAAGCCAAATCGGAGCGTTGGCTGGAAAATTGAATATTTTAGTGTTACCAATGGTGCTATTTGCGAGTTTGTTTTGGCCACCAAAGGTCACGCACAAGCATTTATCCGTGGCATGCAGGTCCGGTCCGACATTTCTCTGAATAGGCTCGTTGGCAATAAAGCAAAGCTCTTTTGACGTTCTGTGACCAACTTCTCGTACAGGCCCCGTATCATTTGCAGTAGGTAGTATTCCTCTGCAGATGGTATGGGGCCTATTGATTTCTAGATTAGCTTAGTCGTATAGAAACCATACCACGGGGTAGTTCGAATTCGTGCATATCAGTGTCAGTATCAAGCGGATTACCGTAGGCATCACATTGAACAGCGTTTTGGAATACGCCGTTTAGCGTGATCGTTGCTGGTTCATCATCAGGGTTAGAGAAGCGGACGAGAATCGCCTTGCCGTCTGGTGTCGGGCGCAGGGTAGACATTTCTACTGTTCGCGACATCTGAACATCTAGTAGGCCGTCAATGTTTGCACCTGCAAAGCCATGTTCTGCCTTGTGCGTGTAATCGTATGCATTGGCTATGACATCACCAGCACTTTGTTGACCACCGAAATTAATGGCATATTCATAGGTTCGCTCGCCTATCATTTGTGCTTCTGGCGTAGCGCTACCAGGACCAGCCCAACCGGGTCGTGTAGATAGATTGCCGCGGCTGAGGTAGCCGACACTACGAAGAAGTGTCAAGGCAACTTGGTTGATGGTTCCACTGTCATCGGCCAACGCTTCATATTCAGGCAGGCCCTTGTTGAATAGTGCCAAGTCCCCTGCTGTTACAATACCTTGATTGTGACTGGTTGCGACCGGGTGTGGTTCCATCCAGTCTTTGCCACCAGGAACGGGGACGGCAGAGCGAGTAGTCATGCCATAGGGTTCTTTTGCACGAACCGTATCAACGGCATTTGGGGTATCAAAGCGAACGCGCAAGCGGTGATCGCGGGCAGTGTTGTTTATAGTCGTAGCAAATTCGATTCGGTCGTTGTGCTTCATTAACTTTACTCGCGTACTGATTGGAACATTTACCATCTGATCTGATTGATTTGTTACTTCTCGTACGGTACCCTCTGGTCCGTCGAGACCTTGCGGAATAGTCAGCGAGACATCAATTTGCAGTTCGGTAAACACGTCACCATCATTAATAACCGATACAGTTGCTTCGCAGTTATTTGTCGTTCGCACGATTTCATCATCAGTTGGACAAAAAGTATATTCGTCACCACGATCGCCTTGATCTTCGAACAACAAGCCCTGCATATGCGTGCCAGAGTGTTTATCGACAATATTGAGCATGCCGTTTGGTAAAACATCCAATGAATAGTGGTTCGTCTCGAACGTGTGCGTTTCGGGAGAGAGTGTTTCAAAAGGCTTACCGTCAGTCGGCTCTAGTCTCACTTGTGTTGAGCTCATTCCTTCCATCGGCAGTGCGCAAATGGCGTAACGAGTATCAACTTTTTGAATGATCTGCACAGGTATAGACACCTCGTTCTTACCATCAGTTGCATAGGCAAGAAGGTTGCGAGCGTGCTCCAGATCACCTTGCATGGGCACTTCGACCAGTGCGATTCTATCGTAGGGTAGTAGGTTGGCGAATGTTTGTTTTTGCTCTTTGTGTTGGTAAGGTCCATAGGTATCGAGACGGTTTGATAGAGAAGCCATGGCATTTCGAGCAGCCTGATTAGCAGCTTCAAATGACCCTGTCATTAAGGATCGAGGTAGAGGATATGCGTTGTCGGAGCCGCAGCCGGACACTGTGTCATGTGATCCAACGGGTAGAATTTGTTCGACAGATCGGAGATACGCTTCGATAAGTTGCCATGTCTCATGGTCATTATCATCGATTAGCTCGGCATTACGAGCCAGCATAGTTAGCGAAATGAGCGAGCCTGCATTATATATTCGAGTCTCGACTTCGTGCATGCGCTGTTTTAGCTCCATACGCGCAGAGTCAATGCCACGTAGGACGTAGTGTTCCTTGCCGGAACGCATTTCACCACGATATGTTTGTAGTTTGTCGGGATCAATTGTTTTCATTGCAAGGTCAACGTATCGACCAAGTGAACCTGTCCGTATTTTGAAATTTTTTATATTCAAGTCATTTCGAATTTTTTCTTGAACACCATCGAGAACTTGTGGCAAACCTTGGTCTGGCTTTGTGAAATCGTTACCGTTCATCAATAGCATGTGGGGCATGTCGATTTGTTTATATCGCTTGCCAAAACGATTCATGAGACATCGTACGGAAAGAGCCGCCATGTCGACTTGTTTGGTGTAATATTCCTCTGCTGAAACGGAATCTTGGTCAATTCCTGGGTTTGTGAGATTGCCTGCATTGCTGTAGCCTCCTTGCATCGGCATTGCGAGCACCCTGCTGCCATCAGGACTTTGCCACCAAAACATTGCCCCCATCGTATCTACATCTTCAAAACCACGCATAAAGACGATTGCTTTTTTCTCTGCATGTTGAAGCACCATTGGAGTGTTTTCATCGAAACCAAAGGTGTCAGGTATGTATTCGATATCCGGTGGTACGCCACCCAATTCTTTGGCTATCTTTTCGCCAAATTCAAAGTTCCAAAATCGTAATTCCTGGGGGCTAAGAAAAATGTCCGGCTGCATGTACATGCCTATGAGCTCCATGCGTTTTTCTCGAATCATATCAAGCAAATCTTGCTTAACGTGTTTGCCGCCACCTTCGACAAACTCTTTTGCCGTAATCATTTGTTCTAGCGTGAATTTATCGACTTTGACGGTTTTTACGAATGCTTCGATTTCTCGCATTTTTGATGCTTCACGATCACGATACCAGGCATAATCGAGATGACTGTGCGGCACGACGTCAAAAACGACTTCATCTTTTTGTTGATACCAAGTGAGGAGCTCTGGGTTTAGGGGTTCTATCTGCGACTCTTTGTCTGCCATGTTGTTATTACCTCTCCTTAAATTCTCCCGAGACACCTCTACTGGTTATGGGCGGTCGGCGTCAACAAATGTTTAGATGGTTCGAGACAAGCACAAACCGAGTCTTTGTTTAGACTAACTGTTGTGGTTAGTATCAAAGTTAACGTACGGTACATAGACTTGCCATGCAGCAAGTTCCGCAGAAGTCAGAGCTTGTGCTTTTTTGACAGCACTCGCAACATCACTTTTATCGAGTGTGACTTTTTGCCCAACTTCGAGCATTGGTGAGCCTGCTTCTGTTGTCAGGAATGTTTCGGCGGCAACGATTTGTGCTCGACTAATATTTTTATCAGCATCTTTGCCGTAAGCCTGAACGGCCTTGCGTGCCAAGACGGTATATGAATCACCCGAGTGAGCCGTGTAAGTGTTGGTACCATGGGAAGCTTCACGTTCCATTTTCATAGCTTCTTCTTTTTTGACCATAGCGTCATTCTTCTTTTTTTCTTCTTGGGTCATTGTTTTGTCGTCTTTTGTGGTAACTTCAACCCCTTCGTTACCGTTAACGACCAATAGACTTCCTAGTACGATGACGGCGACTCCGGCAACGACTAACCATTTATATTTCTCGATGACTTCCATCGTGAATTACCCTCCTGCCCACCGTATTAGCTTATGTACCAGATTGTATCATGTTTTTGAGCAAGTGTTGAAAGGCTGTGGAAAACTGCGTAAGTGTTAGTTTGATAATGCCTAACCAGCCAATATCACTTTTAGATAGGTCTCTTCATTGTAATTATACTGCTAATGTCTATAATAAAAAGTGGAAATAATATTTGGTAAGAGGTGATTTTTAGGAGATGACAGTGAGTATTTCTTCATATATAGAGGTTATGAATGGCTCGTCTGCCTAGGCCTGGCCAGGATAATGGTACGTGGGGTGATATTCTCAATGATTATCTTTCACAGTCTCATGAGGGCAACGGAACCCTAAAGCGGGATTCAGTCGGAGCTACTCAACTACAGGACAATGCCGTTACCGCAACTACTATTGCTCCAGGCAGCATTAACTCTGTTAATGTAGCTAATGGCTCAATCACCGAGGCTCTGCTTGATTCTGCGACACAAACCAAACTTAATATGATTAGTTCGCAAGAATGGGAATTCATATCAGGCAAGCCTTTATTTGATGTTACTGATTCAGCTTATGGTGCAATCCATGACGGGGTTACTGATGACCTTGCAGCAATTCAGTCGGCGGTCGATGCCTGCGATTCAGCTGGTGGTGGTATTGTTTTTATACCGAAAGGGATTTACGTGGTCTCTAACTCGATCAGACTCGATAACTCTAATGTTACCCTTATGGGGGCGGGACGCTCTGCTACGATCCTCAAGACAGTGTCGGACTACCCTGTTATCCTAGCGGTGAGTGCGTCAAACTTAGTCATTCGTGATTTGCAAGTGCTTGGTGACTCGGATAGCGGGAAGACGAATCAGCGGGGTGTCCAGTTTTACATTGTTGATAACAGCTTGATTCACAATGTACTCGCCAAGAATCTTGGCTATGATGGCTTCTGCCTACTAACCGGAAGTGTGAATAACATTGTCTCGAATTGTCTAATTGAAGATTGCGAAGACGACGGCATTAATATTGGCGGTAGCCAAACTATGGAATCTATCGGGAATGTGGTTGTCGGGAATGTGGTTGTCGGCAGTAACAATACGGGGATTCATTTATCGGATGGTTCGTCCTTTACGACAGTTACTGGAAACAATATTGTCGGTTGTGGCGATTCGGGTATTGATACTTATCAATCTGGTGTCCTCATCGGAGTCAGAGGTAATAATACGATTGTCGGCAACGTCATTCGTGATTGTACGGACTTTGGTATTCACATCAAGGATACCAATGAAAATATCGTCGAAGGCAACACTATTAGTGGCTGTCAACGGTCTCTTCGGTGTACAAATACTGAGCGCACTCAGTTCATCGGAAATAATTGTACTGGGGCTAGTCTTTCGGGTATTTTAGATGACGCTGATTGCGCTGATCTGACGGTTTCAAACAATCTATTTCATAATTGTGGAAGTAGCGGAATACTTATTGTCGGTCCACGAGCGTCTATCAATGGTAATAGTGTTCGCGGGGCCACGGCCGTATCACTACAGGTTGCATCTACCGGGGTTGATTCTGTGGTGAACAACAACACTATCACTAATGGCACTACATACGCCATGAACATTCTTGCCACTCGATGTATTGTCTCGGGTAATCTCATATCTGGTGGAACTCTTGCTATCTATGTCTCTTCGGCGGAGTGTGTAGTATCTAGTAACGTGATTATTGGAAACTCGACAATTGGTATTCAAATTATAAGTACTAATTGTGTGGTTTCGGGTAACATATTTGATGGACAAGGTTCTCATGGTGTTCGTATCGATGGAGCTGATTGTTTGATATCAGGCAATACTTTTAAGAATGTTGCAAGTAACAGTGTTTGGGTTAATGCAGCAACTCGGGCGCATATTGTTGGCAATCATTTCCAGTCGGCATCTATAGCAATCAATGTCACTATAGGCGTGGACACTTTCATCACTAACAATGCAACCGTTTCATCTTCGACGTACTCTTTGTTAGAGAATACTGCGTCTTCGGGAACAATAGTCGTCAATAATAGGTTTGATGGTGCAGTCTTAACCAACGGTACTAATGCTATTGTTCGAGATATTTCAGCTGATTATGTTAATAGCGGCACCTCAGCAAAGTCATCTGCGTATTATCAGCGCAGTGCTTGGCGACAGGCAAAAGCTATTCTATCGTCAGTGTCGGGGGCGTCGGTGACTGCGATTGGTCTAATCCCTGATGGTGCGCTACTTTTAGGCGTGACAACGAGAATCAATACTACACTAGGAACCAGTTCTGGTGTAACAGGCTATACAATAGGCGATGGGTTGGATGATGACTTGTGGGGTACAGTAGAATCTGTAACTACTGGTGCCGCTAGCGGTTCTGCGGGCTTTACCGCTACAGGAGCTGCAGGTGTGCTTTATACCTCTGAACAGAACGTAGTGGTAACGGCAACGGGCGGTAATTTTAATGGAACTGGCGTTATTGAAGTTATTGCGCATTATATGATTTGTGAGGCTGATTAAATTATGGGTATTTTCAAGGAAGTATAGCGTGAATAAATATTACTCTTGGGCTACTGTTTGATTAAGAGTATTATTAAGGGCTATTCGAGCCAAAACAGCTTCGTTGTAGCGTGCTTGCGCTTCTTGTAGTTCAATGCTGGCTTCGCTCAACTCTTTATTTACCGCATCCCATGTAGCTTTTAAATGTTCCGGTATTTCTCGTGATTGGTTTCTCATGCTCAATAGTATATACCTTTATTCACAAATTGAGACCAAATTAATATCTACCAGAGATATGTTTGTCCAAGGGTTATAATTAATTACTATGAGTAAGTCCCTGCTTTTGTTAATGGCGTTTGCTAGCGATACTATCGGTAGTTTCGTGCCTATTTGGCAGAGGGTTAAACTGGTAAAAAGGTTTGGTTGATGGTGAATTATGTTGTAGCAGTGAGTGGCGGAGTGGATTCGGTGGTGTTGCTCGATATGTTTGCTAAAGGTAGTATTCCGCATGTAAAACTTGTGATTGCGCACTTTGATCATGGGATTAGGGATGAATCCGCTGATGATGCGATGTTTGTTCATGATTTGGCAAAAAAGTACGAATTACCGTTTGAAACGAAACGTGAAGATTTGGGTAAAGGCACCAGTGAAGAGTTGGCGCGCAACAGACGGTATACTTTTTTACGGGATGTTGCAAAAAAGCACGATGCAAAGATTGTGACAGCCCATCATGCAGATGATGTAGTAGAAACGATTACAATTAATCTGATGCGCGGAACCGGCTGGCGTGGATTGGCGGTGTTAGACAGTACGGACATCGAGCGCCCCTTGTTGAATAAAAGGAAGTCCGAAATTATTGAGTATGCTCGTATGAATTCGCTAGAGTGGCGCGAGGATGCGACAAATAGCGACACGAAGTATTTGCGGAATGACATCCGTAAAAAGTTGACTGATTTGGATATCCAAACACATCAATTACTTTGTTTGTATAGAGATAGACAGGTTGCTTTACGCAAAGAGATTGATACAGAAGCAAGGAGATTGATCGAAGACTCATCTTATTCAAGATATTTTTTCATTTGTTCACCAATTGTTGTGGCCGAAGAATTGCTGCGTGCTGCCATTATCTACCAAGTGGGCTATCGTCCTACTAGGCCGCAAGTGAGGCGTGCGCTTCACGCAATCAAGACTTTTTATCCTCAAAAAATATACGAAATTGCGTCAGGCGTCTATCTAAAGTTTACAGTGACTCATTTTAGTGTTGAGAAATAGACGCGGACTACTCTGGGGTGGTATCATAATGGAAGTGATAAACGCAGAAAACTGCTGAGCGAAAGGAATATGTTCATACTATGGCAATAAAAAATCGGCCTTCAAAAAACAAAGTGAGTAATTGGATGCGGCTTGGTGTTTTCTGGGCAATTCTTGTCCTTGCTGCATTAACTCTGTTTGCTGTTGTTGCACCAACCGAAAAGTTAGATAAGGTAGAAATTTCACAGGTTATTGAGCAGGCAAACAAGGGTGAAGTGACAAAGATTCAGGGCGCAGGTAGCGAACTAAAGATTACGCTGAAGGGCAAGGAGCAGCCGACGCAAACGTCGTATATTACCGGCGGTGTTAGTACATTACTAAAGGATGATATTCTCAACGAGCGGGCAAAAAAGACGTTGTCGGACGAGCCGCCATCACAAACTGGCGAGACAATATGGAACTTGGCAATTATCTTTATCCCTGTTGTTTTGATTATTGCATTCTTTATGTTCATGATGCGACAAGCTCAAGGTCAGAATAATCAAGCACTTGGTTTTGGTAAGTCAAAAGCAAAACTATACGGTATCGATAAAGAAAAGGTAGTCTTTGAGGATATTGCCGGAAATGATAGCGCAAAGCAAGACCTAGAAGAAGTTGTCGACTTTTTGAAGCATCCAAAAAAATATAAAGAAGTTGGCGCCAAGATTCCAAAAGGCGTTTTGTTGGTTGGTAGTCCGGGAACCGGCAAGACAATGTTGGCGCGTGCTGTTGCTGGCGAGGCAAACGTACCCTTCTTTAGCATTAGTGGTTCGGAATTTGTCGAGATGTTTGTTGGTGTTGGTGCGAGTCGCGTGCGTGATTTGTTCCAGAAAGCAAAAAAGAATGCACCGGCAATTATCTTCATAGATGAAATTGACGCTGTTGGCCGTAAGCGCGGTAGTGGCATGGGTGGTGGTCATGACGAGCGTGAACAAACACTCAATCAGATTTTGGTCGAAATGGATGGTTTCGAGACCGATACGAATGTCATCATTCTCGCTGCGACTAACCGAGCTGATGTTCTTGACCCTGCATTGTTACGTCCGGGCCGATTCGATCGACGTACAAATATTATGTTGCCTGAGCGCAAAGATCGCGAGGCTATTTTGAAAGTTCATTTCAAAAATAAGCCAACTGATGATTCGACGGACCTCGATAAATTAGCTGCAAAAACTGCCGGTTCTTCTGGTGCAGATCTGGCGAATATTGCCAATGAAGCTGCGATCATCGCAGCGCGTGATAATCGTAAAAAAATTACGAATGCTGATATCACCGAGGCGTTTGAAAAGGTAGCAATTGGGCCAGAGCGTAAAGCAAAGGTGATGAGTGAAAAAGAAAAAGAGCTGACTGCTTATCACGAAGCTGGTCATGCTGTTGTCGGTCACGTTCTACCCGATAACGATCCCGTTCACAAAGTTACAATCATTCCACGAGGTGGAACTGGTGGCGTGACATGGTTTTTGCCTCCACAGGACAAGAGTTATACGAGTATCTATGAGTTCAAAGACCAACTGGCAAGTGCGCTTGGTGGTCGTGTTGCTGAAAAGCTTCTTTACGGTGCGGATGGTATTACGACTGGCGCTGGATCAGATCTTCGCAAAGCGACTGAGATTGCGCGTGACATGGTAATTGAACAGGGGATGGGTGCAAAGTTGCGCGATCAAGTCTTCCATGAAAATAATGGCGGCATGTTGTTTGATAGAATGACCCATGATCGTCCATATAGCGACGATACTGCAAGGGAAATTGATGGAGAAGTTGAGGCACTCATCAAGGAGGCCGGGCGTCGAGCTGAGGTCGTGTTGAAACACAATATGGAAAGTTTGCGTAAACTCGCTGAATCATTGTTAAAGGAAGAAACACTCGACGAAGATACAGTCAATAAATTACTTGAACATACTGAATTACCGAAGGAAGCAAAATTACACGCCTAATGGGCAGAGGATAACTCATGGGACGAGTCACGAGTGTCGTAGCCCGAGCAAATAAAAAGCTGTCGATTCAACTCGCTGCTTCATTGCTCGCAGGCTCGACACTTTTGTCGTTGCTGTTTGGTTTTTTCCGCATGCGCCTATTGAATGGTACGTACTATGATACTTATCCAACTGGTTATGATGCGTATCTCGCCGCGTTCACGGTTCCAGACTTTATGTTTTTTATTCTGGTATCGGGTGCATTGAGCGTCAGCTTTATCCCTGTCTTTAATCAGCGCCTGCAATCTGGCAACAAAAAATCAACATGGGAACTTTCTGCGAGCATGATTAATTTCATGGCAGCCCTCACTCTCGTTTCTAGTATTCTGATCATCATCTTTGCTGAGCCATTGGTTCGGTATGTTATTGCACCAGGATTGAATGAATCGGGTATTGCACTCGCGACTAGTATGATGCGAGTTATTGCAGTCAATCCTTTCTTGTTTGCGATTGCGACTGTCTTTGCAAGTATTCAGCAGGCGGTTGGGAGATTTGTATTCTTTGCACTTGCACCTATTTTGTATAACATCGGTATTATTATTGGGCTGTTGGTATTTACTAATGGTATCAATTTGTTTGGCTGGCAAGTATTTGAGGGGGGAATTATGGGGGTTGCACTTGGTGTCGTGCTAGGCTCGATCCTACAGCTGTCTGTTAGTGCAATTGGCTTGATTGGTTTGAACTTTGATTACAGGTTCAAGATATATTGGAAAAATAAAGGCTTTCGTCAGGTATTGAGGCTTTTACCGCCACGCTCAATTGATCAGGGTATGGATTATTTAGTTGGTATTGTCGAGACAAACCTTGCATCACGGATGGCAGCTGGTACGTTGGCAGCATACAATCAGGCGACCGTATTGCACATGGCGCCTATTAATTTGATTGGTGTTGCGATTAGTACGGCGGCGTTTCCCAAAATGACCGAGCGGATTGGACAAGGTAGGACGGATTTGTTCCGCAGGGAATTACAAAATATCGTGCGTGTCATTGCGTGGCTGGCAATGCCAGTTGCGGCTGTAACGTTCTTTACTCGTGGCTATCTTGTTAACTTTATCAAGAATGGTGGTGATGCATTGATGGCAGGGCTTTTGGGTACATTGGTTGTAGCAATATTATTTCGATCAATTTATTTCATTGTGGCACGTAGTTTCTACGCCCAGCAAGACACCAAGACGCCACTGTATATCTCGCTGTTTGCTATTGCCTTAAACGTTGTATTGGCTGTATGGTTTACGATGCATTTAAACATGGGTGCATACGGGCTTGGTTATGCCCAATCGATTGTTGCAGTGGTTGAGGTTGTTATCATGTTTGCGATTATGAATTATCGCATCAAGGGATTGATTGATGCGTGGATACTCCGCGCCTTTGGTCGTATGGCAATTGCAACAACTCTGACGTCTGTTGTGTGTTATGCGATGGTGCAATTGTTTCAGCTACAAGGAGAAGACGCTAGTATACTTGCGACTTTACCGAAGTTTGTGCTGATTGTTAGTGTCAGCGGCACAGTATATCTATTTACAAGTAAGTTCTTGAACTTGCATGAAGCAGACCCAATTCTCGGTCGAGTGAAACAATGGTTATTCTTCCGTGCGCGGTAGCGGTAAATATAGTACAATTAGAGTAAGTAACGCTACTGTTTATCAAAAAATAGAGGGACTAATTCTCGAGGTATATACGAAGATCAATGGCAAGATTACCAATACCTGGCAGCGATAATGGAAGTTGGGGGGATATTCTCAACAATTATTTGCTACAGGCTCACGAAAGTGACGGCACGCTTAAGGAAGGTTCCATCACCGAGGCATCACTTTCCAATACCGTCAAAAATAAATTTAATGCGCCTATTCAGTTTTCAGCAGCAACCGCGTTACTAGGGGTTACACCAACAGATCGTGCGTATGTGGCTCGTACACTTGTGGGCGCTCGTATGCGTACGGCAAGCGCACCGGTCGATTCGGCACTTACAGCAGAGGTGCAACATTTTAATGGATCGTCATGGTCAACAATCGGTACCGTATCGATTGCGGACGGAAGCATAATTGAATCAACAGTGAGTTTTTCGCAAGCTCAGAATATCGGTGATATGTTGCGGTTAAATGTGACCTCAGTTGGTTCGACAACACCCGCAACTGGTGTAATTGTTGATGTATTGTGGAGTTAGTAAGGAATGGCAAAGGCGAACACCTTTACTGATAATTTTACGACTGAGTCATCTACTTGGTGGGGGTATGGTGAATATGGTGCTGATAGTCCAGTGGTATCAAGTGGCCAGTTACTTCTCTCGCCTGTAGCGAGCTATCCAATTTTAATCACAAATACTCAGTATGAGCTCACGGCATCTTATGTATTGGTTGAGTTTATACAAAATGCCAATGCAGGCAATGGCAGTATCAGTGTTCAGTTTGGAGTGCGGATTGATAGTGATAATTTCGTCACTTTTGAAGCGAATGATGGAAGTATGATATTTCGTGAATGCGTTGCATCGAGCAATAGCGACACGTCAATGACATATAATGCTACAGATCATAGGTGGCTGCGAATTCGCGAGGATGGCGGCATTGTATATTGGGATACATCATCAGATGCTATTAACTGGACAACGCGACGGAGTAAGACTACGACTCTTGATTTTTCATCGGTGCAGTTATATATGATGTCAGGATTTTGGGGAGTGGAACCATCACCGGGTGTGGCAATCTTTGATAATCTTAACTTACCCGTACCACCACCTGTGTACTCGTCAGGTTGGCACGTCGGTCATTTACCGATGGGTGCGATTGATGGGGGAACAATCATTTCACGAAATTATTTTGATACAGCTGATTGGCTTTGGTCGCCTATACCAGATAGTCCTGTGCTTGATCCAGACTCGGCTGCCATAGTTGTCTCTCTTGCTGAAACAGCTGGAGGTGAGCATCGGAGTGCTAATTTGTATGAATTTGGTGTAACGCTTGCGGGGCAGTCGGGTATTACCTCCGACACGCCTCGTTACGATGTATCATTTGCTAATGAACCAGCATGGGGCTCTGATCCTTTTGGAAGTGACTCCATGCCAATACCAGATGGGACAGTAATGCCGCCAGGTAGTGATGGCCATATCAGTGTCGCTGACCCCACGACTAGTAAGGTGTATTCATTATGGCAAGCAACTAATTCTGGTGGATGGAGTGCATCATGGGGTGGTGTCGCTAGTTTGCATGGTGATGGTCGAGAAACGTCGGGCAGCTCTACGGCGACCAATATATCCCGCTATGCGGCAGTTATTCGTGGGCACGAAATTGCTGCGGGCGAAATTCCACACGCACTTTTCTTTAGTAGTGACATGACTCATCCTACGGACTATCGCTATCCTGCAAGTAAAACGGATGGTGACAATGGAGCGGGGGTGTCGAATCCAATTCCTGAAGGTGCGAGAGTTCAGCTTGACCCATCAATTGATGTGGCGGCAATACCGGGTATTACACAAGGAGAAATCGCAGTTGCCAAGGCGTTGCAAAAATATGGAGCGTATTGTGGTGATAAAGGTGGTGCACGGATGGCATTTATATTTGAATACGTTGATGATGGTTCAGAGCCAGGGCAAGTGTATGTTGATGCAGGACTTGAATGGGATTATTTTGACATGGTTCACATCCCATGGTCATCACTTCGAGTATTAAATTCATGGGATGGCAGTTAAGCAGTGTACCCTAAAAATCAAAAATCATCTAAAATGTTTGACACTCCTCTTGCTACCCCATATAATAAATCCAAACAGCAAGTATGCTGAGGGCGGGATAACAGGTATTTGTACAGAAATAATATAAGGAGGAGTTATCATGGACATTACTAAAGTAACTGATGAAAAAGAATTGAAAGCATTAGCTTACGATACCGTACAAGCACTTGAAGTGCAGCAGAATAACTTGCGCCTCATTCAGCAGCGTCTCAAAGAGCTCGAAGAGAGCCAAAGCAAAAAGAAGTAAGTAGGATTATCTACCTACGTTTCGTTTGGTAGCACATTGTTGATACCTCTGTTTTCTGGTATAGTTACAGTAGTTTATGGATCAGTCACACATTCGAAATTTCTGTATCATTGCTCATATTGATCACGGCAAGTCAACACTTGCCGATCGTTTGATGGAATTAACTCAAACAGTAACAAAGCGTGATATGAAATCACAGCTACTCGATAGTATGGATTTGGAGCGCGAAAAAGGTATCACTATCAAGCTTGCGCCGGTGCGTATGGCCTACAAGGATTGTCAGTTAAATTTGATTGACACACCTGGTCACGTCGATTTTAGTTACGAGGTGAGTCGCAGTTTGACGGCATGCGAAGGGGCGATCTTGGTCGTTGATGCGAGTCAGGGTATTCAGGCCCAGACGCTCGCAAATGTATATTTGGCACTTGCAGCTGATTTAACAATTATTCCAGTCCTTAACAAAATCGACTTACCGGCAGCTGATGTGTCACGAGTGAGTGCTGAGGTAATCAATTTATTGGGATGCGATGAATCGGATATTTTGAAAATTAGTGCCAAGACAGGCGAAGGCATACCCGACGTGTTGGATGCGATTGTTGAACGCGTGGTGCCGCCACAAGGAATTGAAGCGTCACCGACGCGCGCACTGATATTTGATAGTTATTATGATGATTACCGAGGAGTGATTTTATACACACGTTTGATTGACGGCAGTATTAAAAAAGGTGACACAATCGAGATGCTGGCAACTGGCGCGCATGGATTGGCACTTGAAGTTGGTTCACTCTCACCAACCATGTTGCCAAATAACGAAATGAAAACAGGCGAAATTGGATATGTTGTTACCAATCTCAAAACAACACGCGATGCTCGAGTTGGTGATACCGTGACGGTTCGTCGCCATCATGCCGAAGAGCCACTTCCCGGTTATCGTCACGTCCAGCCATTTGTCTACGCCGGTTTTTTCCCTGTGAGTAACGAAGACTACAATAATCTCAAGGATGCAATCGAAAAACTCAGCATGAGTGATTCGGCGCTTCAATTTGAACCAGAGAATTCACCCGTGCTTGGTTTTGGTGTGCGTATTGGTTTCTTGGGACTCTTGCATATGGATATCGTTCGTGAACGACTGGAGCGAGAGTATGATTTGGATCTGGTGGTTACTAATCCATCAACCGACTATCAGATTACGTTGGCAAATGGTGAGGAATTGGACATCAAATCGGCGAGTGATTTACCTGACGTGAGCCAAATAGAAGAGATCCGTGAACCGTGGATAAAGGGCGAGATTGTTGTACCACAAGAATACGTCGGCAATGTTATTCAATTGATTGTGAGTAAGCGTGGAGTTCAAAAAAATATGAGCTATATCGATGAGCGAGCGCTTTTGAGTTTTGAAGCACCGCTTGCGAATTTGTTGACTGATTTCTATGATCAGTTAAAGAGTGTAACCAGTGGTTACGGTAGTTTTAATTATGAACTTTTGGGCTATCGGCCTGAGGATTTGGTGCGTGTTGATTTCTATGTTGCTGGCGAGATGGTTGATTCATTGAGTATTATGCTCCATCGTTCCGAGGCTCAACGCATAGGTCGGGAAGTTGTAGCAAAACTAAAGGAAGTTATTCCTCGGCAGAATTTTCAAGTTGCTTTGCAGGCGGCAATTGGCGGAAGATTCATCGCGCGCGAAGATTTGAGTGCATATCGCAAAGATGTCACTACCGGACTGTATGGCGGGGACGTAAGTCGTAAAAAGAAAGTTTTAGCAAAACAGGCAAAAGGTAAAAAGCGCATGAAACGTTTTGGAAAAGTAGACATTCCGTCAGAGGCATTTACCGTCATGTTAAAACGAGATTAATTATAACTTTCGGAGTATAATCTGAATATTAAGGGTGGAAGGAGTGCAAATATGAGTGTAGAAAGCAAAACCACAGCAAGAAACTATAGCTCCATGCCAGTTACAATTGCTGAAGGTAAAGGATCATGGGTCAAGGATACTGATGGAAAATGGTATATTGATTGTTTGGCTGGCTATTCGGCAAATAATTTTGGCCACTTGCATCCTGAGATTGTCGAAGTTGCACATCATCAACTCGATACGCTTACTTTGACTGCCCGTGCTTTTATGAATGATAGGCTCGGAGCATTTACTGATGCCGTTAGTGAACTAACTGGCAAGGATTTGGTGTTACCAATGAACGGCGGTGCCGAGGCTGTCGAGACTGCACTAAAGACTGCACGCAAATGGGGTGAATTGGTAAAAGGTATACCAGAAGACCGGACTGAAATTATTACAGCAAGGAATAACTTTCATGGTCGGACGATTTCAATTGTTAGTTTTTCTGATGATGAAGATGCATATAAAAACTTTGGTCCAAAGACTCCCGGCTTTATACCTGTCGAGTATGGTAACGTCAAAGAGTTAGAGGCTACCATAAATGAGAACACGGCGGCTGTATTGATGGAACCAATCCAAGGTGAGGCAGGCGTTATTATCCCCCCTGATGGATACCTGCAAACGGTTCGTGAGTTGTGTACGAAACATAACGTCAAGTTGATTTTGGATGAGATTCAATCGGGATTTGGTCGCACGGGCAAAACATTTGCATCTGAACACTGGAATGTTAATCCTGATATGTATATTTTGGGCAAAGCGCTTGGCGGTGGGATTATGCCCGTTTCTGCTGTTGCTGCGAACGAAGATTTTCTCGGTGTTTTGAAGCCGGGTGAGCATGGAAGTACATATGGGGGTAACCCACTTGCTGCTGCAATTGGCACAAAAGCAGTCGAATTAATTCAACGAGGTGAGTTTCAAGAAAAAGCTAAAAGATATGGAGAGCAACTGCGTGAACGGTTGAGTGATATGCAGAATCGGAATATTGGGATTGTTGCTTTTCGTAGTATTGGTCTATGGGCAGGGATTGATATTGATCCAAGTCTAAAAACCGGTAAACAGATGTGTCTAGATGCCCTGCAAGAGGGAATTTTAATCAAAGATACTCATGGATCAACAGTTCGTATTTCGCCACCACTCAATATCGGTTCGATGGATCTCGATGTTGCAATGACTCGATTCGAAAAAGCGTTGGAGAGATAGTATGGAAAAACTAACTCCGATCATGAATCGAACTGTCTTGATGACGGATACTGATAATTATTCTGTTGTTGAGTTGAATCCGTATAGTGCTAACGAGAATCAACCAGATTTGCATAAGGCAAAGAGTGAGCACGAGTCCATAAAAACGGCATTACGAGCATCGGGAGTGACGGTTATTGAGAAGCCATCTCCACCTGATTGTCAGGATGGTGTTTATGTGGCAAACTGGGCATTTTGCACAGGAGATACTGTCGGTGATATTGCGGTTGCTTCGCGTTTGCCAAATGTTCGGCAGGGGGAACAAGACTATGCCAGGCAAGTATTGAGGGACTTAGGAAAAACAGTACTTGTGCCCAAGTGGCAACGATATAGTGGTCAGGGTGATACGCTTGTTTGTGGTGACAGACTATTTTTAGGTAGTCACTATCGTACCGACAAGGAAATGCATTTAATGCTCGAAAATACATTTAAATTTAGACGTAAACAACCGTACGATATCGTACCCGTCCAAACCATACCTAGGGTAAAAAAGGGTCGTCCGATGCTCAACAAATTATCAAAGTGGCCTGAGAGTTATTTTTATGATATTGATCTTGCGATTGGTGTTGTTCAGCCAGATTTAATCGCGTGGTGTCCAGATGCTTTTACCCCAGAGAGTCAAGAGACAATTCGAAATGTTCAGGGTATCAGGAAGATCGAAGTTGATATGCAAGAAGCGATGGATGCGGCTGCTTGTAATTTTATCAGTACGGGCGAAACGGTCATCATGAGCAAGGGCTCTCCAAAGTTACGACTTGATTTGGCAAAACACGGTTTAAATACAGCTGCTCTTGACATACCTGAGCTTCAAAAAGGTGGCGGATCTGTTCGATGCGTCGCACTGACACTCGATAATGAGTAGCAAAGGCAAGCGCATTATAGTTTTGGCGGCGGCGGTCCGGTAGGAGGGCCACTTTGACTAGGAGCATTCTGAGGCGGCATATTTTGACTACCTTGTGCACTACCTTCATTTGTACCTGCTGATTCACCTTTTTCACCACGAAAACAACTTACCGAATAAGGGAAATCCTGTGTCATGACATAGTGATATGTTGTCACTGATTTGCCATCGAGCGTTATCTCACTCGTGATACCATGACACACATCAAGGTCACTTGTTGTGAGGACGTTTTTGCTCCCTACCTTTGGTCCGGTAATTGGAAAGCCATCAATTGCAAAGCCTATAACAGTACTAACACTTGTGTCATCAATGCAACTACTTAGCGTATGGTAATGGTACTGACCAGATTTTTGAGGATGACCTTCACATGCATCTTGTACTTCCCACGCTCCGGCATCGCGTGCACCCGCATCAAAGCCGTTGAATAATGAGACGCCCGTTAACATAACGCCAACTTCTCCGTCCATGCATCGAGGCTCACCAAATGTTGGTTGCGCAGATAATTTGTAGGTTAATTCTTGTGATGAAATCGAATTCGGATTTTTGTCATATGAATATGCAGGGTCGGAAGATGCAACAGGAAAGGTGCCGGTACTATGTGCGAGGGGTAGGTCGTTTGTCACAATAGTTCTGATTGAATCACTGATTTTATTGCTAAAGGATCCCTTCCAGCTAACACTTCCTTTAACGCTGATTTTTTTGTTAATGTCGTACTCGGTATTATTGTTTACAAACCATGGCCCACGAGTATCGGCGCCAATATTGTCTGATTTGAAACTTTGAGCATATTGAGAACAGGCATAAATATGTCCTTTTTTTGCAGTGTCTGTCGTGTATTTATTATCTCCGACTGGTAGTATTCCGTCGGCATATTTATTCCCATAATCTTTAGCGGTATCCAGGGTTGTTTTTAATTCCTTGACATCGGCCGTTTCTGATGGCGCTATTTCTTCGGGTGATAAAGACGTTTCCGTATTTTGATTGTAATTAGTTTGAACGAGAAGCGTATATACCAACCAGCCAATGACAGCAAAAACAACGACAACCAATAATGCTATAGTGAAAATCCTTTTGTATCTCATACCAGAAGGCTCCTTTATAGGGAGGGTAATAGATGTTTTTTCTATTGATTTTTCTGGAGAGTTATCGGGTACTTGATTATCTTGGTTATTAGATTTCTCATTTTGCATAAGCGTATTATAACATTGTAGTAACGAATATTATTTGAGTGTAATCGGGTCGAGCGTATTTTGCAGGATACGATGACTTTCTTGGCCCCATCCCTGCCAGAACCATTCAGGTTGACCGTGTACAATATACGTACCGATACCACCGCCTTCAATGACGAGGACAGCCAGTATGATTGACATAACAATACTCAGGCCAACTATTCTTTTTTTATGCCGAATACCTTGCGCGCCGAGTGCTACAATCGCGCCGATGAGAGGCGCAATTGGTATCAGGTAGCGACCATTGAGTGCCACCGCTACTCCATTGTCCGTATATGATCCGTATAATTTTGCCAAGAGACTCAGACAATAAATGCCAATAATAGATAGCAACAACCAGATTACTGAATCTTGTAGGGATTTTTTCCAGTTGCGCCAAAGGAATAGCATAACTCCAACGATGATTCCGACACTATATATAAAAATCGGTAAAAGGACGGGCTCTCGAGTAGCGTAGCCGTTTGTTGGTCCGGCGACAGTAAAGAATAATCGATACGATAAGCCTGGGATCCAGTCTTCAACTACATAAGCAATTGTGTTTTTTGGTTCAAAGGTCGAGTCGAGTTTGTTCTTGAGATTGTAATTGCGACCGTATGGTCCAAAGTCTCGGCAGGCTTCAACCGAAAAGAACTTATCACATTTCGGAGATACATCCTGGTAGTTTATAAGGTTGCTCGGGTAGCGCATGTTGAGTAGACCGCCCAAGCAGATGAGAGCTATAAGTACGATTTTTGTCGGAGTTTTTAGCGCACTAAATTCCTTTGCGAAGTAATGGAGGGTCTCTTTTCTTTTGCTGGACAAAATAACTGCACCGATAATTATTGCAACAATCGCAACGGCTATTGGCAAAAATGCATATTTTGTCGCGGTTCCAGCGAGCAGGGCGAGAAGTAGCAAGCCTGTATCGACTACTGGAATTCGATTTTTCTGCTTTAAAGAGTTGAGAACTCGTAATGTAAAGAGGAGGCAAAGAGCCACTTCGAGCATGAGCAAATTATCATAATTGACTTGTCCGGCAAGTAGCGGAGAGATAGGAATTAAGCAGCATAGTGCAATGATGATATTTCTGGTGAATCGCGACAGGCCGAGCAGTGATAGTCCACGCCAAAAGACAACCAGTCCAGCTATGAATAAGCCGATATTTATAAAGCGAAGGCCAATGATACTGGCGGTCTCTGACATTTGCAGTACATCACGCTCAATACGGTAAGGGAAGCTCATAAGGTAGTGAAAGAGGTATGAAGGATCGGCAACAACACCATTGTATTGGGCCATATCCTGAGAAGGCGAGAGCACGGGCAGTAGGTACTGTGAATATATTGTGATAATACCAATATGCACGTTTTCATCAAAAGCCATTGGATACAGGCTGGCAGTTGCGACCCATGTTGCCGATAAGCCAAAGAGTATCAGGATTACAAAAAGGAAACTTTTTGAAGCAAGGGCGGTGTATAGTTTTTGATCGAACTTATCGACTGATTTTCTAATTGTTTTTAGATTCATGCGGATGCCCTATTTTGTAATAATTTTAGGATTTGTTGGTAGGTTTGTTCCTTTGTACCTAGTCCACTGACATGTTCTAATAGGCCAAGCTTTTCGTATGTTTCCAATACGGGGATTGTTTTTGTGTAGTATTCATTTAGGCGTGTATCGAGCAGGTGTTCTGCATCATCGGCACGTTGGCCACGGTCGCCAATATGTAATGACTCGCGCCATCGCTCGCGGACAGTGGATTCATCGATTTCTAGATGAATGACTGCCTTGAGTGGATGCGCTGCTGCTTCTAGCGCGCTCATAACGCCTTCTTCTTCGCCCTTCCATCGACCGACGCTACTGAGCACGAGAGGCTTACCTTCAAACTCGCGTTTACTCAAATAAGGGAGAACAATACGAATATAGTCATCGGTTGGAGCAAATTTTCCAGCATTTGTTAATTCTGTAATGTGTTTTGGAATAACGCTATTGCGGAGGATTTCTCCACCACCTAGCCGGACTGCACCCAGATCTTTTGCTAGATGTCTCCCCTGAGTATCTTTACCAGCAAAGGGCATCCCAAAAACATTAATTGATCCACTACCGAGCCACTCGGATATTATTTTTGTGTTATTCATTACCATTAATTATATAGCATTATGTCCATTACAGATTAATATGTCACGATTGATCGGCTTTGTCGTCGTTTTGCAATGTGTCATCGTTGTTTATTGTTTCGGGCGTTAAGTCGGTTGATTCTTTGACGGTCTGTTTAATGTTGTTGGCAGAGTCTTTGATCTCGTCTGCAGCGTCTGTCAGTGATTGCTGAATCTCATCCCTGCTCTCTACGAGACTGTGGGCAGTGTCACGAAAAGTTCCCGTGACTTCATCGCGTAGTTCGCGGACGTCGTTTGCGAAGTCTGTAAAATCTGATAGGAATCCCATACCTTTTATTATAACTTCTTTTGCGCCAAAAGAAGCAAAACCCCCGGGGCGGCTTCACGTCGCGGGGGCGATTTGTCGCATTGATGTTGGGCGACTGCGGAACTCGCACTGGCTATCGCGTCAGGCTCAGACATCCTCGTCGCTCCAGCACCAAATCTCCAAACATCTCCGTTCGCTGCAGATGCCCCAGACCTCAGAACTACGTACTAATGCTTGCATATATTAAGGGGCCAATATAGAATTTTTCAAAGAAGTCAGGAGGAATGTTTATCTCAACAAGCCAAAATAGTAGCAGTTTCTTGCAACCCATACTCTCAGTGCTTGGATTAATCGTGTCGGCGCTTACCGCCGTTGCGCCACTTTTTGCACAATCTCAACTTGATAGTTTTTTCCTCGATAAAACTTTAAGTTTAACTGCGTCGGTCGTAAGTATAATTCTAGGAGTGCTCCTTAGCTGGTACCTAATTAGCCTCAACGGTTACATTAATATACCAATTGGTGTTAGAAAAGATCGTGGCAATGGATATCGACAATCATGGAGGCAAATTGATGATAACAATGCGGTACCAACAGTCATAATTTTATCAATTATATTGTTTGTTGGTTTTTTTGTGATTGGACAACAAGAGGGGTACTATTGGGCTATTGGTCAGGTGGCCGTTTATATCCTGTTCTTCACCTTAATTATCGGCACTTTTTCGTACTTGATTGCCCAAACAAAAAATCGGTATGAGTGGAAACAGCAAGTGGCAAGTACGGGCACCCATGTGTATGAGACGCTTGAACGAAATGGTATAGTTAAATCTGGTATAAAAATTATTCAGAACACTCAGGTCACGAACTTGGAAGAATTGGACAGTCTCGGAATTAGTAGGAACGAACAAATATTGATGAAAAGGCTTGTCGTAGAAACCGTTAAACAGGATCCTCATCAGTTAATTGTGTTTATGTCATCCGATTACGAGCGCTTGATTACTGCTGTACCCGTTCCCAAAGAAAAATAGCTACCGTTAGACGTGTTTAGCACTCTAATTGCACGAGTGCCAGTTATACGTTATAATGGTTACTATGACAGAGCGTCAAATGCAGATCCTCGCTGCGATTATTGAGCAGTATGCCGAGGTGGCTTCACCAGTCGGTAGCGTTACATTAGCAAAATTATTCAATGTATCGAGCGCAACAATTCGTAGTGAAATGGCAAAATTAGAAGAACTTGGTTTTATTGAACAGCCACACACTAGCTCGGGGCGTATTCCAACTGATACGGGCTACCGTTTTTACGTTAATACAATTACCGAGTCTCAAGAAAAAAATGTTCCCCAACTGGATCGCAGTGCGAGAGCGATTGAAGCAAGGGTCAATACACATAGTGATCATGCGGATCGTGCGATTCGAAGTGCAGTCGATAGTTTGGTGGAGCTGACGCAGAATCTTGGCATCGCTACTATCGGTGATGAGTTGTATATGAGCGGCATCGGTAATTTATTTAGTCAGCCAGAGTTTTTGAAAAGTAATCATGCTCAGGCGGTTGCACGCTTGCTTGATAATCTAGAGCCGTGGCTTCGTGAGGCCGCACCGAATGAACCACTGAATGTGTATATAGGTAGTGAAAATCCAATTGGTAAAGCAAGTGGATCAACAATGATTATTAGTCGTTTTCGTTCGCCATACAGTGACCATAGTTATATCGGGGTGTTGGGTCCAACGCGTCAAAGTTATGGCAAAGTTATGCGCTTGGTGCGGCACGCGGGCGCAATGTTAGAGGAGGTACTATAGAATGGCGAAAGGCAAAAAAGATACAGCAAAGGATGCACCTTCAACGGAAGAATTCGTGCAACGTATTAACGAGCTAACGACCGACTTACAACGCACTCGTGCTGACTTTGAAAATTATCGCAAACGTGTTGAGCAGGAAAAACAAATGGCACGTATGAATGGTGAAGCGACTGCCGTCCTCCATCTGCTGCCAGTCATTGATAATATCGAGCGAGCAATCGCGCATATTCCTGATAATCTTGCTAATGACAAGTGGGCACAGGGTGTTGCCGGTTTGGTCAAAAATCTTGAAAAATCACTCGATAGTATGAATCTGAAAAAGATTGATGCAAAATCCGGAACGGTATTCAATCCTGAACTGCATGAAGCGATTCAGTTCCAAGAAGATGCCGAAGGTGATCAAGAGGTGATCGAGGAAGAATTACAGTCTGGTTATACGCTTCATGGTCAGCCAATTCGCTCGGCAATGGTAAAGGTAACACGAAAATAGTTATTTTAGAAAAAATCACGATGCCCTATTGCATTGGTGTCCTGATCGATATATTATTAAAGAGTCAACAATGTATAAGTTATAAGTGAGGGAACCATGTTTGGAATAGGTGCTCCAGAACTAGTTATTATACTGCTAATTGTTCTACTATTGGTTGGGGGTAGAAAACTACCAGAACTCGCACGCAGTGTTGGTCAGTCCATGCAAGAATTACGCAAGGGGATGAGCAATGAGAAACAGGGAAGCAGCAAATCGACCAGCAAAGACGATTCAAAATAGTCGCGGTCAACAGACGAACGAGCTGACATTCCTAGAGCATATTTACGAACTTCGTTCGAGATTGTTTTGGGTTGTGCTGACGCTTATCATTGCGTCAGCCGTTGGCTATCAGATCAAAGATTTGCTCATTAGTGTTATTATGGCTCCGCTGAAAGGCGAGCAGTTGGTATACCTCACGCCTGGTGGTGGTTTTAGCTTCATTTTTACACTGTGTATTTATTTTGGCGCACTGCTAACTATCCCAGTTGCTGTTTATCACCTGTATCGTTTCTTGCAACCGCTTTTGGCAAAAACATCGCGTAGATTTGTTGCTATATTTATCTCATTGTCGGGTCTACTCGCTGCAACGGGTACGTTATTTGGTTATTTTGTTGCGATTCCTGCAGCATTAAATTTTTTGACAACATTTGCGGGCGATACCGTCACTCCCAATTTGACTGCCGATTCATACCTTGGTTTTGTTGTAGCGTATGTGCTTGGCTTGGCCGCTTTGTTTCAAATACCCCTTTTACTTTTCTTGTTTGATCACATACGACCATTTCCTCCCGGGGGGATATCATCAACACAACGCTTTGTGGTTATCGGTTCGACTGTCGCTGCGGCAATCATCACGCCAACGCCTGATGCCATGAATATGGCTATCATTGCTGTACCAATTATTGCTGTGTATCAAATCGGGGCTTTTGCCGTTTTTGTCAGGCACCGTTTGCGTTCACGAAAGGCAAGTAAATTAGCGGCAAGGGCAGTCAGACAGGAGAGGTTGATACGTAAAATATCTCAGCAAAAACAGCAACAACAACCTCGTTCTATTCCAGCGCCTCAGCCTGCTTTTGCAGCTATCCAACAAGCACCCAAAAGATCTCTTGATGGATTTACAGCTCAGACTTCAACGAGACGTCCTGTTTCGATGGCTTCTATCATACCTCAGAGACCATCATCTTTTGACGCACCATCAGTCTCTCGCCGAATGCCATCGTCTCGCCCCGTTCGGTCTATTGATGGTTTTAGTATTACCTAGAACTAAGCCAGCATTTGAATTTTCAGTATCTCGCCCGTCACGACTATAATAGGATGAGCATGCGATTTTTTAGAATTATTCTTGCAATTTTGGTAGTCACGTCTATTCCACTAGTTACTCATGCCAAAGAGCCAAACAGCACAGGTCTTGCTGTGGCGCCCGTGCGCCAAGAGATGACGGTCGTTGCGGGTAAATTAACCCAGGGTGCAATTAGAGTGGCAAACTATACGGACGACAAGTTAACAGTGAATCTTTCTGTTCAGCAATTTTCGGCCATTGACTATGTATATGACTATCAATTTACTACTCCGGTAAAGGACTGGATAGTTTTCGAAAAAACGTATATTACGCTAGGGCCAGGACAAGATAAAAAAGTCAACTTTACGGTTAATGCTCCGAATACTACGTCACCTGGGGGTTATTATTTTGCATTGTTTGCAAGTGCTGATATGTCTGGTGCGGTAGTAAAGCGGGTGGCACGCGTGACATCGCTGCTTTATTTAAGTGTGGATGGTAAATTAACGAGGACTGGCAGTATCACAGATGATATTGTGCCATTTTTTGTCTATGACAGCACCATACCGTATACATTTAATGTGAAGAATACTGGCAATGTTCACTATGGTGCATTTTTCTACGGACAATTAGAAGGGTTTTTCTACGACCAACCCAGGGTTGGCGTTGGTCACGTGTTGCTGCCGGGTACGATCAGGGCGGTGGGCGGATCAATCCCAGCGCCATTTTTTCCTGGCCTATACAAAATGACGTATGGATATAAAACAGATGTTTCCGATAATGAGGTCGTCAAAACAACGTACATTATATATATTCCGCCATGGTCACTCGCTGCTCTCGTGCTCGTATTATTTATTATAAAGTGGTTTTGGCAAAACAAGCGTGCTCGCCATCGACATAAATCCTAATAGAATTCACCGGCGACTGTATATGTGACATCGACGGTGTAATCACTGGCAGCTTGAGTGATGTCAGTGATTACACCGTAATAGACGGTAGTGTTATCGCCATTTTTGTAGGGTCCATCAGCATCCTTGATGAGTGATGGAGTCGTCAGTATGCCAACATAATTTGATGATCCGTCAGTGTTGTAACCCCATGTGTTAACAGCCAGCAAAGAGGGGCTACTGTGACCACTAGCCGGGATAGTTGCAGAACCGCTACTCATTGACGTGCCGGATGGTGCAAGTGCATAGAGCTTGTAACCCACGACATCGTTAGATGTAATAGTGACGGTATGTGATCCTTGGCCGCTGAAGTTTTCACCATCGGGCGAGAGGGTAAATGCTACGTCGCCATCAAAAGACATGGCAATGCTTGTTTCCGATCCAAAGGGTACATCGGCATTAAATTCTCCTTGGCCAAAAGGCGATGCATATGCTGATTGTTGTAGTAATAGGCAAAAAATAAGAGCGAAAAATGCCCAGGACAGATGCTTTTTTTGTATGGTGATTTTTTCCATTACGCTTATTGTATTATATACTACCAGAGTGAAGTCCATTCATCGATCAGTTCGCAAGACGCTCAAATTGCGTCACCATAAACACACAGGTAAAATACTCGCTCACAAACACACATCCTATCGAGTGCTTTTTTTGCTGATGTTATTGCCTATTGCAATGATGGCGTTTGTTGAGAATCTTCGAGCAGGCGCGCTCGATCTCAGTGTTTCTGCAACTGTTCCAGCGTTAATCCCCACTGAAGCACCTGTAATTACAAGTCCGACTAACAATATAAAAGTTGCATCACAAAACGTACAGATCAAGGGTACATGTCCGGTTGTTACTCCTGCAATTATCGTTGTTATATATGAGAAGGCAACATTGCGTGGATCGACACAGTGTACGGCTGGGGGAACATTCTCTGTTGTGGCTACATTTGGATATGGCAAACATACTATAGTTGCAACTGTCATGACGATCACGGATGACGAAGGCCAGACAAGTGCACCCGTGATGTTTACCCGCCCCATGCCGGCCAAGTCCCCAAGCCTATCGACCAATCAAATCAGTAACCCTCATTTATTACCTCAGGTTATTTCAACGCAGAACTTTGTGCCATTGCAATCCAATGGTCGGGTGGTATTAAAATTTAAGATCATTACTGGAGAGTTACCCTATATAGTGAGTATTGAATGGGGCGATGGAACAAAAAACACGTACTCTATTTCAGATCGTAAAGAACACGCATATACACATACCTATAGTGCTACAAGGACATACGACATATCCATAGAAATACGAGATAATGCGGGGCAAACAGCAGAATTACAAACGGTTGCTGTCACTTATTTGTTGCCAAATGGTTTTGGGCTAGGGCTTGACAGTCATTATAATCAAGTACCTCCGTTTGTAGCTTTTATCCAACAGCATATATGGCAGATATATATCGGTGTTTTCTCGACATTAGTATTTTTATGGTATTTGGAACATGGTCGACACCTGCATCGTCACAAGTTTGGTAAATTTCACTTATTTCACAGGTGATAGACGCTTGTGCTTGTGAAGGGCTTTGGATATACTGGGAGCAGTAGATAATAGGTGAGGATGAATTTGTGACAAAACGCCTAATTGTGGAGAGGGTCAAGAGGTTACAGCTCTCTGTGTTAGTATTGGTATTTGTCTTTGGTGTTATCGTATCACCGTTTGGTGTGAGTATCGCAAGTGCTGCTATGTCAAATGTCATGGTGCGATTCGATAACATCACAGCGAACACGGCAACGACAGGTACGGTTTGTGCAGAGACGAATCAATCAAATACAGAGGCCTCTGTGCATGTGACGTTTCCGACAGGCTACACCTTGGGCGTAGCTGGTAACTTCACTGTCAATACAACTAATCTTGCGTGGCCATCCGGTGCCAGTGCGTGGCCAGGTATCGGTACTGCAACGGATGTTACTTCTCAGGAGGTGACATTTCCAAGCACTACTCTGTCTGCCGGTACCACCTATTGTTTTAATTGGACAAATACTGCAGCCGTTACAACAAATGCAACCCCCGGTACATATGCTGATGGGCTTGTAGCGCTGTACGACTCCAATCCGACACTACTCGAGAGTGCAGAGTTTGCCGCTGCTACTGTGTCAGATAGTACGATTAATGTTACAGCGACCGTTCCTCCAGCTTTTGCATTCGCGCTGAGTGCTAACTCAGATTCGTTGGGGGATTTGAGTACTAGCTCTGTAACGACGAGTCCTACTCCTCGAACCATTACCATTAATACAAACGCTTATGCTGGCTGGCAGGTATGGGGAAAGGATACGGTTGGGCTAACCTCTGCGAACACATCCCATACTATATCTTCAACTCCCGGTTCTAACTTGACACTCTCGCCAGGAACGGAGGGGTATGTACTGGGCATTACTAGTTCACAAGTCGCTGGGGCTGGTACGGTTACTGTTAATGCTGCTTTTAATGGCGTTGGCGTCAATGATGGTGGTGCTCTGGATGCATCACTTCGTTCGCTTGCAACATCTGATGGCACGGCAGATACTGCGGTATTGACATTGACGAACAAGGTGACAATCTCTGGAATAACTCCCGCTGCTACGGATTACACAGATGTAATTACCGTAACTGGTGCAGGTCTGTTCTAGAACGATCAAGTGTTTTGCCATAGTAAAGAGGGGTATGTATAATTACCCTAATGATAAAAACGTGGCTGAAGAGAGTATTTTTTTGGAGTGGTAGTGTTGCCACGTTAACAATGATAAGTCTGGCCTCGCCCATGGTGAGTGCGCAGTCTGAACAAAGTGGATTTTCGGTACAAGTTACGCCTTCGCCACTCGTAGCGACAATTCAACCCGGGGTTCAATCAAAGCTAGAATTAAAGGTTAAGAATATCGGAACTTCCACTGATACGCTCAAGATTGAGACGAGAAGTTTTAAGATTGACGAAGAAACTGGCGCGGTAGATTTAAGCGATAATTCTCCAGCGGAAATTGCCGATTGGATTAGCTATAGCGACCCGACGTTTACTATCAAGCCAGGAGAGTGGCAGACTCAAGAAATCACGATTGATTTACCAGCTGACACCGGATTTAGTTATTCATTTGCCTTTGTAATTAGCCGTACAGTTGTTGACAAAGCAGAATCTGGCAATACGATTGCAGGTTCCGTGGCAATCTTTACCCTTTTGAATGTTGATCGACCCGGTGCCGTGCGCAAATTGGAGGTGACAAGTTTTAAAGCGACGCAATCTTTTTATGAGTACTTGCCAGTCAGGTTCAAGGCAAAGTTCAAAAATACAGGCAATGTTATCGTGCAACCGTTTGGCAATGTCTTTATTCAGCGAGGATCTAGTGATGCAGAATCGATTTCGACACTCCCCGTGAACGATGTGAGGGGCTATATCATACCAGGCAGCTCGCGAGTTATAGACAGTGATTGGGCAGATGGCTTTCCGGTGTATGAAACAGTTGTTAGTGGCAATGAAGAAAAAGAAGACTTGAATTGGGACTGGTCGAAATTAACTGATTTTCGCATAGGGCAGTACACAGCCAAGCTCATTGCCGTCTATAATGACGGAATGCGCGACGTTCCCATAGAGCGGACGGCTACCTTTTGGGTGTTTCCTTGGAGGATCGCTCTTGTGGCCTTTGCAGTCTTTGCGGTTTTTGCTGCGGGTATTGTAATGATTCTCCGTAAACTTTATCTGGCTTTTCGACGAGGGAAAAGTCGTAAGTCAAAGTCAAATAATTAGCATATGCACATTGTTTCAGTTACCGTTATCGGTTATACTTATGCTAGAAAATGGCGGACACGGGACAGATAAAAGAGTTGCTTGATCAAAAGATGACTCGTCAGAATTTTTTACGGGCATTTGGCGTAGGCTTATTGGCTGTGTTTGGGGCAGGCAATGTCCTTTCGTATTTACTTCGTTCATCAAATCAGTCAAAGAGAACGAGCGTTTTGGCGCAGAAAACAACCACTGGTTTTGGTGCGAGTAAATTCGGTAGATAATTAGGCTTATTAGTGTATACAATCAAAAAGTAACACAAATTCCCCTGCTTTAATGACGGATCGGTATCTCTAAACGCAAAATAAGTTAGCACTCTATTGACGAGAGTGCTAACTTTGCTATAATAAAAATATTAGCAATCTACATATTAGAGTGCTAGAATAGAATTAAGAAATTAGATACTAAAAGGAAGGGATTTAAACAAAATGGGTAAAATTATTGGAATCGATCTTGGTACAACAAACAGCGCAGTTGCGCATATGGTAGCCGGCAAGCCGGAAGTGATTGCGAATGCTGAAGGTAATCGAACAACGCCATCTGTTGTTGCTATTAATAAAAAAGGTGATCGCTTGGTCGGTCAGGTAGCACAACGTCAGCGCGTTACTAATGCCGAAAACACTATCTATGGCGTAAAGCGATTGATTGGTCGTAAGTTTAGCGATGAAGAAGTCAAGCGTGATATTGAGATTATGCCGTTCAAAATTGTCAAAAAGGGTACAGGCGTGGCTGTCACTATGGGTGAAAAAGATTACACGCCCGAAGAAGTCTCGGCAATGATTCTGAGTAAAATTAAAGCAGATGCTGAAGCATTCTTGGGCGACAAAGTAACTGAAGCTATCATTACTGTGCCTGCGTACTTTGATGATAGTCAGCGTCAAGCAACTAAGGATGCAGGTAAAATCGCTGGTCTAGAAGTGAAACGAATCATCAATGAACCAACGGCCGCTGCGCTTGCTTATGGTTTGGATAGTAAAAAAGACGAAAAGATTGCCGTATTCGACCTTGGTGGTGGTACGTTCGACGTTTCTATTCTTGAGCTTGGTGATGGAGTGTTTGAAGTTAAATCAACAAATGGTGATACACATTTAGGTGGTGAAGATTTTGACAATCGGATCGTTAATCATTTCATTGATGTTTTCAAAAACGAACAAGGCGTTGATTTGAAGAATGATAAAGCTGCTATGCAACGCCTCAAAGATGAAGCTGAAAAGGCAAAGAAGGAACTATCAAGTACTAACGAGTACGAGGTGAATCTTCCATTTATTACTGCTGATGCCGATGGTCCAAAACACTTCGAATACAAGTTAACTCGAAGTAAACTAGAAGACCTCGTTAAAGATTTGATTCAGCGCTTGGCTGACCCCGTTAATAAAGCACTTAAGGATGCTGGCATCAAAGCAAGCGAAGTGGATGAAATCGTGCTGGTTGGTGGTATGACTCGCATGCCATCAGTTGTCGAGCGGGTAAAGGAAATCTTTGGTAAAGATCCGCTAAAGGGTGTGAATCCTGATGAAGTTGTTGCTGTTGGTGCAGCGATCCAGGGTGGTGTCTTGCAGGGTGACGTCAAAGACGTATTGCTTCTTGACGTAACGCCACTGTCGCTTGGTATCGAAACAATGGGTAGCGTCACTACTAAACTAATTGAACGTAACACGACTATTCCAACCAGCAAGTCGGAGACATTTAGTACGGCTGCTGATAATCAACCTCAAGTTGAAATTCATGTCTTGCAAGGTGAGCGCGAAATGTCTGCCGACAATAAATCACTCGGACGATTTGTTCTAGACGGTATTGCTCCAGCGCCACGTGGTGTTCCGCAAATTGAAGTAACATTTAGCTTGGATGCAAATGGTATCCTCAATGTTACCGCAAAGGATAAAGGCACCGGTAAAGAAAACAGTGTGACTATTCAGGATAGTGGCAACATGAGCAAGGAAGACATCGAAAAAGCGCAAAAGGAAGCTGAATTACATGCCGATGAGGATAAGAAAAAGCGCGAAGCAGTCGACTCGCGTAATCAGTTAGAAAACGCGATCTATCAAGCAGAAAAAATGCCCGATGAATACAAAGACAAGATTTCTGAGGATGACGTAAAGACTATCAAAGAAGCTGTCGAAGAGGCTAAGAAAGTCAAAGAAAATGCTGACGCTGATAAGGCTGAAATTGAATCTGCCGTCAAAGCCTTGAATGACAAAATTATGCCGATTGGTGCAAAGATGTACGAAGCGGCATCTGCTGAGGAAAAATCAGCCGAGGGTGACGAAAAGTCTAAAGGCAAAAAGGATGAGCCAGTAGAAGGCGAAGTCGTCGAAGAAGACAAAAAAGACGCCAAAGACAAGAAGTAACAAGCTATAACAAGAGCGCAAATCAAAAATCCCGCGTATATGAGGCGCGGGATTTTTTTTGGTTCTTAGAAATCTAATTCAAGGAATATTGCCGCCCAGACCATGCCGGGATCGCCATTGTAGATTGGTGTTTTGAACCACTCACCTTTTGGTCCGACCATTTCTGGATAAGTACCATGACGCTCTATCAGTTCACTGAATTTTTTGTAATGTTTTTCATACTCTGGATGATTGTAACGTTTCAGCAAGTGTAGATACCATGAGCCTTGCCATGTCCAAATGGACGTGCCAGTATAATTTGGCATCAGGTATTTTCCCATTCCCCATCGAAAATTAAACCTATCTTCTTGTTTGCAGTATTGCATCGGGTAGGGCTCGGCTAGTTTTTCTTTGTCAATGTAGTCGAATGTTTTTTGAATTTTTTCTTTATCATCCACAATACCTAGATAAAACGGCATCAATCCACATTCTGAACTCCAGACATCGGTAACAAAATCTGCCTTGAAAAAGTCACCATTCCAATAATCGTTTAACAGCACGCTGCGATAGTGCGATGCAAGGTATGGAAAACCATCGAGTTTGAGAATTTTGACACACTCCGCCATTCGCGCAATGAGTGTAATCGAATAGGCGCTACGATCGTAATTGACTGCATCACGGAGTTCAGCATAGCGGATGCCACTGCGTAGGTTACCCGTTCTTTGGTCGAGTAAACCCTTGCAGTATCCGCGCAGTTGTTTTTCTAGGTATCTTCTTTCCAGTCCGTTTAGCTGATAATTACTGACGACAATGCTATGGAGTAGCCACGGTAGGGCATCGACACTTTTTTTAGAGGGTGCATTAAAGGTGTGCCCTGCTTTATCGATACAGAGAGTCACTTCGCCGGCACGTTGATAATGGAATAGAGCCCATGACAATGTGTCTCGGACTTTTTCGTCGTAGCCGAGTTTTGTTAATGATTCCGCAACGGTGCCAAAGTCACGCATCCAAAAGAAATCAAAGTGGCCTAGACTGGTGCGATAAAAGTCCCCTTCCCACAGCTTGTCCACGACTTGTTGCGAAATCTGGCGCGCATCACCCTTAAAGTGTTCGTATCCTGCAAAGTAGCGATTGTATAATTGCCAAAACTCAGCTCTCAATGTTCCAAGGATGCCGCCTAGATATCGAGTAAATTTTTCCATCACTGGTCAGTATACCTCGATACGCTTATATTTACTAGAATTTTTTCTCATCTATTTTTAAGTTTTAGTTGATAGAGTAGAGCTACACTAAGATGTAAGATGACTGTAAAGGAGAAAAATATGACAGGCAGAGAAAAGCAAGCACATAGTGAGTCTCATGCAGGATCAGTTCCAATGATTGTTTTTGTTTCCCGATTGATCTATTTTGTCTATGGTGTTGTGACGTTTGTAATATTATTGCGGATATTACTATTGATTCTAGCGGCAAATAGAGGAAATGGATTTGTTGATTTTGTATACGATATCAGTAATACGCTAGTTGCTCCATTTCATGGCATGTTTAGCTACACTCCTACGTACGGCGCCTCCGTTTTTGAGCTAAGTTCACTTGTCGCGCTCATCGTCTACGCATTCATTATGTGGGGGCTTATAGCGCTACTGACTCTTGGGTCCCGCCAAGACGATGAGCTCTAACAAAAATAAATTACACAAAGAAATGTATTCATCGCGTGCTATAGTGATATGCGATGAATATATTACTCGTAAATAACGATAGTGATACTTGGAGTGAGCTTCAGCAAGTTGTCAGTGCTTCCGGTCATAAAGTAACACCAGTCCATCACAGCTTGATTCATACTGTCAATCCTGAGTATTATGACCTAGCTATTTTGTCGGGTGGTTGGTGGTACACGGATCAAGTAGATTTGTTAAACGAGTATGCGGATGAATTGCAATTTATCATGCTCGCACCAATCCCCATATTGGGTATTTGCGTTGGCATGCAGTTGATGCACGTTGCTGTAAATCAAGCAGTCCCGTTGATGGATGAACCTCAAAGTGGCGATAGGGAGATTGTAGTTAATAAAGCTGGTCGGCAGATGATTGGCTTTCCTGAAAAGATGACCGTACACAAAAATCACACACGCGCCATCATTGAGACAGATCCTCATTTCGAAATTTTGGCGACCTCCCTCAATTTTACTGAGATGATGCGACATCGAACGAAGCCATTATTGGGAGTTCAATTTCATCCCGAAGTCGGTGATCTTGATCGGTGCGTCCGGATGATGAAGCAACTCACCGATGCCCTACTATCGATTAATAAAAATAGAGGTGCCGTAATGTGATGAGACCACTCATAGGAATTACGAGTGGGACATTGCGTAACAAAGAACATCCTGAGTATCCTGTGAAGTACGGACAAGCTTCTACTTATTGTGATGCCATTAGCCAAGCTGGTGGCATTCCGTTCATCATACCAATAGTAGACTCTGACTCCAAAAGAAGTGACATGCTCGGTTGTTTAGACGGCGTATTATTCTCAGGCGGGAATGACATCTCTCCTTCTTATTATGGTCAAGAGATTCGTTACGCACGGGATCTAGATTGTGTGCGCGATGAGCATGAATCAAAACTCATGAAGGATTCGCTTGGTCGTGATATTCCAATACTTGCGATATGCCGAGGCATGCAAATGCTTAATGTTGTGCATGGCGGCACGCTGTATCAGGATATTTTGCAGGAAGCTTTCGGTGCAGTAAATCACGATGGACATAATCAAGAATCTGGCCTCGTCGGTATGATGCACAACATTGCGGTAGTTGAGCGGACAAAGTTGTCAAGGATTCTCGGTGCGAGATCACTGCAAGCTAATTCTTTCCATCACCAAGCCGTTGATCGAGTTGGTGATGGTTTGATTGTGACGGCACGTAGTAGCGATGGTATTATCGAAGGCGTTGAAGCCAGCAGCGGAGAATTTGTTGTTGGTGTCCAGGCGCATCCAGAAGAACTAGTTACTGATTCTGGTTTGCGATGGAATAGGCTATTTAAGGCATTTATCAAAGCGTCTACAACCCAAGAATATTGCTAGCACTCTTGAATATCGAGTGCTAATTTAATATACTTATATAGATGACAAAACGTGATTATTATGAAGTTTTAGGTGTCGGTAAGAGTGCTTCTGCTGACGAGATAAAAAAGGCTTTTCGTAAGGCTGCTGTAAAGCATCATCCTGACAAAGAGGGTGGTGATGAGACAAAATTCAAAGAAATTAACGAAGCCTACGAAGTATTAAAGGACCAGCAAAAACGTCAACGGTATGATCAATTTGGTCATGCAGGAGTTGGCGGTTCATCTGGTGGTGGAGGTGGTGGAAATCCATTTGGTGGTGGATTCGGTGGTCAGAGTATGAATTTTGATTTTGGTGATGGTGGACTTGGGGATATTTTTAGCCAATTTTTTGGTGGTGGTCAGCAACAGTCACGTGGGCCACGTCGCGGTCGTGATGTTGAGGTGCAAGCAACATTAACATTCGAAGAGGCAGTATTTGGAAAAGAAGAAAAAATAACAATTGACATGGATGATGAATGTGAACATTGCAAGGGTTCAACGGTTGAACCTGGTCATGAGATGAAGACGTGCCCAACTTGTGGTGGTAGCGGCCAGCAAGTCAAACTTGTAAATACGGTTTTTGGTCAAATCCAGCAAGCAGTTGTATGTGGTGATTGTAAGGGGCGTGGTAAAGTTCCAGAAAAAGTCTGTAGCGTCTGCCATGGCAAGGGGACACAGCGTCGTAAGCAGACGATGTCGATTAAAATACCAGCAGGAATAGATGACGGCGCATCGATTCGCTTACGTGAACGTGGTGAGGCGATTGGCGGGGGCGAACGGGGTGATCTGTATGTCAACATACGAGTAAAAGCTCACAAAAAATTCACTCGTGAAGGCGATATTATCTTGTCCGAAGAACATGTTGACATGGTGAGCGCAGCACTTGGTGCGGAAATCGATGTTGAAACGGTTGATGGAGTTGCCACAATGAAGGTTCCGGCTGGTACGCAAAGCGGTACAGATTTTAAATTATCTTCGCACGGTGTTCCGCATTTACAACGTGATTCACGTGGTCCGCATATCGTTACAATTATTGTTGATACTCCGACAAAGCTGTCAAAAAAGCAAAAAGAATTACTAAAAGAGTTAAGCGGTTCAAAAAAACACGGACTATTCTAGATAGTTAACACGTTAATAATTAACATGTTAACTATTATTCAAAAGGGTAAGGATATTGACAGGATATACGACGCTATTCATAATATATAAGTAATGTAATTTCAATAGTGTTCAAAGAGAAAAATGATGGTTGATAGCGAAAAACCCCTCAAGCTAATTGGTCGTGCTGAGCACGTTGATTTTCCTAATCAAGCGATGCGTCACGTGTCGGCTCGAATTGATACGGGCGCAAAAACGTCATCAGTTTGGGCAACAAATATTCGCGTAGAAAACGACGGTAAACTCCATTTCGTATTGTTTGACAAGAAGAGTAATCATCACACTGGTAATGAGGTTGTGACACGAACGTTTGCAAAAATTCCCGTTTCTAATTCCACCGGACATGTGCAACAAAGATTCAAAGTTAAATTACTTGTTGTGTTGAAGGGGAGAAAGATAAGAGCGTCCTTTACGTTAGCCGATCGCTCAACGCAGGCATATCCGGTTTTGATTGGTCGAAATGTTTTAAGGGGCAAATTTATCGTTGATGTCAGGCGTGGAAAACCGAATATAAAAAAAGAACTCGAACGTAGAAAAAAACTAAAAAACACAGTTAAAAGAGGTTAATAAATCATGAGAATTGCAATTTTATCCAACGGTCCGGGGAACTATTCAACAAAACGCCTCAAGGAGGAGGCGCAAAAACGTGGCCATGAAGTCAAGGTTATTAAATATCGCGAATGCTATGCCTCAATTGAAAAAGATAACCCAACAGTGAGTTATAAAGGTATGGATCTTGGAACATTCGATGCGATTATCCCGAGGATTGCTGCCTATATGACGAGGTATGGTACGGCGATTGTTCGTCAGCTTGAAATGCAAGGCGTCTATAGCGTATCTAGCTCGATTGCTATTGCACGTTCACGCGATAAACTGCGGAGCTTACAGTTACTTTCAAAGGCGGGTGTAGAAATTCCAAAAACGGTTGTATCGCGAAATTCAACCGATATTGATGATTTGATAGAGAAACTTGGTGGTGGAAATGCACCGGTGATTATCAAGCTTGCGCAAAGTACGCATGGAAATGGAGTTGTCTTGGCGGAGAGTAAAAAAGCCGCAAAATCAGTTTTGCAAGCCTTCTACCTGTCCGATCAGGATGGAACAAACATTTTGTTACAAGAATTTGTCGAGGAATCGGCGGGTACGGATGTGCGCGTTATTGTTGTGGGTGGTCGTGTAGTTGCTAGCATGCAACGGAAAAGTTTAGATGATGACTTTCGATCAAATCTCCACAAGGGTGGTGAAGGCACAATAGCAAAAATCACTGATGAAGAGAAGAAAACGGCGCTAAAGGCGGCGAAAGCAATGGGATTGAACGTTGCCGGTGTTGATTTGATGCGGAGTCACCGCGGACCACTGGTGCTAGAAGTGAATGCCAGTCCGGGTTTTGGCGTTGAAAAGATTACCGGTCGAAATGTTGCCGCAGCAATCATTGAATATGTCGAAATGAATGCAAAACGACGCAATCGAAAAGACAAAGTAGGAGCGTAGTAGGGTTTCATGAAGAAATGGTGGGTAAAGGCCGCGGTTTGTGTTGTTATTGTTACTGTGAGTTTGGCCGGATTGTGGTGGTCGATACCATCTCAAAAAACAAAACTTCTGTTAAATAATCATTCGTTTCAAGCGACTATTTTGCGCACCGACAAAGAGCTCATTCGAGGCCTGTCTGGTGCAAAGAGCCTAGCTAAGAATAAGGCGATGCTTTTTGTGTTTCCCTATGATGATACATGGAGAATTTGGATGAAAGATATGAACTTTTCTATTGATGTCATATGGGTAAATAATAGCAATAAAGTCGTACATATGGTTAAGGATGCACAGCCGTCCAGTTATCCTGATACAATCTTTGAACCGAACGAGGATTCACGCTATGTAATTGAAGTCATAAGCGGTACAATAGAAAGGACGGGAGTAAAAAAGGGCGACAGAGTTACCTTGCCGTCAGGAGTATAAATGACCCTCGTTGCAGTTATCATCGCTATCGTTGCCACATTATTCGCCATGACGTATGTCACCCGGCGTCGTTTTGGCGTTTTGGGTCTGGCACTCTGTGCGGGTTATTTAATTAGTGAAATGTGGACAGCGCAAGTGACACCGTTTATTCGCGGTGCAGGTTTTGAATTGTTGTCTCCCCCACTCTCTAGTCTGGTGGCGGCTGGTTTAGTGCTTGCTCCTGCGGTGCTTTTGTTATTTAGTGGTCCGACATATACGAAACGCCTACAAAGATTGATTGGGGCTGGGATTTTTGCATTATTAGCGACATCATTTTTGCTTGGGCCACTTGGTATGGCGCTCAATCTAGATCCAACAGTTGATGATACGGCTTTTTCGATCTATACATTCCTCTCTGATAACACGACGCTTATAATTACCGCCGGTATTATCTATGCACTCTACGATGTTCTAACAATGAGGACCCCAAGGCGGTAATGGCTCGTCTTCCGGTACCTGGCAGTGATAATGGTACTTGGGGAGATATTCTCAATGAATATCTATCACAGTCACACAAAAGTGACGGGATGCTCAAGGCTAATTCCGTCACTGGTGCTGAAATACAAGATGGCTCCATCTTGGAGGCGCAGCTAGCTAGCGCCGTCCAAACAAAGCTCAATACCGTTGCACCTGTCACGAGTGTTGCGAGTAGAACGGGCGATGTCACCCTAACAAAGTCGGATGTAGGACTAGGTAATCTCGATAACACAAGTGATGCCAATAAGCCGATATCTACTGCTACGCAGACCGCATTGGACGGTAAAGTTGCAAAGGGCGAACTTGTATACAACGTCAAGGATTATGGCGCAGTCGGTGATGGCGTGACTGATGACACAGCCGCTATACAGGCGGCAATTGATGCCTCAGGTGATGGAGGAGGTACCGAATCATACTCCGTCGTCTTTATACCTGCTGGAGATTATAAAGTTACCTCAACTATCACCGTAAAAGGTAATGTGTGCATTAGTGGCGCCGGAGAAAGAACGTATATTGATTTCACTGCACCAACCATTAGTGATGACAACCTTTTTGAATGGGTGGGAACCGCAATAGATGATTTTGTGATTCAAGATATGAGGATGCGAGGAGCATCAACCGACGTAGGTGATAGATCCGGCAATGGTGTCGGTGTCAATCTGCACAGTACCGTAAATATTGAACGCTTCAAGGCACGTCGCGTCCGTTTCGAGCGATGGCGCTGGGGGATCAGGCTATATAATAACGGGGCTGGCTCGATTGACTCACCCGAGATTCGTGAATGTCGATTCGAGGCATGTTCTTATAATGGTTTCTTTATGAATAATACTCGTAATGCGAAAGTAATCGACAACATAATCGATTGTGATCGTACGGGCATTGGCGATGAAGTTGCAGGACTGGTGGGTATTTGGTGTGCGGAAATGGGCAGTGCGGCAGTGGGGCACATTGATCTTGGTGTACATAATAACCACGTGTATTCGGCTGCTTATGAAGGCATTAACATTCATGCCAAGCATGCTTCAGTTACAGGCAATAATGTGTACGATTGTGTACAGACAGGTATTGTTTTTGAACCTTTTATTCAAACACTGCCCGATGATGAAGATGCAAAGACCTTCAGCGTTATAAGCGGGAATACAGTTCGTGGCTCTAATGACAATATCGTGGTACGCCATGACCCAATGAACAACACCCGAGCTCCTGGCCGTATCGCCGTCACGGGCAATGCAACTGCCTATGGTATCAACGGTATTCGCATTGGCTCAAGTGGTTCGGTGGAGGGTCCAATGGATGTTGTTGTAAGCGGCAACGTTTGTATGGACCATGCAGGCACGGGTCTTACGGCACAGAATGTCCGTCGGGTAGCATTTGGTGCTAACACGGCGGTTGGGTGTGCTGGCGCGGGACTTGCTGTCAGTGAGGCGTCAAAGGCTGTCAGTATAAGTGGCGGTTGCTATAACGGCACTGGTGACAGCGCAAGTGATGGTATTAGGATTGCAGACTCTAGCTCCTATGTAACGATTTCGGGAGCTGTTGTCGATAACTGTGAACGTTCTGGGGTGCGGGTTTCTGGTACCGCGAATAATGTAACGATCAGTGGATTGATTGCATTAGATGATCAAGGCTCACCAACTATGGATAACGCAGTAACAGTCAGCTCATCTGGGGCAAATATTGTCGTTGACGGGCATCCAATTGTTTCTGGTACTGTAGGGTCCGCTTATAGTGGTGTTGATTCAGTCAATGGTTTTGGCGAAGAGACTGCAGATGCCGAGACACCAGATGCCGCAAACTGGACGACCGGTGATATCGTGAGGTTTACTGATTCTGGTGATGGTTCGGGAACTGGTGCTTATGTTCTTCGCACAGACGAAACAAGTTGGCATCGACTTGCGGGAGCAGAAAATGGTGTAATCAATAACCCCAAGATCAATCAGATTAGAGATGCAAATAACGTAGCCATTCTTGACTTAGCTACAACAGCGTCCGCTGTCAACTATGTGCGCATTCAGAATGCCTCTGCTTCAGGCACGCCATCTTTCTACGCTGCTGGTACAGATACGAACATATCACTTGCCATAAACCCCAAAGGCACCGGCAAATTCCAAATCTATGCCACTGCTGGTAACACCCCCACCATTCAAGCACAAGGAGCCGACGCCAACGTAGACCTCCAACTGCGAAGCAAAGGCACGGGTACCATAAGGTCTTGGCAAGAATCCGGTAACGCTGGCTGGGACATTGCAGGAGCAGACACCAACGTAGGCTTTAACTTCGAACTACAAGGTACTGGTACCCTGCAAGAAAACGGTGTTGATGTTGCTACTGTTTCGAGCACTCAAACCCTCACCAACAAAACCCTCACCACACCCAACATAAATACAATCAAAGACTCCACAAGCGGTGCAGACATGATTCGTATCACGCCAGAAGCAAACCCTGTTACCTACTTCAACCTATACAACAGAAAAACTGGAAGTACTCCCATCATAGGCGTTG
>JAUIFG010000011.1 GCA_030429445.1 bacterium | reverse complement strand
ATTCCTTATTTCGTCAGTACTCGCGTAAGTAGAAAAGACACCTGTCGTTGCGCTGACGGTACCACCGCTCTGATTGGTTGCTGTCGTGGCGGTTGTCGCGCTACCTGATGTGTCGGCATATCCGGCACTAATCTTTTGCCAAGCTCCTAGTACTCCGTTCTCTTGGTATCTTATAGAAATATATGGACTAGTGACGTTTCGAGGGAACGCTAACTGCATAGAATAACTGCTGTAAGCGTACTCTGTACCTAGTCCAATTACGGATGTGTAGTATTGAGCAGCACCGTTAGTACCTGGCCCGTTAGTATTGCCGCGAACATATCTCCATCCATAGTCTAGAGTGGATGCAGCACCCTGAGCATCGAATGAAGTCTGAGTTGCATGTACGCCCCCCATGTTATTGAATAGATCAACAGGTTTAATCAATGTCACGTCAGAAATTGCAGAATTCAACTGAGCCAAAGTAGTGGACAGTGTGTTATTAGCCAATGAGATAGTTTTGTTGGTGAGGGTTTGAGTACCGTCAATCGTGGCAACACTGCCCGCAGATGTGCCTGCCGTACCAACAATCAAATTATCATCGGTCCTGAGTGTATTGGCTGCGCTACGGTATAGGTTCGTATCGTTTCCGAAATAGACCCCCCCCCGATGCAGTTGTTGTTGACGTACTACCGAGGTTCAATGCGCCACTAGAACGTGGGGTGTTGTCTCCGATGGTAATATTTTGGTCATTATCCCACGCATATGGCTGTTCATATTCAGACCCACCGCCTTGATCGCCCCAACGAGCAGACAGCGCTCTAACAGAGCTAATTCTGATGCTTTTACTGTCTATAGCCGTGATGGTAAGGCGAAGATAAGCATCACCACCATGACCTGATTGGTAGAGCCACACTGGATTTCCAGCCGCATAAGAAGTAGAGGTATGACGAGCCGTCCAATCACTTCCATTTGTCGACGACTCGATCAAAATATCGTTCGCCTGTCCTCCAGCTACATAGGTAAATCCAATCACCCACCATGCAATATTGCTCCAAGAAACATTGCCGCTATTCCACGTCCAACGAACCGCAGTTGTCGTAGTACCATCTGCTAAGGTCGCCGCTTGTGATTCCTTGCCATTGAAAAATCCCGTGTTTAGCGATTGACTCGACCAACTACCATCGTACGTTTCGTATGTAGGTGGGCCAAACCATCGACTAAAACGCAAGAGATCGTGCCATAGATATTTCGGTACAGAGCTAAACGCTGGATAATTTCCTGCGCTCGCTGCTAACTGGTAGCTAGCATTAGTAGGCGTACTTGTATATAAATCCGTCAGCTGGGACAAAGAGATCGTCTTGTTCGTCAGCGTTTGCGTGCCAGTAGTAGTCACGACGGTTGATGGGAACGTAGGTGTACCACCAAAGGTATAGGTACCCGTGATAGTGCCGGAGAGGACTGGACTGGTGATGGTTTTGTTTGTTAAAGTTTGAGTACCAGAAATGGTGGCAACTTCAACACCTTTAGCCCTAACAATCCCAGTACCCTTGGCACTTAGATTCAGGTTAATATTGTCGTCGGCACCGTCAGGGTACAGAGACACATTGCTTCCTGCGGCACCGTTCTGCACCCGAAGATAATTGACCGAATTGGCTACCTCTTGAAGCGCGATAATTACATTGCCGTTTTCGTCGTAAATGTGATTAAACTTAGCCCCAGTTAATGTCTTGTTTGTCAGCGTTTGGGTGCCGCTGATGGTGGCAACCTCGACCCCATTTGCCTTAACCGCACCCGTACCCTGTGAGGTCAAATCCAAACTGTGATTGCCGTCAGCTCCTACTCCCGAAATAGTAACTGTGGGTTGTCCTGTTGGTACATAAAATTGGAAAACACCACTGCCTTTAGTTACAAACCGCTGACTAATGTTGGTGGCAGTGCCTTCTGCCGTTAGCAGATTAGTTGCCGAAGGTGTTCCAGGGCTATTATAAAATCGCCAGTACGAAGTTGGACTGGCATATCCACTGAGCACCAAGACTGTACCGTTGTTTGCAATATCCCTAATACTGTTGATCACCGGGTTTGTCAATGTCTTGTTCGTCAGGGTCTGAGTTCCAGTAAGCGTTACTGCTGATGATGGTAGAGCGGAATCAAGAATGGTCGAAGCAGGATCATTAGCCCCGTATAGTGCCTGATTTATATTTGTTGTGCCAGTACGATCTTCGAGAACAAGATCATCAACATAAAAAGTATCGCCCGCGTTATATGGTACAGGGTCAACGAATCCGATGCGGACATTCAGCCTGTCGCGTCCAGCTGGAACCGTAAAAGTATGCGTAATCTGAGTCCAACCGGACGAATTAGGTACAATCTGTGAGCTGTTAGTAAATGAATAAGCCACAACCCCAGTGGAATCCGTAGACCACGCCTGAATATAGGCGGTGATCGTTGGATCAGCGTTTCCAGCTTTTGCACGGATCCACGCTGACATGTAAAACTTATCACCAGCTCGTACTGCCAAAGAGTTATCACCAGCATCGGCACCCGTGCTAGTCCGAATGAAACAAATGGTGGGATAGGGGCTAGCTCCCGTAAATACGAGCTTTAGCGACTGTGTGCCAGAATGAGCCTGTTCAGTAGAAATCGATGGCGTACAAGCCACCCCGGAAGTCCACAGCGCAGAGCGTGAACAGTCAGGATCCGAAGCAAGATTGATTCCACCAAATACCTGCCCATCAAACGCCACCGTGGGGAGCTTTGCCCCAAGGTCGGTGTCTAAATTCGTTATCGACGATTGTGCAATATTCGACAGCGTGTTAGACGAACCCGAGATGGTTTTGTTGGTGAGAGTTTGGGTGCCAGTATTTGTCACCACACTATTAGCATTGGTACTCACTGACGAAGCCCGAATTTCGCCCGTCACATCCAAAGCAACAGCAGGCGTCAAGTTCGCGATACCAACCCGATTATTTGTCAAACCATTCTGACCACCAGCCACAAAGATCGCAGTACCGGCGTTAGTTCCTATAAGAATGTCCGCATTAGTTCCAGTATTGGTTTGAAACCTGACACTATTAGGTAAAGTTGCATTAGTGGTTCCACGCCATTGTAAATACGCTTTGACAGCACTGGACTCGCTCAGCAAAATATCATCACGCTGGGCCGAATTGCTAGTGTCCAATGTGATCGTTGGAACACCCGACCCGCTAATTGTCGCAGAGTCGTTGATAATCGGAGTAGTCAATGTCTTGTTCGTAAGGGTTTGGGTTCCTGAATCAGAATATGCTTTGGTTACTGGATGAGCTGCGTTGGTCGGAGTTCCGACAAAAAACTGACCACCAGCATCTCTGAATGGAATACTGCCCGATGTAATGTTCGATCCCACCATATCAAAACTAGTCTGAACACCAGAGGTATTGACACCGTACAGCTTGTGATTTGCCCCCGCCGTCAACTTGTCAACCTTTCCTGAAAGATCTGACACCAAATCCGTCACTGAAGATTGTGCAATATTCGACAGCGTGTTAGACGAACCCGAGATGGTTTTGTTGGTGAGAGTTTGGGTGTCGGTTGTAGTAACGACAGGCACCCCACCAGCAACAACTCCAGTAGATGTTACGTTCAGACTTGCTCCTGTAGGTTCACTTGCCTGCCACGTCGAATCTGTTGGGTATGTTAAATATCCAGCACCTCCATATCTAGCTATTTCATAAAATTGGAATACAGAACCGTTCCCACCAGACTTCACCCACAACTCAAAATCATTGCCATAACCATCAGAGACAATCTTGAAGCCATCATCTCGCAGAACATTGGAGGTACCTTTGGAGATATATTCTACTCTCGCACTTGCAGATGATGCTGCCAAATTTCCCATCTCTACAGATATAATTCCGCCGTTATAGGCAAATGATGTAACGGAGAGAATTAAAGCAACACGCACATAGGGTGATGATGGTGCTGCGAATGTACATACTTTCGCCCATTCACCGCTTGGTGTACCTCCGCCAATAGTCCTTACCAACCTTGCAGCATCTGGTATTGCCGATGTTGGGATATTGGTTATTGTATTACTCGCACCACTGATTGTCTTGTTGGTGAGGGTTTGGGTGGCGGAAATAGTAGTGACTTCAATGCCGTTAACCTTGACAGTTCCAGAGCCTTTGGAGGCAAGGTTGAGATCATGATTAACGTCGGCCCCCGCTGCCTTCAAGGTTGGTATCTGTCCTGTAGCCCCATAAATCGCAACATCGCCCGATCCTCGCGGACGAATCTGCAAATCAATATCAGCATTCGACCCCCATGCCCCAATGACGCCAACAGTAGCACCACCATTGATAAATACATGCTGATCACCAGAACCATAATCACCAAATATGACAGCCGTATGTCCAGCCACACTTTTTATCGTGTTGATCTTTGGATCGGTTAAACTCTTGTTCGTCAAGGTCTGAGTTCCATCAACGGTCACTACAGAGCCGGTGGACGAGCCAGGCGAGGCAAGCGTAAATTCACCAGACGCAGAGATAGAAGCTCGTACTGCACTGGAGTGTGGCGTAGTCCCCGAACCACCAACTACACCCGTCTTAAACTCTATAGCACCTGGCGTACCTGCTCCAGTACCCAAGCCACCTTGAACGATAAGTTTGGGACCGTTAACGTTCGTACCAGCAGACGCCTGGTGTGTTCCCGCAGATAGCGTAGCTGTTTTTGCAGAATCATCTGTCGTTGAAGCCTTCTGACCTAGATACATTTGGACGGAAGATGTGTTTGCAAAAATATTTGCACCTACTGAATAGCCATTATCAACATCCCTAATCGAAAAACCGCCACCAGCTAAGGCGAAATCGAAGGTGCTTGAGGGTGTTTCTCCAGACCCCCGAGACATCTGCAATATCGGAGTACCCCCAGAACCACCCTTTAGGTGTAGCGTTGCGGAAGTTCGTGCATAATCACCAGCTACCGTCTGTCCGGTCAGGATAGGGTCAGCTAGCGTTTTATTGGTAATGGTTTGGGTGTCGGTGGTGGTGACGATGGGGATATCATTTATCGTGACCCGTCCTGTACCTTTTGCCAACAATTTGAGGTCATGATTGGCATCGTTGCCTGATGCCCTAATAGTGGGTACCTGGCCACTGTCTCCGTAAACAACAACATCCCCGCCACCCTTGGGATACAAGTACAATGCGATGTCTGAATCGGTGCCTTGCGCCGAAAGTCCAACCCAAATACCAGTAGCAGAATTATTTACTGAGACATAGTTGACCGCACTTGACGTATAATTCAGCCCAAGAACAGTTGCATTGTTGGCATCCCGAATTGCATTGATCTTTGGCGTGGTCAATGTCTTATTCGTCAAAGTCTCCGTGCCAGCTAGCGTTGCGAAGTCATTGTCACTGAGTGCAGTGTTAAACTGGGCAGTAGTACCGGTAAGGGTATTATTGGCTAGATTTATGGTTTGTCCAGTGGTAGACGAAGACCAGCTTGGGACGCCACTTGCGAGCGTAAGGGTGTTGCCGTTGCTTCCTGCTGCTAGTCTCGTGAAGTAGCCAGATGAATTACGATAATAGATATCCCCCGTCGCACCGCTGCTATCATCATATAGCGCAATCTTTTTGCGAGTAGAGCCGGTTGTTTGAGTGAAGTAGAGGTTGTCACTGAGAAATTCGATAGCACCAGCTTCAGACGCAGTCATTAACGGACCTGATGTGAGCTTTATTGGGGCTGTACCTGCAGATGTCGTACCGGCAGTGACGGTAATTGTTTTGTGTCCACCATTGACCGCATTGTCAGTATCATCGTTCGTATGTTCCTTCATCAAATATTGACGAAGGATATCACCCCAAACACCATCATCACTATCTACAATGGGCAGTCGTTGAGGAGTTGGCATTAGTTTTTACCTCCAACGACAGCAAGACCGATTGCTATCGGTCGGACTGTTTTTAGTGCACGCAGTTGAACTGCTCGGGTTAGCTGCAAAGAGAATAATCCTCTAGCCTGCTTCATGTCCCCCGTTTCTATTAAATATGCACTTAATGGCCCCTATCGAGCCTATGGTTTAGTATAACTATTCAAGGACGTAAATACAATATGCCCCACCGAGGATGCGGGACATATATGTATGCCTAGTTCGTTACTATACGGCGAGGTTCAGGTCTTCGGTAATTCCATCTACCGCGTCATCGCTTGCTTCTTGGTCAGACAGTACGCCCGTACCAACTGGGATCTTGCGGCCAATGATGACGTTTTCCTTGAGACCGTTCAGGTGATCTGCACGACCACTAGTTGCAGCGTTGATGAGCACGCGAGTCGTATCCTGGAAAGATGCAGCTGAAAGCCAGCTATCGCTCCAGATTGAAACCTTCGTGATACCGAGTAGCAGTTGTGTGTACTTGACCTGCTCTTTACCAGCAGCGGCGAGTTGTCGATTTGCATCAACAACGGCAGCCTTGCCAACAATATCACCAGTAACAAAGTCACTATCACCGGGATCTTCAACCTGAACACGGCTGAACATCTGGCGCACAATGATCTCGAGATGCTTGTCAGCAACATCTTGACCCTGTGCTGCATAGATGCGCAATACTTCATTGATGATATAGCGTTGAGTTGCCTCGACACCCTTGAGTCGCATTAAATCGTGTAGATTTAGTGAACCTATCGTGAGGCGTCCACCAGCTTCGATCGTATCACCCTTTTTAACTACTAACTGAGTCGTACCAGGAATCTGATAACGTGCTGGAGCACCGGCATCAGCCGTAATTGTTGCTTTTGTCTTTGTGAATGTGACGACACCGTCGATTGGAGCAACGAGTGGGTTTGCACCCCCATCCTCTGATGCAATTACATCACCAGCCTTGACACTTGCGTTCTTTTTGATGCTCGCCTGGCGGCCTTCTAGAGGCAATTCCTCGACTCTTTCGGCAACTGGAGTAACCTGAACAACGTATTCTTTGTCGTCTTCCCAAACATCAACGACACCAGCGATTTCACTAATGAATGCTTGTCCTTTTGGTGAACGAGCTTCGAACAATTCTTCAACACGAGGAAGACCTTGCGTAATGTCACCACCAGCCACACCACCAGCGTGGAAGGTTCGAAGTGTTAACTGTGTACCAGGCTCACCAACTGACTGTGCTGCGATGACACCAACTGGTTGTGCGTTTGCAATGAGCGCACCCGTTGCCATATCGATACCGTAACTCTTACGTGGAATACCTTGTAGATTCTTGGTCGATAAAACAGATTGAATTGTAACGCTTTCAATTTTTTCATCTTGTTCAATTGCATCAGCTATTTCTCGAGTAATTAGCTCGTCTGCAGCAACGTGTCCAGGAACTTCCTTTGCAGTATACCGACCGTGGAGTCGGTTTGCGAATTCAATCATCGTATCCTCTGACTCGCTACGGAAAATGTCGAAGCCTTCATCATCACCTTCTGCATCTTCGACGGTAAATACATCTTGCGATACATCAACCAAACGTCGAGTGAGATAACCAGAATCAGCAGTCTTGAGCGCGGTGTCAATCAAACCTTTACGCGCACCACGAGTGGCGACGAATGATTCAAGTGCCGAAAGACCTCTTTTGTAGCTACTTCGGATTGGCAACTCGATTTCACGGTTTGCTGCATCCACCATGATACCGACCATTGCAGATGCGAGCCTAATGTGCGAGATGTCACCACGAGCACCAGAGTCAATCATCACGCTGATACTTGTATCCATCGTTCCTAGCATATTTTGTAGGAATTCTGTAACTTGACTGTCGATACTACGCCACGCCGCAACAGTGAGACTGTATCGTTCCTCTTCGGTGATAAGCCCCTGATCAAATTGCTCTGATACAAGTGCCGTCTTTTGGTCGCCTTCTTTGATGAAGTCAGCAATTTTATCAATTGTTGGGAAGTCATCCATACCAGCAGACACGGCTGCAATCGTTGCGAAACGGAAGGCCAAGCCTTTCATACGGTCAGCAGTCTTTGCTGTTTCTTCGGCATCATACTTGTTGAATATTTTTGCAAGGACTTTTTTGAGTTGTTTTTTATTCTGAACATTATTGTCATATGGGTAATCATCAGGGAGAATCTCGTTAAAGAATACTCGTCCCAACGTTGTATTTCGAATTTCACCCTTTGCATACACACGAATTGGTGTTTGCAATTGAATTGTCCCGGCATCGTATGCCATTTCAGCTTCGTATACAGAGCTGTATGCCTTGACAACGTCAGTCTGCGCACTTGGCTTGTCATACGTTAGGTAGTAATTACCTAGTACGACGTCCTGTTGGATTGCAAGAACGGGTGAACCATCAGCAGGTTTTAGTAAGTTATTCGTTGCGCTCATCAGTTCACGAGCTTCACGCTGCGCGTCTTCTGAAAGTGGCAAGTGAACTGCCATCTGGTCACCGTCATAGTCAGCGTTAAAGCCTGTTGCTACGAGTGGGTGCAGTTGGATTGCCTTACCTTCGACAAGTTTTGGCATAAATGCCTGAATTGATAGACGGTGAAGTGACGGTGCACGGTTGAGGAGCACGTACTTGCCCTCGATAACCGCATCAAGTGCGTCCCATACCAATGCATCACCAGATTCGATCAAGCGAGTTGCGCTACGGATATTATGCGCATGCTCGTTACGAATCAACCAGCTAATAACGAATGGTTTGAATAGTTCTAGAGCCATTTGTTTTGGAATACCACACTCATTAATCTTGAGTTTTGGCCCCACGACAATCACCGAACGTCCAGAATAATCAACGCGCTTACCGAGCAAGTTCTGACGGAATCGTCCTTGCTTACCCTTGAGCATATCGCTAATACTCTTTAGTCGACGACGTCCGCCTGTTGCGTTTACCGCGCGTCCACCACGAGCCGCACTGTTGTCCACTAACGCATCAACCGCTTCTTGTAGCATACGCATCTCGTTGCGACGAATTACTTCCGGCGCATTCAAATCGATGAGTTTTTTCAAGCGATTGTTTCGGTTGATAACTCGACGATAGAGGTCGTTTAGGTCGCTTGTCGCGAAACGTCCACCAGTCAATTGAACCATTGGACGAAGATCCGGTGGAATCACAGGAATCACAGTCAACGTCAGACTGTTTGGCTTGATTCCAGCAGCTAACATGCCTTCGAGTACACGAAGTCGCTTGAGTAGCTTCTTTTCACGTTGACCCTTGGCGCTTTCGACTTCTTCGGTGAGTTCTTTGATCAGAACAGGCAGGTCGATTTCGTCTAGCAATTGCTTGAGCGCAAGACCACCCATGCCAACAGAAATGAGCTCTTCGTATTCTTCAGGGAGATTACGATAATCGGTCTCGTTCATCAAAGCACCCTTTACAAGGCTATCGAGTTGAGTCTTTTTGAGGTTGTAGCTTTCGTTGAGTTCTTCTACTTCCTTTGATTGAGCCTCTGCTAGCGCCTTTATATCAGCGTTTTCTACATTGGCTTCTTTCTCAAAGCGCATTTTGATTGCCACACGAGCAGCTTCCGTTTCAGCTTCAAGGTCAGCAAGCATCTTGTCGCGAGTCTCTGTATCAACACTCAGGATAACGTAGCTTGCAAAATAGGCAATTCGTTCTAGGTTACGAACTGTGAGACCAAGAAGTAAACTCATTGCACTTGGCGTACCGCGCATAAACCAAATATGCGCAACTGGTGATGCAAGAGTTATGTGACCCATGCGCTCACGTCGAACAATTGACTTGGTGACAAGTTCACCATTTTTGTCGATTGCGGCTTCTCGTGAGCGAACACCTTTTAGTTTGTTGTCGTGTGGATTGATATCTTTGACCGGACCAAAAATCCGTTCACAGAACAATCCGTCACGTTCGGGCTTTTGTGTTCGATAGTTGATAGTTTCAGGTTTTGTTACTTCACCGTGAGACCATTTCAACATATCTTCGGGGCTTGCGACAGCCAATCGAACGGCATCAAAATCAGCGATGCCTGTACCTGGGACAACTCGTGACATGGCTATACCTCCTCCTTGATTTCATTTGCTTCGTCAATATCCTGGACGTTTAGTCCGTCTTCTTCGAGATTGATATCATCTGCTTCGTCCAAAACTGTCTCTTTGTTATCTGCGATGACATCAACAGGAACTGTTTTGTCCTTGGGGCCAGCTTCAGCGATAACTTCTTCGGCATCAACAACGATACCTTCTCCGCTTTCACCTTCGTCGAGCAAGTCAACACGAAGTCCAAGTCCCTGCAATTCTTTAACGAGAACGTTAAAGCTCTCTGGAAGTTTTGGACCAACGATCTTTTCATCTTTGATGATTGATTCGTAAGCCTTCGCACGACCATATACATCATCAGACTTGATCGTTAGCATTTCTTGCAGCGTTGTAGCTGCACCATATGCTTCGAGTGCCCACACCTCCATCTCTCCAAAGCGCTGTCCACCATTTTGTGCCTTACCACCAAGTGGTTGCTGAGTGACCATCGTGTATGGACCAGTTGAACGAGCATGAATCTTGTCAGACACCATGTGATGTAGCTTGATCATATGCATGACACCAACAGTTGTTCGTTCTTCAAATGGTTCACCAGTGCGTCCATCAAATAGTTGTGATTTTCCATCTTCTGCGTAACCAGCTTTTTTCAATTCGCTTCTAATGACACTGTTAGGAACGCCATTAAATGGCGGGGTTGCGACTTTGTATCCAAGCGCGCGTGCCGCCATACCAAGGTGTGTTTCGAATAGCTGACCGATGTTCATACGGCTTGGAACACCGAGTGGGTTCAATACCACATCGACAGCCGTACCATCTTCCATGAAAGGCATGTCTTCGACAGGTAGAATGCGTGCAACGACGCCCTTGTTACCATGTCGACCAGCTAACTTGTCTCCAACTGATATTTTGCGTAGTTGTGCAACAAAGATTTGAATCTGCATTAGGACACCAGCTTTTAGCTCGTGGCCGTTCTCGCGGCTGAATACTTTGACTCCGACGACTTTACCGCCACCCGCATTGTTCATGCGTTGCGATGTATCACGAACATCCTTTGCTTTTTCGCCAAAGATAGCTCGAAGCAAGCGTTCTTCGCTACTGAGTTCCTGTTCACCCTTTGGTGTAATCTTGCCGACCAATACGTCACCAGCTTTTACCTCTGAACCGATCTGAACGATTCCGTTTTCATCCAAGTGACGTAGCGAATCTTCGGATACATTTGGGATGTCCCGGGTGACGATCTCGGCACCAAGCTTTGTTTCACGAACTTCAACATTGTAGTCTTTAATGTTGATACTTGTCAGACCATCATCTTTTACGAGACGATCAGACAGCACGATTGCATCGTCCATGTTGTAACCGCCCCACGGCATAAAGGCAACGGTCAAGTCACGACCAAGTGCCAATTCGCCATCAGCGATTGATGCGCCTTCGATAAGGATAGTTCCTTTCTTTACCTTGTCACCACGTGACACGCATACTTTTTGGTTAATCGAACGATCATCATTACTCTTTGCAAAGTGAATTAGCTCGTAAACCTTGACGCCATCAGCGTATTTGACGTGAATCTCATCACTATCGGCACGAACAACTTCGCCCGGACCTTCGGCAACAATCAATTGACTGGTGTTTTTTGCAATTTCAGCTTCGATACCAGTACCGACTGTCGGTGCTTCTGGGGTTAGTAGTGGAACGGCTTGTTTCTGCATGTTAGAGCCTGTCAATGACCGGTCAACACGGTTTTTCTCGATAAATGGTACGAGGCTGGCAGTAGAACCAAGGATTTGCTTGTGTGCAGCGTCCATCAAAGTCACTTCACTTGCGTCAACTTGCTCTGGCAATAGACCGTTTCGGGCACTCACACGCTCGTCAACAAACTTGTTGTTTTCGTCGAGTGCTGCGCTTGTATCAGCAATCACTTCGTTTATTTCCTGGCTTGCGTCCAGATAGACAATTTCGTCAGTGACCTTGCCTTTTACGACCTTGAGGTATGGCGTTTCGATGAATCCATATTCATTAATACGTGCGTACGTACCGAGGTTTAGCACAAGACCAATGTTCGCACCTTCTGGTGTCTCTACAGAACAGAGTCGACCGTAGTGCGTTGGGTGTGCATCACGAACATCAAACCCAGCACGCTCACGGCTTAGACCACCAGGACCCATTGATGACAAACGTCGCTTGTGACTAAGTTCTGACAGCGGGTTTGTTTCGTCCATCAACTGTGACAATTGGCTACTTGCAAAGAATTCGCGTACCGCAGCGACAACTGGACGGGCATTGATTAGCTGTCCCGGAGTTACCGTCTCGAGATCAGACATAGACATACGATCCATTGCGTTTCGTTGCATACGAAGCATACCGACACGGAATTGACGAGCAACCAACTCGCCAACTAATTTAACTCGACGGTTATCCAAAGCATCGATATCATCCGCTGCTTCTTGGGAATTATTCAATCGAATGATTTCACGAATGATGGCGATGAGATCAGTCATCTGGAAAACACGACCTTCATTGGTGTTTGGTATCTTTGCACCGAGGCGTTGGTTCAGTTTGTAACGACCAACACGACTATAGTCAAATCGTTTGAAATCAAAGAACATTCGTTCGATCATGGTACGAGCGTTGTCAACTGTAGCAAGATCACCTGGGCGAAGGCGTCGGTATACTTCGATGAGTGCTTCATTTGATCCTCGGGCAGGATCTTTTTCGAGTGTGGCCTCGATGTGATTCACATCACCATTATCAACATCGCTAAACATCGTCTTGATGTCAGCAACTTTGCTGTGACCAAGTGCGCGAAGAAGTGTCGTGACTGGCAGCTTGCGACGTCGATCGATCTTTACAAAAATCGCGCCACTTGGAGCGGTCTCGAACTCTAGCCATGCACCACGTCCAGGAATTAATTTTGCACCATATACATTACGTCCATTCACAAGGTCTGCGGTAAAGAAGACGCCTGCGCTACGGATTAGCTGAGAAACAACAACTCGCTCGGTGCCGTTGATAACAAAGGTCCCTCGATCTGTCATCCATGGATAATCACCAAGATAGATTTCGTGTTCTTTGACCTCACCAGTCACTTTGTTCGTTAATTCGACGTTTACGTGCAGTGGCGCATCAAACGTCAAGTTGTTTTCCTTTGCCTCTTGTTCGGTCATCTTGGGATCTTGGAAGTGATAATCCTTGAATCGCAATTCAAGTTTTTGACCTGTGTAGTCCTCGATAGGATTAAGTTCTGTGAATATTTCACTCAAACCGGTTTCGACGAATTCACGCCAACTATCCTTTTGATGAGTAATGAGATTTGGTAACGGTAGCGCTGTGTCGTCTTTTGTAAAGAATACACGACTAACCGCATTAGCTTTTGCTTTTGTCATCGTTCCTCGCTGTTCCGCCAGTCGGCGGATTAGGTTATTTAGTGATCTGGCCCGAAGATTCACTAAGCTTGGTCGTCCGCATTTTTGCCACAAAAATTGGACATTAGAATACCAAGCTACTCTACTTCTTGTCCTATATTGTGAATCCTTTCGGGCGAATAGTCAAGGGTAAAATAAGATAAGATTTATTACCAAGAACTCAAGGGAGCTCTCACCCACGTATTTGTGGCAACACATTGGTAAAAATAGCTTGAATCATAGGCAATTTGCCCTGCAGTACCGGCCGATGTTGCTGTAGCGGGTGGTGAAGTAGGTTGTGTCACAACAGGTACACCGTTAGCCTGAACAACACCTGAACCTTTAGTGGTAAGGTTCAAATTAGCGTCACTAGCAATATAGCTATAGGCGTTAATCTCCGCAGTGTTTGTGTCACTAGAGAAGAACCGAAACATCCCCGAAGGTGTCGAAGAGTTAACGAACTCAGCGACGGCTTTACCATTGGGTGAGATGTAGACCCTGTTTGCCACCGGGACTATCGAGATGACGCCTGCGCTGTTGCTGTCCCGTATTATCTCAATTTTCGGGCTGGTCAACGTCTTGTTGGTGAGGGTTTGGGTGTCTGAGATCGTCGCAACATCAACATTATTCGCTTTGATGGTGCCTGAGCCCTTCGACACAAGGTTGAGTGATATGTTCGTGTCTGGGCCCGTCGCAATAAAGTAAGGGTTGCTACCGGTGTTCCTGTTATAAGCCGTGATGTAGTTCACAGCACTACTATCGCCAAGAAACCTGAAATAAGTATTACCGTTGCTGTCCTTAATGGAACTGATCTTCGGGTCGGTCAGCGTCTTGTTCGTCAGCGTCTGCGTGCCGGTAAGTGTTACTGCCGTCGACGCATCGGCCTTGGCGGGATCTGCCAGATAAACAGCCGCATCATCGAAATAGTATGCATCTCCGCTATCGATAACAGAACAACTGATAACAACCTCAAAAGCCACAGATGTAAGCCCTGCCGTCGCTGGCACTGTTATATCTCCGGAGAGCTTCGTCCATACATCATTCAACGATGAATGTGCAGCGATGGCCCCTGTCGTCTGTGTGCCCAAGCCGCCACCAGCAGAATCAAAGAAGATAGCCCGCAACCCCAAACCGCCCCCACCCCCGGTGGTCTGAGCATTGTCGGTGTGACCCCGAATCCATACCTCCATGTGAAACACCTGCCCCGCATAGGTAGGAATATATACATATCCAGTGCTAGTTGAGGTCAACGCACAAATTGTATAGGTCGAGCCATTCGAGATGAACTTTAAGGATTGCGCGCCAGTACGAGCCTGCTCTGTGGAATACTGAAAGATTCCTGAATAACGCCAGCCGGTAGAGTCTTCAAAGCTGGGGTTAGTGCAAATATTGCCCCCAGCTTGAAGTTTTGAATAAAAGGCAACAGCGTCAGCTTTGGCGTCAAGAGCAGTTGATAGCCCTGTAATCTGGGCTTGCGAAATCGTCTTATTCGTCAACGTCTGCGTACCAGTAGTAGTTACGACGGTTGATGGGAATGTTGGTGTACCACCAAAGGTATAGGTGCCGGAGATGGTACCAGAGAGGACGGGGCTGGAGAGTGTTTTGTTGGTCAGGGTTTGGGCGCCGGCCAACGTCACCGCAGTCGTAGGCAATGTCGACTCTAAAATGGTCGCCGATGGAGTGTTAGCCCCGTAGAGCGCCTGGTTAGTCAGGGCAGTATCCGTAACCTCCCGAACTACCACCTGGTCGACGTAATACTGCTCCCCTGGGGTGATGTTCTGATCAAAGTCTATGAGAGCCACGAAGTACTGTGTATTCGCCGTGAGGGTGACATAGCCCGACATCTTGGTCCAAGTGTCATTTAAGGCAGTGGTGGCCGACAGGGACTGGGCCATTATCTGACCAATGTAGGTGCCGTCACCCTGATAGGTGCGGACACGTAGATAAATATAGCCACCCGATGTCTGCACGTTTGAGGCGTGACCCCTTATCCAAGCTTCCAGATAAAAGACCTGTCCTGGTTTACCCATGACGTTCACAGACCCAGTCTTGTTTGCCACAAGGCTCAGGGCAACAAAACTGCTTGTGGCGGTGAACTTCGCCGACCGCGTCCCCGCCAAAGCCTGCTCTGTGGAATATGAGAACCATCCCGGATTTCCGATGTATTGAGTAGTGTCTTCGAAGCTAGGATTGGTCGCGAGATTCGCCCCAGCGTAAGTTTTCTCATCAAATGTAGCACTAAGGAGTCGAGTATTTAGGTCAGCGCCCAGGTTTGTCACTGCCGTCTGCGGAATGGCGGATAGCGTATTAGAGGCGCCAGAGATTGTCTTGTTCGTCAAAGTCTGTGTTCCTGAGACAGTCACTACCTCTACTCCGTTAGCCTTGACGATACCAGCCCCACGAGTCGTAAAGTCCATCGATACATTCGTGTCGGATCCAGTTACGTCCAATCGGGCATCAACACCAGTAGCAGAATTGTAGATTCGCCAATAGTTTACAGGCGTGGTAGCCGTCTTGATCTGTAGGGTATTGTACCCGCCAGCATTCATAGTGATATCACTGCTACCCTGAGACCGAATACTCAAAGGTACATTAGCATCACTACCCGCAGCAATAATAGAAACACCGTTGCCCGTCGACTGGTTGGTGACAGTGATATAGTTTACCGCTGACGCATAGGTAATGAAGTTGAATAGTAATGCCCCATTGAGGTCTCTAATGGCACTAACGCGAGGATCAGTTAGTGTCTTATTCGTCAACGTCTGCGTACCAGTAGTAGTCACGACGGTTGATGGGAATGTTGGTGTACCGCCAAAGGTATAGGTGCCAGTGATGGTGCCGGAGAGGACGGGAGAGGTGATGGTTTTGTTCGTCAGGGTTTGGGCGCCAGAAATAGTGACGATTGCGACGCCGTTGACTTGGACGGTGCCAGTACCTTTAGATACCAGATTCATACCGATATTTGAGTCAGAGCCTGCAACATTGATAGACACAGGCGAACCCGTAGCGGACGGGGAAAACGTGGGATAGTTTACGGAACTAGCAATCCCGTTGAATATGGCGAGATTAACGTTCGACCCATTCCGCAATTGGACAGAACCATTGCCCTTAGTGCGAATAGCGATGTCAACATCAGTATCCGACCCTTGAGCCCTAAGAAATAAGGGCTGGCCAGTTGCGCTGTTAACCGTATTCAGCCAGTTGACCGCTGATGCGGTAGAGCTTATTGAAACATTTAGAGCACCGTTCGTATCATAGATAGCATCGACCTTCGGCCCCGTCAACGTCTTATTCGTCAACGTCTGTGAGTCAGTCGTACCAACAATAGAACCAGAGACACCGTGAACGCCACTGGAGGGGTCATCAACTTCGGCACCGTGTGCGAGGTTTGAAATGGTGTTGCTGTCTGCATCAATGGTTTTGTTGGTGAGAGTAGCGGTTGCTGCGTTCTTTGTGGCATCGCTAGTGTTGTCTACGTTGTCTAGGCCAACGTCGTCTTTGATGAGAGTAACAACGCCAGTTTTGGAGGCAACGCTGGTGACGGGGGCTGAGGGAACAGCCTGGTTCTTCCATTTGCTGGTAGTGCTGTCGTAGGTGAGGACTTGTCCGTTGGTAGGAGTTGTGATGGTGGTATTTGTAAGGTCAGTGAGGCCAAGGGTAACATCTCCTGTTTTAGAGGCAACACTTGTCACGGGAGCGGTCTGGTTGAGTTTTGCTTGAACAGCAGGATCAAGCTTGATTTCTTGGATCGTATTGTCTGCGATCAGGACATTGGTGATAGAGCCATCTGCGATGATTGTTTCATCGATGGTGTTGGGTGCAAAGGCTTCTGGAGTGATAGCAGCTGGAGCGATAGCCTCGGCGGTGATAGCGTTGGGAGCAATAGAAGTTGGGGTAACAACGTTTGGTTTGAGTACTCCGTCTGGTTCGAGGGTTTGAGATAGATACTCATTGAGAATATCACCCCAAGTACCTTTATCTGAGCCAGGGATAGGAAGGCGAGCCATTAGAAAGATACTCCCGGAATACGGGAAAAAAGCCATGCATGGCTTAGCCTTCTAGTAGCTTTTTTCAATTCATATACCCCTCTGTATTCAAGCTGTATAGCACAGGGTGCTATGTTTGAATCTACCTCCACACAACTTACGCTTATTAGTTTATAGCATGAGGGGTGTGAGGGGCAAGGGGTTAGTTATTATTTAGGGGTGGTGTTTTCTAAAACAAGACGAATATCATGAGCCCGACTCAAAAAAGTCTCTGCCACACGCGAAACCTCTTTGTTTCTCGTTTCTAACAGCTTTGTTGCTTGTGAAAGTGACTCGGTATTTTCCTCTAAGACGCTCTCTACGAAACTCTTTTTTATTTGAATAATCTCGTCTGTTAACGATGAACCAGCATCTGTATCCGCGCACTTTTGCCGCGCTTCTGTAATTGCCCGATTGGTGTCCACGGTAAAGTCGTCTAGTATTTTCCTAACGTTGTCGTAATGCGTTTCGATGACAGACAATTGATCTATACGATACGACGTTTGGGCGACATTGTAGTCATCATAGAACGTACCCAAAACAAGTAGTTGGTTGATCTGGTAGTCGCCAATTGCCTCTAGGCTATCCGAACTTTCCGCCACAGCTTTTTTGTACAATGTTATAAGATCCAAAAATGACGATTCTGCCGTCTTTCGCTCAGCCTCGACTCTCAGATCTTCTATGTTCCACCTTGCCGAAAGTGAATTTTGCAATAATTCAAACGTTTTTTCCATAACTTTTCTTTCGGTGACAATAGCTTTTGTACTGGCTGTATCGAAAGCCTTGATAGTTGCACACGTATCACCGTCGAGTAGATTCTGGTTAACACCACTTATAACGGCATTCGCGGAAGCCGTTGATTGATGTATTGTTTCGAGATCGCTACGATCAACGTTAGTCCGTTGCTGAATATCCTCAACGCCAACAGTAACCGCGGCTTCAATTTCTTCTGTTGCAGTAAGGTCTTTCGCCTTTGAAGATTGTCTATTATTGGTTGTGTTTGAGTTATTCGAATCATCAAGCACTACTGCACTGTAGTACCAAGCGCCAGCAATCATAGCGCCAACCAGAGCAAAGAAAAGTACGATAGCGACTATCTTTTTTGCCTTGGATTCTTGTTCTTTCATCAATGACGTTCCTGCTCGCCATTTTACAGAGGATACCAGTGTTTGTAAACACTCATGCTTACGAGTAAAACTCTAGGCTTTTTTGATGACAGTATCAACGATACCGTATTCAGCTGCCTCTTTGGCGCTCATCCAGAAATCGCGGTCTGTGTCTTTTTCAATTTTTGCAAGTTTTTGACCCGTATTCTTTGCTAGTATCTCGTTCAACTTTTTCTTGAGATATAAACCTTCGCGTAATGAAATTTCTTGATCAGAAATCTTGCCATGAGAGCCCCCGCTTGACGGCTGATGAATCATAACACGACTATTCGGCAACAGTGAACGCTTGCCTTTAGTTCCACTGGATAATAGAAATGCGCCCATGCTCGCCTGAACACCGATGCCAATTGTTTGCACATCTGGTGAAATATATTGGATCGTATCGTAGATAGCCATTCCATCATAGACGCTACCGCCAGGACTATTGATGTAGAGCTTTATGTCTTTTTTTGGATCTTCGTACGCAAGATGTATCAACTGGGCAACAACGAGATTTGCTGTATGCTCATTGACATCCTCACCCAGAAAAATAATTCGCTCCTTGAGTAAACGACTATAGATATCAAAAGCACGCTCACCATCAGGTGTCTGTTCTAAAACCGTTGGGACAAGATAGTTCGTTGGTTTATTCATATCAAAAGTATATTATCTACTAGCACTCTCGTCAATAGAGTGCTAACTATTTATTAAGCTCGACAAGTCGGTCGATTGTTTTGTCCGTAATCAACCTATTCGCAATGTCGCGCTGAAGCTCTGGCTTCGAAAAATCTTGACCAGATTTTGCACCAAATTGCGCCTGATATTCATTCATTTTTGCCACAAGCTCTTCGTTGTTCGCAGTCACGTTTTCAACCTTACTGAGTTCTGCCAAAACAAGGCCAGCTTTGATTCGATCTTGGGCAGCTTTTCGTACTTCGGTATCTATCCATTCTTTATGAGTGAGTTTTTTACTCTCTAGATAGGATTGGATCGTCATGCCACGATATGCAAGATTCTGCGTCATGTCTTGTTCGATTGAACGTATTTGATCGTCGACCAAAACCTCCGGTACTGGAACATTGCTTTTTTCGATAAGCTTGGCTATCAGCGCTTCTTTGTACGTCTCTGTTGCTTCACGTTCACGGCTATCCTTTAGCTCACGTTTCACGTCAGCTTCTAGCTCGGCAACTGATTTGAAAGGACCTGCTTTTTTTGCAAACGCAGTGTCGAGCTTTGGCAAGACTATCTGCTTGACAGCCTTTAGCGTGACGCTAAAAGTTACCTCGACACCAGCGAGCGACGTAGCATGATAATCCTTGGGAAAAGTAACATTGATGTCAAATTTATCACCTGCTTTATGGCCAACAACGCCATCTTCAAAGCCAGGAATAAATTGGTTAGAGCCGAGTTCGAGTGAATAATCGTTGGCAGTACCACCATCAAACGGAGTGCCGTCGCGCTTACCAACAAAATCAATGACGACCTCATCACCTTTGGCTGCTTTTGCCTTTACTTCTTTTCGTTCTGCACTGCCTTTTCGCATTCTCTTGATCACCTCATCGATGTCTTTTTGCGAAACTTTATCAACAACCTTTTTCACACCAAGTTTTTTATATGCACCAAGCTTGACCGCAGGCAATACCTCTGCTTCTGCTGTAAATTCAACTTCCTGACCCGGAACATATTTTTTGATATCGACAGCAGGACGATCCAGTACTTGAATCTTTTCGGCAATAAATGCCTCGGCAACAGCCTTGCTCACGGCATCTTCTAGCTCTTGTTGCGCTAGAGCATTTGGATCAACGTGTTTTTCGGCTATGCTAGGCGGTACCTTGCCTTTACGAAAGCCAGGCGCTTTTACGTCTTTTGCTAATTTGGTGAGCGCTACCTGACGAGCGTCATCTAGTTCTTTTTGTCCCAGCGTGATAGTTAGCTGGACCTTTGTTTCTGATAATTGCTTCTTGGTCGTCTTCATACTCGAGACACTATAACAGATACAATGTCTCTATGCTACCGTGAGCATTTAGATACACTCAAAATGAAAAAAGCCCCAAGCTGATGACTCGGGGCGATAGTGGTGGTTGGAGCAATTTGTCACGGAAGGTTCCATTTGGCAATCATACGTGGGCCCAATGGGCGTGTATCGTACAGCCTCCAACTGGGAGGTGGTAAATTTGAATCAATAAACGGTGCGTATCCAGTTGTCGCCCGAAGGTTCCCGTCCCTCTGTGATGGCGGTACACAAACAGCCTGACCCGGCCAAGCATACGCATATGCCGCCACAGTATACCTACCAGGGGTGACAAACATCTGACAAACTTGGTCAGCGCTTCTCCTAACGAACTGCCTCTTGGCAATGTGGTCTGCACCCGCAACGGGTACTCCAACGCTGAAAAGTGCGACTATCGTGGCAGTCACGACAGCTTTTGGAATAATCCTCATGTGGTTCTCCTAACCATAGAGTACTGCTGTTATTTATTATGCACTATCTATTGATATTCGTCAATAATTTGTCACTCGAATAATTCATCGTCATCAACAACTCGTTGCTTGTTACGGCGATCTTTAACTCGACTGACAATACGCTCAAGGCTCATTTTTTCTTCGTTAGTTGTTTTAATATCCTTGAATGTATACATTTCTTCTTCGATTTCTTTTGCACCGATAAAGATAGCGTATGGAATGTCATTTTTGATAATTGCTTTTATCTGCTTTTCGACCTTGCGCCCAGTCGTATCAACCGCCACATTGACCCCCTCGCTCCGGAGTTGTCGAGCAATATCCAAAGCAGACGTCATATTATCGTCTACAACCACGATGCCCACTTCTGTTGACGGCGACAAGTCTGGAAGTAGCTGGTGAGTGTTCAGAAATAGCTCAGTAGGCGTTAGGCCTGGCGCAAAACCAACTGTCGAAACAGGTTCAACGCCAAACAATCCAACCAAACCATCATAGCGACCACCGCCAAACATCGCACGGTTGTTGTCAGGATGAAGATCAAAAATTTCAAACACCATACCAGTGTAGTAATCAAACCCTCGCATCAGAGTAATATCAAATTTTACGTTCGTAATATTTGCCTTTTCAAATAGTCCAAATAGCTCTCGAAGCTGCTCTACCGTATCACTATGCTTTAATTCATCAGGTAATTCATTGACTGTCTTTGCTCTTATGAGAGCACTTAGCTTGGTAAGCACTTCATGATCGGCAACAATCTCATGCGCAGCGGCAACAAATTCATCCACGCCCATTTTGTCTTTTTTATCGAGTAATTTAATCAGCTTGTGAGCACGTTCGCCGTCTAGCCCCAGATACTCTTTCATCATTTGATCAACAAGTCTTCGATGATTTACGCGAATAACATACATAGTATCCTTGGCGCCGAATGCTTTCATAATCTCGTCAGCCATCTCGACTATCTCGGCATCAGCCAAAGCTCCATTCACCCCAAAAATATCAGCGTTCAACTGCCAAAACTCACGCTCACGGCCTCGTTGTGGTCGTTCGTAACGCATAAAGTTTGCGATACTGTATAGACGCGCAGGATAACCCAAATCTTGACGTTTTGCTGCTACCATTCGACTAATACTCGGTGTCATCTCTGGACGTATTGCAACCCTGCGATCACCGCGATCGGTAAATGCATATGTCTGCTCACCAGCTAATTCTTCGCCAGATTTCGCCATGTACAGATCAAGTGGTTCAACCATTGGCGCACTATACTCTTGATAGCCATGGCGCTCAACAACGCGCTTCCATGTATCAAAAATATAGTTTTGAACCCGCTTGTCTTCGGGGTAATAATCACGCGTACCCTTGTAAGGTTGTGTTGAAAGTGTAGCCATTATCTTTATGGTATCATACATCTGTTATTTCAATGAAGTACGTGCTGTTGTATCCATACATACATCGCAATACCCGATGCGACACCGACATTAACCGAACGCGTACTGCCAAACTGTTCAATTGCAACAATTTTTTCGCAAGCATCCACTATTTCCTTGCTAAGCCCCGACCCTTCGCTACCAAAGACCATGACAGCATCGCTGGGCAAACTCACCTTCGACAGCGATTTACTACCCTCGATATTATCCACACCGATGAGATGTCGCCCCTTGATAGCTTGCAAAAAATCAGCTACCGTCAGATGATACTCTACGTTCATATATAGATCAGTAGCCATCGCGCCACGCTTATTCCATTGACGGCGCCCAATAACATGTACTTTGTCGATGTTAAAGGCATTCGCATTTCGTACAATTGTCCCCATATTAAAGTCACGTTCTAGGTTTTCGATGGCAATTTGTAGCGTGTGTCTCCTAGTATCAAGCGTTCCTTTAATTTCCTCGACGGTCATATTTCGAAATTCATCAATAACGTTGCGCCTATCATCTGTCATTCTACGAGTTTACCAGTCGCCAAAGTCCATTACTACCACTAAACAGTAAGTTCAAAATCTTAATGGTATACTAGTTAGTATTATGACGAACAAAATATCTCATAAATCAGAGTACGAAAATAATCCGTTTTTTGTTGCAACAAACGGTATTACACTGTTATTCAACCTAGCGCGAGGTGTTGCGACCATCATGGTAGTTATTTCGGTTTTGACATTCTTTAGCAACGTAGGCCCATCTGACAATCCACAAAAAGATGCCGAAAGTTTTGTTAGTGTCCTATCGGGGTGGACTCCCGAACAATGGTTGCTCGCCGCAGGGGCAACACTGATACTATCACTTGCGTTTGTTATGTTGGTAGCTCTATTTGGCGGTGTGTCATCGTACGCGTCCGCAGAAATCGCAAAGGGAAAAAATGTTGCACTCGGTGACGCCTTTCGTATTGCCTTTAATCACTTGTGGAGCTACGTTTGGCTACAGGTCATTATCTTTGTGAAGTTACTCCTATGGACACTCTTATTTATCATCCCGGGTATTTATATGTCGTTCCGCTACAGTCTGGCTGGCGTTGCGTTCTATGACTCAAAGAAGAACCTCCGCGGCAATGCTGCAATAAAAGAAAGTCTGCGACTCACCAAAAATGGCTGGCTAACAACATTTGCCTCAAATATCCTATTTAATCTCGTTACTTTCGGCGTTTTGCAGGCAGTTGTTAACACTGGTGTCAATGCCTCCCTTTACAGGCAATTTGAGGCCGTTGGTGACAAAAAACCACAAGCTCACTGGCTATCATGGCTCGCTTTGTTCCTGCCGTTCATCCTAATAATAGCGCTCTTTACTTTCTTGATTGCGCTCGTCATTGGAATCGCTGTTGGCGGCTCAATCACTAGTTAGTCCCTGTTGTTGTCGAATATTCTGTACGTTATAATCTGCTAAGCATCCCGCGAGCGTACTTTAATCACTGTGCCGCGATGGCGAAATTGGTAGACGCGCTACGTTCAGGTCGTAGTGGGGGCAACCCCATGGAGGTTCAAGTCCTCTTCGCGGCACCAGTGATTAATGATACTAGGTAGATGCACCGAAGCGAGCAAAATCGCCACCATCGTAATCTTTGCGCAACCAGCTCGTTAATTCTTTTTTGTCAGGAGTTTGCTTGACGCCAGTATTCATTATTTCTTGTGGGTCAAAAATCGAGCGTACGCCCTGGAACAACCTGTTAGTATCATCGTCAAGCACGCCATAGGCATATGGTGCCTTTAGGCGTCCCTCTCCTGCTTCGCCAATCATATGCCCGCCGTGTTCGGCAACCGCCAATGACCAGTCTTCAAGCAATTTGAATATTTTTTGCTTGTCGGCAGCCTTGCTCAAATCAAGCATTGGATATGCGTGATAGACGTTCTGGTGTGCATGGCCAGACAGTGGCAGATCAACATGACGCTTCTTTTCGATTTCCTTCACGGCATTCGCAAATTCCTCAAAGCGACCTGATGGTACAAAAGCTCCATTCAAAAATCTTGGCGCACAAATGTTTTTTTGATCAGAAAACACGACGAATGCTGGTACTTGCAATAGTTCGCGTAGGCTAGATGCTTTACTCTCGTCTTTTTCGAGCACGAGATACGATGACAACTTTGAAAAGTGCTTGGCAATCTTTTTGCCGATTTTCTTTTTTGCATGACCACTGTCATTATCAAATTCAAAATAAACAACTGATGCGACGCTACCGTGTTCGAGCGCATCACCATAGAATTGATACTCTTTACCCTGAGCAATCGCCGCCTCAAACAGTTGCCCGTCGATGAGCTCCATGGTAGAAGGTTCTTTTTGACGAAGCACGTCCATACCGTCCCGTGCCGACTCATGGTCCGTAAATGCGATTGCTCCAACGAGCGGATTGTTTGGTAGTGTTTCTGCCCTCATAATTACCTCAGATATCATTCCCAGCGTACCTTGACTACCTATAAACAGTGGCGCCAGATCAATTGAGCCATTCCGCTGTTTTACATCAACAACATTGTAGCCAGCATTATCACGCACATCAGTCGCAAGCGTACCCAAAAGAGCATCAGAATCGGCAAGCAAATTGTCTATTCCTCTGTAGATTTCACCCTCGAATGTCTGCAACCCCTTCTTGCGTGCAACTTCTCGCTTGCTCAACCTCCCCGTCTGAATGACATCGCCATTTGATAGAACAATTTCCAACTGATGAACCCAAGCTCCTGTTGAGCCATACTTACCAGACAAAATACCGCTGGCGTTATTTGCAATTGCGCCCCCCAGGGTGCTATATGCTTGTGAGCTCGGAAATGACGGGATATACAATTCGTATAACTTTAGTGCTTCGTTAAGAGACTTAAATGTAATACCCGGCTGGACACGTACTAATTTTTGTTTTTGATCAATCTCCAGGATTGCGTCCATATGCGCTCGCGTATCAACGATAGCTCCATTGCTAATTGCGCCACCTGTCTGATCGCTTCCGCCACCACGAGGTGTAATTGCTAATTTACGTCCCTTTTCGGCTAATTGCCACGAAAAACGAGCGACCTTGCGCAAATCACTCGTCGAACGCGGAAAGACTATCATATCCGGCGTAATGGTAAGTAAACTACCATCTGTTGAATAACGATAACGAACATTGTCATTATTTGTCACCTCACCCTGCAGGTGTTTGTTGAGATATTCCGATACCTTACTCATCACTATTAATGATAGCACAAGCGATATCAATCTTCGAACACTAGTCTTAATAACATGAATCTGTTATAGTTACATACGAAAATTCAATCATACTATTGTGCGGATGTGGTGGCTACGTGAAACGTAAATGATTGTAGACACGAGCGTGTCATGTCCGAAATGACAGAAAACTAGTAGTACATTAATCTAACAATACGCGGATGTGGTGGAATTGGTAGACACGCATGCCTTAGGAGCATGTGCCGCAAGGCGTGAAGGTTCAAGTCCTTTCATCCGTACCAATAAAAAATCGACTCATTTGAGTTGATTTTTTATTGGTATGTCATCGTGACACGACCATCATTCTCGCTGATTTTTTGATAACCAAACTTATCATATAAGCGTACTGCTGGAATATTATCCACATCGGTCTCTAACCAAATAGCTGCCCCGCCCGTCTTTGCCAAATAGTCATCATGGGCGACCCTCATAAAAGGAAGTGCGAGACCTTTCCCAACGGCACTCTCGTACAGCCGAATAGCAAACGTACGCTTTGCGCCAATTTCAGGTCGATCACTCAATGCAAACCATATAATACCCATCAGGGCACCGTTCCGACTCAAAGGATAGGTACAATGTTCTTTATCGGCATACCATCGATTTGCTGTATCGGTAGTCATGAACCGACGCGCCGCATCCTCTGGCGTGCTTTGAAGGATATGCCGCTGAAGAGAGACCCGAACAAGATCTTTTGCCAATTCTTCATTCCAACCCTCTTGAACAATCAATCCTGATTCTGCCAACTTTGGTTCGGATGCACTATCTATTACACGCATTCTACTCATTGCATTATGTTACGAAAAAAAGATGCCTCAAGCATCCTCTAGGCGGAAGAAGACGAGCGTCGCGTCTCCATAACTACGATTGTCCACCACAACAACTCCAGGTTTGGTCGGGCACTCGTCTCTTCCTGGTTGCGATAATACCATAAGCGCTCCAGGTTTTAAAAGACCCATTAATTTTGTAACTGTGGAAAACTGCATATCGTGGTACGGTGGATCGACAAAAATGACATCAAAAAGTTCACCATCATACGTCGTCACCCACGATGCAACAGGAGCTTTTACCACTTTTACCTTGTCCTCAATGCCCAACGTAGTGATATTCGCAACGATAGTCTTGTGAGCCTTACCGTCACGTTCAATGAATGTCGCATGTTTTGCTCCTCGACTCACCGCTTCGATCCCTAACGCCCCCGTACCCGCAAAGGCATCAAGAACTTGCGCATCCCGTACTTTATCACCGAGAATATTAAACAATGCGTTTCGTATGCGCTCACTCATTGGATGCGTTTTACTGCCATCAGGGGCAGCAATCGTTCTTCCACCGAACTCACCAGAAATGATTCGAAGATTCATGACTTTGCCAATCTTGCAGAAGCCTTTTGCGCGCAACTATACCATGCAAGTGTTACGGTTCTGATGATTTCAGGTGTCAGATGCATGCGAGTTTCGCGCGCCAATCGTCGTGTCCAACCAGCTCGTGAAAACTCCTTATACAATTTGAGCGCATAAATACGGTGTAGTGCATCATCAAAAAGAGGGATGAAGCCATCGTTCTTTAGTTTAACCAAATCATTACTACTTGGTGATGTATTTGATAGTCGCGCCGTGGCAAGAGTTGTTGCAACACCCCACTCAAATGTAAAATGTGTTGTCATAACACCCTTGGCGCCCCAAAATTCCCAGTTATTCATAAGTTGGTTGCGACGACTTTTACCAGGTAGTATCAGCTTTTTACGACGTGTGTTGCGCGTTTCTAAACCTTCACCATCACGAAGTTCAATTAACTTTTCTTCAAGCGGATAGTGATGGGCGGGAGTGAGACCATCAGTAATCGCATGCGCTAGCCACGCAGCCTCAAATGAGGCGCGTTGTTTGTTGTTTTCTACTAGAGCGTTGGTTAAGTTGCGCATATGGTCTTTTATCATTTCGCGCAGTGCGTTGTCATCATGATTCGTAGGATCAATGTAGTGCCACGGTTCATCCTGGCCTGGACTCTTTCTCTTTATGCCATCTGGGCCGTTGAGACCTTCAAAATGAAGAATATCGCTGGCGGTGGGAAAGTATTGTCGCTTGCCCAAAAGTTGCTTTAACTCACGTCGGGCGCGACGATCAATACGTTGATGAACGCCCATGACGCGACCAGATTTATTCCGTAGTGTTGAACCGCTATACATATATTTAATTCAGCTTCGTCAGTCGTTGATATTTTTCAACCTGAGTCGCTAATCCTTTGTATTGTACCAAATCCCGTCCTGATTCCACGAACTGGCGCGCAGTACGTTGTGCCCGGGCGATTAATTTTGTATCACCCATCGTTGCAACCTGCAAATTTAGCTCACCGTGTTGAGCGCGACCGTAAATCTCGCCAGGCCCACGTAATTTCAAATCGACTTCCGCTAGATAAAATCCATCGTCAGATTTTTCAATCTCTCGTAAACGCCTGGTCGGAGCGCTACTATCCGACATCATCAAATAACAATAGCTTTGGTGTTCGGATCGACCAACACGACCGCGCAATTGGTGCAACTGCGCCAAGCCAAATCTGTCAGCATTCTCAATCAGTATTACCGTCGCATTTGGCACGTCAACTCCAACTTCTACTACAGTAGTACTCACCAAGATATCAATATTACCCTTTGCAAAATCAGTCATCACCGCATCTTTTTCGGCAGGCTTCATCTTGCCGTGCAATAAGCCAATTTTGCGATGATTAAAAGGACCAACGCGCAATTTTTTGTACTCTTCCTGGACACTTTTTTGCTCGAGCGCTGGGTTGTCGTCGATGAGTGTACAGATGACATACGCCTGTCGACCGGCTTTCAATTGCTCGTCAATCAAGTTATAAAGCCCTTCGCGGCTATTAGGTGACCATACTTTTGTTCGAATTGGCTTGCGGCCCTTTGGTCGCTCATTCAACGTGCTGATATCGAGCTCACCATACATAGTCAAAGCAAGACTGCGCGGGATTGGCGTTGCCGTCATCGCGAGCAAATGCGGCATTCGCTGTGACTTCTTGAGTAATCCCTGGCGTTGAGCTACGCCAAAACGGTGCTGCTCGTCAATAACAACAAATCCTAACTGATGAAATTTTACCTTTTCTTGAATCAACGCATGCGTCCCGACAATGACATCAACGTTACCCTTTGCAATGTTCTCATACAAAGCTTCTCGCGCTTTGCCTTTTACGCTACCGGTTAGCAAGCCAACTCTCACGCCAAGTTGCTCCAGTAATGCGGATAGTGTATTTGCGTGTTGTGATGCGAGTATCTCGGTCGGTGCCATTATTGCCGACTGAAAGCCTTCGCTCGCAGCCTGTCGTGCTGCTAGCCCTGCAACAACCGTTTTGCCACTACCAACGTCACCTTGTAATAATCGATTCATGGGAATCTCTCGCTCAAAATCCTGAATAATCTCCCACGCAGCACGACGCTGTGAGTCTGTTAATTTAAATGGTAGCTGTTCAACAAAGTGCCTTACTGCTGTCTGATCAAAGGGTATGTGCCATCCGCTCAAACGCGCATTCGCCTGTTTGTTTAGTTGAGCAGCGAGTAGTAGCACAAATAGCTCTTCGTACCCCAACCTCTCACGACCACGCTCGATATCATCTATAGATTTCGGGAAGTGCAGAGCAAGGAGTGCATCACTATAACTTATAAGCTTTTCTCGTTTGATAATGTCTACAGGGAGTGTCTCGTCCAACATCGTAATGAATGGTTTTAGCGCAACAAGAATCTTCCTCACGACCTGACTCTTGAGACCCTTGATCGACCGATAAATGGGAACTATCCTATCAGTCGAAACTGGCGTATCACTCACCTTCTCGGCGCTTGGATTTGTCAGCTGATAGCGATTGTAGCTAAATTCAAACTCACCCGAAAAATAAAACTCATCGCCCGCACTCAGCTGCTTTACTCGATAAGGCTGGTTGAACCAAACTGACTGCAATTTACCTGTTGCATCATAGAGTGTTGCCGTTGTAATTTGCATGCCTCGACGAACCCGTTTCGTCTCAACTTTTTCACAACGAGCCTTGATGGTCTGTTTGCCTGGACGAATATCAGAAATTGCAACAACATCCGAAAAGTCCTCATATTTGCGAGGTAAAAATAGCACGAGATCATTAATCGTCTCGAGTCCAGCCAAGCGAAATTGTTCAGCTGTTTTTGCGCCCACACCTTTGACAGACTCAAGTGGCGCATCTATATCCATAGGCTTATTTTAACTTATTCGCCGACTTGTTCGGTAACGCCCAAAATCCCCTCGAGGACAAGAATCGTATCTTCCCACCGCTCAACGGCAATTGAATCAATGCCCATTGCTTTGACTGGATAGTCGTTACCACCCTCTTCGAGTTTGTCACCAATAAATAGTATTTCGTCTTTACTAATGTCGATTGCTTCGATGAGTTTTTTCATTCCATATGCCTTGTCAATTCCAATCATTGTCACATCGGTGCTCGTTGTACCTCCAATGCGCACTTCCAAATCGGGAATTAGCTCGGCAACCTTGTCGCGGAAAATAGGACGCACATCTTTGTACTTTTCAGCCCATGCATATTTATCTTCCGGCTTTGCCTGCTGTCCAAGTGCAGACATTGTCATCTGGCTTCCCCTATCTTCGATGACCTCACCAGCGGGGTTCTTTGGCCAAATATTTAGCTCCTTCGAAACATCTTTGAGTGCTTGTCGGATTTTCTTTTTTTGATCACTAGTTAAATCTTCAGCATATTGCAGTGCCCATGTCTCCTTCAACTCATCATATCGATAGTAACGAGTTCCACATGTGGGCATGAGGTGGAGTTTATTTAATTTATGCGCCGGAACTTCGAGTCGGTCAACAACCTGTTTTTTGAACTGGTCGAAATTTCCACCCGAAATAACACATACATCAAAATGTTCTAATAATCTTCCTAGCGTCTCGCTCATACGATCAGAAATCGGAGATTTTGTAATAGCGAGCGTATCATCTAAGTCAAAAGTGATAACTTTCTTTGTCATTTTTCCCTCAATTCAAGTTATGTAGTTTGAAACTTTATTATACCATTATCGAACGAGTAGAAAGCTGTTTTTGCCCCTTTTTATAAGAGAGGAGTTGTCTACCATTCTGTCATCAAATATTTTTTCACCATTTATCGAAATTGCACCCCCTAGAATCAATCTGCGCGCCTCGCCCTTGCTTGCTACCAGTTGAGTGTCTGTCAGTAAATCAACGACTGTCTTGCCTGGCGCAGCAGTCGGGATCTCGCCAGCAAGCAAATCAACGTCCGCTTGCGATAGACTCTCGAATTGCTCGCCACCAAACAAAACGGAGGTAACTTTACGAGCACTCTCGGATGCACTCTCGCCATGAACAATCTTGGTTACTTCATACGCAAGAGTTTTTTGAACATCCCGAGCACTTGGATCCTGCAACTTTCTGTTGGAAAGATCGGCTACTTGATCTTTTGAAAGTAATGTAAATATTTTTGCGTATTCTATTGCACTCTCATCATCAACATTCAGCCAAAATTGGTAAAACTGATAGACACTTGTCTTTGTCGAATCTAGCCAGATAGCGCCATCTTCTGATTTACCAAACTTGACACCCGTTGCCTTATTTACTATCAAAGGAGCACTGAGCACATGCGCTTCCTTTCCCTCTACGCGCCGAATCATATCAACGCCCGCTATACAATTACCCCATTGATCGCCCCCACAAACCTGCAAAGAAACACCCTTATTCTTTAGTAGATGCAAAAAATCATATCCCTGAATCAACGAATAACTAAACTCCGCATAGCTAATTCCGCTACCACCCTCTCCAATACGCGCTTGAACAAAATCACGCCCTAACATATTACTCAATGGCACATGCTTGCCAACATTACGCAGAAAATCAAGATAATTCACGTCTTTGAACCAATCATAGTTATCAACTATCTCAAATGGTTTACCGTCAAAGATACGACGATACTGCTCAACAATTGCAGTTTTATTTTTTTCGATCTCTTCAAACGTCTTTAAATTACGTTCGTCTTTTTTACCATCTGGATCGCCGATCATTCCAGTAGCTCCACCAACAAGAAGATATGCTTTATGTCCGGCATCAATCAGATGTCGAACAAGCATGCATGCGACGAGATTGCCAACTGTCATACTATTCGCTGATGGATCAACGCCAATATAGAATGACAGAGGTTCACCATCAAGTACTTTGACGTCGTTGTATGTCGTTTGATTTATAAAACCGCGCCAAGACAATTCATCAGATAGGGTCATGGTCATTATTGTAACAGAAAAATACATATTGCTGGCGGTTAATTGGTGCTATAATGGAAGTAATAATGCTTACGGGGATGAGGAATAGTGTCTAAAAAACGACGCACACGCAAGGTAAGCGTGTATAGTAATCTTGCCCGCGCTCGACGAGTCAAGCGTGATACTACAAAACGACTCAAAGCTGAATACTTGGCAACCCTACCAAAACATCCAATAAAGCGCATACTCTCACGTCTCCACCCAAAACGTGTTGCGGGTTATTGGTTCAGTCGCAAGGGAGGCATGATGCTTCTAAAGATAGCTGGTGTCACCGCTCTCCTTATCGTGCTTATGGTTGGTGCTTTATTTGCCTATTTCCGCAAAGATCTCGATGCGATCCGACCAGAAGAACTATCAAAACGAGTCCATACCACCGTTACACGCTACTATGATCAACGTGGACCGGAGGGTGGACAAAAAGCATTGCTCTGGGAAGATAAGGGTGAAGGTGACTACAAGCTGGTTGTTGACGGTAACCAAATCAGCAAACAAATGAAACAAGCAACTATCGCGATTGAGGACAGAGACTTTTATAGTCATGCGGGAATCAGTATCCCAGGAATTATCCGTGCAGTTATAAATAACTATAGTGGCGGAGATACCCAAGGAGGTTCGACTCTTACCCAACAACTTGTAAAGCAAGTCTTCTTCTCGGACGAGGCTCAACAGCGTGGTCTCGCAGGAATACCTCGTAAGATAAAAGAGATGATTTTGTCTATTGAGATTGAGCGCATGTACAACAAAGAGCAGATTCTCAACCTATATCTCAATGAATCACCGTACGGCGGTCGGCGTAACGGTGTACAATCGGCCGCAAAAACATACTTTGGTATTGATGCAAAAGACCTCAACCTTGCACAATCTGCACTGCTCGCAGCAATTCCAAATCAACCAGGACTTTATGATCCCTACAATATCGCAGGCCGCGAACAGTTAGTCGCAAGGCAGCACAAGGTTCTTGATGTCATGGTGGATCTGAAATATATCGAAAAGAAAGAGGCTGAAAAGGCGAAAAAAGTTGCAATTCTTGACACGATTTTACCGCAGGCATCTCAATTTGAGGACATCAAAGCACCCCACTTTGTGCAAATGGTTAGATCCCAATTGGAGACCGAACTTGGTAAAGCAACCGTAGGGCGCGGAGGCCTCACCGTTACAACATCCCTCGACCTTCGTATTCAAAAACAGCTGGAAGCTTCCTTTAAAGAGATGTTCAATGAGGTCAATCCCCGTTATGGCCAAAAGGTTCCCGATTATGCAGGATTCCGCAATGGCGCTGCAATGGTACAAGACACTAGGACCGGTCAGATCGTCGCCATGATGGGGAGTCGTAGCTATAACTATCCAAACTTTGGCCAAGACAATGCCGCTACCGCATTTATACAGCCAGGATCAACTGTCAAGCCTCTCGTTTATGCAAAACTGTTCTCAAAGAGCGACAATCCACTCTTGAATGTATATGGTAGTGGCACCGTTCTTGCCGACAAAAAAACGACATTTGATGGAAATTACACACCGAACAATGCCGATCGACGATTCCTAGGCAATCTATCAATCCGTAGCAGCCTAGCGCTATCGAGAAATATCCCCGCCATCAAGTCGATGTCAATTACTGGTGTTCAGTCAACCTTGGACTTTATACGTGAGACTGGCGATGAACTTTACTGTACCCAAGGACCAGATGCACAAGTCGGGCTGGCAGCCGCAATTGGTGGATGTGGCACTCGCTTGATTGATCATGTAAATGCTTTCTCGACGCTCGCACGAAGTGGTACATACAAGCCTTACTCGTCAATACTCGAAGTTAAAAATAATGATGGTGAAACTCTAAAAAAATGGGAAAACCCCAAAGCAAAAAGAGTTGTAAGCAAAGAGGTCTCATATATCATCGCTGATATTCTGAACGACGATAATGCTCGCGCAGGACTTTATGGTCGTAACTTCCCAGGCCTAGTGGTTGACGGCGGACGAGTCAAAACTGCAAGCAAAACCGGCACCTCTGATGTTGACGGAAAATCAAAAGACATTTGGATGATGAGCTACAGTCCAGCACTTACAATGGGAGTTTGGTTAGGCAACCCCGATACGAGTCCGTTACGTAATGGTAACTCATCACTGCCCGGACCAATTATTGATCGCGTCATGACTTATGCGCACCAAAAAGTATACAAAAAAGAGGGCAAGTGGAAAGAGGGTGACTGGTATACGCGTCCAGCCGGCGTTCAAACAATTCGTGGTGAACTTTACCCCTCATGGTACGATCAAAAAAATGCCCAGAAATCTACTAAATTAACATTTGATAGAGTATCAAAAAAGAAAGCGACTAACTGCACACCTTCTGGTGCAAGAATAGAATTGTCTGTTCTCAAGTCGATTGACCCAAAGACAAAGAAACCAGTCTACCTGGCTCCGAGTGGTTACAACGCCGACAAAGATGATGATGCCCACAAATGTGGTGATGCTTTACCTAGCGCATCGATCACGATAGTCAATACAATAGACAACACCTATGAGATTACTGTGTCGGTTACAAAGGGCAAGGGGAAACTCACTAAACTCACAGTCAGTGTTGGAGGCAAAACGATTAATTCAAAGTCTCTAGGTGGGCCAGGAAGCTATGCAGTCACCTACACCTCAGAGGGTGATCCATTCACCGTCAAAGCAGTTATTGAGGATGACCTGTACTACACCTCAACAACGACAGAGGATTCTCCGCCCCCTCCCACACCATAGCGAAATTATTCGTTAGCTAATTTTACAAGCTTTTCTTCGGGGCTCACCCGACGGCGATTATTCGAACGATTCTTTGGAGTACGTCGGTCGCTCTTTTGTTGAGCAACCTTTTGCTTTGGTTTTACTGATTGATGACTATTCGATTCAACTTTTCTTGCAAACATCATCTTTCCAGCAGATGTCTGTAGACTTCGTATGAATTCAATTTCTACTTTTTGACCTATTTGCTTTGATGCCTGCTCAACAACCACCATCGTTCCATCCTCTACATAGCCTACCGCTTGATGAGAATCCTGGCCTTTTTGCACAAGTTCAAGAATAATTTTCTCACCCGGTAGGTATGCTATACGCAGATTCTTTGCGAGTTCATTAACATTGCAGACTCTGATACCCTCAACCGCTGCGACCTTGTTGAGATTATAGTCAATCGTACAAACCGAACCACCATACTGTTTTGCAAGTTTCAATAGACGTTCGTCGACACCCTCTTCAGCCTTGCTGCCATCCTGAAATAGCTCAACATCAAGACCTTCGATGCTTTGTAGCTCT
>JAUIFG010000010.1 GCA_030429445.1 bacterium | reverse complement strand
CAAGGAAGTCGCCCTCACCGTAACAGACGAGTCTGCGCTGAGGACGTTGCAACTACGGGGTGTAGCCGAGCCGGAAATAGACAGGGCTGTTATCAATGAAGTTATTGATACCATCGTTGTGCCTCGTGACTATGACGAGGGTAACAAGCTTCCTCCTGTTATGCGTACAGATGGTGACAAGTTCATTGTATTCAAAATCACCCCAACAGAGGTTGATTTACGCGACTATAACAATTAATTATTCCGTGACTTCTATGCCGTTCCAAAAGGCAACATAGTTGGTAAAATCTTTACCAACTCGGTCGATAGAGCCATCCATCGGTGTTGGATAATACCATGCGCCAAAGTCGTTCTTTTTATCATCAACAGTAACATCATAATAGCTAGACTCGCCTTTCCAGTGGCATGTCGTGTGGTGATCACTGTCTGTGTAATATTCACGTTTGATACTGTCTGGCGGGAAATACCAATTTCCCTCTATGCGGATAAGGTCCTCTTTTGAAGCTTCCGCAATAACTGTATTGTTCCAAATTGCTTTCATATACTTAGTATAGCACGTAGGTTGAATCGACAAACCGGAGGCTACCTACACTTGACAAAATAAGTAACTAGGTGTATAATAAATATTACAATGTAGTTTGACTACATGGCCCTTTCGAGTAAGGAGGTGAACAAAATGTCACTCAGGTGCAGAGTCGGCTTTCATAAGTGGACGACGGTGAAAGATCCCTTCATCGATGTCAGTACTTGCATTCGATGCAATCTTGTAAGTCGCGATGAGAAGCTGTATGCCATTCAGCAGGAATCACTTGATAAGCATACGTGCACCCTTGAACATGTACACAACCAAGAGTGTGCAGATCGGACTTTCTTTGCAGTTGCAAGGGACCTAGCTCCAGCTATTGCGAGGAAGATTGCCTACACAAGGAGTCTGAACAAGCCTTTTGACCAGCGCCTCGACCCATAACACCCATACCGACTTAGGTATGGGTGTTTTACTTTTTTGGCTCGTATGGGGGTTCTATAGCTAAACTAATATTTTTAATAAAGTATTTTGAGAACGAAAGTTGGTCTACGCTCTTTTCGTTGAGCTCAATCATTCCATTAAAGTCATTTACGCCACTACTATAACCTACCAGCCGAGAGCTCACTGATAGCAGATACGGAAGGGATATACCTGTTTCGATGTGCTCGATGTCTATGTCGTCATAAATATTAAAAGCAGTTTGAATATGCTGGCTGAGTCTAGAGAGTGTTTGGTGTACATTTTTATGTCCGTTGTTTACCGCATCACCCCTCATTGACGCCCACGCCCTTTGCCCGAACTTCCGCGCGGCATTTTGCTGCTCTAACCCTATCAGTCCAAGTTGTTCACTAAAGTCGACGGTAGTAGGTGGTATTAATCTGGTTTCATTGGTAAATGATTGACAGGCTTGATAGCCAAAAGTCGTCATGCGATATTTTTCATGTTCCACGAGATCCCATTTTTTACAGAGTTCCATTGCGCTTCTGTGTGTTTTTTCTGAATCACTCATCATGCTACTAGGATGGCGTCCATAAAGATTGATGTGTGCAATGAATTGTTTTCTGTCGTATTCCTTAACCTTTGTGAACCAACTATCAACCTTTTCGTACAAACGCTTTTCGGTTATATCATTCATAGGGAATGCTTGACCGTTTTGTGATTCGGGAATTTTTTCTGGATGGTCCATTTGCAATGAATATAACACCGATTGCTAGAGCTGTCTAACGAGCGTTTGCGTGTTAAAAGTTAAAATAGGCCTACCCTGAGACGATATACAATCGACAGGATAGACCTATTGTGGAGGTTGTGGAATGCTTGCGGGAGTGCCAGGCGTATCTGGTTCATCTGGAGCGTCCGGTTGCTTGCTAACATTACTGCTGTCAAGCACGTCGGAAGCGGCAATAGCCTTTACGGTCAGGTCGCTTTTTCCATTTGATCCACTGATTGCATCTGCCAAAACCTGTTGTGGAGTTCGTGCGTTATCACCAAAACGAAAATCAATGATGATTGCGCCGTAATTCTTGAACAGTTTTTTGGCACATTCCTTTTTGACAAGGTTGCTGATTGACTTTCGGTTGTTTCGATCTGAACCATCCGCTGGTCCCGGCTCTTGACTGAGACGAGTGATACGGTGGTTTAGTTCGGCATATCGAGTTGCCGTCGTAATTTCTTCGACGACAGTTTTCGTCAAATCTATGACATTGAGCTCATGATCAGCCCAATAAGGAGCGTCCCTTCTTCGGTTAGTGCAGACTCTCCAGTCAACAACGCAGTGAAACAGGCGTTGCGATACCTCGCCAGTTTTTGGGTCGACAATATCGACCGGAATTGGGTCGAGCTCATCCGTGCGCAACAGTGTTGGAATTTGATGCGCTTTGCGCCAGGGCAGCTTTGGTGTGATTTGTGGCCAGATAATTCTTGCCATCTCATGTTCACACTTACAGCCTTTGCGACATTTTTGGTAGTGTACGATTTTTCGCTTCCAGTCTCTGGGTTCTGGTCGTCCAGTTTTGACCCAGACACGTGCGAATGCGATTCGTTTGCCGTGATCACAGTTGCGGACACACTCGTCACACCTGTGCACCTTGGTAGACAGGGGCTTGTTCCAGCTGAGCAGAACGCCTGCGTACCCCGGTTTTTGCCGTAACACGAAGAGTGCCCAGACCGTAAGGATGAATGCGCCTGCGGCGGTAACCTTGGAAATACCTCCAAGTAGGCCGCCATCTCCGAGCAGTGGAACTCCATCAAGCAATCCGTTAAGCATTTTTATTCACCTCCTATCAAGGTGCGATTTCTAACGACTCCATGTACGTCAGATTTGTGAACATTCTACCATGCAATGGACATTTTGTCGATTAAAGTTTATTAGGCTTATGTATTGAGTGCAGGATGCCACATCGAGTGGTTATGTTTGCTTATGCTTTGGTACTAACTCTGTTTATGGCACTATGTCACTAGAGTTACTTATGTGTAACTAGAACATTCAGAAAGGTGTGTGATATGTTTGGATTTTGGTCGGCTGTCTATACCGTTCGACTTATGAACAGGCAACGGGAGTCTCGGCAAGGAAGCGAGGGTGTCGATAGTGTCCATAATCGTTCCAGGGAACAATTAGTTTCCTCCAAGCAGAATCCAATACAAGTTGATGTAGTGATGTCTCAACGATTGGTTTGTGCTGTTGCCATTGAGGTTGATCCCAATGCGATCGAGCCGTACCCAATGAAGGATGTTGTTAGGTATTTTAAAAATGGCGAATGTGAGTCGCATGCATCAAAGGCCGAGTGTCTTCAGCAAATCAATTTTTCATTCTGGGTTCAATCCCAGCCGGAGAGTCCCATGATAATCCATGAGTACGAGTTTGATCGTTTAGTCTTTGTTCGTCGTCGCCGAGCAACGTTACGAGAGAACTGGCGTTATTTACGGTTGTGCAGAGCAAAATACGCTGACGTTGGGTTACCAGTAGGTATGTCTCTTCAGGATATCCGTCAGGCAATTGCCGTTAGTCACGGTGTTGATGTGCCGAACTGGCGTGGTTTTTGGCTTGAGGCCATTCCGCATATCAGGAAAAACGGTGCAGCCAATTTACTACATTGGCTATCCACCAAACGCAAAAAACCTCAGGTAAAATCCTGAAAAAAAGCCTCGTAACAAAAAATTACGGGGCTTTATTGCTTATGACTATGATATACTGTTTGCATGGTTGAATATCCAGAATGGGTTTTGCCTTTGCTTGTACCAGTAGCTATCTGGTCAGTTCTTTGGAAGGGGCTGGCGCTTTGGCATGCTGCACGACGAGCAGACACGATATGGTTTGTAGTACTTGCGGTTGTCAACACAGTCGGCATCCTTGAATTACTCTACCTGTATCGAGCGGGCAAACTACGACCCGGCAAGCTATTTCACAAGTAAGGACTACATCCTTTTAGTGAGGGTTTAGTGTTACTGGTGGCTTCTTTTATTTTTTATCAAGTAAAGCAATATTGCTACACAAATGGGCTTTGAGCAGTTGGCAAGCATCTTTTGGTGACATTGAGTGGAATGTCATGTAGGGATCACTTTCATCGTATTGAGTGAACATGTCTATAATCATTGATTCTAGCAAGGGGCTCATGAGTTCTATTCGAGACTTAGGATTTAGGTGGGCCATCTTGCCGTATTGATATAAGTTGCCCTGACAGAGAATGTCGGCAAAGACATCTCTTGGATTCTCGATATCCCTATCTTTCATTATTGCGGCAGCCAAAGCCGTTAACTTATCCGTCCAGGCGTCAATCGTCGCATGAACTTTTTCCAGTGATGCCGTCCTTTCTTGTATATGCTCGGTGATAGCGTCGAGCATATACCTTGTCGTTACGTCATGGTCGTTGATGGCTTGCTGTAGTGCGTCTGGCTGTCTGATACTCTCGTCCTTCATGTAGATGTCATTGAGCTTTGTTGCTATTTCGTTATTCGTCAGTGAAAGAGGGCTGTTTTTTTCGTATTCACGTTCCTTGGCTACTGCTTCTTTGAGTATTTTTTGAGAGAGTTCGCCTAGAGGGAAATAAAACAAAACGTTATGTATAGTTTTTTCTAGTGAGTTGCTAAATGTTGTTGTGAGCAAGTTGTCAGGTTGATCATCCGCATACCTATAATCCTTGTGCAAATCCGCTAGTGACCAGAGTGCGGCCTTATCGATCGCTTCATAAATGTCTACCCCAGACATCCGATTGAATCTTTCTTCGGCATTTTTTTCGCGTAGCTCCATTAATTCTACCCAGTCTGCGGTATCGTCGTCTCTAGTTCTGCTATCGAGCATTTCTTGAGTGATTTCTTGGTAAACGTCAGTAAGTACAACTATCAACTTTGCGACTTCTTGGACGATGTTCGAAACGTCGTCCTCGTCTTCTACGTGCTTCAGAGCTTCAACATAATCGAATAAATCGCTCCAGAGTTCGTCAAAAAACTGTACTAATTCTGCAAATTCCTCATGTTCTTGGAGCCGTGCTGGCAGATTATCTGGATTCAGATCATCTTTGTGGTTGTCTAGGAAGTCTCTGATTGACTCTTCGGACGGCTCTTTCATAATGCAAATATTTTAACATAAAATAAGGTATATTGCAATGTCTAGGTTGCAATATTATAAAGAATGTGGATAAATTGAGGTAATGACGACAGTATCGCTGTTTGTCAAGGACTTGAGAGATTGGATGGCATCATGAACGGCAGCCTGTGGCTTTGGCTAGTGTTGTGGATGGTTGGTGTGATTATCGTTCTCTTGCTTTTATGGCGTCAACCAGGGGTATTTCTATGGCCACTTCTTTTGCCAGCTCCGATTGGTGTTGCTGCGGCGATGAGTGGTATAGACGGTGCCCGTGCAGGTTTAGCATATGTGGCATCAATAATCATTGCGATGGCTGGATGTCGTATCGTAAGTGCACGACATCGACGTCGGAATAACACCCAACTAAGCGGCGGTGATTCGTCATTATAGTCTCTCATGTACCAAAACTAACCCGAGCGCTTTTTCTATTGAATTGGATAGAGCGCTCGGTAAACTATTGAAATTATCAACTAGAGGTATTGTCCAACAGAATGGTCATCTTCATCTGGGGGCGTTTTTGCTGGATGGGTGTTCGCTGGGCGAGCCAGAGGAATGTCTGGTCTTTGTTTTTTCAACTGCTCCATTTTTTGACCACCGAAATATTGCGCAGTCGCTTGCGTCGTTCCATTGACCTCTGCTTGTCTAACGAGATCGTCCACTAGGTGCGAATCATTACCGTCCGGTTGTAACGCATGAGAATTTTGAGTAACCATATTGATAGCCGCATTTAAAAGGTCGGCATTCGGGCAGAATGACTGATTTGTTTGAGGGTTTTCTCGCATTCCCTTGCAATCGTCCGTATCCAGCCCCTCGGCCATATCTAGATAGCAAAGGATGTCGTTTAATCTAACTCGTGCGGTTGGGTTTTTTTCTACGTCGTAATCTTTTACAGCATCTTGAACCAAATTGAATGTTTTTCGTAAGGAACACTTCTTGTCGCAACCTATTTCTCTTTTCTCCATGGATCCTCCTTTTGATAGGTAGTGCATGCGATTATACACTGACGGGGTATTTATTGCGAGAATGGGGCTCAATGTTTGAATTTTTTTACAAGTCGCGATGCGCCAATGGTGAGTCCGGTTCCAACGACGCTGGCCACGACATGGGTCAAGAAATCAGCGATCTTTTTTCGTCGTTGCAAATCCTTCTCTTCTTTTTCTTGTGCCAATTTGAGCAGTAGTTGTTTTGCGGTGTCGTGAATATTCTTTGGGAGAAACTCCTCTAGTTCATAAAACGCGTTGGATACAGACTCATAATATTGAGATTCAACCCATTCGAATAATTCTTCTGGCGACAGGTATTCGTCGTCGGTGGTATTTTGGGCATAGGTGTCAGGGTCATCTTGTTCTAATTTTGCCTGTTTGTAGACTTCGGCCAATGTCTCGGCGTCTTCATAGGTAATTAATTCTAGAGTGATTTCGTTGGCATCATCTGACTGTATTGCCATTAACATCCGATCATATCGAAACTTTTCATCCTCGATAAACCTATGTGCAAAGTAGGGAACAAATTGCTCTTTGCCTATGTAGTCAAATGAGAATGAAACGAGTTCATGGAACCGCGCGCATGTATCATCTAATAGCGCATTATAAATTTCTAGTGCATCATCCAGCGATTGACCACCCTCACCGATTGCGAGCGCTTCAAACTGTAAAAGGAGTGCTTCGCGTGCGTTATTAAAAAGTCTTTCTTTTTCATGGAGAGGTCCTAGTAGGTTTGATTGTTCGAGATTTTTGAAAATTTCATCGACATCATTAGAGTCATCCCCCGTTTGGTCACCTCCATTATGGATGATCTCTGACATAATAATTACTATAATCCATCTATTGCGACTGAGCAACAGATGGAATTAGTTAACCAAATGTGAAGTGCGAACCTTTTTGAATAGTTGACGGCCAATGAGTTTATGAATCTCCACAAGAATAATCGGAATAATAAATGCAATAAATCCGGTGATCAGAATATCCGAAATAGCGACAGGTGTGATGTGTAGGATATCACTTAGTGGTCCAGAAAGAACCAGAATCTGCAAGGTAACGGCGATGCCGAGACCAACATAGAAAGGTCCATTCCAAGTACGAAGACGGGTAAAGAGTGACTGATAATCACTTCGTGCATTAAATGCATTAGACCACTGCATTACGACAAGCGCGCTAAAAGCAACTGTTCTAGCGTATTCCTCTCCGTGGGTATCAATATAAAAGTCGAACATTACAAGGACGGTGGCCGCCATGCTAAAAGCAACCATTATCATTCGAGTTATAATATATTTGTTTAATATGGGTGATTTTGGTCGTTTTGGTTTTAGCTTCATGACATTTTTTTCACCTGGTTCGAGGCCGAGTGGGATAACCATGGCAGTATCAGTGACAAGATTCACCCACAAAATTTGTACAGGAAGAATTGGAAGGGGTAGTCCTACGACCAGTGAGCCAATCATCGTCAAGACTTCTCCGGAGCTAGTGGAGAGGAGGTAGTAGAGCATTCGACGAATGTTGCTAATAATAGTACGACCTTCACGCATCGCATCAATGACGGATTTAAAATTATCATCGAGTAATATTATGTCACCGGCATCTTTTGCAATTTGACTTCCACTCCCCATTGCTAGCCCTACGTGCGCATCACTAAGCGCGGGAACGTCGTTAACACCATCGCCAGTCATCGCAGTTATGTTATGTCTTTTTAATAGCTCAAGAATTCGATATTTATGTTCGGGAATTACACGCGCAAAGACACGAACATCACTGATAGCCTGATCGAGTTCGTCATCATTCATAACGTTCATATGACGTGCATCAAAGACTTGGTTGCGCGTTTGCACCATGCCAAGTTCACGCGCAATGTGATAGGCGGTTTCAACATGGTCGCCGGTTACCATGCGTACGGTTACACCAGCACGTAGCGCCGCACTGATGGCTCGCTTTGCTTCGGGTCGCAGCACATCCGATACGGCAACAAAACCTATAAATTCAAACTTTTGACCTTTTGGTATATCACTAAACTTCTTTATTTTTTTACCGATGGTTGTCGTTGCAAGTGCGATTACGCGGTAACCCTGTCCTGTCATTTCGTGCAACATGTGTTGTGCTTTTTCGTGTTCGTTAGATGTAAGGTTACTACGCTGGAGTATATGTTCGGGAGCTCCTTTTACGTCAAGGGTAAGCGTTGCACCGTGATCCCAGATATTTCCACTCATGCTGACCGATTGATCGAACGGTAATGTAGCGACGACTTTATGTTTGAGCGCGGACATTTTCTTTTTTGAAATATAGTCCAATAGCGCTGTGTCGAGGGGGTCGTGAGATTTTTGAGCACTGCCGTTCACGGATTTTTGAATATATTCGTCGATCGGATGGTTGCTAAAGTCGGGTTGCCATACTTTGCCAACGGTTAACTTATTTTGAGTGAGCGTGCCAGTTTTGTCTGTTGCAATAGTTGTGATTGCACCAATTGTTTCAATTGCACGCATAGATCTTACCAGCGCTTTTCGTGCTGCCATACGTCGTACTCCAAGTACCAAGACGACTGCGATTGCAATCGGAAGTCCCTCTGGTACAGCACTAACCGATAGGGCGATGACGAAACGGATTGCTTCGGTTATTTCCATGCCACGAAGGAGCGCTAATCCAAAGGCGGTTGCGGCAATTCCTGCGATGACAGTGATGATTTGTGTAATGAGTTTGTCAATTTTTCCTTGAATTGGACTTGTACCCGAGGGGCGTGTAGCGAGCGCAGCTAGTTGGCCAAATTGCGTTGCATTGCCGGTATTTGTGACGACAGCGTGTGCCGTTCCTGCTACAATGAATGCTCCTTGAAACAAGAGATTCGTACATTCGTATGTCTGTTTTTCGCCGTGGAGTGTGTCCGTTTGTTTATTAATTGGTTGTGACTCTCCTGTGAGCATTGATTCATCTGATCGAACATTATCACTTGCGATGAGTCGTGCATCGGCAGGAATCTTCTCTCCTTCATTGAGAATAATAACATCGCCTGGCACCAACTCCTGACTATCAACTTCTATAGGATTGCCATTGCGCAATACCTCAACACTTTGCGTTTGATGTTTTGACAGCGAGCGCATGATTCGTTCGGTTGAAAAACGTTGAACGTAATAAATGGATGCACTGATTATCATTATGATTATGATAATGGCAGAGTCGAGTATTTCATGCTGAAAGAGACTAATGACTGCCGCAACAAAGAGCACCAACATGAATACGTTGGCAAACGGTTCGATTACCTTTTTCCAAAAAGGCTCACCCTTGACGGTAATTGCATTTCGTCCGTGGACTCTTAGGCGCTCTTCGGCTTCAACTCCAGATAGGCCATTTTCACTAGAGTCTAAATCCTTGAGTGTTGCATCGACGGATTTGTTGTAATAAAGCATTAGTAACATTATAGCAGATATAAAATGCCTCCACATCTGTAGAGAGTGGGGCATTTTTTAGTTGAAGTGATCTCAGATCTTATTCGACACGCAGGAGCTGCATTTGCCTACTCATCCCATTCCAGGAGATCACATCCAACGCTCTTTTTCCAATTAGGCGCTTACCTAGGGGGCTAATTGTGCCCACGAGCCCCTTGCTTGGGTCGGCTTCGATGCCATCAATCAGACGATAAACAAAATGTTGTCCGTGTCTATTGATGAGTTCGACCACCGATCCTGAGGCCACCCTCAATCTATTGCCAATATTTCTTCTCGTCATGAACTCAGTAATCGTTTTGTCTGGATGCATAGATCTAACAGTTGGTTCTACATTATCCATTGGATACCTCCTCCCTCTCTCATATAAAAGCATTTGCTTCATGATCGTTCCCGGGTGTCCGTGCCCCCATTAAGAGATTCTCAAAAGTTGCATCTTTCGCTTGTGAAGACCTGGCCACTGAAAAGTCTCAAAGGGTTTTTTGCCCATAAGAACTCTACCAAGAGGACTTTTTATACTTACTCGACCCCGACTTGGGTCGGCTTCAACACCATCAACGAGCTTATAAATGAAATGGTCGCCAGTTCTATCGATGAGCTCGACTTCTGAGCCAATTGCAACGCTGTGGTTTGGTTGTTTCGTTGGCAAAGGCTTTGCTAGACGTAATATCTCACGCTTTTCATCTAGTTGTGTCTCTATGGCATCCAATTGAGCTAGGCGTTCAATTTTATCATAGCGATTGTCATGGTTGTTTACTTTATCGAGATCGTGGAGACTGGCTATAATTTTTTTGCGCTCCTTACCTAGCTTGTTGGCAGCTTTTTTGAATTCCTTGCGACCTCTCTTGCTGAGATAAACAGTCGTCTTTTCTGTTAAAGTTACATTCATTGTGTGGATGACCTCCCTTCCTTGCGTCGACTAATTAACTGCCGACATATGCCTATAATGACATGCTAAACTTAAAATATGTTTAGATTTAGCATGTTTTTTTGCAAAAATTTAAATTAAAGAATAAAAAGACAATCTGCTGGACACTAATAGACGAATCAGTTAATTTGGAGTTCACTTAATTTTTTTATTTGCACAATGGAAAATCAATTTTGAACTCGGTTCTCCCGTTATCATTACTTGATACTTTTATTTTTGCTTTGTGGACAGAGGCAAGTTCTTTGGCAAGTGCGAGACCAAGCCCGGCATTTTCACCTCCATAGGCATCTTCTACTCTATAGAAACGCTCAAATATATATTTTAATTTATCTCGAGGGATAGGTTTACCCATGCTAACGATTGAGAGCGTTGCTCGTTTAATGCTTTTTCGCCTGAGCTCAATCTCTACGGGCTTATCCTTGAAGCCGTATTTAAGTGCGTTATTGATGAATATTGCCGTTAACTCATCTATACTCGAATCATTTCCTTTGATCGAGAGTGGTTTTGAGGGTATATTCTTGATTATGACTCGGTTTTTTTCATTAACCTCGTATCTTTTTACGGTTTCTTTTACAGTTTCTGACAGGTCTATGCGTTTAAATTCAAGACCGCTCGAGTCCATCGCGCTCAGTTTTAAGAGTGATGATGATAATGACTTTAACCTTTCGATTTCATCAAGATTTCTGTATAGCTGATCGCGCAGATTACGCATCGACAGACTTGAATTATTGAGAGTCACTTCTGTCTCAAGTTGTATATTTGCAAGTGGTGTACGAAGAGCGTGACTGGTATTGCTGGCGAACTGAGAGCGCGCGGCGTAAATTTTTTCTATCCTTCCTAGGATCAAGCGAGAGAGTACAAAGAATAATGCACCTCCTCCAAATAAGATTAGTGCATTAAAGAATACGATAGATGTTAGGAGGTTACTCAGAGATAAGTTGTATTGCTCTTCCATGATCTTTGAGAATGCGGTTGAGTTAATCACCTTTTCGTCTACTGGAATACTTTTTTGTAAACGGGGTAGATATGTAAAATATAAAAAGTTTGCTTTGCTTGATGCGGAAATGTAGGACATTACGCTGATAGTCAACGTAATAGACATAATTATCGCTAGAAATGCTCCAGTTAGTTTGTATGATGCTGTTCGAAACATAACTATTTTTCCTCTGAGGACGTATTAATAAAAACAAAGGTATACTTAATTGTAAATTGTCTAGCTGATCGTATAGTAATTATCTTAAATAAACCTTAAAATAACAACAAGGTCCTGAAGTTGCAATTAACATTTTTCACTTGATTATTTTTTTACAGCTTTTACTTTGTATAAAGGAAGCTCAAAATCGAATACCGTCTGTCCGTTGCGTTCACTTTTTACTGAAAGTTTACCACGGTGGAAATTTACAATCTCTTTGGCGAGGGCAAGTCCGAGACCAGAGCCTTTGCTCGAGCGTGAATCATCGGCTCGATAAAAACGGTTAAACACGTATGGCAGTTTATCGGCTTCAATGCCGTAGCCGGAATTAGCAATGGTAAATAACACTCGTTTATCTATCGAACGTAGTTTTATGGCTATTGTAGATCCCTTGGAACTATAGTTGAGGGCGTTATTCACAAGTATTGTGACCAAACGTTCGATACTTGCTAGGTTACCTTTGATATAGATACGTTTTTTAGGCGGGATATATTTGATGCGTTCTGCATTTTTATCGTATTTTTGAATTATTTCTGATGTAACTATGTCAAGTTTAATGGACTGTATGGGTAAATCAGCATGTTCTAATTTTGATAGCATAATTAATGATTCGGATAGCGAAGTCAATTTATTGATTTCTTCAAGGTTACTAGCTAGCAGTCTTCTCATATCAGTCTTGCTCATTTTCTTATCACGCATGGCTACTTCAAGCTCTGTTCGTATTGTCGTCAATGGCGTGCGTAGTTCATGACTGGCATCACCAGTAAAGCGAACTTGAGCCTCATGGATATTTTTGATTCGGCGCAGGGAACGTTGAGCCATTATGTAGCTTATGATGCCACCGCTAGCAAGAATGAGAGTATTGATATTTATGAGTGTTGTGAAAATACGAATACTGGCAGCGTCGCACTGATTCTGCTCGAAATTAGTTAATGAATCTCGAAGGTGTGGATATTTGTATCCATCTACATCAAGGTTGTTGGCTTGAATTTTCAGATCAAGTAGGCGATCACACACCTCATTCGTGGCAACATTATAGATAGCTACACTAAATATAAAGCTAATACCCATGAGTATGAGCAGGTACCAAATAGTCAGTTTAAAGAGTGCGAGGCGGAACATTATTTAAAAAGTCAGCATCCTAGTTTTGAAAGTGTGAGTATTTAGCATAAATTGAGGATAGTATAGGTAGCTTATAAATAGCTTAAGATGCTTCAATCTTGTAGCCAAAGCCGCGCACAGTCTTAATGAGTGGCTTGTCGAAGGGTTCGTCTATTTTTGCTCGTAGGTACTTAATATAAACCTCAACAGTATTAAGCAGCACATCGGCGTCGTAGTCCCACACGTGAGAGACGATGTTTTCTTTGCTGGAAGGTCTATTTTGATTGCGCAAAAGAAATTCCAATAGAGCAAACTCCTTGCTAGTCAAATGAATCTCTTGTCCCGCACGAGTGACAGTATATGTAATGGTATCTAATTCTAAATCATCTATCGAGAGAATAGTGCCTGTTTGAGTGGGGGGGCGACGCAACAATGCGCGTACTCGTGCCAATAATTCGGACAAGGCAAAAGGTTTGACCATATAGTCATCGGCGCCACTATCAAGACCTTTTGTTTTGTCGGCGGTTGTACCAAGCGCGGTCAAGATAAGCACAGGAGTATGGATTTTTGCATCACGCATTGCTTTTACGATGGCGAGGCCGTCGTATTCACCGGGAATTAATCTATCAATGATAGCAAGACTATACGGTTCGGTTGTTGCCATGGCGTAACCTTCGTCTCCGTCGTATGCAACATCAACAGCATAGCTTTCCTGTTCAAGAGCTCGAGCAATTGCTCGAGCAATTTTATGCTCATCTTCTACGACTAGTATTCTCATGATATTCTACTTACTCATGTATTATACATATTTTTCTTAGAAATAACTTAATTTTAAGTATTATTTAAACTTGGGTATTTACCACTCCAAGATTGCATGGATTGTAATACGGGCATAAGATCGCGACCTTTTTGGGTTAATTGGTACGCACAACGATTACCATCACCGATTGACTGTTTGGTTATAATTCCCTTGTCTTCGAGCTGTTCTAGTCGTGCACAGAGTGTGCGCGGATTGATTCCACCGACAAATTCTTGTAACTGACAGAATCTAACTGTTTTTTCATTCAAGAAGTAACGCAATAGCAAGGGAGTCCACTTGTTGCCCAAGATTTCTGTTGCGCTATCGACACATCCTACTGTCTCAGACATGGTTTTCATAGCACTATTATACCTGTAACAATCTTTTTTACAATTTCTAACGGGGGCGGTGATCTATTGCAATGAATTTCCTTGCCCTTTTTCCAAGAGCAACAATTGTTTCAAGGGGCGTAGATGTGTCGATGTGAATTTTTTCACCGTCCGGCATGATCATCCCATTGCGTTGTCTTTTCGTGAATTCAAGTAAGGATTGATGTAGGTAGCTATATCGACGGTTTAATTTATCGCCGAGAATTTCTTGACCAACAGTATCCACGACCCCTTCGCCACCAATCAGGTCTGGGTTGGTAGTGATTGTGCTTTCGCGCATAGCAATAATATCGTTTGACTCTAAAACTTTTTCTGCTGCAGTCGTTATTTTTGAAAAGGCCTGGTGCGCCAGTTTGTAATGAGTCATGTATTCAGTAATGTGTTCTAGGGCCGGTTTTTGAGGTTTTTTCGTTACATGGTGGAGAGTGTTATGGATACCCCGCAACATTAGGCCAATGTTGGTTGCATTACTACGAAAATCAATGACATTTTTTGCGTTTTCATGTTCAAGTGGATCTTCTGACGCCTCTAACTCTGCCGACCATTTTTGCCACTCACTGCTGTAGTAATAGTAATGATGCAAGTCGGGAATAGTACGAAAGTCGTTGGGATTAAATTCCCACTTGTATGTATCGCGGAACAAGTCCATTACTCGGTCAAATGCGTTGTCCACTTGGACAAAGTCCCTATCATCAGTTGGTAGTTCAATTCTGTCGTCAGGATGAACAAAACCAAGCCATTTGCTGGGTTCTTTCCATGCTTCTCGGGGCGGAAGACTACTGGGATTGTATGACGGAATAAAGGTCTCTGGATCCCTCATGAATATATTATTACAATAAATATCTTTTATAGTCAACTTACCAACGACAAAACGGGCAATTGAAACTGGAAAAATCCAACCTCAATTGCCCGCTCCCCTTTTGTTTTAGTTGATGCCGATTAACGTCCAGCTACCGCCGCGATTATCGCTGCGTAGATGAAACGTCTGTACGCCGTCACTGAGTGCAAATATTTGTGATATATTGCTACCCCGACGAATGGTTGTTCGCAGACCGCTATCAACAAAGTCGATTGCTCCGCCATTCCATTCCATTCGGCGTGGTATGGCGCAGAGATTGCGACCAAAGCCCATGCGTAAAATGGTAACCGGTGTGTTAAAAGTTTTTGTCATGTCCTATTCCCCCTTCGGATATTTTGTTAAAAAGCGCGGATTTAATGGGGAACTATACTGGCTAACAAATCTACCGCAAGATTTGCATAATGCCACTATAGCGATGTTCGTCAATAGGGACGCCTGATACGTAGTATCGGTGTGTGTATCAACGAGATTGTTAAAAAGCCTGTGGGTGGAAAGACGGTGATAGTACTCCCGCCAGTACTCACATGACTAGCTATTATTATGCGCTTATGTTTTTTGTAGCGCAATATGATTTGTTGATTTTACAACTGATTAGTTATCTTCATCATCTTCGGCGAGATCAAAACTTACTTCATTTTCAGTTTTGCTTGATGCTAGCATGGGCTGAATGAGTCGTTCTTTCCATTGTTTTGAATCTACTTTTGGTATTTTGACACGTTTTGCTGGCGTGACCGTGAGGGTGTCATCGAGACGGTATACATTTTGACGCATGCCGGCAGAGCCCTCTACTCCCATGAATACTATGAGTGCAAAAGATTCTTGACTGCCGTATTTATCAAGAGTGTCGGAAGGCCAGAATTGTAATCCGCCGATAAGTCCATCAAATTTTGATTTTTTGGGAGGTTGAAGAATGGGTCCGTCTTTTGTGTTGACGATTCTCTCTGATTCGGAACTGATGGTGTAGTGAATGCTTGTTCGCTCGGCTTCGTTTTCGGTTACCTCAAGTAATCTGTCTATGTATTGTATGAGTAGTCGTTTCGTTAACTCCCCTGCCTTGTCGAATAAGATAGGGGCAATTTCTTTGAGGTCAATAGATGCTAATTCATGCAATATATCATTTAGGTCTCGTGGTTCATCATCCTCATTGCGTTCGAATGCCTGATGAACAGCATCCATCAAATCTGGAACGTAATAATCAAGATAGGTTTCAAGTCTGAAGGGGTTGGTGAATTCAACATCGACGCTGGGTTTGACATCAACTGTTTCATCCAAGGGAACCTCGAGTTGAGTTACCTGAAGGACGAGGCCATAGCCAGCAGCCTTTGCCAGTACTGCTCGCGTTATTGCGGCAAGGCGTACGTCTAGGAATCTATTCGGGCTATCCTCTGCCTTTTCTACGGTGACGAAACCACCATACGTAATTGTTGTATACGAAGTATCTGAGTGTTCATCGTCACTCAAACTGTAGCGATCTGTCTTTACTATCTGTTCGTCGTCATGCAGCATGTCGGAATTATTGATTTCTACTTCACGAGTAAATTTTTCAAATGTGCCTTGTGCGGCTGGTCCGAATCCATATTCGTACACCCTGCCTACTATCGTAAGAGGTAAACCGCTTAATTGTTCATGTTTAGCATTGAGCTCTTTTGTTCTATCTTCACGACTTATTGCTCGGTCGGATGCATCATCTATGGAGTTTAATTCGTGTTGCAACTGCAGGGCGTCATGGATAGCCTCATTAAAGGGATTTTGTAATAACGAGTCTTCTGGGAACATGTTTGAAAAATCATCCGGCACATCATTTCCTGGAGATTTTTCTGGTCCAGTCATGATTAGAGTATAGCATTTTTGGTTGTTGAGTGTGAATAGCTGCCTGTGGTACCCTCGAGTAGATGACAGAGCCATTACGTTTTACGGTCCATCATCGTTTGAGTGGTTCATTAGCACGAACTGGTACGATGACAACGCCTCACGGAACAATTCGGACCCCGGCTTTTATTCCTGTTGGCACGCGGGCTGCCATGAAGGGGCTTACGCCAGACCAATTAAAAAATACGGGTGCGCAGGCAATGTTGGTCAATGCCTATCATTTATATTTGCGTCCTGGCCATGATGTAATCGATGGCGCTGGTGGTATTCATGCATTTATGAACTGGAGTGGTCCGACATTTAGTGATAGCGGTGGATTTCAGGTGATGTCACTGGGTGTTGGATTTAAAAAAGTTATTGATATGACTGGCGATAGCGCGACCAATGTGACACGCAAAAAAGATAAACTCGCTTGGGTTGATGATGATAGTGTTCGCTTTAAGTCGCACTTGGACGGTAGCATGCATGTGTTTACACCCGAATTGTCAATGCAGATTCAGCATGGCATCGGTGCTGATATTACGTTTGCCTTCGATGAGCTAACGACATTGCATCACGATTATTATTATCAAGTCGAGTCGCTTGATAAACGAACACATCCTTGGGCGGTACGTAGCTTGGCGGAACATCAACGGCTGAATGCTGAACGATCACATCGCCCTCCGCAGGCATTATTTGGTGTTGTTCAGGGTGCCGATCACGAAGATTTACGACGTAAGAGTGCAAAATTTTTGGGTGAAATGGACTTTGACGGGTATGGGCTGGGTGGCGCACTACGTAAGGATGCTATTGGTGATATTGTTCGCTGGATGTGCGAGGAGTTGCCTGATAGTAAGCCTCGTCACATGCTGGGTATCAGTGAGCCGAGTGATATATTTACTTGCATCGAAAATGGCGCAGACACGTTTGACTGTGTGTCGCCCGCTCGTGTTGCTCGAAACGGTGCACTATACACCCGTCATGGCCGAGTGAATATTACTCGTGCAGAATATACGCGTGACTATACTTCATTTGACGCAGATTGTGATTGTTATACTTGTCAAAACTATACGTCGGCGTATTTGCATCACTTGTTTCAGTCGGGTGAATTACTTAGCAAGACGCTTGCCACCATACACAACGAACGATTCATTGTTCGATTAGTCGATGATATCCGGGATAGTATTGCGGATGGCTCGTTTTACGAATTCAAACGAGAGTTTTTGACTAACTATGACGCCAGGCAATGACTCGTTTGATTATTATTTCATCAAACATAACAAATTTGTTATGATGGAATTATGAATATAATTTTGATTGCTTTTCACATTTCTGCAATGGTTTTATCTCTCGTTTTGATAGCTGGTGCGGTACTGTTAGCATTGAACGGAGTCAAGCGCTCAATGTACTTTGCGCACGGTAGTATTGTTACTGCTGGAATCGGGCTTGTTGCCGGAATTATACTTTTGTTTAGCTCTCCTGTTTTATCAAAATGCATAGTTCTATCAGTCTATTTAGTGGCTATGATAGCTATTTATGGCTATGGGTTTGGCTGGGGTAAGCAGTCAAAGGCGAGACTATTTCAAAGCGTAAGCTAGTCACCAACAGACTATTCGGTTATACTAGGGGTAATGAAGGTAAAGATTGAGATCGAGACAAAGACATTCGTTCGTTTTTGGCTGGTCGTTGTCGCATTTGTTGTTGTTTCAGCTCTTGTTGTAAGCGCTTTACAAGCCTTGATTATCATCGGTACTGCTTTCTTTTTGGCGCTTGTATTGAACGGACCGGTTAGTCGACTCGCCTCTATAATGCCCGGCAAAAGTCGTGCCGCAGGCACATCGATTGCATACTTTCTTGTATTGGCATTTCTAGGGATGTTTACGTTTCTTGTTGTGCCACCAGTCATCGAGCAATCTGCAAGGGTTGCTGCGTCTATTCCTTCTTTTGTTGACCGAGCGCAGGAACAGTGGCATGGCTTATCGAGTCTTGCATCGCACTATGGCCTAGAAGGTCAGATGAACCAAGCCTATGACACGGTACGACATAATGCGGCAGACTGGGCGACAAACTGGGCCTCGAATGTAGGTGCAAATATCGTTTCTAGTGTTGGTTCACTACTCGGTTTTGTTGTTGCGGCTTTTTTGGTGATAGTTCTCACCTTCTTTATGCTCATTGAAGCGCCGCGTTGGCAAGAGATTGTTTGGGGTGCGTACAATAATGAAGAAAAAATGCAACATCATCGTGATTTGGTGACAAAGATGCATAACGTTGTCACTGGATTCGTAACAGGTCAGTTCGTTATAGCGGCACTTGCAGCCTTTTTTGCTGCCATCACAGTGTTCGTGCTCAGTCTAGTGTTCGCGGTTCCGTCAAACTTGGCATTACCAGCAGCTGCCATTGTTTTTATACTGACATTCATTCCAATGTTTGGTGCAACAATCGCTGGAGTGCTCATCAGTGTATTGTTGGCATTTAACGACATTGGTGCTGCAATCACCTTTGCGGTGTATTTTGTTGTGTATCAGCAGATTGAAAACAATTTTATATCACCAACCGTTCAATCAAAGACTGTTGAGTTGTCTGCACTTGCGATTCTAGCGTCCGTGACAATCGGTGTGTATCTGTTTGGCATCGCTGGTGGTATTATCTCGATCCCAATTGCCGGTAGTATCAAAGTGTTGCTAGAGGATTATGCGGCGCATGCTAAAAAACGTCGCAAGGAAAGTCGGCATCCCTTTCACAAGCTCATCAAAAAAGTTCAAGAAGAATCGTAGGCTAAGTTCAGCTTCCAGGATTCTTTAGTTTCTTCGTTCCCAGATTGTTTTTTCATCCGTATCGCGGATGATTATGCCTTGATCGGCTAATTGACTACGTAGTTCGTCTGATTTTGCCCAATCTTTGTTTTTACGTGCAGTTTCACGTTCTTTGATAAGTGATTTTTGTTCATCGTCTATATCATCTCGATGTAATGTGATTCCAAATAGGTCGCGGATTTCATTCAATAGCTTATTGAGTGCAGTAGGTTTTTCACACCCCATTAGTTCATCAATTCTTGCCATAGCCGATGGCGTGTCTAGGTCATTTTGCAGATGTTCGAGTAGTTGGCTTGTTTGTTCACCATCGCCCGCACCTTGCCATCGCAGATCGCCGATAGCCCGCCAATTATTCAATCGATTCTGTGCAGATTCTAGGATATCCCAAGTAAAGTTTCCTTCCGTACGGTAGTTTTTACTGAGGACTAGTAGTTTAAATGCATCGAGTTCGTAGCCTTTATTAATAATGTCCTGTAGTGTGTAGATGTTACCAAGACTTTTGCTCATTTTTGTTCCGTCGACTTTGATATGGTTTGCGTGCATCCAAATATTGCTGAATCGCTTGTTCGTAATAGCTTCAGTTTGTGCAATTTCGTTTGTGTGATGTACGGGAATATGATCAATGCCTCCTGTATGGATATCGATCTGGTCGCCTAGCAGTTCGCGTGCCATGACGCTACATTCTAAGTGCCAGCCAGGAAATCCCTTTCTATCATTTACTACAGGGCTGTCCCACTCCATATCTCGTTTTTCATCAGGGTTACTAAACTTCCAAACGGCAAAATCAGTCGGGTTCTTTTTGCCGGTGTTGGCTACGCGCGCGCCGAATTTTAGGCCATCAATGTCTAGGCGTGCTAGTTTGCCGTAGTTCTCTACTTTGCTGGTGTCAAAATAAATTCCGTCATTGATGACGTATGTGAAACCTTTTGAATGTAACTCTTCGACGAATGCTTTTTGTTGTTCGATATAGTCGGTCGCTCGTGGCATGTGATCGGGACGAACCAAGCCTAGCCGGTTATAGGCTTCATCATCAGCGATTGCGGTGTATTTATCAGCAACTTGTCGTGCGGTCATGCCTTCGCGCAAGGCACTCTTTTGCATTTTATCTTCACCAGTATCTTCGTCATTAGTCAGGTGACCAACGTCTGTGATGTTTTGTACATGATTTACTTGGTAATTACTCGCTCGTAAGGTGCGCACAAGAACGTCCCAGTAGATGTAACTCACCCAATTACCAATGTGTGGTTGGCTATAAACAGTGAGACCACAGACGTACAAACTGATCCTGTTATCATTCAGCGGTTTTAGTTCATCAACGTTTTGCGTCAACGTGTTATGTAGTTTGACTGCCATGTTCCTTTAGTGCCTTGTCTGTTGCCTCGATTAATTCACCTACTATTTTGTCATATTCTTCGTATGTGCGGAATCCGGCTGCGTATTTGTGACCGCCACCACCAAAATATCCAGCGACTGTCTCTGATACGGGTAGATTACTGCGTAGTTTGCCCGTTAGTTTTCCGTCGGGATATGTTTTTATTGCAACGCCAACCTCAACTCCTTCGACGAGACGCATCTCGTCGAGTACTAGTACACTTGGGTTGTACTGATCACTGTATTTTTGTATGTCGGCCCACGGTATATGCACGAGCGCTAGTTTACCGTTCAAGAAATATTCTATACGACCAATTAACTCGCCTTTGTAGGCAAGAATCTCTGGTGCTTTTTTCATGAATTCACGCCGACGTTCCTCAATTTGGGCATTGCTGGCGCCTAGCTCTACAAGTTTTGCGCATGTTGTAAATACATCCGCATCAACATTCTGTGTCGTCAGCCCCAACGTATCACTCATGATTGCAACAAGCATATTTTCAGCTGCTTGCTGATTAATTTTCCAATTGTTCTTGCTTGCAAGTTTGTAGATAACCTGGCTAGTTGCAACGGCTTCTTCAGATATGATGGTATGCTCGAATGATAGGTTTGATTCTGTGGTGTGATGATCGATGACTAGTACGGGGTGCGATTCGAGATAGTGACGAACGCCAGGTGTCTCTAGTACTTTGCCGAGTAGCACATCGGCTGCAGTATCAACAATAATAGCTAAGTCAGCACTAGTATCAAAGTCTGAAACGATTCTATCCCAGCCCTTGATGTATCGCAGGTATTTGGGTACATCAACAGGACAGTACATAATAACTTTTTTACCAAGATTACCCAATACTTCTTCTAGCGCAACAGAACTGCCAATACTATCGCCGTCGGGGTTTTCAGCTTGAATGATGATGATTTTCTGGGCATCATCTATGAGATTGGTTGCTGTTTCGTACATTAGCTCTATTGTATCAGAGGTAAAACAGATAAGGTAGCCTAAATGTAGCTAGAGTTCTTTGCGACCCTCGAGGGCATGTCCGAGTGTGATCTGATCGGCGTATTCTAGGTCAACGCCAACAGGTAAACCTCTGGCAAGGCGGGACATTTTGATGTTGATATTGGCTTCGTGGATGTGGCGTTGCAAAAACAGTGCAGTTGATTCACCTTCAACGCTAGCGTTGGTTGCGATGATGAGTTCTGTTACTTTATCATTTTTGATTCGATCGATTAATTCAGCAATATGTAGCTTCTCTGGTCCGATGCCGTCTATCGGACTAATTGCTCCACCGAGGACATGATACGTGCCTCGGTATTGCCCCGTACGCTCTATGGCTACAATATCCAGAGGCTCTTCGACGACTGCGATCGTTGTTTTATCACGAGAAGGGTCACTATAAAGGGGTGATATCTCGAGAGATGAGTCTATTAATGCAAATGTTGTGGGGCATGATTTAACATTTGCATGGAGCCCTTCTAGGCTATTGGCTAGTTTTGATGAGACGGTTGGTTTGGCTCGCAACAGGTAGTACGCATAACGTTCAGCAGTGCGTGCGCCAACTCCTGGTAATTGGCCAAGCTCATCAATGACATCAATCAGTGCCTTTGGTAACAGGTGGTTCATTTACATTCCGAGATTGCCGAGACCACCCATTAGTGGTTTCATCTTCTCTGCGGCGATTTCCTGCGCTTTTGTCATGCCATCTCGAAAGGCGACTTCAATGTTGCTCTCTAGTTCTTCGATGTCATTCAAGTCAACCTGTTGAGGGTCGATTTTTACTTTTTCTACCTTGAGCTCTCCGTTGATAGTCATTTCAACGGCCGGATTATCATCGTCACCACCAGCGACTACAACAACTTTTTGTTTCTTTAAATCTTTTTGAGCTTTTCTCAATTCATTTAACATTTTCATCTGGTCAAAAGCCATATTTGCCTCCTCTTAGGTTATTGCTAGTATAACCTATTTTTTGTAGATATAGAACCGATCTGCATCTTCGCTGGTGGCTGTGGTGATGATTTTTGTTGGAGTCAGATCGATTTTTTTGTGCGCCGCACGTGTCGCTGCGAATGTACCGCTTGATGGAACGACACTCAGAATCAGTGGAGGTGTGTCGTCATAGCGGACGAGTGCTAAGTAGAAAGGTCGTTCACTTACGGTTACGACAAGCTTACTGACGTTTTTGCTATCGATATGTTCATTGTAGAGGCTGATGTCATGACTAAAACTCGATGCGGTAATCGGGTCGTATCGATAGCCGTCAAAGTAGCGACCGAGACCCGATATTACGAGTCCACCGACAAGAATCGTGAGAGGTATGATGCCGACAAATCTTGCATAGGGGTTGAGAGGGAACATCCCGTACCAAAATCGTAACAAATAGCTAAGACCGCTAGCGAGTAATAGTAATAGAGGTACAAATGCAATACTTGCGAACTCTGGATTGATAACGAGGACTGGTACCAGTAAAAGAATCCAGGCAACGAGCGTATAGCTGCGTGCGGTATATCGGATAGTAAATTGCTGCCATATGCCGAGTAGGATAAGTACAATCGAACCAAGACCGAGGACTGGTGTTATGAGCGCACCGCTTTGGGGCGAAATGAAGTTAAAGTATTGCTGTGATAGTATCTGTAGATTTATCCAGACATCTGGCGGCCAAGTGGCGGGAACGCCTAGGAGTGTTAGTAGGAGGGGTGGATGAATGAATACAAGATAAACAAGAGGCGTGATAATTGATACGCTAATTAAAGATAGCAGTGTGAGGTGTGGGGGCGGCATTTGTTTTAATACATAACGAACATGTGGATGCAAGAGGCCCGCGCTACAGATTGCGAAAGCCAAATAAATACCGAGAGGTGTATATAGACTGAGCGGTAATATAATGAAAAATAATAACTTCCAAAATCGTTTATAGTGCGCCGAAGACGTAATCATTGTTGCAGCGAGGAGCAGCCAAATTGGCCATAGAATATAGGTAATTGCACCTGTTCCTGTTTGTGCAATGAATAAGAATTGGCCGGTTGTAACCATGATGATTGTTGCGAGGAGAGCTATGTTTGGTCGAAACCAACGACGCAGTAAAAAGACTGCACCAATACCAGCAAAGAATGCCGCAACGAGTGATGGTAATTTAAATGCTAATTCAGTTGGGCCAAAATATTCCATGCTAATGCGTTGCATGACAAAGAAAGGCATATTTGGAATAGATATTGTTTCAACATCTTGCAAATCTATAGACGCAGTATGGATGAATTGCGTTTGTTCATCTGTGCTCAAACCACCGGGTACAAAAAGTCCCGCAACGACAAGCAATGCGATAAAAATCAGGACAACCAATGAATACCCTATTTGGTATCGAAAGCGATACGTTAAAAATTTCGTAAAAAGCATCTTTGCCATTTATTGTAGTATAGCACGAGCTCTATTAATCGTGTCGCTTGTCGAGTGACATGAAGCGCAAGCGTTCTGGGTGGAAGTATAGTTCAACTTTGCCAGTTGGTCCGTTACGATGCTTGGCGATGTGTAGTTCGGTGATATTAGTTAGTTCGGGATCATCAGGATTGTAATAACCTGGTCGATAAATAAATGTCACCATGTCGGCATCTTGCTCGATAGAACCGGATTCTCGCAGGTCTGACAACATCGGGATTTGTGGTGATCGAGATTCAACGCTTCGTGATAGCTGGCTCAGTGCAATGACGGGGACGTCTAATTCACGTGCCAATAACTTGAGACCACGACTAATTTCGCTCACCTCTTGTACTCGGTTACCATCGCTACGCGCTACGTTTGCCTGCATGAGCTGCAGGTAGTCGACGATTACTAGGCCAAGCGGTGCGTTATGGGCTGCTCGCCTCGCCTTGGTGCGCATTTCCAGAACAGTAAGTCCGGGCGTATCGTCAATATACAATGGTGCTTCAGCCATCTCTCCGGATGCTTCTGATAGTTTTGCAAAATCTTCATCGCTGAGATTGCCGGTACGGATTTTCCAAGCATCGACGCCGGCAACGTCGGCAAGCATGCGATCAATGAGTTGTTCTTTGCTCATCTCGAGGCTAAAGAATAGCACTGATTGTTTGTTGAGAGTTGCCACGTTGTATGCCAGGTTCGTGACAAGAGTCGTTTTACCCATAGCAGGTCGCGCTGCTAAGATCATCAAGTCACTTCGTTGCAGTCCGGCCGTCATGTTGTCTAGGTCACGATAGCCTGTTTTCATGCCACGCAATTGACCTTTGTTTTTGTGAAGTTCCTCGAGTCGGTCAAAGTTTTCTAACATAATTGTCTCGAGGCTCGTGAGATCTTGTTTGACGTTTTGATCGCTGACGGCAAATAACTCAGCTTCGGCACGCTCAAGTAGTTCCTGGACACTTCTATCTTCGTTGTAGCCTAGTTCAGATATATCACCACTGGCTTTTATAAGGCGACGTCGGATGGCTTTGTGGGAAACGATTTCAGCATATGATCCAGCATGGGCAGCAGTAGGCACATAATTTGTTAATTCTGTCAGATAAGCAGAGCCACCGATATCATCGAGTTTTTTCTTTTTTTTCAACTCATCAGTGAGTGTTAGTAGGTCAACTGGTTTGTGATGTTCGAACAGTTTTAACATTGCCTCGTAAATTGCGACGTGACGTTTGTCGTAAAAATCTCGCGCAAGTACCTCTTCGGTTACGTCAGATAAAACGTCTTCATCAATCAAAATTGCCCCGAGGAGGCTCATCTCGGCATCGATATTCTGAGGGGGTAGTTTTGCGTCTATAGATTTTTGTGCACTCATGAGCCATCTTCCGATTCATCTAGTGTGACTTCTTCTCCACCGCCCATCATTGCAGCCACCTTGGCTAATTTTTCGTCTGACGGTGGTTTAGCGGTGGCGTGTGTAATGATTTCTAGATCAGGTTGGCCGAGGTTTGACAGTGTGCTACTGAGAATTGATCGGTACCTTGGTTCATCCAGTTTGACTTTGTTGAATTTGCGGCCAGTATAGAGTGTAAGCGTGTTGCCCGTGAAGTCATAGCTGCATTTTTTCAAAACGCTATACAGAGCAACTTGGTCTTGCCTCATGTGTTCAATGAGTTTATCCCAATCGAATGGCTGCTCTGAAACTGGTCTTTCTTTCTTTTTTTCAGGTTTTGGCTTTTTGGCTTCTTCAGTCGGCATGTCATTTTTATCGACAATAATTACTGGAGCTTCGATGACGGTTGGGTGCTGTTTGGTGACAACCGCTGATTTTGTGACGACAGCCTTTGGCTTAGTTGCTTTAACGAGGGATGTTAAGAGTTTGATTTGTGGCTGTGACGAACGAGATATTTCTAGCAATGAATCAAGCAGTTCAACCGATTGAGAGTGCTCCATCAGCGTGTCACGGATAGCTTCAATGAGCTGGTCGGTTAGTATGTCGGCCTGGATTCCTTCACTTTCTAGTGTATCGAGTGTGCTGATAATGGTAGCAACATCATTTTTTGCAACGGCATCGAGGAGTGCATTAATAGCGTCAGTCGGCGCAAGACCCAGGGTTGATTCAACTAGTTTGCTTGTAATTCCGTCATCTTCGTTTGCGTAGCCAGACATTTGATCCAGTAGGCTGATAGCGTTACGGAAGCTACCATCACCCCTTGTTGCAATCATATCAAGGGCTTCATCGGACACTTTGATACCCTCACCTTTGGCGATTTTTTTCAAATGTGTCGCTAAGTCATTACGGCTAATTGCATGAAATGCAAAGTGTTGTGTGCGACTGATAATTGTAGCCGGTACTTTATGTAAATCGGTTGTCGCCAGTATAAACACAACATGCGCCGGTGGTTCCTCGAGAGTTTTGAGAAGAGCGTTAAACGCAGGCTTTGATAGCATGTGAACTTCGTCAATAATATAAATTTTTCGGGGTGCTGAAATTGGCGCTAATCCGGCACGGTCGCGTAGTTCACGGACGTCGTCAATCCCATTATTACTAGCGGCGTCAATCTCGATAATATCAAGGTGTTGCTCATCGCTGTTGTAGGGCAATTGGTTGATGTTGTGCGCAAGGATCCGTGCAATTGATGTTTTGCCGACGCCTTTTGGTCCAGTCAACAAGTAGGCATGAGAAATCTTGCCTTGTTCAAGACTGCGTCGTAAGATGTCCGTTGCATGGCTTTGGCTGACAATCTCATCAAGCGAATGCGGACGGTATTTACGATACAACGCCGTATGAGTGCCGGCTTTCTCCCCTTCTTTTACCATGTTTCTATTGTACGATGTTTTTTGATGTAAGAGCGTTGTATTTTATAGATGTGGATTACAAGTGGAAAGACTGTTGCGGAGATTGAGCAGTATTGTATTTTTATATAAAATATGTTATTATAATTAATAATGCAGGAACGTCAAAAAGGACGCATGTCCAGATTTGCGAATCACTACTCTGTCTCCGAAAAAAAGGCGATGTATGCTCGAGCGGTCGGGTCATATTGTACGTTATTGGTAACGGTTTTTGCGTCTATGGCGCTCGTAGATAATAGTGAAAAAGTTTCTTCTTGTGATATTAGCAATAACGAAAAAGCAGCAGGCGATGAGCTCGGCCTTGCCCTTGACTGCATTTCTGATCGTTTTGGAAAAATAGCCGTTATTGGATATGGTGATGGACTGTCGCTGGATCAACTAGCAATAGCATCGGCTGATGCGGATAGTATTCTTGCAAGGGGTACTGGTGGTTTGGTTGATGTAACGATGGTGCCAATGCTGGCATCGCAAAGTGCAAATGAGAGGTTTAATCAACTTAATCCAGAGTGTGCCAGTAAAGATATTGAAAAACTTGGTTCGTTCATCGCCAAAGACGAGATGAATCTTCGCGATTATAATTATGTTGTTAGTGTTACGGATGTAAAGCAATGTCAGGGTGGCCACGGACTTGCCTCGGGTGACTTCGCGGATGTATTTGATGTTCACGAAGATGTAAAGCCCAAAGATTTTGAGACCAAAGATGAATACAAGGATACGCTTGCCGATGTCATTGCGCACGAAGCGGGCCATCTTTATAAACTCGGACATATGAGTAAGTTGGAGCACTCGTCATACCAAAATCTTCCTAGCAATAATAATGGCGTGATTGATTTATCAAGCATTATTAGCTCTATAAAGCTGGGTGCATACAGAGAATATGATGGGCAAAACAATCTCATGGGTCAACATACGAATCAGATTGAGCCAGATGCATATCAAGCCTGGTATCTACAATGGCCTGAAAGAGCGCTCAAGCTAAAACCTGATACTCATTATCCTATTGATCAGAAGGAGACACTCGTACCAAATTCTGATAAAAGTAGGAACTTTTCATCACTTAAATTCAGCGAACCCTTAAAAATAGTAGTCAGACAGGAGGGGCTTGGTGTGCGAGAAATGTTTTACGACAGGCTGTTGTTCGAGCAAAAAGAATCAAGAGTCCATGTCTCTTTGGTTAATGACAATGATGTAGCAACATTATCTCTTGGATATATTCATTTTTCGAACCAAGAAAGCTCAACTCAGACAATTAAAATCAATACATATAGTGTTAGGATAGAGTATCAGTCCGACAGAGGTATTCTCTATACAGATATTTCGAAGCAAGAAGAATCCTAGAGGGGAGCTTCAACTGCTGCCCAAGTGGCATCTGGATTATCGACCGGAACGATAATGGTGACTTGATCACCTTCTTTAACATGAAAGAAAGTGACACTCGCTAGGAGGATTCGATATTCCTTGCCGCCCGCTTCAACGTAGTATGCACCATCGTGCTGGACTAGGGTGCCAACAACCTGTTTGCGCTCAATTGGCCCAATCTGCTTGTAAATAAAGCTACCATCATCGGCAATGGTCAACTTCAGGACATCACCTTCTAGCAATTTTGATTTGCTGGCGTAGTTTGCTGGTACCGGGTAATTTTTGCCATCAGGTCCAATCATGACTTGGCCGTCAAATACGCCCTCGACAACTTTGCCCGTGACGTCTTCTTGGCCTGATTTTGGAGTAATCGCAACTCCATCATCTCCGATAATACTAATTAGAAGCTCCTTGGCAGCTGCTAGGTTTGTTTCCGCTTCCTGTATAAGTGATGTTAGTCTTTTTACTTGTTTTTCTGGTAAATCAGACATTCTCGCATTCCTTGTCTGTTTTTGGTTATATTGCACCTATATATAACAGGTGACTCGTAGCATGTCAAATCAAAGTAAAGTTGTCCACAAATTTAACAGTAAAAAAATAATTTTCGTTGTAGAAACGACGGAATAAACTCTTTTTTTGCGCAAGACAAATGTAATTGACTGGCTAGATTTCATGATTGTCAAAATGTCAAAAATGCAGGAATGGTTGACTCTTCTGTCTGAAAATTAAATAAAGGAACATTGCACAAAACTTTATAGCTTTGGTCGGCCCGTCCATGTGGCGGGTTTCGACTATCTTTGTAAGCAATAGATTATCTACGCGGCTGTCTGTAGTATTGCAAAAAACGCTGTGGTATACTCGGCTTATGTTTACGAACCAATCTATCATATTTCGCTTTTTCCGCAGTCTAAAGAATCGCTTATTTGGTGCAAAAGATCCCGAATCGTCATCGAAACAGATGGAACAGGATCAACGACCCCCTAAAGAACCAGGTACGTATGGTTCTGGGACAATGCAGTAACTAAAAACCGCCCCAAATTGGGGCGGTTTTTGTATGACTTTTCGGATCGATTGAAGGATTGGTATTAAACCAATTCGACAGTTGCGCCAGCTTCTTCCAGAAGTTTCTTTGCGTTTTCTGCTTCGTCTTTTGAGACTTTTTCTTTGACGGCCATTGGTGCGCCATCAACGATTGCTTTCGCTTCACCTAGACCAAGTCCGGTGATTTCCTTTACGGCTTTGATGACGGCGACTTTTTGTGCGCCAGCGTCAGCTAGTTTCACAGTGAATTCGCTCTTTTCATCTTCAGCACCAGCACTAGCATCAGCAGCTGGGCCTGCAACGGCAACGGCAGCTGCAGCAGCTGGTTCGATACCGTATTCATCTTTTAGTACAGTTTTTAATTCGTTTACTTCTAGTACAGTAAGCTTTGTTAGCTCTTCTGCAAGTTTCTTTACGTCAGCCATGTAATATCCTTTCAGGATTTAGTTTATTAGTTTGCTAGTAACCTAGCTTACTAAGCGTTGGTTGCTTGAAGTTACGCTGTGGCTTTTGCTTCTACGCCATCTAGGAGGGCATGAAGGTTTCCGCTCAATGCGTTTGTAACATCGTTGACTGGTGACAGCAGCATAGATACCACTTGGCCGACAAGTTCGCCCTTTGATGGCAGTTTTGCCAGAGCGGCGACGGCAGTTGCGTCCATTACTTCACCTTCCATGCCAAAGGCACCGACAAATACAAGGGCCGGATTGGTCTTTGCAAATGTGTCGAGTACTTTTGCTGGAGCCACTTCATCATCAGCGCTGACTGCGTACAGTAGTTGGCCGGTGAGGAGCGATGTGTCAGTGTTTTTGTACGTATCGTTTTGGCTCATTGCGACGCGAACCAGACGGTTTTTGACCACCTTGATGACAACGCCAGCTTCCCTCGCCTGTCGGCGAAGATCTTGCATGTTTGCAACAGATAGTCCGTTGCATTGTGCAAAGACAGTGAGCTTTGATGAGGCAAGCAAGTCTGAAACTTCAGCAACCAATTCGTTCTTTTTTGATTTAGTAATCGCCATTGAAACTCCTTGGTTAAATTTTGTGACAACCGAACGTATTAGGACGTAATGCGAGGCAACGGCGAAGCACGGAACAAGCTGTACATAGAAGTACAGCGAAGTGAGTACTAGAGCCGTTAACGAAGCAGTGCGCCTAAAGCGCTGGCAGAGTTCTGACTCTGTCAGAAGTAGGCTGGCGCGATACGCTTGGTTGATTCGATCCGAATTGTCAAAGTTCGCATACACTTACTGTGATAACTACGAGAAATAAAAAACGAGTCTTGGATTCTCGCAGTTACCAAAGACTCGTGGTGGAAATAATCAAAATCTATTTGATCACGCCTCGGTAGCGGATTAAGCTCTTTCGAACAGCTACGGTCTTTGGTGTAATGCTGTAGAAAGTATAACAAATGGAAGTGAAAAGTCAACTATTTCTAGAAAAATTGCTTATTCTTGTTCAATGATAGATTCGTACAATTCAATCTGTTGAGTTATACGCATATCTTTGTTGAATTCATTCCATGCCAATTCTTGATCTTTTGTTGTGTCATCGGCAAAGTTTGGGTCAATCTCTGGATACCTATCAAGAAATTTGGCAAAAAGTGCACCCATTTCCCGGATATGTCGACTTTTTAGTTTGATTTGCTCAGAGTTTGTACTTTTTTCAAATTTACTCATGGCTACATTGATCAGGTTCGCTAGTTGTCTACTACTTCAATTATAACATTATATTTTATAAAAGTCAATGATGTCTGTCTTTAACAACTCCGTTTGTGTAGTACATTGCCCTTATGCTAAGATTGAGCTATGATTGGGCATCTCTTGAAACTATCAAAACAAAACAAACATGACTCATCATCAAGGGGCTTTACTATCGTTGAATTGTTGATAGTCGTGGTCGTGATTGGTATTTTGGCAGCCATCGTCACGGTTGCCTATACAGGCATCCAACAACGAGCCCAAGTATCTGCAATTACCAGTGAACTAAAGGCTTGGCACAAACTCTTTGAAGTCTACAGAGCAACTAACGGTAGCTACCCTGCACCGGCAGCATCTAACCTTACAACGAGTGGTGGGCCTGGTGCGAATGCATTGAATGTGTATTGTCTGGGTACGGGTTTCCCAACGTATAGCGGCAACCCCTATTGCTATGCGACCACCAATCCCCCATATCAAGCTGCCGAATCAACAGGCACCTATCTCCTCAATCAGCTTTCGACAGTTGGCACTCCGCCAACTAATTCTGCCAAGTACAGTCAAGTTAACGTTGTTGGGCCTTTCTTGCGATATTACAGTGCAACTGATGTTCGTTTGTATAGCCTCTATCCTGCCTATACAACTTGTCCATCGGGCATGGTAGGCGGTACGGGCACTGATCCAAATCGTCACTATTGTTATATCGCATTGGACTATACCGAGTAGTTGTTTTTGATTTAATTTTGTTCATGAAAAAAGCGACAAACAGATAGCATAACGCCTACCTGTTTGTCGCTTTTGTGGACTCCTCTTTGTGATCGTTTGGATTAGCGAATCGGCAATCCAGTGAGAGTTCGTCCGATGACCAGTCGCTGGATTTCACTCGTGCCTTCAAAGATCGTAAAGATCTTGGCGTCGCGGTGCCAGCGCTCGACAGGATAATCTCTTGTATAGCCATTACCTCCAAGTATTTGAATAGCCTCATCGGTGACATGTACTGCAGTTTCGCTGGCGTACAATTTTGCCATCGAACCTTCTGCGGATGTGAACTTTACGTTGTTACGTTGCATCCACGAAGCTCGCCATACGAGCAAGCGTGATGCATCGATGCGCATTTTCATATCGGCGAGTTTAAAAGCGATGGCTTGGAAATCACCAATCTTGCGACCAAATTGCTCGCGTTGACCGGCGTATTCCAGTGCGTACTCGTAAGCTGCGCGTGCAACACCGAGTGCCATTGCACCTACTATGGGGCGGGTACGTTCAAAGGTTGCCATTGCAGCTTGCCCTGATGCGTGTTTGCCCTCGCGGACTCGTGCGATTCGTTCCTCAAATTTCTCCATTCCACCGAGGATGAGAGTGCTAGGCAGCCGCACGTTGTCGAGCACCACTTCTGCGGTGTGTGACGCACGGATTCCATGCTTTTTGAACTTTTGTCCCTGTGACAGACCTGGGGTGTTTGGTGGCACGATGAACATTGCCTGACCACGAGTGCCCAAATCTGGATACACTGACGCGCCTACAATGTGGACGTCGGCAATGCCTCCGTTAGTAGCCCATGTCTTGACGCCATTGATGACCCATTCGTCAGACGACTCGTCGTATTGTGCACGGGTGCGCACTGCGCCGACATCAGAGCCTGCGCCCGGTTCGGATGAGCAAAACGCGCCGAGGCGCGGATTGTCAGGTGTGCCGAACATCGGGAATAGCCACTCACCGAGCTGTTCGCCCGTGCCGTTTGCGGCAAGTGCTGCTGCAGCGAGGCCAGTCCCCATGATAGCGAGACCGATTCCGGCATCGCCCCAGAACAGTTCCTCATAAATCGCTGGCATACCAAGCCCGCTCTGTTCAAAGAACATTTGAGCGAACAGTTCGGGTGTGTATAGGCCTATCTTTGCAGCCTCTTGAATCAAGGGCCACGGTGTCTCTTCGCGTTCGTCCCACTCGGCGGCCACTGGACGTATCACCTTGGTGGAGAACTCGTGAACCCAATCGCGAATGGTAACCACTTCTTCGGGTAATTCCAAAGAGAATGTCATGATTGCTCCTGTCGTTTTGTCAAGGTGCCTCGATAATCGAAGTTGGCTTTATTTTGACATATTTATGCAAAAAATGCAATGACTGACAGATCTATCAGTGCCCTACATAAATTAAGATGCCGGGCTATCTAGTACGCTGGCGACGATCTGATTCATCGTTCCGGGAGTAATGCTGGCTTTGTCAATGTAGTTTGTTGTACCGAGTTGCATTGCCTTGTTTATCAGGGAGACATCGGTTGAGTTGGTAAGGATGATAATCTTTACGTTAGGGTGTTTTTTGCGATCAAAAGCCTCGAGAAATCCAAAACCATCCATTACTGGCATGTTGACATCGAGCAAGATAAGATCGATAGGATTCTGTTCAACGAGGGCTAGTGCCTCTTCTCCATTACTAGCAACAACGACGGTATGTCCGAAACTTTGCAATGCAGTAGTATACATCGTTTGAAGGGCGGGATCGTCATCGGCTAAAAGTAAGTTTGCCATAGTTAATGATTATTATAGCAGTACATAGTTTTAATGTATATATAAATTAATATGGGATAGAATTGACGTAATTATTAATTAATGCTATAATATATATAATTCTGACAATTACGAAAATGTGATTGTTGAATTGCACCACCCCTGTCCTGGAAGGACAGGAAACTACAATTCAGAAGGTTAGGTAATATGAGGTCTCTTCAGATTGCTGGGAGAATGCTTCCTGCGGCCTTGGCGCTAGCGCTTGTCGCAGTTGTTCCGCTTTCGGTTCCAGAGGTCACGCCGGTGTCCACTGCGAGCCACGATGTTGTTCCGGCAACGGAGGTACTCACCCTTGAGGGAACTCGCATTCCTTTCGTCCAAAGTACTCCGGTGCAAATGGCACTTCGGGGTGAAATGTGTAAAGGAGAGTTTGTCTGCAGGGCAGTGAACTATCCGGCCTCACTTTCACCCTCGTCAGCACCGAAAGGTGTGCAAGCGCTCAACGCAGACTTGCAGCAGGCTACAGAGCCCGTTGTCGTCTTTGGCTTTAGCCAGGGCGCGAGCGTTGCGACCGAGTTGATGATTGCACGAGCTGAAGGCAGAATGCCCGAAGCGGTAGTGCCAGAATCCTACGTGCTCATCGGTAATCCGCAACATGGTTTGAATGGGATTTTCAAGATAAATAACTTTGAAAATCCGTATCCAACTACGAATATTTCGGTGGAGTACGATTTGTTCTCGGATTTCCCGAATAATCCGTTCAATATATTGGCAATCGCCAATGCATTTTCCGGACTCGCACTTGCCCACCGGTTAGGTTACGGGGATGTAGATGTCAATAGCTATGATAATCTGATCTATCAGGATGGCCAGACGACCTACATCCTTGTTCCTACAGAGAATCTACCGATTCTTCAGGGCTGGCGGAACATCGGTCTTGGTTTCATCGCTGATGCACTAGAGGGTCCATTCAGGGCAAGTATTAATCGGGCATATGATCGGTCAATGTATGAGGTGCAGGCCTCACCCGTAGAAGTACAGGTGGAAGAAGCACCTCAGCAGGACGCTCCGAGTGCGCGGGCAACAATTGCGATGGACGAACCGAATGAATCGTCTGAAGATGATTTTGTAGAGCAACAGGTTCAGTCAGTTATCTCAACTCCGGAAAAGGAAGATTCAGTTGAGCAGTCTGAAGGATTGGAGCCAGTGTATGGTTACGATCAGGATGACGTTGTCGAGACGGAGATCCCGGAACCCGATGTTCAGCAAGAAGAAACCGAGGGTCAGTCATCAACAGATGCGATAACTGACGACGAGGAAGAATCCGTGCTGGATAATGAAGATGTCGCTGAAGATATCGATATCGATGTTGATATCAAAGCTGACGACGAGGATGATAATGAGGAGCCAAAGCAACGCTTTGGTGAATCATCATCCGAATCAGATAGCCAGGCTAGCGACTCGGGTGATGACAATTCATCTTCTAATAGCGACTCTGATTCGGATTCGGATTCCAGCTCCAGCAGTAACAGCGGGAGCGAAGAGTAGAACCTCACCTTCTGAACAATCCCCATCCAGACGTCTTAACCAAAGGCGATTCTGGGTGGGGATTTTTATTTGTATGTGTTCATCTTCCGTCGTAATTTGTCCAGTCGGTTGCGAGGTCAAAGCCGTGTGGGTAGCGTAATGCAAAACCACCCGTATCGTAGACCTTGCCAGGGCCCATGCTTGTTTCGACGATTGAACAGCGAGGATAGATGCCGTAGTTTGCGGCTACTAGTATGTATCCATCCTTGTCGACTTTTGCGCCATCAATTTTGCGGATAGAATAGCTATTACCCGCTCCGCAGGTTGTGATGACGATGTTCATCGGCAAATCATAATACGTTTCACGGTGCACCACCCCGTCTTTGTCTGTGTAATACTGAGCGCCTTTTGTCCTAGTGAGTGCATTTGCTTTTGGCACGTACACTACCTTGCCGGGCTTGATGGCTTTTCGTTTAATCGTTAGTACTGTACTAGCACCGTCAGTAACAAAGTCACCTGTTGTAAATGTTGTTTTGTCTTGATTACTGAGTTTATCTAGGCCTGCAACTTTGGCGATTTCACGCGGAGCTGCTGCCGCAGTTACAACTCGTTGACGCAAGGCTCCGTCAATAACAAGCACTGGTCGTGATCGGTAAATAACAATTGCAGAATCCGATGAAAGCAAAGAGCTACCTATTGCTGGCTCTACTTTGTCTTGTGGAATGACGGATATGTCTGCATCTTTTAGGGCGTCGCGTACCGTTTTGGCATGGGTCAAGATGACGCGTTCTTTGCCTCGGTCATAAAATGTGACTAATCGACCTAAATTTGCGGCTTGATCGCTATTTATAGTGCCGAGTATCCATGCTAACAACGAGACAACTGCGAGAGCTAATAATATGCTAGTCAGAATAATTGCGTGCTTTTTATGTATACGTTTTTTTCTGCTTTTGCTTTTCATATGTTCATCATATCAAATCCAAACAGAAAACTCCGCGACATCTGCCGCGGAGCTCTGCTCGGACGCGTCGATGTGCGGAGTTGGTCGATCACCAATCTTCGTCGGGGTTGTCAGTTTCTTGTTTGCCCCATCTCCATTTTGCCTTGGGGGCTTTTGCTTTGCAGATACCGAGTAGACCGAAAATTGCAACCGCGACAATCAAAAAGAATAGGCCAACTTCTCTGGTAATCTCATCGTCCGGTGCATCTTTGACGATGTACGCAGCCCCCAAGAGTGCTCCAATAAATCCAGCAACGGTTAGCCAGCCTTGCCATGTGACAGGAACCCAGCCATAACCGTATCGTCTACGCTTGAACCAATATTTTGTTGAGTTACTCATGTATTTGTCCTATTCTACGATTTTTAAATTTCACCTACAAATCCGCAGATTTTATTCTTGCGGGTTTTCGTAAACTTTCAATAGGACACGGTGCTTGTAGATTTCTACGTGCTTGGCACTAGCCCGTGCGGTAAAATCTGGACTATTGTTAGCGAACCAATGGCAATCTTGACATGCTGCGCTGATTTCCACGACTCTCTCCTAATGATCGGTGCTAACTTTGTGTTAACGACTAGGTATAGTATACCAGGTGATTAAGATATATCAGTGTCGACAGGCAAGTTTTCGTTGAGGCCCAAGCGTTTCCAAATAAAGTTGAAAATCTTGCCTTCGCGTAATTTGTTTTTGTCGGCAAACTTTCGGGTATCGGGAAATAGGTTGCTAAGAGATTCCTTACCACTTTGTGAGTCCCAGAACATTTCTTTCGATACTTCTTTGGGTATCCCCATCTCCTTTAGGACCTCCCTGCTGGGGCGTAAAATAACATTCGCGGCAACTCGCATCATAACGGGAAATAGGGCCTTGTAGCCCATACGCTGTAGGGTGTTCATTGAACCAGGTTCAAGGTATTTCTCTTGTCGTTTTTTCGCATAAGTGATGTGGCGAGCTTCTTCGGCAATATGAATGTCCATAACAGTTGTCAAAAGTGGATGTAGGTTTGCTCCTTGGTCGCGTAGCGTTTTTTGGAGCTGATCGATTGGTTCTTCGCCTGCATATACAAATGTCCAAAAGCCAGCAGGTATTTTATTCGGTATAGTTGTAGCGAGTAGCGGGACGAAGCGACGGAACCATGCAGGTGCGCCCTTTGTTTCGACACCCATATGACGTATGAGTTCTCGAAACATTATCTTATGATTTACTTCTTCGCCAGCTTCGAGCAAAGGATAAATACTGTCTGGGTCTGATACTGATTTTTCCATATTCTCTGTCAAGATACCTTTGATGAGGAGGTTTTCGAACTGTGCGCCGGTAAGGATAACGTTTGAAATGTAGAGTTTGCCGATCCGTATTTGTTCATCAGTGGATTGTGATTGATACCATTCATGGTTGCCAATGGGGATGTTTGACGGAAGGATCCAGCGCTCATCGTTTTCAATCATTTCATATTCGGGGTTGCCCCAGTCGATATCAGAGCGTGGATGAAATCGTGAACCATCGGGTACGGGATGGTAGTGTTTGCCGTAGACAGATGCTTTCTCGAGGTTGTCTACATTTTTGCAGTATGCCAATTTTTTCTTGGCTTTTTCGTCTTGGGTATTATCATTGTTGATTGGTAGATTCTCCATAATGCATTCACCATCCTTGACTTTGTACGTATTTTATTCCAAAAAATATAAAATTGCAAGAGTTCATCAAATTGCAAATCACATCCCCCTCATGCTAAACTATACCCAATGGTTGGGCGAATTTTGAAACTATCAAAACTATCAAAACTATCTAGACATTCCTCATCACCAAGAGGCTTCACCATCGTCGAACTCCTCATTGTCGTTGTTGTCATTGGTATTCTTGCAGCTATTGTCACTGTCGCCTACACTGGCATTCAACAAAGAGCCCAAGTATCTGCCATCACTAGTGAACTCAAACAATGGCATAAACTGTTTGAGATCTACAGGGCGGCTAATGGTAGTTACCCTCTACCGGCAGCGTCTAATCAAACAACGAGTGGCGGGCCTGGCACTAGCGCTGATCACAGATATTGTCTAGGTACGGGCTTTCCGCAGGCTTCTGGGTCGGGGTATTGTTTCGTTGTTAGCTCCTCTAGTATCTACAGGGTTGCCGAATCAACCGGCACCTACCTTCTCAGCCAACTTTCGACGGTAGGCACTCCACCTGCTAATTCCGCTAAGTATACATACGGCGGTGTTACGGGGCCTTTTTTGGGATATGTAGCTAATAATGATGTTCGCCTAGGTACTATTTATCCGCCAGGCATTACTTGCCCTTCGGGGATGATTCTCGAATACAGTAGTTCTAGCAGAACAGACTGCTTTATTAGACTTGACTATACAGAATAGAGTGATACGTTAAGGGTGGGCGATAAGGGCTTATTGTATATAATGAAACTATCGTTGATTATTTTTTAGTTATCTTTGTCATAAGTCTAAGATTTGATACGTACTGCATGTGATCCATTGTCAGATATGAACTCATATACGTCATGTGTTTTTCAATGAAATGGACACCCTTTGGATCGCTTGTCAAACTATAGAGTCGAGTATTATATTTGCGACTTTTGACCATTGCTTCTAGTTCAGCTCGTAGTGCGACACCCTTCTCGGATTTGATAAATGCTTGTCTGGATTGAGCATTTGCCATGTGTCACTCCTTCCTTTGTTAGTTACCAGCTTCGTCGGAAACCGGCTTGATTTCGCGGTTTATTTTCGCGAGGTTTTGCTGCGTTGACGACAACTGTTCGTCCGTCAAGTTCTTTGTCGTTCAATTCTGCAATTGCCTTTTGGGCTGACTTTAAATCTGACATTTCAACAAACCCAAAACCTTTTGATTTGTTGGTTGCACGATCTATAATGACGACTGCGCTGGTTACTTCGCCGTATGGTGCAAAGAAATCATTGAGTCCTTGGTCTGTTGTATCGTAGGATAGTTTACCTACAAAAATTTTTGTTGTGCTCATGAGTGTTACCTTTCATTTGTTTACTGGAGCGAGATACCTCGTTTCCTTGTATAATGAGTAGCTACACTACGGTATATAAAGAAAGTTTAGAATAACTAGCTACCATCAGTGTAGCATAGATGGTAATAAAACGGTATTGCTAATGAAATAAAATTATGTTAGAATAACTGTTAGTAGCGAAATAATTCTCTACTGGATGAAGTACATGCATTAGCTAATAATTCTTGTCGTTCATCACTGCATAACGTACAAGAAAGGTAACT
>JAUIFG010000009.1 GCA_030429445.1 bacterium | reverse complement strand
ATGTATAGCCTGTTGCGTTACGTTGACGGTGATATTACCAAGCTTGAAGCGATTCCAAAAGACGAACGCAATGCTTTTATGTCAAAGATGTACATAGAGGGGTCAAAAGCCTACAAGGAAGATGAAGCTGCAAAAGCCGAAATTGATACATTAGCAAAACAATCCTTCGAGCCTGAATCGGATATTTATACTCAAGTATATGATATGTGCAAGGCATGGAGCTTTGAACAAATAGATAAAATTGTCGCTCGGCTCGGTAATATACCGGTTGAAAAGCGATTCTTGGAGAGTGATGCTGATATGCGTGGCGTGCCAATTGTCAAAGAACATGTACCGGATGTTTTTCAGGAATCGGATGGTGCACTAGTGTTCAAAGGTAGCGAATATGGTTCGTTTGATAATGCATTTGTTGCTAGTAACGGTAATGGTCTATATGGCGCGCGTGATCTGGGGTTGATGGTACTCAAAAACGAGCACTTTCATGCCAAGAAAAGCTATGTTGTGACGGGTGACGAACAAAGAGCCTACTTTAAGGGAGTTATTGCAGCGGCAGAACTATGCATGCCCGCATTAAAGGGCGTAACGGTGAACATTCCAACTGGACTTGTAAAATTAACGACTGGCAAGATGAGCAGTCGTGACGGTGACATTGTTGAGATTGGTTGGTTGTTTGATCAATTCAAGGATGCCATAGAGGCGCGTAACGGCAAGCCGACTGACGAAATCATAGCGGGTGCACTTCGTTATCAATTCCTCAAGGTAAAAATTGGTAGCGATGTCATATTTGATGTAAATGATGCGGTTAGCTTGACGGGTAACACCGGTAGTTATTTGCAGTATGCACATGCGCGTGCGTGCAGCATATTGGAAAAAATCGATGGAACAGTCGAGTCTCCAAAGGAAGTTAGGGACGAGGATCGGGCGTTGGTGCGAAAACTTGGCGAATATCATGAGGTAGTCGAACGGGCTATGCTGTCGCTTGAACCACACCATGTCTGCACTTATTTATTCGAACTAGCCCAAGAGTTCAATCGCTATTATGAAAAGAATCAGGTAATTGGTAGTGACCATGAGCGGCATCGTGTTGGGTTGGTAGCGCTGTATGCCGATGTTTTGAAGGCAGGATTAAGCATTTTGGGGATTGTCGCTCCAGAAAAGATGTAGTAATCTAGGGGTACATGAAAGCAATAGCTTCACGCCAAATCATCGACGCTCGAGGGCTCATTCTCGTGATTATTGGTGATGCTTCGGCGAGCTAAGTTTTTGTGTAAAACCAACCAAACCAAAAAACTAACTCGCCAAACCGGCGAGATTTTGTTTTTTGGGGAGGTCGTACCTGCATACTGTTGGACAGCGATCCTGGCAATGAGTATGCGTATAGCGACACCTGAACAGGGCCTCTCGCTATAGTGGCTGGTAGGAAAATTAACTTCCTTCCAGCCACTTATAAATTCAGGTAGAATGACAATAGTAGATAACAGGGAGAATAATGATGGAAGATGAAGCAACAAGGGTAGCAAGAGCTAGGGAAAGGGCAAAAAAAGCAAAAAGCAAAGCAGGGGATATATCAAAAAATCAAACGATAGCGTTCATTGATTTTATCCGTAGCCACGGCGTCGTCGGTATGGCGGTTGGTTTGGCGATTGGTGCTTCTGTTGGTGCGACAGTCAAGACGCTTGTTGAGAGTTTTATTACCCCTTTGGTACGGTTCATTGTTGGTTCACAGGGACGATTAGAATCAAACGTATGGCATGTTGATCTATGGGGACGACAAGCTGATTTTGCATGGGGAGCAGCATTGTCGGCGATTATCACACTCTTTGCGACGATACTAGCTATTTATTGGGTCGTGCATATATTCAAGTTGGATCGTTTGGATAAAAAGAGTTAGTTCTTTTTACCAATTAAGGGATAAGTATAATGGTATCTATGATGAATAAAACCGAAAGCGAGTGGCAAGATGAGCTAACTCCCGAGCAGTATCATGTATTGCGCGAAAAGGGGACGGAGCCGGCTTTTAGTGGTAAATATGATAGTGTATTTGACCCGGGTAGTTATAGTTGCGGAGCGTGTAATACGAAATTATTCAAAAGCGACACAAAATTCGATGCGCAGTGTGGCTGGCCGAGTTTTTACGATGCAATTCCCGGTACGGTTGTTTTGTCAGCCGACGATTCGTTGGGAATGTCACGAACAGAGGTGACGTGCGCAACCTGCGGAAGTCACCTGGGACATGTATTTTCTGGCGAGGGATTAGATGCACCGACTGATCAGCGATATTGCATCAATTCTCTTAGCCTGAAGTTTGAACCAAAGAAATAACTATTCAGGTTTTTCAAAGTGACACAGTTCAACAGACCCATTCTCTGGTGTTTGATCGCCACCCCATCTCCAATTACGAGAGCGCATTAGTGCTACAAGTGCATGGTCAGAGTTGAGTGTTCCAGCTGCTCCAGTATAATATCGCCATTCATCTGGTTTTGAATCGATGAAGTTACCACTCGGGTCATAGAGGTAACGAGGGTTCATTCCTGGATTGACATCTATTGCTCGACCAAGAGCATGAGCGGATGGTTTGTCATCAGTAGAAGGTGTCTGGTAATTAAAACCTGATGAAATATTTTGTTCAATAATCCTGTCTTCATCAAAAGGAGTGGTTGCTTTGCTCGCGGGGGATACTCTGCTCAAAGGAAAGCCTAGGTCGTATGCGAGGGCAAAGAAATCTTTGACATCCTGTTCGAGATCCTTGTGGACCTCGATTACTCCCTCGAGGTCATTACCACTAAAAGTGAAGTAGGTAACTCTGATACCAATGATATGTTTTAGAATTTCGGGTGGACAAGGGTTGTTGGGATTAGTCTCAACTCGATGAAAATATCTATTTGTTGGTCGCTCGTGATGATTCATAGCTAATAGTTTATACTATTTATATGGCAAAGAAGGCAAAATTACTCTGGATGGATCTAGAAATGACAGGTCTTGATCCAGTTGAGGATAGAATTTTAGAAGTCGCAGTTATCGCAACCGATTGGGATTTCAAAGAGATTGCGGTATACGAGGCAGCAAAGCAAGTCGGTCCAAAATTAGTTGAAAAACGCATGAAAGTGGGTAAGGATTTTTGGGATAAATTCCCATCGGTCCGAGATGCATTGGTCGCACAAAATAATTCAGATGCTGCAAAGAATGGGCGAGTAATAGAAAACGAATTATTGGAATTTATTGATGAGCATTTTGACGAGGATGACACGGTGCTATTGGCGGGTAATTCGATTCATCAAGACAGAAAGTTTATTGATAATGAATGGACGCGACTGAGCAAGCGATTACACTATCGTATGTTGGACGTAAGTGCCTGGAAGGTGGTTTTTGACGGTAAATACGACAAACGATTTGCCAAACCAGAGGAGCATCGTGCTCTCGATGATATTCGCGGTAGTATCATGGAATTAAAATACTATTTGGGTAAAGTGAGAGTATAAATGCAGCATAAAGAAATCGAAGACTTTCTGTTGCAATTACCAAAAGTTTGGTTGGATTATCCATTTGGAGATGAAGCTGCTGTATATAAATATGGTAATAAACCAGAGGGTAAGATAGTGGCGATTGTTGCCGAAAAGAGCGACCCAATGCGAGTGAGTCTAAAGTGTGAGCCAAAACTAGCCGAGCATTTACGAGAGAAATACGAAACGGTTTTACCGGGATATCACTTGAACAAAAAACACTGGAATACGATTATTTGCAGTGGTCAATTGACCAATGATGAGATATTCGACTTAGCTCGACATAGTTATGAGCTCATTGCTGGTAGTGACTAATTACCGTCGTCTACGTATTCACTGAATTCTTTTTTGATTGGTTCAACGTTTTTTGTGGCATTTGTCGCGAATTCTTGTATTTTACTCGATGGATTTTTGGATAGTTTTGTAAATAGGCTGATGAGTTTTTCTATTTCGAGAGTCATCGTAGTTGAATAGACACGATGGAGGCGAACGCTTAGGCGTGCATCCTCGAATTTGGCGTCTAAGTCTTTCATGAGAGCCTCTTCGGACCGTATCATATCTTTACTGTAATCCGTCTTTTTGACACCACCTAGTTTTAGCAATCCTTCTGCATCACGTTCGGTGTTATCTATCCAAACTTTGAACTTGGTGTTGATTTCCTTGAGATTATTACTGGTGAGGTTTTTTTGGACTGTATTTGTAGTGCGAGACATGTCATCTAGGCGTACCGCAACTTGTTGTAGGGTTGCGGTGTTGTCGCCGCCTTGAAAAGCGACAATGAGGCTGACGGCGAGTACAAAGAGGCCAATCATGACAAAGAATATTTTGCCAAATGAACCACTGAAAAACTTCTGTGCCGGTGGTGCAGCTGCAATAGAGTCTAAATAGTTTGGATCATATGATGATGTACCAGTGCTATACCGCGGCTCTTGTTGAGGAGGTGGCGGAGGAGGTGCCTGAGCGGGCTGCTGGGGCGGTATCGGAGTTTGATCTGGTTGTTGGTTTGGATCCATGTTTGTTTTATTTAAGCATAAACTCTTACAGAGGTAAAGAGTGATACAATACAGATAGATAGTAGTGGAGTAAAAATGCAGGACGCCAAAGAAGAAGTACGTGCCAGATTGAACATCGAGGATGTTATTGGTGAGTATGTCCAATTGAAGCGTGCCGGACGTAATTTCAAAGGTCTCAGCCCTTTTTCTGGCGAAAAGACACCGAGTTTCATCGTTAGTCCTGATAAACACATCTGGCATGACTTTAGTTCAGGCAAAGGTGGTGACATTTTTAGTTTTGTAATGGAAGTTGAAGGTATGGATTTTCGCCAGGCTTTGGAGCTTTTGGCTCGGCGTAGTGGTGTTGATTTGTCCATGTATCAGGGGAGTGGGTCGCAGGAGCTTGCTCGCCACAAAAAGAGGTTGTTCATGGTGAGTGATTTAGCGGCTGTGTATTATCAAAAAAGTCTCCTTAGTAATCCACGAGCGCAGGAATATATTTTTAAAAAACGCGGCATGAACAAAGCTGTTGTTCAGGATTTTCGAATTGGGTATGCGCCTGATAGCGGTGATGCATTGACGGGATTTTTGAAAAAGAAAGGCTATTCCGAAAAGGAATTAAAGGACGCTGGTTTGATTAATCGATACGGAGGTGATTTATTCCGTGGTCGCATGATGGTGCCGTTGATGGATGGGTCGGGACAAGTGATTGGCTTTACGGGGCGAATTATTACTGATGACCCTTCAGCGCCAAAATATTTGAATACACCACAGACGTTACTGTATGACAAGAGTCGTCATGTGTTTGGTTTATCTCAGGCAAAGGATGCGATTCGAAAGGCTGACTATGCGGTGGTTGTTGAAGGGAATCTAGACGTTGTTAGTAGTCATCAAGCGGGTATTAAACAAGTTGTTGCGAGTGCAGGAACGGCAATGACTGAGCATCATTTGCGGGCTTTATCACGCCTTTCTGACCATGTTCGATTAGCTTTTGATGGCGACAAGGCTGGATTAGCAGCAACAGAACGCTCGATTCCTATCGGTCAAACGGTCGGCGTCGATTTATCGATTATTTCATTGCCAAAAGATATGAAAGATCCTGACGAATTAATTCAACAGGATCCAAAGTTGTGGGAACGTGCAATTAATTCGTCTGAACCAGTTGTCGATTGGGTTATTGCACAGTTTGCGCATCGTGAAGATTTAGAGTCGGCTGCGGGTAAGCGTGCATTTACCTCCGCTGCATTGAGTGTTATCAAGTCATTAGCTGATCCTGTCGAACAAGATCACTATATGTCGATAATTGCAAAGATGGTAGATTCAACGCGCGGCGCAATTAGCAAGAAACTGCAATCAGAATCGACATCCGATCAAAAGCAACTAAAAAATGTCAGACAAACTGTCGAGAAAGCCGAGAGATCGCACGATCGTAACCAAGATACATTATTGGCGATCGCTCTGATTGATACCAGAGTGCAAAAATTATTCGAGGGCATTGATATCGAAATTTTTCAGAACGAAGATCGTAGGGCAGTTGCCAAATATATCACTGAACATGCGGGAAAAGAGGTGAGTATAATGCCCTCAAGCTTGCAGCAGTACGAGAAGTATGTGACAATGTTGTTATTGCATCCCGATGTGGATAATGTGGCATGGAATAGTGATAATCGTATCGCTTCGGCCACTGACAAACTGAGTTTACTACAGGCAAATTTCAAAAAAACGAATACCAAAGAAAAATTGTTACAACAAGAAGCATTAGCAAGAGAAAAGGGCGACGACTCCAAGGCTGATGAGTACTTGCGCCAACTAAACCAATTAATAAAAGGGGAAAAATAATGCCTGATAATGAAGATGACATACAACTCGATAATGATCAAAAAACAGATGCGAGTGCTCGTGATAGCAAAAGCTTGAATGATATTGCCGAGCCAGAGTTAGATGAACTTGCCGAAGAAGAAGAAGTTGACGAAGAGACGCTGAATAATAATCAATATCTTGATGATATTAGTGATGATAGTGTTCGTTTGTATCTTCGTGAGATCGGTAAGATTTCATTGCTTAATTCCGAAGAAGAATTAGCTCTAGCTCAGCAAATTGTAGCCAATAGAGATGAACTAGAGGAAATGCAGGCAAAGATTGCAGAAATTGATGATACGGATTCTGAAAAACTCACAAAGCAAAAAATTACAGAACGAAGAGGTCTTGTAGCAAAAGCAGCAAAATTGAGTAAGCCAAAAGATAAGATGGCAGAGGCAAATATGCGTTTGGTTGTATCGATTGCAAAGCGATACAGTGGACGGGGACTCGATTTTCTCGACTTGATTCAAGAAGGTAACACTGGCTTGCTGCGTGCTGTCGAAAAGTTTGACCCTGACAAAGGATTCAAGTTCAGTACCTATGCAACGTGGTGGATTCGTCAGGCAATTACTCGGGCAATTGCAGACCAAGCACGGACAATCCGTATCCCAGTTCACATGGTTGAAACGATCAATAAGTTACTTCGTACGCAACGTCGTATGACGCAAGAGCTCAATCGAGAGCCGACAATAGAAGAGCTTGCCAAAGAGTTGGAAATGGAACCTCAAAAGGTTGAATATGTTATCAAGATCAAGCAAGATATTACGTCACTTGACGCTGGTGTTGGCCGTGATGGTGATGATGAAGATAGTGTATTGGGTGATTTCATCGAGGATGAAGATGGAGCAACGCCAGAGGAATCGGCTGCAAACCAGTTACTAAAAGAGCAGGTTCAGGCAATACTTTCGACACTAAGCGATCGCGAGCAAAAAATCATCAAGATGCGTTTTGGTTTAGAGAACGGCAAATCTCATACGCTCGAAGAAGTCGGACAAGAATTTGCAGTTACCCGTGAACGTATTCGCCAAATTGAAGCAAAAGCATTGGCAAAATTACGTAAACACAAAGACTCAAAGAAACTACACGAATATCTTGGCTAGATAAATTTATTTGTTATAGAACTCAATATCGTTTAGTACGGCGTCAATTTGCTTGTCAAAGTGATCTAAATCACTGTCGTTGTGAATATAGTAATCGGCAATAGCGATAGGGCCACCTTTTTCGATGTTTTCAATTTCCGCCCAATCCCGCTGATCTACCTCTGTCGAATTGAGGGGTCGAACTGGTCGTTGGGCCATATGACGTTTACGAAGATGTTTCGGCGAGACAATAGCAACGACGGTGAGTTCGTTGGAAAACTCTTTTTTGAGTACTTTATATTCCGTCCAAGTGTATAAGCCATCTGCGACAATACGATGCTGTCCAGCGCCTACAAGATCATGAATTTGCTTGATAATACGATTAGCAATGAAATCCTTACCTTCTTTTTCGCGTAGTTCTTCGCGGATAGGTTGTTCGTTTTCTTGGGTTAATTCTAGGCCACGTTTTTTGACCTCATCAAGTACAATCCCACCGAAATAAACTTTCGGATATCCCTTGTCGGTCAAGTATTTTACGGCTGTACTTTTGCCGCTGCCGGTTAGTCCAACGAGGGCAACGATTTTTATATTTTGGTCTGACATAGATTCCATTATATCAGATGGGGGACGATATAATTATGCTCGCAGAAGGCTGATGATTGTAGTAGCGATACTGGTTGTTTACCCGGTTTATAGATTGAGTTATCGTAAATACTTTGCTTTTGGGTATATATTATGATATAATAGTCAAAATACTATTGGAGACGTATTTGTGAACAAAGGTGAAACAATCCAACAATTTACTGACGAAGTAAACTCTTTGCAACTCAAAAGGCTAGAGGCAGTTGCTGAGGGTGCCGGATTCTCAAAACCTGAACTAGTTGCACAAAATGCGATGACTCTACACGAATCTTCATCGGAAGTCTCTCCCCAATCACTACAGTTGCAGCCAACATTGCATCATCAGGGTCTACGCAAGGCTCTTTGGGCATTGAATACATATAAACTTTCGATTCATAATGATGGCTCGTTTGTAGAGCCAGAACAAGCTACCTTGCGTGACTGGGAAGTACCTTCACGTGATCGTCGATTGGCGCGAGTCAGTCTGGGCGAATGGCGTTATGGTAAAAAGAATAATGTGTTGCCGTATGACGAAGATGACACGGTACGTATGTATCTACAGCACATTGGTAGGGTCAAATTGTTAACTGCTGAAGAGGAAGTAGAGTTGGCAAAGACAATCGAGGCAGGACTTTATGCAGGACATCGATTAGAGGGGGGCAAGGCAAATAAAGGTGATGATTTATCTGCAGAAGATCGTCGTAATTTTGCTGAGTTGGCGCTTGCTGGCAAAGATGCTTTTGATCACTATTATGAAGCGAATCTTCGTCTTGTTGTATCAATCGCAAGAAAATACACAGGTCACGGATTACCATTGATGGACATTATCCAAGAGGGAAATCTAGGTCTCTGTCATGCAATCGAAAAATTCGATTACACACTCGGTATAAAATTTAGCGTGTATGCAACGCGGTGGATTAAGCAATTTATACAGACAGCGATACCCATGCAATCACGGACGATTGCCATTACCAAGCATGACAATACAAATTTGCGAAGAGTTTTGTCTCGAAAGGCTGATTTTGAGAGGGAAAGCAACGAGAACCCATCGATTGAAGAGCTTGCTCGGGCGTCAGGTCTGGATGCCAAGCATGTTAGCGACCTGCTCAACAATCATTCGCGTCATCCGTTGAGCCTTGAACAGACAGTTAATGAAGATTCTAATGCACCAATGAGTGATTTACTATCTGATAAGGACGAACTTTTAATCGAAGATATGGTGGTCGTGCAAGACTCAAAAGAGGCACTGCGTCTATCTTTGCGTGATGAGATGAAAAAGCTTGAAGGATTTAAGCGAAAAGGCGAGAAAAAGACTGTGCATGAGGTTGTTACTGTGCTTTATGGCATTGATGACGGTAAACAAAAAGTGATAACAGAGGCTGCGGAAATACTTGGCATCGGAAGGGGTGCCGTAGGCTTGGCACGAGATATTGCAGTCGACATGATGAGTCAGAACGATACGCTTCGAGACTTGTACGAACAACAATAAGTTATAATACGTAGAGTATGAAGCGTTTGGTTGTTATCGATGGCAAGTCTGTTTTTTATCGTGCATATTTTGCTATGCCGCCGTTTAGCCTGCGGGACGGTACACCGACGAATGCGGTGTACGGTTTTGCCAGTATCGCTGTAGAAATTATTAAAAAACTCGATCCTGATTACGTGGCTGTTGCATGGGATATCAAGGGTACAAGTGTTGCTAAACGAAAAAAAGTGTTGCCGCAATATAAGGCAACACGCAAACCAGCTCCACCTGATTTTAATGCTCAAATACCGCTACTCCGTGAGTTGCTGGAAGCATTTGGTTGGCCACTGTATGAACTTGAAAATTACGAAGCCGATGACATCATGGGCACATTTGCAGGACAGGCGGACAAAAAAGGTATACAAACATGCTTGGTATCTGGTGATTATGATATGTTGCAGATGATTTCACCAAACACGCAAGTATATATCACCAAAAAAGGTGGGTCCGATTTGAATCGGTATGATGAGGACGCATTTGTTGAGAAGTACAAGGTGAAACTAGAACAATTTGTTGACTACAAGGCACTGGTGGGTGATACCAGTGACAATATTCCAGGCGTTCGCAAAATAGGTCCAATTGCGGCGGTAAAACTACTCATGCAATACGGCACATTGGAAGGCATTTATGAGCACGTTGATGAACTAAAGGGTGCTCAAAAAGATAACATAGTTCAAGACAAAGATGCTGCATTTGCGAGCAAAGAAGTTGCTCGGATTTTCACTGATGCTCCGATTGATTTGGATTGGAATGAGGCTGATATTCACAACACAGATTTGAACAAAGTGGCCGAAGTTCTAGAAAAATTCGAGTTCCACTCACTCACGCGTCGTTTGCCAAAACACATGCAAGATGAGAACCCGTCCCATGCATTAGCCGTGAACCAACATTCAACGGCCGACATGGTAGAGGAGCCTTGGCCAAAACAATTAATGATAAATGGTCCAGTGGTTCTCGATTTAGTCGATGACGAGGCGTGGTTATCTACTAGCAGGGGTCTTGTATACCATGCGCCAGCAAACAAGATCGATAAAAGCACGTGGCGGGCATTAGAACTTGCGACAGTGGTCTCGTACGATATTAAACAGCTGTATCATGACATGGCTTCCTGCGGTGTTGATGATATTAATTTTGGACAGATTCATGATATTCGTCAGGCAGCGTTTTTGATTGATCCGCTAAGGCGTGATCGGAGCCTGGAATCGCTGGTTGGTAGTGAAATTGATAGTGAAATGGGTCGAATTGCTGGATTGTGGCAAGTGTATGACTGGCAAACTGACAGCTTCAAAGAGACACCAAAAGTGTCAGAAATTGCTGACAAATTTGATTTTGCCCTGATACATACATTATTTCTAGTTGAACATCGTGGTATCAAAATTAACAAAAGACTATTAGCTGATATGAGTCGTGAACTGGGTAATGAGCACAAGAAGTTAGAGCAAAAAATGTATACAATGGTGGGTCACGAATTTAACATAGCAAGCCCGGCACAGTTGTCTGAAGTGTTATTTACAAAGTTACAATTACCAACAACGGGAATTAAAAAAGGTAAAACTGCGTATAGTACAGATCAAAAAACACTTGATAAGTTACGCGGCCAACATCCAATTATCGAGCTTATCGAGCAGACTCGCGAACTGGCAAAGCTCAAAAATACCTACGTTGATACGCTGCCGGATATGACAGATGAAAGTAGTCGTTTGCATACAACATTCAATCAAGATGTTGCAGCAACAGGGCGCCTGTCGAGCACTGATCCAAATCTGCAAAATATTCCGGTTCGAACGGATCTTGGTCGTCGTATTCGCGAAGCATTTATACCCGAAAAAGGAAATGTATTAATCGGTGCGGATTATAGCCAATTCGAGCTACGACTTGCTGCAGTGTTGGCGCATGACAAAGAATTGATTGATGACTTTAACAATGATGTCGATATCCACACCAAGACCGCAGCTGAAGTGTATGGAATATCAATGGATGAAGTAACGAAAACTCAGCGTCGTGACGCGAAAGTGATTAATTTTGGCGTTTTGTATGGCATGGGTCCGCATGCCTTGGCACAAAATACGGGCATGAGTTTTGCACAGGCAAAGGAATTTATCGAGCAATATTTTGAGTTGCGTGCACCAATCCGAAAGTACATTGATGATACGTTAGAGCGAGCGAAAAAAGAAGGATTTGTCGAAACGTACTATGGACGCAGACGTCCAACCCCCGATGTTAACAGCAGTAATTACATGGTGCGTGAATCTGCTAATCGTCAAGCAGCTAATATGCCAATTCAGGGCACCGAAGCTGACTTGATGAAGCTGGCCATGATAAGGCTCGAAAAAGAGCTGGGTGATTTGGGCAAGCAGATTTTGCAGATTCACGACAGCGTACTCGTTGAATGTCCAAAAGAGAATGCTGAAAAGGTGAGTAAAGTGCTAAAAGACACGATGGAATCGATAGCACCAGAACTACCCGTAAAATTAAAGGTTGATGTCGCAGTTGGCAAAAACTGGGGCGAACTCTAGGTCAACGTTTCGGAGTATTGACTTTTTAGCACAAAAGTTATAAAGTAGTCCTATGGAAAGAAGTGGACTTTCAAGGATTATCCCTGTTATTTTGATAGTAATTGTTATCGTTGCGGCAGTAGCGGGTCTTTTCTCTGTGGCACAGACATTGTTTTTTAGTGAAACAGAGCAGCCGGCAGTTGTTGATACAAGTAGAGATGCACTTACAAAAACAGATCTAGACAGGGGCGTGCGTATGACGGTGCGTGGGTCTATTGTTGGCAACGAAGACTTCAATAGCTATTCGATCACGGTCCGCCCCAACAAGCGTGATATGACGGCATACGTTGGCTATCTCGATAAATCAATTGCCAATAAACGCTTGGGTAATAACACGCGTGCATATGAACAATTTGTCTATGCGCTCGACCAAGCTGGTTATATGGACGGCACTCCACTAACGGGTAATGCCAATGACGTACGTGGCTTGTGTGCAACAGGCCAGATCTATACATTTGAAGTTCTGAACGGTTCCAAGTCTGTTCAAGAGCTTTGGACGTCCACTTGTAAAGGAATTCGCGGTTCGTTCACTGCAACACGTAGCTACATTGTGAAACTGTTCCATCTACAGATTCCCGAGTATACTAGCATACTTCGAAAAATTGATTTATAACCCGTCTACCTACACGTTATAATGGGGGTAATGATACGTGCGGTTATTTTTGATTGTTTTGGAGTTCTGACGACAGATGGCTGGTTGGCGTTTTGTGAGAAATATTTTGACGAAGAGTCTGAGGAATACGATAAAGCAATCGCGAGTAACAAGCGTGTTGATGCTGGTTTGATCAGCTATGATAATTTTATAGACGAGGTAGCGCTTCTCGCGGGAGTTTCTCGTCAGGTAGCCCTAGAGAGTATCGAAGGTAATACGACAAACGAAAAGATTTTTACTTACATCAAGGACACGATCAAACCAAAGTATAAGCTCGGTATTTTGAGTAATGCGGGAGCAAACTGGCTGGATGAGCTTTTTCAACCGTGGCAAGTGGAGCTTTTTGATGAAATCGTGTTGTCTTATCAAATTGGTTCGACAAAGCCGGATAAAATAATGTATCAAACGATTGCAGATAAATTAGGAGTGCTACCAGACGAGTGTATCTATGTGGATGATCAGGAAAGGTATGTGCAGGGGGCTCGTGATGTTGGTATGTATGCCATTCATTTCGATAGTACGCGCAATGTAATGACGAAAATAGAGGAATTAATAGATGCCTGAACTGCCAGAGGTTGAAACGGTTCGACGTGGGTTGATGGAGTTAATTGTTGGGCGAAAGGTAAGGGGTGTCAAACATGACAATCCAAAGAGTTTTCCAAATGAGGACAGTGATATACGTCAGTTTCTCATTGGTGCAAAAATAATTACAGTACGTCGTCGAGCAAAAGTTTTACTCATTGACTTGTCGACACAATACACCTTGGTTATTCATCTAAAGATGACGGGGCAGTTGGTGTTTCGAGCCGAGGCAGTTGCATTTGGAGCTGGCCACCCGAATGATTCACTAGTTGGCAAATTGCCGGACAAGTCAACTCGTGTGACGTTTACATTTACTGATAATTCACATCTATACTTTAATGATCAGCGAAAGTTTGGTTGGGTGCGTTTAATGCCAACCGTTGAGGTGCCAAATATTGATTTCATGCGTCGCGTTGGTCCCGAGCCGCTGGAGGCAGACTTTACTGCTGATCAGTTTGCTGAGCGGTTTTTGCGTCGGCAAAAAACAACGATAAAAGCAGCGCTATTGGATCAAACAGTGATTGCTGGTGTAGGTAATATCTATGCCGATGAGTCGTTATGGGGTGCAAAGATACATCCCTCTCGGCGCGTTGAATCACTGACAAAAAAAGAATTTAAAAAATTGTACACAGAACTTCGTAATGTTATGAATCTGGCAATTGAAAAAGGTGGAAGTACTGATAGGAACTATGTGAACGCAGAGGGTAGAAAGGGAAGTTATATTGATTTTGCTCGTGTATTTCGGCGCGAAGGGCAACCTTGCTCGCGTTGCGGAACAACAATTATTAAAACACGAGCTGCTGGGCGAGGAACGCATACTTGCCCACATTGTCAGGTGTTAGAATAGTATCAATGATTACAGTACTGACGGGAAATAATAGTTTTGAAATAACACGGGCAATCAATCAGATTGCCCGAAGTTTTGATGGAGTTACTGAAAAGTTTGAGGGAAGTAACTTGGAAGTAGCGCAGTTACCCGATTTGTTACAGGGCGGAACGTTGTTTGCGAATGAACGCCTTGTCATTATTAAGGATGTCTCTGAGAATCAGAGAATATGGGAGACTTTGCCTGATTGGATAACACGCGTGAGTGATGATGTACATTTGGTGTTAGTAGAGACAAAGCCCGACAAGCGAACAAAAACATATAAGGATTTACAAAAGAATACCGAAATAAAAACATTTTTAGCTTGGGGTGATAGGGATACATTTATTGCCGAGAAGTGGGTTGCTGACGAGGCGAAACGACAGAATATAACAATTGATAAAAAGTGTATTCAGTTATTGGTCGAGCGCGTTGGCTTAGATCAGTGGTTACTCTTTCATGCACTCGAAAAACTGTCCATTCTTGATGAGGTAACTCCCGATGTTATAGGGCGCACTATTATTGCAAATCCAACTGAAAACGTTTTTAATCTCTTTGATTGTGCATTGCGTGGTGATGTTAAAAAAGTTCACGAAATGATTCAGATACTTGAACGTACAGAAGACCCGTATAGGACGTTTGGTTTGCTCTCGGGGCAGGTTGTACAGCTAGCGACATTGGTAGTGGCGGACAAAAAACCGAGCGAGGTAGCCACGGATATCGGTACCCACCCCTATGCACTTGGTAAGCTAGCACCGTATGCCAAAAAGTTTGGCAAGAAAGATGTGCAAAAAATGACAAAGCTATTCGCTGATACTGATAGAGAAATGAAATCGAGTGCCATTGACCCCTGGCTTTTAGTTGAAAAGACCCTTACAAAAACAGCCTCATTCTGAGGCTGTTTTTTTGCTCTGAGTTCAAACAGTTATTTTGCTGCTTTTTTTGTGGCAGGTTTTTTCGCTGGAGCTTTTTTGGTAGCAGGTTTCTTTGCAGGCGTCTTTGCGACAGGTTTTTTCGCCACTGGTTTTGTGGTCGTTTTCTTTGTAGTGGTTGCTAGCTTTACGTTTGCAGCTTTGGCAACACGCGATAGGCTTGCCTTGCGACGTGCCGCGGTACCTTTTTTGATCAAACCCTTTTTTACAGCCTTGTCCAATTCACTTTGAGCTTTTGATAGTGCAGTAGCACTTGGCTTTGCAATGAAAGCTTTTGTTGCAGTCTTGATATCTCTTTTAATGCCAACGTTTCGTTCGCGGCGGACAATAGTTTGTTTCATGCGTTTTACAGCGCTTTTGATGATCGGCATAGAAAAATTTTACCTCTTACACGTTTGTTATTCAATCAAAGACGATTATAGAGGAAAAATAGCATTTTGTAAAGAGTGAAGTAAAGGGTAAACTTGTTGACCACGCAAAGTGCTCATGGTATAGTGAAACCAAACTATTTTTAGTTGATATAAACATACAGGAAAACCATATGGATAAGGTCAAACAACAGGTTATCGAGACTATCAAAGGTCACGGTAACATACTGGTAACTGTCAGTACGGACCCGTCGGTAGATGAACTTTCGGCTGCTCTTGGTTTGACGGTTATGCTTAACGCTTTAGACAAGCGTGCAACCTGTGTTTTTAGCGGTGCGATTCCACCGGCTATTAGCTTCTTGGAACCGGATAAGACATTTGAAAATAGCGCAGATAGTTTGCGTGATTTTATTATTGCCCTTGATAAAGAAAAGGCTGATCACCTGAGGTACAAGGTTGAGGGTGAAGCGGTAAAAATATTTATTACTCCGTACAAAGCGCAATTGTCTCAGGCAGATCTAGAATTTAGCCAGGGTGATTATAATGTCGAGCTTGTTATTGCACTTGGCGTGACGGATCAGGGTCACTTAGACAAGGCACTCGAGGCGCATGGCAAGATTTTACACGACGCGACAGTACTAACGGTGACAGTTGGTGATCAGGGAAGTAACCTTGGAAGTATTGATTGGCACAGTGAAAAAGCAAGTAGCTTATCGGAAGTAATTGCTGGTTTGGCCGATGATATCAAAGCAGATCAACCGTTATTGGATTCCCAGATTTCGTCTGCTTTGTTGACGGGGATTGTTTCGGCAACGGACCGCTTCAGCAATGATCATACGAGCGCGGGTGTCATGACAATTGCTGCCAAGCTAATGGCCGCTGGTGCAAATCAGCAATTAATCGCTGCCAAGCTAGAGGAGGCGCATAACATCGCTCCATCATCACCCGTAAAAAATGATTCCAAAGTGGCTGATAGTTCTGATTCAAGTACAGAACTTTCGATTGAAAGGCCTGAAAAAGAGGCTAGTCAGGTCAAAGAGACGACTCCGCCATCAGATAGTACGGCCAGTAACCCACAAGCAGAGCTTGAAAAGCATCTTGCAAATATGACAGGTTCGTCAGTAGGTGCGTCTGGAACGATGGCTGATATTGAAAAACAACTACAAAGTGCAACGCCTCCGTCATCGCCTCCTGCAACACCGCCGGCACCCATAGTAACACTCCCTCCACCCGCAGCAGAAGAACAGCAACAAAAACCAGTTCAAGCGATGCCACCAGTGCAGGAGCAGGTCGTAACACCTCCGCCCCCTCCACCAATAGCAACACCTCCATCTGTAGAGTCGGCACAAGTCGCAAATTCTACATTGCCAACGGCCTCAAAAGATGCAGGTATGCCAGGATTTGAGGTAACAGGTGAAGTTACACAATCTAATCCACCTATAGCCCCTGCGCCATCGGTGCCTACCGCTACGGCTCCACCACCTGTAGTAGAAGGTCAAAAGCCTGAACCAGTCCCAGTTGCTTCTTTGCAACAGCAAAGTGTACCATTAGTGCCTCCGCTGCCCCCTCCGCCAGTACAACAAGTAGCCACATTTGAACAAAAGCAAACATCACCACGAATTATTCAGCGTCACGATGCCATCAAAATGCCACCTGCAGCACCACCGGCTATTAATGGTGTTCAAAGTGGTTCTGGTGAGGATGCGCCAATCAATCCATTTGATGATCCACGACCATCGAATATGGCTGAAGAATCAGCGACTGAAGCAACAAGTAAAGATGTACCGAAAGTTGACGTGTCGCAAAGTACATCCGATATTTCATCAACTCCACAAGCTACACCTGGGGTGGCTCCGGTATTGCCACCATTACCTCCAATGCCACCAAATGCATCTAGTATGCCGTTGCCACCTCCTCCTCCGCCACCTCCGGTTGGTGTTGCCGAAGAAAATACTGCACCTCCAATGCCATCGGGTCCCGTATCAGGGGATATATTTGGTGATAACAATGCTACTACCGCACAGCAACCAGCTCAATCTGCTCCTGCAGAGCCAGGACAGTTTCGTATACCTGGTCAAGCCTAAAGCTATTCTCGAACAATAAAATGATTGATGGCTACGCGGTCACCTAATATGCGTATCCATTCGTCAGCATCCGCACGTTGTGAATGGTGGGCGCGCATGATTTCGCATACGCGATCATATTGGTCACGCGCGTCGACTGTTTCGTCAATTTCGTCAGATGGTCGACCCGGTTCTCGTAATGTCCAGCTGGTGTTTATGTCTGAAAAGTCATTCTCAGCCAGGCAGGCGAGGCGTGTGCGCGTGACAGGAAATCCTTCCATTTTTAACCTGTAATAAGCTAACAGGGTGCTACGAGCGGCAACGATGTGGTCTATGTGGCCCGTGATACCGTTTGTATCCATGGTTATGAATTCTATTTGTTTAGCAGCGTCTTTGTTGACGGTTTCTTTGACCAAATCGACTATTTTCTCTGTGATCTCTATATGATCATCATTGTTTAGGTGTCCGTCCACATATTTGAAACAGTGTTGTCGTTTAGCACCGATCAGCTTGCCTGATGTATGCCATTCCTCTAAGCGAGTTTCGCTGAGGTCAGATACGTTGTCGGGATTCATACTATGCTTACCGCAACCATCTGTCAGGCAGATGAGGTGTAATTCGCTCCCATCGTTCACTTCCCGTAGCAAAGTAGCGGCGGTCAAAAAAGCCTCGTCATCGGGGTGTGCAAAGATTCCAAATATAATTTTTCCCATATGGCGCAGTTGTTCCTCGGTTAGTTTTTTGACATTTTTGTCGTCGTCGCCCTCTATGACTGTACGAAATTCATGGCTACGACCCATGCAATCATTATATACTAGCCATTATGACTGACGGGACGATTCTGATAGACAAGCCAGCCGATATGACAAGTTTTGGCGTTGTTGCACGTATTCGGCGGGTACTCAGCGAAAGAGCCGGCAAAAAGGTTAAGGTGGGGCACACGGGCACTCTTGACCCATTCGCAACGGGATTGATGATACTATGCATCGGCAAAGAATGTCGGAATGCCGGGCACTATACAAAGCTGGACAAGGTGTATGAAGCTACATTTCGCTTGGGGCAAATGAGTAGTACGGGCGATCCGGAGGGTGAAATAACGACAGCCAGCAACGCGCAGCCAACAATAGATGAAGTTAAGCGTGTATTTAAACAATTTTCGGGTGAAATTATGCAAAAACCACCAATTTATAGTGCGCTAAAAATTGGTGGTCAGCGAGCCTACGATCTAGCTCGACAAGGCAAAGAGATTGAAATGCCGATGCGTAAAGTGACAATTCACAGCTTGGAGCTTGTTGACTATACATACCCAAATGTAAAAATCCGTACACATGTCAGTAGCGGTACGTATATTCGTAGTTTGGCGCAGGATATGGGAGAAGCGCTTGGAACTGGTGCATACTGCGTTCAATTACGTCGCATATCCATTGCTGATTGGACTGTTGCTGATGCACAAACGCTGTTAGATTTTGGTGTTGATTCGTAGAAAATCAGATAGGATAAGCACAAAAAGAAGTTTTGTAATTACTGGTAGTCATGTTATATTTTGAGAAAATATAACATTGAGGCAATGATAGTGACAGAAAATCTGACATCATCTGATGCATATCATGATCAGGATAGAAAAACCGAAGCTTTTTTGGCATACAACGTTGCCCTCGATACCCTTTTTATTGAGGTTACAGAGCAAATAGAGAGTCAATCAATTGATACGGGATGCGTTCTCGATACGGCTGATCAGTTGCAGGAGTTACTGTTTGAAGCTATTGAAACAGGATCAATAGACAGGCTTGAAGGAGTAAAGAGGTTAGCTGACGAATTGGCAATTTGTGAAGACAAAATTCGTTTTTCGAGCTATGGACATCTGGCCGACGAATTTGAAAAACGAAGGAGTCAACTGCTAGCGTGTATGAGCAGTATGATTGAAAAAGGCGTATAGATATACCTTTAATCTGTTTGGGTACTTGCGCTACCTCTGATTATCTGCTACAATACAACGCAAATGATTACAAAAGACAACAAATCAAAGGCTATTTCGGGTGTGCAAAAGAACAAGCAAGATGTTGGTAGCGCTCAGGTTCAAGTATCTGTTTTGACTGCACGAATTAAGGAAATTACAGAGCACTTGCATGTTCACAAACAAGACCACAAGGCTCGTCGTGGTTTGATTCAAATGGTCGGCAAACGCAAAAAGCTGCTTGGCTACCTCGAGAAAAAAGATTTCGAAGGATACAAATCCCTCATTTCACATCTCGGCCTTCGTAAATAAACCAAGTGTTGGCCTTGGGTGGATTTATTGCGCCAGTTTAGCTATAATGCGTAGTATCACTCAGGCGAGATAGGTAGTGGATAGAGAAATTCGTTTGCGAATTCCTGTACCCGTTACTTATTCGCACTAATATTTGGAGTGAGTAAGGAGAAGACATGTCTATAATAAATCCTCATGGCAAGGATATTATCAAGGTAAGCACGCAACTTGCGGGCAAGGAACTGACGTTGGAAGTAAATCGCGTTGGTTTTCGTTCGACAGCGAGTGTACTGGTAACGTACGGTGATACGGTTGTACTAGGTACCGCGCAGGTTGGCACGCGACCAGTTGTGCTGGATTATTTTCCACTAAGCGTGGACTACGAAGAAAAATTTTATGCAGCCGGCAAGATCAGTGGTAGTCGATTTATCAAACGTGAGGGGCGTCCAAGTGACGAGGCTATCCTAATCGGTCGTATCATCGATCGCCCAATCCGGCCACTATTTCCAAAGGGCTATCGTCAGGAAGTTCAGGTGGTTGCCAGTGTTATGTCGATGGATCCAAACTTCCGTCCAGATATGATTGCGATGATCGCTGCTTCTAGTGCGTTGATGCTAACTGGTACGCCTTTTGACGGTCCTGTTGCTGGTCTACGCGTAGGTCGAGTGAACGGCGAGTTCAAGGCGTTCCTATCACCAGAAGAGCGCGAAAACAGCGATCTGGATCTAGTTGTTGCTGGTATCGAAAGTGGTATCACGATGGTAGAAGCGGGTGCGAATGAGGTGTCCGAAGATGTAATCGCTAATGGTTTGGCGTGGGCTTTCGAGCAGTATCAGCCAGCTATCAAATTGCAACGTGAGTTGGCCGAAAAGGTAAAGCCGGTTGAACAAGAATACGAATTAGTGCTACCAGATGAGAATATTCAGGCTATTGCGAATGAATGGACTGCGGGCAAGTTTGGTGCAGCACTCCACAGGCCATATCCAGAGCGAAACGAACTAGTAAATAATCTCCGATGGGATTATCACGAAGAAATGGCCAAAAAGGTTGGCGAGGAAGAATATGCCGAACTGCGCGATGAATATGATGAGGCATTTACAAAAGCTCTGCACGAAGACGTGCGCAAAGGTATTGTTGAACTAAAAAAGCGCCCAGATGGACGTGCCCTCGACGAAATTAGACCACTATCTAGCGAAGTCGGTGTATTACCACGGGCACATGGTTCGAGCATCTTTACACGAGGCGTAACCCAGGGCATGAATATCGTAACGTTGGCACCGCTTAGTTATGCGCAAATCGTCGACACAATGGAACAGACAGATTTTGAACGGACGTATATGCATCATTACAACGCTCCTGGTTATACGGTGGGTGAGGTGAAACGTCTAGGCAGTCCTGGCCGACGTGAAATTGGCCATGGGTATCTAGCAGAACGTGCATTGATGCCTGTCTTGCCGAGCGTAGAAGACTTTCCGTATGCCATTCGTTCTGTTACTGAAATCATGAGCCAGAATGGTTCTACATCGATGGCGGCGACATGCTCGAGCTGCTTGGCATTAATGGACGCAGGTGTCCCTATTAGCAGTCCTGTGAGTGGTATCGCTATGGGTCTGATGATGGACGGAGATACTCCGTACGTCCTGTCTGATATTGCCGATGCTGAAGATTTCGCTGGCGATATGGACTTCAAAGTAACAGGTACCAAAAACGGTGTGACTGCTATGCAAATGGACATGAAGGTTCATGGTTTGCCTGTCGAGATATTGCGCCAAGCAATTGAGGCCGCAAAACCTGGACGTGAACATATCCTAAGCCACATGGTTGAAACACTGTCTGGTCCTCGCGAAAAAATGAGCCCCTACGCTCCTCGAATTGAAAAGATCAAGATTAATCCCGAAAAGATCGGTGCAGTTATTGGTAAGGGTGGGGAGATGATAAACAAGATTACCAAAGAAACTGGTGCAGAAATTGACATAAAAGAAGACGGCTTGATATCTGTTGCTGGCACTAATGGCGAGAGTATTGAAAAAGCACTGGAATGGATTCGTGGCTTGACTGAAGAGCCAGAAGTGGGCAAGATCTACACCGGTAAAGTTGTTACCATCAAAGATTTCGGTGCGTTCGTGAATATCATGCCAGGAACTGATGGCATGGTACACATTAGCAAGTTATCAAAGGATCGAGTCGAAAAAGTTGAAGATGTTTTGACAGAAGGCCAGGAAGTCAAAGTAAAGTTGATGGAAATTGATGATCGTGGACGACTGAGCTTGAGTATCAAAGACGTCGAAGAAAGTTAACCTTTGCGAATCAAAATATAGGGTGTGTTGTTCACGGCTTCGCCAATTCTCGCGCGGACTTCCCAGCTACTAACATCAATAAACTTGGGTAGCCAAGACCACCCCGCACCATTGTTGTCGGCAATTTGGTAGGGGAGGTAGTGCGTGTAGCCAGTTGATGGCTGGTAGAATTGCACGGTACAGGGATTACCTGGTGCCGTCTCACATCCGCTACTTTGCACGAATGTGTCTCCTGTGACATGTTCTTTGCGATGGTTGCCTGCCTGTAGTAATACTGGGGTATCCGATGTGTCGTTGAGTGCCATGGCAATTGTCAATGCCCGTTCGGCGTCAATGATGCCATGACCAAACTTTTGAGTGTAGTATAGCCCACTCATTCCCGATGGCTTTGAAGTAGTTCCGTTGATAATTGCTGTTATATCGGCGACTGATGTAGAGGGGCGAATTGATTTGATTAGTGCTGCGAGGCTGGCAACAAGGGGTGATGAGAACGATGTGCCGTAGAGATTTGTTGTATAAAGTGAGGTTGGCTCAGTAGCAGACCAAGATGTCGAAATTGGTACGGCAGAACCGGGCGCTATAACATCCAGTTCTGGCCCATAGCTACTAAAGCTAGAGCGATTGTCGCTTGAGTCAACTGCACCGACGGCGATAACATCGGGGTAGGCGGCTGGATAGCCGATTTTGCCTATTGGGACACCCGTACACTCATTGCCCGTACCATTTCCGCAGTTTCCAGCAGCAGCAATAACAACAACGTCACTATCAATCGCATATTCAACGGCTGTTTTTACCGAAGGATCAGCGCTGTATGAACCAAGGCTCATATTGATAACATCAGCACCATTATCAACGGCGTAGTAAATTGCAGCAGTAACGTCACTGGTGTAGCCGGTTCCGTTATCATCGAGTGCTTGTAGGGGCATGATTTGAGTGTCCCAGTTTACTGTAGCGATGCCAATAGCGTTATTACCCGATGCGCCAACAAGACCTGACACTTGAGTACCATGCCTTACACCATCACCAGTCTCATTAGTTCGTCCAGTTTGTGGGTTGTTGTCGCCCATCACAAAACTCCATCCTTGCCAATCGTCGATGTATCCATTTGAATCATCATCGCAAGTGTTTGTTGATTTATCCTGAGGTGAACCTGTCCAGCAAGCATCACCTAATTGAGTCATGCCGACTTCGCTTGTATTCGTGTGCCATCTGTCTGACAAGTCATCATGGTTTAGGGCAAAACCACTATCGATAACAGCAACAATGGTCGAACCGTCGCCAGTTGTTATATCCCACGCAGCTTCGGCATTAATTTTCGCCAGTGACCAGTTAGTGCTTTCGTAGGTAGGATCGTTGGGTGTAGCAAAGATATGATAGACGTACTCAGTCTGAACCGATTGTCTGATTGCATCCTGTGCAGGTGAGAGGCTTGCTTGTTTTTTAGGAGTAGGTTGAGTTGTCTGGTTGTTGCTACTTGATGCTTGAGGTGGTTTTTGTTCGGCTCTAGCTATTGAATAATTTTTTGGTTCAGTTTTAGGTGACGGGGGAGTCGATACGATTGGCGTAAAGAACTGTCTGACGAGAGCGACACAAAGTATAGCGCCTAAAAATAGCATGAGATGAAGGGATGCGTGGGTGATGTTTTTTGATATTTGTGTCATTGCAGTTTTTCTGCTGTAACGTACATAACCATTATACTTGCTTTTCCCTGTTAGAGCAATTGACTTGATATACTACTATTTATGGCAACAAAACTAGACAAGCAGGTGCAATTAGATAAATTAAGGCAGATCGTTCTGGATAATGACGTTTGTCGAGATTTAGCAGAACAAGCAACCAATCTTGTAATGGGTGCTGGTAATAGTGATGCTGATATAGTATTCGTCGGTGAGGCACCGGGTAAAAAGGAAGATGAGCAGGGTTTACCATTTGTTGGTGCTGCGGGTAAGTTTCTCAACGAAATGTTGGCACAAGCTAATATGGATAGGGGTGACGTATTCATTACGAACATCGTAAAATACCGCCCACCAAATAACCGCGATCCGTTGCCGGAAGAGAAAAAGGAATTTTGGCCATACTTACTAAAGCAACTACAGATTATTCAGCCAAAAGTTGTTATCACGCTTGGCAGGCATAGCATGGAGTATTTTTTGCCAGGTATGAAAATTAGCCAGATTCATGGACAAGCAAAACGTATCAAATTTGGTGATGAAAAGTTGATTGTGGTGCCGCTGTATCATCCCGCTGCAGCTTTATATAACGGAGGCATGAGGCAGACATTGATCGACGATTTCTTGAGTGTTCCAAAGATAATCGCCAAACTTGAGGACTGACAAACACATATGTTACGCTGGAAGTATGTGGGAACTTATTACCGACGGTGGAATATGGTTTAGAATACTGCTCTATGTGGTAGTACTGGGCGTTATTCAATTTGTCGTTAGAGATTATATCGGGCGAGTGGTCGAAAAGGCTGTTCGAGGCAAAAAATACAAGAATGCCAAGGAAGAACGACAGCGCGAGCAAACACTCACTGGATTGTTTCGAACTGCGCTCACAATTGCAATTTGGTTCATTGGTTCGATATTGATACTCAATGAGTTTGAGGTGAATCTAGCCGCGCTCGCTACCGGAGCTGGGCTGATCGGTATTGTTATAGGCTTTGGTGCACAGAGTACCGTAAAGGATTTTCTGAGTGGAATCTTTATCATTCTCGAGAATCAATACAGGGTAGGTGATGTGGTTTCTATTGGTGGACATGCCGGTATAGTAGAGCAGGTTACGATACGAACTACAAAGCTACGCGACTTGGACGGAAGTGTCTATTTTATACCAAATGGTGAAGTCAACACAGTGCAGAATATGACGTTGGAATACTCAGGACTAATTATTGATGTGGGGGTGAGCTACGATACGGACATAGACAAGGCGAAAGATGTGATGAATAAAGTGGGTCAGGATTTGGCGGATGATCCGGATTGGAAAGATCGCATTATTGAACCCGTTGAGTATCTACGCTTGGATAGTTTTGGGGATTCTAGCGTTAACCTAAAAGCTGTAGGTAAAACTATTCCGATTGAACAATGGAATGTTGCAGGTGAATATCGCACTCGTCTAAAGAAAGCATTTGAAAAGAACGGTATTGAAATTCCATTTCCTCAGAGAGTTGTGCGTCAGGCAAAAGACAAAGTAAAGAAATAGCATAATCAGAAAAACGTTTGCTTTTTTGCAATATGTGTGATAATATTAGATTACTACTTAGGGAAATTGGCAGATTTAGCTTCCCGAGCCTTGTATAAGCAAATAAATTTCAAAACAAGAAAAATAAGGAGAATAACAATTTATGGGTCAACGTAGACTCTCTAACGCTGCTCAAGATGATCAGAGTAAGCGACCCCAGTCGCAACAAAGGCAAAAATCAAATAACACTGTGCTTAATGGTACGAATACGCGGAAGGGTGAGGTATTTCGCGCACAACGTCGGACATCAGAAAATGTGAACTTGCGAGCATCGCAGCACATGATTAATGTTCCCGTTAACAAATCAGTTTACAACGGTTATGGTGGTCGACAATTTAGTTTGGCTGATGCCAAGAAACAAAAGCCAACGAGAGGGCCTTTGCTCAAGGTGATGCCTGTTGGTGGCTTGGGTGAAATGGGTATTGGCAAGAATATGATGGCGATTGAATATGAAGATGACATTATTGTCATCGACTGCGGATTTTTATTCCCTGGCCCTGACTATCCAGGTATCAATTACATTACACCGGACGTTTCATATCTAGAGCAGAATAAACACAAAATACGAGGAGTTGTCTTTACTCACGGTCACTTGGATCATATTGGTGCTGCGCGACATATTTTGTCGAAATTTGGAGCACCTGTATATGCGAGTAAGTTTACGCTAGCAATGCTCCAGAGGACTATGGAAGAATCAACCGATGGCTATAAGCCCGAGTATCATGAAGTTGATCCTGAAAAGCATGAACGTGTTCAACTTGGTGATAATTTCAACATCGAACTCGTTCGCGTTTGTCACTCGATTCCCGATGCATCTGCTGTTGTCGTCCGCACGCCATTAGGAGTGTTGGTAGATACTGGTGACTGGCGATTCGAAGAGGATCCAGTCGATGGGGTCAAGTTTGACCTTGAACGATTGACAGAGATTGCAACCAAAGAAGGTATTTTGCTGCTCATGAACGAGAGCACGAACTGCGAAGACGAGGGTACGCATCAACATGGTGAATTCGATATTAAAGAGAGTGTCGGTCAGATTATGGAGCGTCATCCGAATGAGCGTATTATTATCTCGACATTCTCCAGCCAATTACATCGTTTGCAGATGATTATGGAAGAAGCGCATAAATATGGTCGTAAGGTTGCGATTGCTGGCTATAGCATGATTCAGAATATTGAAGTTGCTTTACGTACGGGTACGATCAAGATCCCCAAAGATACAATTGTCAAAATGGAAGACATTGTTAAATTACCCGACAGCAAAGTTGTCGTTCTTTGTACCGGATCGCAGGGCGAATTTAACGCAGTATTGAATCGTATGGCCAGTGGTGCACATAAGCACCTCAAAGTTAAAAAATCCGACATCATTGTCTTTAGTTCGAGCGCGATTCCCGGTAACGAGAAGTATATTGTTCGTACCATCGACGGCTTGATGCGTGAAGGTAGTGAGGTTATTCGAGACCGCAAGACACACTTGCATGGTATCGGACGTATTCACTTGTCTGGTCACGGTTACTACGATGATCATGTCAAATTAATTAGCGCATTGAATCCTACGTACTACATGCCTATTCATGGTGAATTTCATATGTTAGTTCATAATGCTACGCTTGCCGAAAAAGAATGTGCGATTCCTCGCGATAATATTTTTGTGTGTGATAGCGGTGATGTTATTGAAATTACACCAAGTGGTGCAAAAAAGAACGGTCGCATACCTGTCGGTGGCATTATGTATGACGATAGCGGTGCGATTGTTAGTGAAGTGGTACTCAAGGATCGTATTCACATCGCAAACGAAGGAATGTTTGTCGTAGTGCTAACGGTTCAAAAGGGTAGTGGACGTCTACTGACAAGTCCGGACATCATTAGTCGTGGATTTATTTATCTACGTGACAGTGAAGAACTCATGGGCTTGATTCGGCAGTATTTGAAACAAAAAGTTGCTCGAAGTTTTGCGGGCAACAAGGTTGACATTGATCAGATCAAAAAAGAAATCAAAGACGAGATTACGCATATTTTGTATGATCAGACACGTCGTACGCCAATCGTCATTCCTGTTATTAACGAGATTGGTGGTGGACAGAATCGTTCCGATTCGAAACGACCTACGAATGGTCAGCCAAGGCCGTTTAAAAATGGACAACCAAAAAAGTTTCCACCTCGACAAGTTCCTGACACAGACACAGTTGATCCAGCATTTCGTGCAAAGACCGATACGCCAGCATACTAGCGGTCAGTGACTTGCAAAATGTAGTAATTTTTGCTATAATAAGTGAAGTAAAGCAGGGTATAATATAAACAAATGGCTAAGCGCAGACGAAAAACAAAAAAGAGGGCCGTACAAAATAATCCGTCACACGTTTTGCCGGCTGGATTTTGGCAGCAGGTTATAGCCCTTGGGCTTATAGCTGTCTCGATTTTACTTATTGTTGCCTGGTTTGGTGTCGGCGGTCCAGTTTTAGAGTGGATTCAGGACGCCACCCTCGCATCTATCGGGTATGCTGTCTATGTCGTACCGTTCCTATTTGTGTATGTTGCTGTTGAGATTTTTCGCGCCGAACAGAACAAATTGCCACTGATAATGAAGGTTGCAACGGGACTCTTATTGCTTTGGCTTGCCGGACTTGTTGGTCTCATCTTTGGTGCTACTAATGGCGGTTGGGTCGGTCAAAATCTAAACGAGCTAGTCTTGGCATTGGTTGAAAGCCCCATTGCAGTGTTTGTATATATCCTGCTGGTTCTTGTGACGGTTCTATTTGTTGTTCGTGTATCACCAATAGTATTGATACAAAAACTATGGCATATCGTACAAACTGAGGAGTTTGATGATAGTAATGTCGAAATAATGAAACGTGCCTCCGAGAGTAATGGTAAAAAAGAAATGGCGGAATTCAAGATGAATGCAGGCGTTGAAACAACGAATGACTCATCGGCTCGCTCAACACTTCGCAACAGTGTGAAACAAGACAGGGCAGCGGAAGAGCAGACAGCCCTTGTTTCGATCAGTGATCCAAATTGGAAGGCACCAAGCCTCGATTTGTTGCAAAAAAAGCAAGCGCCAGCTGATGCGGGTGATGTTCAGCAAAATGCACAAATCATCAAGGACACACTGAGTGAGTTTAGTATTGATGCCGAGATGGAGGGTGCAAATATTGGACCAAAGGTTACGCAGTATACACTCAAACCGCCAAGTGGCGTTAAGCTAACGCGTATTACTGCGCTTGAGACAAACATTGCGCTCAATTTGGCGGCACAGTCGTTGCGTATCGAGGCGCCAATTCCTGGTAAAAAAGCCGTTGGTATCGAAGTGCCAAATCTTCGTGCAGCTGATGTTCGGTTGCACGGTATCCTAACATCTAATCAATGGGAAAAAGCGACTCAGCCACTATCGTTTGCAATTGGACGTGACATATCTGGAGAGGCGGTCATCGGGGAACTGAACGAAATGCCTCACTTGTTGATTGCTGGTCAAACGGGTAGTGGTAAGTCAGTTATGATCAACACTCTTTTAACGAGCTTGCTATATCACAACAGTCCAAGCGAAATGAAGTTGATCCTCGTCGATCCAAAGCAAGTCGAGATGGCACCATACGAAGATATTCCACATTTGTTAACACCTGTTATTACGGAACCAGAAAAAACAATTAGTGCGCTGAAATGGTCTGTCAATGAAATGGAGCGTCGCTATAAATTGCTTGCTGCCGAAAAAGTACGGGACATTCGCAGCTATAATAAGAAAATGCAATCCAGCAAGGGCAAGATTTCTATCAAAGACGATGAGGGCAACATGCAACAGCACGAAGAGGGAGCGATGCCGTATATTGTTATTGTGATTGATGAGCTGGCCGACCTGATGATGGTTGCCGCTCGTGATGTCGAGGCACTCGTTGTACGTTTGGCGCAAAAAGCACGTGCCGTTGGTATTCATCTGGTGCTCGCAACACAACGTCCATCTGTTGATATTATCACTGGTTTAATCAAAGCAAATGTTCCTGCGCGTATAGCATTTACGGTGGCAAGCCAGGTTGATAGCCGTACTATTTTAGACCAAGCTGGGGCAGAAAAATTGCTTGGTAAAGGTGAGATGTTGATATTAACCCCGAGCATGAGCAAGCCGCAACGTTTGCAGGGTGCTTGGGTAACCGATGACGAAGTTGCAAAGATTAACAATCATTTACGCCTCCAGTCTGCACCGCAATACAACGATGAGATTATTAGCCAGCCAGTTCAATTGAATGGCAAGGGTGGAGTTGTGATGGACTTTGCAACAGATACTAGCGGGGATCCAACCTACCAGGAGGCACTTCGCATTGTTGTCGATAGCGGCAAGGCAAGCGCTAGTTTGTTGCAGCGACGTTTGGGAATAGGCTATGCAAAGGCAGCGCGTTATATCGATACCATGGAAGAGCAGGGTATCGTCGGTCAGGCGAGTGGTAATAGCAAGCCTCGTGATGTTTTGGTGACTAGTCTGGATCAACTGGATGCTAGTGAAGCTGAAGACGACGAAGTATAAATTGACTTTTCATTATTTTTAGAGTGTAATAAATGTAACTCAGACTGGTGGGACTCCTGGGAGTTCATTAAGAGTTTCGTTTGTTGATACTTACACGGAAAGAGGTGCGACATGGTTCGCAAACAATCGCTTCAAGGTAAGCGGATTTTTTTGACGGGTGCCGGTTCGGCCGACAGTCCTGATAATCGTACGCTTGGTGAACGATTTGCCAGTGCATTGGCCGCTGAAGGTGCTGTATTGTTTCTTGTTGACATAAAACCAAATGTCCGCGAGGTTGCTAAACAACTGGATGCTTTTAGTTTTGTTGCCGATGTAACAAAACTTGTAGAGATGCAAGCAGCTGCAGAGACGGCCGTTCATGTGATGGGTGGCATAGACATCTTTATTGCCAATGCCGGTGTGGCAAACATCACGACGTTCGAGAACGATCCTGTGCGTTATGAACAAATTCGAGCAGTCAATGAAGTTGGTGTGTACAATACTATCCGTGCTTGCATGCCTCATATCAAAGACGCTGGAAAGTTTGGTTTGGTCAACGCATCAAACGGGGGTATCGTACCCTTGTTCCTTATGATGGCGTACAATGCTTCCAAAGCACACGCTATTAAGTTGGCCGAATCTTGTAACCTCGAGCTGAAGAACACGGGTGCACGTTGCGGAGTATTGTTGCTATCCGAGCATGCAAGCCCCATGGAAGATAATTTCAAAAAGATTCTTCCTCGGCTTTTAATGAAGCTGAATCCTCTACTGAAGTATGGGCACAAGGAACGTGATCCTCAAAATGCCGTCAATGGTATGTTACACGCGGTCAAATACAAACGTTTGTATACCAGCGTGCCTCGCTATTCAGTGTTTGCGCGATATTTTCCGGCAGTTGTTGGTTGGGTTGCACGCATGATGCACCGCAAAGTGCAATCAGTGGCCGACATGGCCCGTCAGGATTATGAAAACATCCAGTAGTACATGAACGAAGCTTGGGCAGGCTCATCGAGAAAGACGAATCGGTTTACCGAATACTTTCTCGATGGGCTATTTTTATTAGATTTTTTTCGAGGCAAGAAACTTTGATAGTGATGTCACAAGTGAATCGATACGATATACATTGTAGGTTTCTTTATCGTTAGAAATTTCTTGCAATGAGATGACTTGTGATTTATCGACCCCATTTTTTGCATCGCTATACTTTTCTTCGTAATCATCACTACAGAGTAACTCACCGTTACTCGTGAGTCTCATATCAGCAAAATCGGTCCAGAGGGAATAGTATGTAATTTCGGGTGTATGGTCATCATTGGTAATTTTTGTACGTGCCGTATGAATGTACTTGATCACATTATCTGACGGAACAGTCTCTAGGAATGCGTTGAGTCGTTCAGTAGCAAGCCAAAGAGCTGTCGGTAATTGTTCATAGGCGTATTGGCGTTTTAACGCCTCGGCTGATGGTCCACCTTCTGTTTCTGGTACTTGATCAGGTACTGCCATGTGATTACTGTACACAATTTGTTTGATCACCTCAAGTCAGACTAGACTTTTACAGGGGTGTAGGTTATAATAATAGTGTTATTAACTCAGCCCCGCAATTGGCAGGGCATCCATAACGGATTAATATGGATTCCAAGGGAGGAAATCTATGAAAGAATATGAACTAACAGTTCTGATTCATCCTGATCTGGAAGCAGATTTGGATAAACCCCTCGACAAGGTCAAGGGCATAATCAAGGACGCTGGCGGTGAAATCGTTAGCGAAGATAACTGGGGCAAGAAAAAGCTCGCATATCGCATCAACAAAGAAGATTTTGCTGTGTATGTGTACTTTGATGTCAAATTACCAGCTGACGCACCGTTAAAGATCAATAACACGTTGAACATCACGGACGAAGTTTTGCGTTATTTGTTGGTTTCAGTTGATGAAAAGGGTCGTGCACTACTCGCCGAAGATAAGAAGCGAGCAAATCGGTCAGAAGAAGGCGACGATAGTCGAGAAACAAAGGGGGAATAGGTAGATGGCGAAAAGTATAAACCAAGTGATTTTGATGGGTCGTTTGACTCGTGATCCAGAAACACGCTCAACCTCTACTGGTAAAACAGTTGTTAGCTTTAGTTTGGCAGTTGATCGCCAAACACAAGATGACCAAGCCGATTTTTTCGACATTACAGCTTGGGAAAAACTCGGTGAACTAGTCGCGCAGTATCTCAGCAAGGGTCGCCGTTGCCTCGTACAAGGACGATTGCGCCAGGATAGCTGGGACGACAAAGAAACCGGCAAAAAGCGTAGCAAAGTAGAAGTTGTTGCGACTGATGTGACGTTTTTGGACGGTCCAAACGGTGATGGTGGTGGTTCGTCATCTACTGCTCCGTCAAAACCATCTGACAACAAGAAAAAGTCTGACGATGTCGTTATCGAAGACATTGATGATAAACCCATAGATCTCAGTGAGATTCCATTTTAGTAAAATCACTCAGTGCACCTTCATTACTTCGTTAGAACTTCCGGGCTTCGCTCGCAGTATTTAATCATACAGCTTGCTGCAGTCCTCAGTTCTGCCTCGTACTGAAAGCACCCTAAGCAATTTTAAGGAGAATATTATGAAAAGATTTAAAAAAGACGCACCGGCCTATTTTGATTACAAAGACCCAAAGACATTGTTACGTTATATCAATGTATACGGTCAAATTGAACCAATGAGCAAGACTGGTTTGCCTGCAAAACAGCAACGTCAATTGGCCGTCGCTATTAAACGCGCACGACACCTTGCATTGCTACCATTTGTTGTACAGGGATGATTAGTGCCCTAGCGCGCTAGGATTTAGTAAGGCTGGCGAAGGTATGGCAAAAGACTTTCACGAACTTGTTATTTGGCAAAGGAGTCATCAATTAACTCTGGAGATATACCGGATGACCCAGGCATTTCCTCAATCCGAACAGTTCGGATTGGCAGATCAAATGCGTAGGGCTGCGGTATCCATACCCTCAAATATTGCCGAAGGATTCGGCAGGGATACCAAAAAAGATTTCAAGTATTTCCTTGTTGTAGCTAGGGGCTCATTGTCAGAGTTGCAGGCGCAGGTTCTAATAGCAAAAGATCTGGGGCTCATGACAAACGCAAGACATGATCAGTTGTATACTGAATCTGTGGAAATACATAAAATGTTAAATAAATTTATATCGACGTTAAAACTAGTGGACTAATCACTAGTAGACTAGGAGACTAATTCAAATGTATCAGCCAACCGATTTAAAAAAAGGCACTGTTTGTCAGATTGATGGCAAGCCGTTTCGTGTGATTGAATATAGTCAAAAGGTGATGGGGCGTGGTGGTAGCATCGTGAACGTTCGATTAAAGAATTTGATTGATGGTAGCGTTATACCAAAGACTTTTAAGGGTCAAGACAAGATTGAGCGCGCCGAAGTATCTAGCAAGCCTGTGCAATTTTTGTATTCAGATGCAAATGATTTTCATTTCATGGATCCATCTAGTTTTGAACAGTTTCAGCTAGATGCTGAACTGGTAGATACTGCTGCACAATACCTCAAAGAGGGTGACGAATTGAATCTGCAGTTTTTTGACGGAACGGTTATTAATGTTGAATTGCCAAAGAATTTGTATCTAGAGGTTACGTATACCGAAGATGTCGTCAAAGGTGACACAACTAGCAACGTCCTAAAGGATGCAACTGTCGAAACGGGGTTGGTTGTAAAGGTACCGGCATTTATCAAGACTGGTGATGTTATCTCTGTTGATACAGCAACAGGTGAATATCGCGAACGGAAAAAATAATATGACAAAGGTCCGGCTTGACCAACTGTTGGTTACGCGAGGTTTGGTGACTTCACGCTCACAGGCTGAGAGTTGGATTGGTCTAGGGAAGGTTTCTGTCGATGGGCGAGTCGTAAAAAAGTCAGAGTTATTTGTGTCTGACGCGAGTAATGTCAAACTTATCACTCGTGAGAGGTATGTCAGTCGTGCGGGGCTCAAACTTTCCAGTGTTGCACAGTTGTTGAATGTTGATTTTGCATACAAAACTGTTCTAGATGTCGGGAGTAGTACTGGTGGATTTACTGATTATGCGTTGCAGCACAGAGCGTCTAAAGTAATTGCTGTTGATGTTGGTACGAATCAGCTTCACCCTAGTTTGCGTAGTAACGACCGGATTGAGCTACATGAAAAAACCGATATTCGTTATTTTTCAACCAAGAAAAAGATAGATATTGTCGTTATCGATGTGAGCTTCGTCAGCTTACGCGAGATTTTTCCGTCAGTTGCCACACTCGCACCAGGTGCTCAGATAATTGCCATGGTTAAGCCGCAGTTTGAAGCCAATAGTGATCAAATGCACAAGGGAATAATTAAAAACGACTCAATCCGTCGCCAAATACTACGAGATTTTGAGACGTGGGTAAAATCACTATTTGTTATTGTCGATAAACGAGACAGCGATGTTGCGGGCAGCAAAGGTAATCACGAACGATTTTATCTACTCGAGACCATGAAGTAGAAGTCACTATTTGGTTCAACTTTTCATTAATTAATTAATTAATGCCCATATGCTTAAATGGTAATATGGGCATCACGCGCAAATCAGGTTTTACAATTGTCGAATTACTCATTGTTGTTGTCGTTATCGGCATACTAGCTGCTATCGTTACTGTGGCGTATAACGGAATTACGGAGCGAGCAAGGATCAATCAGGCAAGTTCAGAACTTGCGAGTTTCAAGAAGGCGATGCTTGCTTATAAAGTCATAAACGGAGAACTTCCTCCAGTTGGTGATTCATGGAATTATAATACAAACCCACCAGATTGCAGTAGATTTGATGCCGTTGTGTCTGCATTGGACGGCGCAGGTTATAGAGGATTAAAATCAACGGACCCATGGGGAAATTGCTGGGGATATGACGACAATGACTGTAACACGGGATCGGTGGGGGGCTCAAATACGAATTTGAAGAGTATAGGGCCTGATGGCTTGAATGGAGGCACCGATGACATCATCTTGCATATAAGTGTGAAGGAGGCGACAGGGTGTTAAAGAGGAATAGATCAAAAAGTGTTAAAGGCTTCACGATCGTTGAGCTCCTGATAGTTGTTGTTGTGATTGGCATTTTGGCAGCGATTGTTACGGTTGCCTACACAGGCATTCAGTCGGCGGCTCGTGATTCCAGCCGCATTGCAACCTTGAATCAACTACAAAAGGCAATAGAGCTCTATTATGTGTCGAATGGTCAGTATCCTGCGATAATTCATGGCCTTGGCTATGAAACATCATGTGGTTCACAGACCGATAATTGGGGTCATTGTGATCGTCTCAAAATACTAACAGATGCATTGGCACCATATGCACAGTTTGATCCAACGGAATTATCGGTTCCTTCGTCAGCAGACTTATATTACGCATATGCCAGTCAGAGTGCTGATGGTTATCAGACGTATGGATTAATGGTGCAATTGGAGGGTGATGGCGGTGCAAATGATGGCGGGTATTATTCAAATGCATATGAGGTAGGGCAAGGCCCTAGTTACTGTATGCAGACATACACTGGTGGTAATCGCGATTGGTTGAATAAGTCCACTGGATGGAATCAGCGGTGTTATGGTGGCAATTAGCGCTAGACATTGAATCGGAATTCAACAACATCGCCAGGTTCCATGATGTATGTTTTGCCCTCGGTGCGGACTTTACCGGCTGATTTTGCGGCTGATTCTGAACCAGCGGTTACTAAATCATCATAGTCAACAATTTGTGCGGCGATAAAGCCACGTTCGAAATCGGTATGGATGACACCGGCTGCCTGTGGTGCGGTGTCGCCTTTGTGTATGGTCCATGCTCGGACTTCCTTCGGCCCGGCAGTGAGATAGCTTTGCAGACCAAGTGTTGCATATGCGCTATGGATGAGTTGTTGTAATCCAGTTTCTTGTACGCCATAGCTCTCGAGCAATTCTTGAGCTTCAACGGTTGTTAGGTCTTTGATTTCTTCTTCTAATTTGGCGCATACAAACAAGCACTCTGCTGGTGCAACTAGTTGTGCGAGGCGCTGTTGCTCTGCCGTGTCGGTCAGACCGCTTTCATCAACATTAAATGCATAAATCACCGGTTTTGCAGTGAGCAATTGCAGGTCATTGAGTTTTTCTTTGTCGAGGGAGGGAAGGGCACTGAGCGGTATACCCTCGTTAAGGTGTCGCAACAGGCTTTCGAGATACGTTGCAACTTCACGTTTTGTCGGATTTGCTTTTGCTTCTTTTTGAATTTTTGGTAGGTGTTTTTCGATTGTTTGGATATCAGCCAGGATGAGCTCGGTATTAATAATATCGATGTCTACATTTGGGTCGACAGGCGCTTCGTCGTGACGCAAGATATCATCATTTTCAAATGCTCGCACGACGTGTACGATGGCATCGGTTTTGCGGATGTTATCGAGGAATTTATTACCGAGCCCTTCACCTTTGCTCGCGCCAGCTACGAGTCCTGCAATGTCAACGAAAGTTACCGTTGCTGGGATAATCTTTTCTGATTTGTAGATCTCTTGGAGTTTTTCGAGGCGCGTATCTGGTACGGGTACAATGCCAGTATTTGGTTCGATCGTTGCGAATGGATAGTTAGCAGCCAAAATATCCGCTCGCGTCAGGGCGTTAAAGAGAGTTGACTTGCCGACATTTGGTAGACCGACGATACCGATTGATAAGCTCATACCAAACTAGTTTAACAGAGGTAGTGACTTTACCCAAATAGAAGCAGGGTTAATTAATAGAAACGAGTTCGATATCAAACACTAGATCGCTGTTTGCAGGGATGTTTGGTGCGGGGCTGTGTGCGCCGTAGGCCATTTCGGAGGGGATGATCAAGCGTCGCATACCACCGACTTTCATACCGGGCACACCTTTTGTCCAGCCTGCAATAACACCGTCCAGAGGAAAAGTAATTGCATCTCCCATGTCATGACTTGATTGAAAAATAATTCCATTTTTTACGAGGGCACCAGTGTAGTGTGCGGTAATTGTTGCACCACTAGGAACTTCATCGCCAGTGCCAGGAATTATGTCGTTAATCTGTAGTTCTGATACCGAATCCATCGGTGAAAAATCTTGTAGTTTAGTGCCTTCGTATTTATTCATAGGATTATTATAGAGCAAATTACGAACCATCTCGAGCATGAGCAGAACTGTAATTCGAAAAGTAACTAGTCTTTTTGGAAACAGTCTCTGCAGCGGGCTTGGAAATCGTATGAACCATCGTCAATGGTGACTGCGTCCAGTCCACCCAGAACAGGCTGTTGATTGGTGAGGATTTGTGTGAACTGGGCATTGTACTCTTTGCAGACATCACATACAGCATTTTTGGTGATGAGCACGTCTGGTTTTAGTTCGTATAGTCTGAGAATAATAGGGAGCATCTTGCCACGATAATCGAGATCGAGTCCGCTGGCGATGATATTTTTACCTTTGTGTATCCATTTTTCTACGATATCTTTGTCGGTCTCGGGAAACATGTGCACTTCATCGATGCCAATGACATCAAAAGGTTGGTTAACGTCGTGCAGAGATTTGATGGTGAGCGCTGTCGCATTGACGCCCAAGCGGGATTGAACGCCCTTGTCGCGGGTATTTGCCTCGGGTTGCACGTACACAACGTTTTTTTCAGTGTGTTCGTAGGGCGCGACCTGAGCAATCAGTTCGAGTGATTTGCCACTCTTCATTGGTCCCAAAATTAATGAAAACATTGTATACATAATATCATTCAAACGACACTACTTCACGCCCTTGTCCAAAATCTAACAGGCAGGTATACTGACACTATAATTAAGCGATAGCAGTATTGATACATGGGGGTAATAGAAATGACGAATGAGCAGCAGAAGCATATGTCGGGCAAGAAAAAACTAGCACTTTTTGCAGGTGGAGGTCTCGTTATTGTTGCTGTAGTGGTGGTTACTGCCATTTTGTGGTTCGCTCAATCAAACAAAGAAGGAACTAGTGTTCTGTCCGATGCACAGAAAAAGGAGACAGAACAGCGAGTTAAGCAATCAGAACGCGATGGTGCAATCCGTGATGCTGCTCGTGATGCTATCAAGGAAGGTAATACTGCAAGTGCGGCAGAGGTGTATGCTAATGAGATTAAGGCCGAGACTGATACGGTGCGCAAAATAGAACTTTATATTGATCAATCAGCTTCACTATACGATGCTGGATATGCCAAAGAATCAATTGCAGTTGCAAAAAAAGCAGAACCTCTGAGTGATGATAAATTTTTGGTTGCCGACTGGCTGTCACGATTATACGAGGATCAAAAACAATATGCACTCGCTGCCACCTATTATAAATTAGCAGGAAAATGGTCTGACAGTCCGACCAATGAAGCAAAGCTCGACAAGGCCTATTACGATGCTGAGGCTACAAGAGTAGGGGAGTTGGGAACGTAACATGCGTCCAGTAACACTCAAATCAATTGCATGGATAGTGCTGCTAGGTAGTGTGACTACCTTTTTGTTTGTTCTCGCCATAACACAGCGTGTCGATGCACAAGGTCAATCAATTTGCCGAGCGGTGATGGTGTTTGATCGGTCAAATTCGATTAGTGCAGGGCAGTTAGGTGTGATGCGAAGTCAGGCAAAACGATTATTCGAACCGGGAAGCCAAGGTATTTACGATGATAGAATTCAACTAGCATTTTGGTCGTTCTCACATGTACCGGGGACTATTTTTGGCATTTCAAATTATAATACACCTTATCACGGATTTGTGAGTTCCAAGGGAGCAAACACTAGTTTCGACAATGCCTTAGCGAGGGTCGTCCCTACTATAAATGACACTAATTATGAGCAGGGCTTTGCGTATCACGGGGGTAACCCAAACTCCCATGGGGGTATAAAGAATATCGTTAGTCAGGCCGACGTTATTGTTTTTATGACCGATGGTCAGCCGAACCAGCCAAATGGATGGTTTTTGCCACATCCTAAGGAGCCGGCACGAGAGGCTGTCCTGAAACATAAGGCGGCCGGAAAGCGTGTTATTGCTGCTATGGTTGGCAACGCTTCTAAATCTAACCTCAACTACGTTATAAATGGCAGTTCTTCTAATGGCGCTAACGTTTTCGACATCAGTGTCACTTTCACTGATTTTGCAAAGAAAGTGAAGGAGGCTATTGGTAATGAGTGTGACGAGATACTAATACCGCCAGCACCAGCACCTTCACCTCCACCTCCTGCGCCAACTCCTCCTCCGCCAGCACCAGCACCTTCACCTCCACCTCCTGCGCCAACTCCTCCTCCGCCAGCACCGCCAAAGTCAGCGTTAACCTGTCGGGCTGTGATGGTATTAGATCGCTCGGCTTCAGTGGGATGGACGAATCTAATAACAATGCGTGATCAGATTGCGCGATTATTCCAGCCAGGAGGAGTGTACGACAGTAAGATTGAACTAGCATTTTGGTCGTTTGCGGCGGGGGATGGCTTTTCAAATTACGATGCGCCTTATCATGGATTTGTAAGTTCCAAAGGAGCTAGCTCTAGCTTTAATAATGCTTTGAATCAACTCGTTTCATGGGGCGAGACGAATTACGAACAGGGATTTGGATATGATGGGGGCCGATTAAATTCTAACAGTGGCATAAGGGCGATTATTGATAAAACAGATGTTATCGTCTTTATGACCGATGGCGTGCCTAATCGCCCCTCTGGCTTTTTTCTTCCTATAGATAACAGTCAGATTGCACGTCAAGCGGGACGCGACGCAGTTCTCAAGCACAAGGCGGCTGGTAGGGTTATCGCTGGCGGTATTATTGGGCGTATTGATCAGACCAGCCTCAACTACGTGATAAATGGTAGTTATACAAATGCCACTGATACATTTAGAATCAGCGGGAACTACAAAGACTTGGCAAGAGAATTGCGGAGTGCCATTGGTGACAAGTGCGACAAATTGACTCTACCTCCACCGACCACCTACAACCTTGTACCAAGGGTGAGTCTCTCGTTTGGTGCAGATAGGACTGTATCGCAGGACGGAACAGCATCCTTTGACCTCGCGGTGGACAATAAGGATGCAAGTAAAAGTGAAAAGACAGGCTGGTCGGTAAAACGAGTTATAGTGCCTCCGAAAAAGTCACTCAGCTACACTGGTTATAAGGATAACTATAGCTGCTCTAAGTTGCGCGCAGAGTTTTCGTTTGTGTCTGATTGCAGTGATGCACCGAACGTCACGCCTGGAGTTGGCTCTAGAATATTTTCTCCAGGAGAGCATAAATTTGGACAGGTGAAATTGAAATCAAGCGACTGGAAATCCTCATGGAAACCAGGCTCTCAGATCTGCTACATATTGACCATCGCCAAGCCAACTCAGGACTCTAGTCCAACGAACCGATTTAGTGAACCAGAATGTGTCACCATCATTGCGCTTCATCCATATGCTCAAATTTGGGGTGGTGATCTACGAGTTGGTCGAGAGTTTGGGGACTACATAGGCATAGGGTATGTAGGAAGCTTCACCAATCAAGATTCAAGTAATCAAACGTATGGCAGTTGGGTGGAATATGGAATCTTTGCTCGTGGCGCAGTAGAGGACGTTGCTTCGGCTTCAGGGTTAGTAAATGGTTCATCATCAGCCTCGCAATCCAACTGGAGTAAGTTAACTTTTGCAAATACAAGTGTTCCTGGAGGCGGATTTGGTAAGTTCGGTACTCTTGGTAGTATTCCTGATACAACAGTTGCTTTGCGAGATCGAGTTGCGAACGAAAACAAGACAAGCGTAGGAGCTTCCCTCAGCCTTAACGGCGGGGCTAACAAGGGCCATCTGCATTTATATCAAAGGTTGAGCGGCAATCTTAGTCTAGGTAAAAGTGAAATAAAGAAAGAACAATCTTTCATCGTATATGTCCCTAACGGAAACGTCACAATAACCGGTGACATTACCTACCAAAACGATTCTATTAGTCGCCTTCGAGACATCCCGCAGCTTGTTATTATCGCAAAGAATATCACCATCAATGAAGGCGTTGAAAAAGTAAATGCATGGTTGGTGGCGCTCAATGATGGGGCGGGGCGTGATGGCGTAATAACTACATGCGATAAATCTCCAACTCTGAAGGCTTGCGACAAGGAACTTCGAATCAATGGACCTGTGATGGCAAAAGACCTTAGACTGAACCGTACATTCGGAGCAGATAAGGACAATCCAACAGATACACCTGCGGAGATCATAAATTTACCAGCAACTACATATCTATGGCTTCAAGCCTTGAGCTTTAGTGACTACAAAGCCCAGACGAGCTATTCAATAGAACTTCCGCCTTATTTTTAGGAAAATGTTTGCCGATTGATAATGGTTATGTATAATTAGGAGTATTATGGCAATGATAAAAGGCGTGGGTGATTTCTTCGGACTTGATATAGGTACGTCTGCTGTGCGCGTTGTTCAACTTTCCCCCAGCGGCAAAGGTCACTGGTCGCTCAAAAATTATGGATATGCCCCTCTTGATGTAAAGACATCTACTGCAGATTCAGCAGAGGCTCGTAATCGTTTAGGCGAAGTTATCATGACAGTTGTTGGACAAAGTGGTATCAAGACAAAAAATGTTGCAATCAACTTACCCTCTAACAAGACGTTCATAACAGTTATTGATATGCCAACTACGACCGTGACGGGTCAAAAAGGCTCACTGAAGTATCAATTTGATCAATACATCCCCATACCCCTAGATGAAGCAAAGGTAGATTGGTCTGTGCTAGGACAGTCACTTCATGATCCTGCTCAGCAAGAGGTTTTGATTGCGAGTACACCGGTAAAGTATGCAGAGGAAAGAATGGAGCTCATTGAAAGCCTTGGTCTTGAAGTGATTGCCGCTGAACCAGATCCTCTAGCAATGATACGATCAGTATCTGTTCCGGGAACCAAGGATGCCCAGATTATTGTTGATATTGGCGAAGAATCAATCAATGTAGCGGTGACCTACGGTGATTTGCCGCGATTGGTCAGGACAATACCAAGTGGTCTATCAACGCTGGTTCACTCAGCAATGCAGAATCTCAATGTCCAAGAGGATCAAGCAAGGCAGTTTATTATGAAGTTTGGACTGGCTCCAGACAAGCTTGAAGGGCAGGTGATAACTGCTCTGAGTAGTACGCTTGATGGCTTTGCGTCAGATTTGTCAAAGTCAGTGAAGTTCTTTCAAACCAGGTATCCTTCGCTACAAGTAAGCAGTATCCTACTCGTTGGCTACGCAAGTACTATTCCACAACTAGATCAATATATCGCTAACAAGATTGGTATTCCAGCAGTGGCAGCCAATCCATGGCAAATGGTTGCAACACCAAAAGACGCTCAGTTTGAAACGATTCGTTCTGAGTTTGCTGTTGCGGTTGGGTTAGCCCAGAGGGAAAATCGATCATGATAGAGATTAACCTTGTTCCTGATGTAAAGCAGGAGTTTATCCGGGCTAAACGAATCCGTGCGCTAGTTATCAGCGGAACTGTTTTGGTCGGTATCGCTTCGATTGGTGTCGTTGTATTGATGGCGCTGTATTTATACGGAGTTCAAACCGTTCGATCAGGTTTAATTGATAACGACATTACTACTAAAAGCAATGAACTAAAAGGCATTGAGGATATCGACAATACGTTAACCGTTCAGCACCAGTTAACTCGTTTGGATGAGCTCCATAATCAAAAGAATCTTGTCTCGAGGCTGTTTAATTTGTTAATTGCAATCAATCCTGCATCGCCCAATAAGGTTAGTTTTGCGCAGACTGTGGTTGATGCAGAGAGCGGAACGATTACGCTGGAGGGTCAGGCGCCAAACGGTTATATTACAGCGGATGTATTGAAAAAGACAATCTTGGGTACAAACATCAGCTATACAGATGAAAATGGTGAAACTCAAAAAGAACCATTAACTGACCATGTTTCAACATCAGATTTGAGTTTTGGTGAAGATTCATCAGGTAATAAGGTGCTGAGCTTTACGATGTCTTTTGAATATAGTCCAGAATTCTTTGCGCGAAGTTCTCAGAATGCGATTGTAATCAAGCCGAATCGTCAAAACGTAACAGATTCATATGTGCGATTGCCAGATAGTTTGTTCGGCGCTCGTCCTACAG